>WYBE01000039.1 GCA_011526045.1 Nevskiales bacterium | reverse complement strand
GGTCTCGTGGGCGCGCAGCAGCGGCATCCCTGCCGCTGCCTCTGCGAGCTTAGCCTTGCTCGCTACGCCTGCTCGGCCAGCCGGCTGATGGGCTCGGCCCGGAGACGGGCGGAGTCGCAGCAGCCTGGCATCCGGATCCACGCCCCGGTCGTCGTGCGACACGTTGCGCGTCGTTACGCCGAAGCGGCGGTGGGCGCGGCCCCGGCGCGGGCATGTGTGGAGCCGGCTGCCAGGACGGCAGCAGCCGGCGGAACCCATAGCGACGAGCACAGGGACGTGCGAGGAGCGGCACGCGCCGGGGGCACGACCACCGCATCGTCCACCAGCGAGCCGCTGCATTCCCGCAGATCGGCGAAGAACCTTTTCTTTTCTCAGGTCAGCGCCGAACCAGAAAAACCGCCCTTGGTCATGTGCAGTCCGCGAGTCATCGCGCTCCCCGGGCGCGAGCGGGGGCCTGACGCCTTATACTGGCTGCGGTCCCGGCCGGTGACTGCCAGCCGGAATTTCCTGACCTGCGGGGAGTGAGGCCATGCGTGCACTGGTTCATACGGTGGTCGTGTTGGTGGTTGCGATGGCCGCAAACGACGTCGCCTGTGCCGAGGACGCGAGCGTGGCGTATTCGGCCGATTACATCATGGAGACGGCCGACGGCGCCGATCGCGGCAAGATCTTCTCGACTCCGGGCAAGGAGCGGCGCGAGAGCGTGACGCCAGACGGCTCGACCATGATCACGATCCGTCGGGATGATCTGCGGAAGATCTGGATGCTGATGCCGGCCGAGCGCATGTACATGGAAATGAACACCGGCGATGCCAGCCCGTCGGGCCCGAGGCCCGTGGACCCGGACGACTTCCAGTCCGAGATGACCGTTGTTGGTCCCGAGAACCTCGCGGGTGTCGATACGATCAAGCACAAGGTCGTCATGACGGGCGCTGACGGCAGCAAGATGGGTGGGTTCTGGTGGACGACGGCCGACGGCATCCCGGTCAAGATGGACATGATCGCCAAGGACGGTGGCAGCAAGCTGCGCCTGAAGCGCGAGCTGAGCAATCTAGAGATCGGGCCGCAGGCACCGGAGCTCTTCGAGATTCCACCCGGCTACAACGGCATGGCGGCCGGGTTGGGCGTGGGCGTCGGCAAGGGGCTGCTCGGCCTGCCTTCCGGGGAATCCGCGGAGCAGGAGCCGGCTGCAACCGAACAGGCCGAACCGCCGCCCAGGAAGAAGGGATTCGGCCTCGGCACCCTGAAGGACGCCCTCGACAAGGTCCGCTGATATCTCAGGAGACACGTCCATGCGCCTTACGGCCATCGCATTACTGTGCTTCACCGGCATCCTCGTCACGGGCCTCGCGCGGGCGGACGGCGGATGTTCGCCGCAGGAGCGCCGCATGGGGGATGACGGACTGGCGCAGGCGCAAGTCGCCGAGAAAGCGGGAAACCTTGCCGGTGCCCTGCGCCTGGCGACGACCTACGGGTTGCAAGGCTGTGGCGATCGGGAACTGGGCAAGACCGTCGTGACGCGCGTATCGCGGCAACTCGGTTCCGCCGCTGAGGCGGACGGCAAGCTCGCCGCCGCCTTCGACTACTTCAGTAACGCCGGCCTGTACGACGATGCGAAGCGAGTCGGCCTGAAGCAGCTTGCGGCGCAGCCCGCCGACCGGGATCTCGCCGACAATCTGCTCGGATTCATGCGGAACCATGAATTCGCGGATGGAGTGCGGGCGGTGCAGGATCATGCGCGAGGCCAGGCAGAGCGGCTGCTGGCCGAGGAGGCGAAGACCCATGCCGTGCGCACACCGCGGCGCGAACTGCTGGATGAGGCGCGTGACTGGCTGCGGCTGGCCGGCGACGACACGGCGGCGCCGGTCACGGCCCGGGCGCTGGAGCGTGGTGAACAGTACGCGAAGCTCGACTACGCGTTCGCCCTGCAGCAGTCGCTCGCCTATTTCGAGTTCGCCGGCCGCAAGGACCGCCAATCCGCGGTGCAGGCCAGGGCCCGCACGCTTGCGGACAAGCTCGCCGGCGGCAACGACTGGGCGGCGGCGGCAGACCTCTACGAGATCGCCGGCGACCACAAACGCGCCGCGGAGCTGCGCGCGCAGCGCGAAGCGGGAGCAGAGGCTGTCGAGCAGAAACGGCAGGAGCAGTTCAAGAAGGAACAGGACGACCTCGAGAAGGAACTCGACCTCTGATGCCCGGGGCGCGCTGATCCCGGCGGGCGATCGGGCATCACCCGTACGACATGGCTGAATCGCTCCGAGCAGTCCCTGCTGGCGCCGGCCGAAAGGTCTTGGCCGCTATCGCAATCCTGTTCGGGCTGTTGACGATTTTTGCCGGCACGCGGGTGCTCCGTGGCGCCGATCCCGGATACATCGTCTTTCGGCCGCTGCTCGTCTACAACACCGTCATGGGGTTTGCGTACATCGGCGTCGGTGTCACGATCTGGCGCCATCTCGAGCACGGCAGAGCCGGCGCGGTCGTGATCTTCCTGCTCAATCTGCTCGTGCTGGTCGCCATCGGCATTCTCTACCTGTCCGGCGGCGCGGTGGCGTTGCAAAGCCTGGGAGCGATGACGTTTCGCACGGGCGCCTGGCTCCTGCTGTTCCTGGCGTTGCGATCACTCGCGCGCCGCGGTAAGCGAAGTTAGCAGTTTTGCCTCAACCTGTTAGCCGCGATCGGCGGGCGCTGCGTCACCTGTATCGGTCTGCAGCAGGGCCCGACTACGCGCCGCACTCGGCCGCGCCGCCACCCGCTCGAACCAGGGCCCGATCTGCGGCAGACCGCGATCGAAGGGCTGATTGACCGTCAGGGCGAAATCCAGCCAGACGTAAAGCCAGATGTCGGCGGCGCTGAAGCGCTCGCCGCAGAGAAATGGCCCGCTGCCGAACATGCCGTCCAGCCAGCGCAGGCGATCCTGGGCCACCGATTTCAACCCGGCGGCTGCCTCCGGCAGCACCGGGATGCGTGACTCGAACCGCGACCGGCCCTCGGCATAGTGATAGGCATTGTGGATGAACTCGGTGATATTGAGTTCCGCCCGGCGCCACCACTGCCGGGTCTGCGCCCTCCGCTCCGGCGTATCGCCGATCAGGGACGGCGCCGGATGCAGCTCCTCCAGGTACTCCATGATGGCCGCCGCTTCGGCGAGGGTGCTGCCGTCGTCGAAGCGCAGGGCCGGTGTCTGTCCGGCCGGATTGACGGCGAGAAACGCCGGCTCGCGATTCTCGCCGGCGAAGACATCGACCGTGACGGCCGGTAACTGCAGCTGTTTTTCCAGCACGAACATGCGCAGGCAGCGCGGTGCGGGGCTTATCGCATCGTAGATCAGCATGCTTCAACTCCAGTCCGGCGCATCGACTCCGCAGCCGGCCAGTGCGCGGCCGGCACGCGGTACCGACCGTCACGGCACGACCCTGATGCCACCTGTCCATGATATTCCGGGTGCCGCCGGGGCTTGAACGGTGACACCGGGGCTTGCGAGCAACCCGGCGTGCTTCGGTCCCGTTGCCACGGGCCGCATGGACCCGCATGGCAGGGACGGATGGCAAACCATGCGCCCGCCGGCATACTGTCGGGCGGAATCCTGGTGCCGGGGCCGTGAGGCCATCATGCGCAACATCGTTTCAATCAGGGCCGGCACAATCCGGCTGGTGTCATGAGCGAGGACATCGCGTTCGACAATCTCTCCCACAAGACGCACGAGCTGCTGGCGTCCGGATCGCCCCAGCTTGCGCTGGAGGATCTGAAGCGGACGTTTCCCAGGTTCGCGAAGCGCCCCGAGTTCTGGATTCTGGTCGGGACCGCGCTCGAATACCTCGGTCAGCCCGAACAGGCAGCCGAGAGCTATCGCTTCGCTCTGCAGCGTGACCCGCAGCATCTCCAGGCCCTGGTCGCGCTCGGCTTGTGTCTGCACACCACCTCGCATGAGGCCGAAAGCCGTGCTGCGGTCGCCAGGGCCTTGGCGCTCGACCCGAACTGCGAGGAGGCACTGGTCCTGTCGGTGTCCGGCGACCTGGCCACGGCACAGATGGGCGACCGACGCCTGCTCGCGAGCCGGATCCGCCATCTCGTCGGCTTGAAGCCGAAGCTGGTGAACCTGATCAGGGCTGCCTACTTCGTGCCGTTCCTGGACATCGACTACGAGCTGGAGCGCGAAATCTGGGCTGCCATAGAGACCGCCATTGGTCAGCCAGCCGGTCGCACGACCTGGAGCGCTCCGGCAGTCGGGTCCGGCAGGGCCAAGCTTCGCATCGGGTACGTGTCGCCGAATTTTGGGGATCATCCGATCGGGCACGTCACGAAATCACTGTACCGGAGCCATGATCGCCGGCGCTTCGAGGTGTATCTCTACTCGGTCTATTCGCGGCCGTTCGAGACTTCGGAGTACAAGACGGTCATACGCGAGTCCTGCGACAGGTTCATCGATATCAGCAGCATGGACGTGCGCACCGCCCATGCGCGGATCGTGGAAGACCAGATCGACATCCTGGTGGATCTGAACGGCTACATGGTGATCAGCAAGATCATCGAGATTTTCGCCCGCCGGCCGGCGCCCGTGCAGGTGTACTGGCTGGGCCACGCCGGCGCGCTGGGGTTGTCCTGGTACGACTATGTCATCGGCGATGCCACCGTGACGCCGCCGGAGGAAGACCGGCTCTATGTGGAGAAGATCGCGCGCCTGCCCCACACGTTCCACTCCGTCGACCGGCACGAGATCGACTTCGATGCGTTGAGCCGTCGGGATTGCGGCCTGCGTGACGATGCATTCGTGTTCGCGTCATTCGGCGTGCCGACCAAGATCGATCCCGAGGTCTTCGACGCCTGGATGCAGATTCTTCACGGCGTGCCGGGCAGTCAGCTGTGGCTGGCGCAGGGGCGCAATCCCGAAGTCGAGCGCAACCTGCGCCGCGCGGCTGCAGAGCGGGGGATCGGCGACGAGCGGCTGGTGTTTGCGGCTCGCCTCCCGGACAAGCGGGCGCACCTCGGCCGACATCGCCTCGCCGACCTCGCGCTCGACACCTTCACGGTTAATGCCTCGACCGTGGCGCTCGATGCGCTGTGGGCGGGGCTGCCAATTCTCACCCGCACCGGCCGGCATTTCTGCGCCCGCAACTGCACCAGCTTCCTGCGTGCGGTCGGCCTCGGGGAGCTGGCCTGCGTCACGACGGCGCAGTACATCGAGCGGGCGGTACATTTCGGCACGCACCGGGAGGCTGCCGGGGAGATCCGGCGGCGGTTGTGGGCGAACCGTGAGCGTTATCCGCTGTTCGATACCGAGGGCTTCACGCGGCAACTCGAGAACGCCTACCGCACGATGTGGGAACGCCACCGCAGCGGGCAGCCGCCCACCTCTTTCTCACTGCCGGCCGACCGCTGAGCCCGCGCTGCTGCTGACGGGCGGCCCGGTCGTCAGCCGCCCGCCCTGACGACTCCCGCTGCCACGGTCTGCTCGACCCACTCGGCGAACAGCGGATTGCCGATCATGCCTTTGTCCACGAACTTGTAGTCCAGGCCCTGAAGATCCCGGGCGATCTTCTGTGACACGCGGCCGCTGGCCGTCAGCAGCACCGGCGCCACGATCACGGTTTTGCCGGACGCCGTGGTGCGGGTGATCCAGTCGCGCAGGGCCTGCACGTTGGCGGCTCTGACCGCCGGCGGCGCGTCGTCCTGCAGTGAACCGAAGAAGACCTCCGACAGGCCGGACGCATCCCGGGCGATTTCCGCAAGACGGGCGAGATTGCGCAGCTCTGCCTCGTTCTCTTCCTTGTTTTCAGGCCCGTGCATGATCAGCAGGCCGGCTTCGCGGCCGGGCTCGACACTCGCGGAGCGCAGGTTCTCGCCGAGGATCCGCCCGATGATCGGGCTGCGGGTCGGGGAGGACATCATGACGATGCGCGCATCGGTGTGGATGCGCGGTACGTCGAGGTAGGCGGAGGCGTCGCGCAGGCCGAACATGTACTGCCACTGTCGCACCAGCGAGCTCGTCTCGCTGGTTTCGCTTGGCAGGACCACGATCGTCCGGGCGCCGGCTGCCACGAGCTGGTCCACGGCTGACTGCACGTGCGCGGAGTCCATCATGGACATGCCGAGGCCGACGGCCGTCGGCTTCGTCTGCGCAACCCTTGCATAGCCCGCCATGAATTGCGCATTGCCGTCGCCCGCATAGCCGTGGCCGAGTCCGAGCACGCCGACTTCGCCGCGCACGGCTGCGGCGCTGAGATACTCGCTGCTGTCTGGCGTCATCCGGCTCATGTTCTGGTTGATCTGCTCGTCGGTGAGGTGCGCGTACAGCGGCACCTTCTGACGCAGCACGGCGAGCTGTCCGGCGCTCATCTGGTGCCCCGCGTGACCCGCGTGGCCGGAATGATCGCCGGCCTGGTCGGCATGGGCGGAAATTGCCAGTGCCAGCAGTGCGGTGCCGGCGATGATGCGACGGGGAGATCTCATGCGGTGCTCCATTCGGCGGAAACCGTCAGGGCGCTTCGGCCGGGCCCTGCGTCGGCCTGGCCTGCTCGTCCTGGTCCCGCTTGGGGTCGCCGGCAGGCGGCGTTACGCTCGTGGGTTGCGGCTTGGCGGCGGGCGGTTCGGGCAGGTACAGATCACCCTTCAGGCCGCAGGCCCCCAGGACGATGGTCATCAACATCCAGGTCGCAACGCGCATGGGTTGATTATAGGCATGGCCGCGGCTGCAGCGCTGGTGGCCACGCGTTCGCCGGTGATCCGGGCCGGCCGGGTGTGCGACTGGCCGCCGGCGGGCTTATAGTAGGCTCGCTTGCCCGGTGGACGGCCGCGGCAGGCGCAGGACTATCACGCTGACAGGATGGGGGAGCGTTGAGGCCAGCTGGCAGAGGCAGGCGTAGCGCCGATTTCTCACGGAATCTGGCGACAAGCGGTGCATGGTCGGCGCGAGTGCCGCGACGGCCACGCGTAGCACCGGATTTGTCCTGTCGCTGCCCGTGCCGGCCGGGTTGAGCGGATGTTGCCCGACAAACTCAGTCAGAGCATGCTCGAGTCCACGCCCGACGCCATGGTGATCGTGGATGCGGCCGGCACGATCTGCTTCGCCAATCGCCAGGCAGGCGCGTTGTTCGGCTACGGTGCAGGAGAGCTGCTCGGCCAGTCGGTCGAAGCCCTGCTGCCGGCGCGTTTTCGCGGCAGCCATGCCGCCCATCGCGGGCGTTTCGCCGGCGAGATGCGCGTTCGCCCGATGGGCAGCGGCCTCGACCTGTATGCGGTGCGGCGCGATGGCAGCGAGTTTCCCGCGGAGATCAGCCTCGCGCCGATCGAGGGCATCGGCGAACCGTTGATCGCGGCGGCGATCCGCGACGTGACCGCGCGCAAACGCATCGAGGCGGAACTGGTGGCGGCGCGGGAGGCTGCCGATGCCGCCAACCGTGCGAAGAGCCGCTTTCTCGCGGCTGCGAGCCACGATCTGCGCCAGCCGCTGCAGACCTTGTCCATGCTGAACGGCGCGCTGCGCCGGGCAGTCAAGGCATCGGCCCCGGCCGACGCACTCGAACACCAGGCACTGGCCATCGGCACGATGTCCCGGCTGCTCAATTCCCTGCTCGACATCAGCAAGCTGGAGTCCGGTGCGATCAAGCCCGAGGTGACCGACTTCGAGGTCGCAACGCTGTTCGACGAGTTGCGCGCGGAGTTCACCGCGCTCGCCGCGAGCAAGGGGCTGGAACTGCGGGTCGATGCCTGCGTGGATTGCGCCCACAGCGATCGTTCGCTGGTGGGGCAGATCCTGCAGAACCTGGTGGCGAACGCCATTAAGTACACGCGGGAGGGCTGGGTGCAACTGCGTTGCCTGCACGAGCGTGCGTTGATCCGCATCGAGGTGCTGGATACCGGGATCGGGATCGCGCCGGAAGCGCTCGGGCAGATCTTCGAGGAGTTCTACCAGGTCGACGTGCCGGCCAACACGGTGCGCGACGGTTGTGGACTCGGCCTGAGCATCGTCGAGCGCCTGGTGCGGTTGCTCGACCTGCGGCTCGAAGTGGATTCGAAGCCGGGCCGCGGCTCGCGTTTCTCGCTGTCCCTGCCTGCCGCCAGCGCGGTGCCGCGGGGCGCTGGCGCCGGCGGCCAGACGATGGGCGATCCTGCCGCTAGCGCAAATGCCACGGTGCTGCTCATCGAGGACGACGCGGCCGTGCGCAACGCCACGCGCCTGCTGCTGCAGGCCGAGGGCTACCAGGTCACGGCGGCCGGCTCCCTCGACGAAGCGCTGCAGCTCGCTGCCACCGCGCGCACGGCGCCGCGGCTGCTGATCTCCGATTACCACCTGGGCTCAGGCGTGACCGGTACCGATGCGATCGCTGCGCTGCGCCACTCGTTCGGGCGTGAGACTGCCGCCCTCCTGATCACGGGCGATACCTCCACCGCCATGCAGGAGATCGGCCGCGACCCGCGGTTGCGGCTGATGAGCAAGCCGGTCGACGCGGAGCAGTTGCTCGCGGCGGTGCAGGAGTTGATCGAGTCCGGCTGAGTGACGGCCAACAGTTATGCCTCAGCCTGCTAGCGGCCGTCCTTCAGTTCCTTCGCGATCCGCTGGTACGCCTCGCGGAAGCTGATGCCTTCCTCGAGTACGAGCCGGTTGGCGCGCCCGGCAGCGTAGATGCCGGGGTCGAGTTCGATGTTCTCGGGGCGGAATCCGACGCCATCGACCAGTGCCTTCATGATCAGGCAGCTCTCGCGCGTGACGTCGATGGCGCGAAACAGCGGCGCCTTCATGCGCTGCAGATCACGCTGATAGCCCGAGGGCAGTTTCGCCGGCAGCGCCAGGATCTCGGTGAGTGCCGCCTGCAGCGTCGCACCCGCGGCGCGCACCAGTTCCAGCACGTCGGGGTTGCGTTTCTGCGGCATGATGGACGAGCCGGTGGTCATGTTCGCCGGCAGCGTCACGAACGCGAACTCCTGCGAATAGAAAAGGAGCAGGTCGGCGGCAAGCCGGCCGAGATCCTGCATGAGCAGCGTCAGCTCGAACACCAGCGTCGCCTCGGCCTTGCCACGCGAGATCTGCACGGCAGTCACAGGCTCGTGGATCGCGTCGAAGCCGAGTTGCTTGCGCGTGGATTCACGGTCTATCGGCAAACCCGGTGCGCCGTAACCGGCCGCACTGCCGAGCGGGTTCTTCGCCGCCCGGCGCCGGGCGGCGGCAATTCCCGCGGCGTCGTCGCGGATCTCCGCCGCGAAACCGTCGGCCCACAGGTGCACAGAACTCGGCATCGCCTGCTGCATGTGGGTGTAACCGGGCAGGGCAGTGTCGGCTTCGCGCTGGCCGAGCGCGGTGAGTGCCTCGGCGACCGCAAGCGCCGCGCGCTCGAGATCGCGCCCGGTGTCGAGCAGGTACAGGCGCAGGGCCGTCAGCAACTGGTCGTTGCGCGAGCGGCCGAGGTGGATGCGCCGCCCCGCCTCGCCGATGGCCTCGGTCAGCCGGCGTTCGAGCGCGGTATGCACATCCTCGTCATCGAGCGTGATATGCCATTCGCCGGCGGTGTGGCTGACCGCGAGTGCCTGGAGGCCGGCGCAGATTGCGTCGAAGTCCGCTGCGCCGAGCAGCTTCTGCTGGTGCAGCATGGTCGCGTGCGCGATGGAGCCGCGTACGTCGTACGGGACCAGGCGCTCATCGAGGAGATGATCCTCGCCCGCGGTGTAGCGCAGGACGCGCGCGTCGAGTGCCTCGCCTTTCTCCCAGAGTCTGCTCATCGGAATTCTCCTGTGCGCGATGGCGTCGCGGCTCGCGCCGCTCCTACACCGGCAGGGACTTCTCCTCCTTCGACAGCGTGGCGATGTTCTCCACGACCAGCGTGCCGGTGCCCTCGTTCGTGAAGATCTCCAGCAGCAGGCTGTCCGGCACCTTGTACGAGATGACATGCACCCGCGGCACACCGCCCCGGATCGCGGCGTCGATGGCGCGCGCCTTCGGCAGCATGCCGTCGGCGAGGGCGCCGGCTTTCTCCAGTCGTTCCAGCCCGGCGAGGTCCACGTAGGAAATCAGCGAGCCGGGGTCGTTGCGGTTCTCGAGGATTCCCGGCGCCCCGGTCGCCAGCACCAGCTTGGCGGCGCCAAGCGCCGAGGCCAGCGCAGCGGCCACCGTGTCGGCATTGATATTGAGCAGCGTGCCGGTTTCGTCCGCCGACAGTGGGCTCACCACCGGCAGCAGGCCGTTCTCGAGCTGGGTGGTGAGCACCGCGGTGTCCACCCGCTCGATGTCGCCGACGTAGCCGTAGTCCACTGGCTCCGCCCGCCCGGCCACCCTGACGGGTGCGCGCCGGCGGGCGCGAATCAGCCCGACATCCACGCCGCTCACTCCGATGGCCGGCAGTTCGAGCTGGCGGCAGGCGGCCACGATCTGGGTGTTTATCTGGCCGTTGAGCACCATGGTGGCGACCTCGAGCGTGCGTTCGTCGGTGACCCGCCGGCCCTCGACCATGCGGGTCTCCACGCCGAGCGCCTCGGCAAGCCGCGTGCTCTGCGGGCCGCCGCCGTGCACCAGCACGGTCCGGATGCCGACCTGGTGCAGGATGGCCAGCTGTTCGATCAGCGCACGCGTGCTCGCCGGGTCGGCGAATACTTCTCCGCCGGCCTTGATGACGAAGGTCTTGCGCCGGTACAGGCGCACATAGGGCGCGGCATGGCGCAGCGCCGCCACCACGATGTCGCGATTCTGCGGGTTCTGCAGCATGTTCTAGGCTCCCGGTCCGAGCATCTGGAAGAGCACTGCCATCTGGGCCCACATCCGGTTCTGCGCCTCGTGGATGACCACGCTGCGCGGCCCGTCGAGCACCCGGTCTGTGACCGCCACGCCGCGGCGCACGGGCAGGCAGTGCATGAACCTGCAATCCGCGTGTGTGGTGGCGAACCAGGGATCGTCCACCCGCCAGTCCTGCAGATCCTCGCGCAGTTTCGCGTCGGCGACGCGATCGCCGTAGTGTCGCGTTGAGGACCATTCCTTGGCGTAGATCACGTGGGCCCCTTCAAGGGCTTCGCGCCGGTCGTTGGTCTCGCGCACGGATCCGCCCGAGGCGGCGGCCGCCTTGCGGGCCTTGTCCATGATCAGTTGCGGCAGCTCGAAGCCCTCGGGGCGCACGACGGTGACGTCCATGCCGCGCATCGCCGCCATGTGCAGCGTGGCGGAGGGCACCGCCAGCGGCAGCGCCTTCGGGTGCCAGGCCCAGGAGAGCACGAACTTGCCGCCGTTTCCGGCCACGCCGAGTTCGTCGAGGGTCTTCCAGTCCGCCAGGCTCTGGCAGGGATGCTGGATCGCGGATTCCATGTTGATGAGCGGAATCCGCACGAGCTCGCGCATCGCGTGGTACTCGCGGTCGGCGAGATCGTCCTCGATCCGCGCGCGGTTGGCGAAGGCGCGGATGCCGAGCGCATCGCCGTAGGAGGAGATCACCGGAATCGCTTCGCGCAGGTGCTCGGCGGCCACCCCGTCCATGACGATCCCGGAGCGGGTTTCCAGCCCATGGATGGACATGTCCGGCGAGATCACGAAGGAGCCGCCGCCAAGGCGCACCATGGCCGCCTGGAAGGACGACAGCGTGCGCAGCGACGGGCTCAGGAAGAGCAGCGCCAGCACTTTTCCGGCCAGCGCCTGGGGCTCGGGTTTTTTCTGCAGGCGAGTCGCGAGCGCGAGCAGCGCCTTGATCTGCGCGACATCGAAATCCGCGAGGTCGTTGAATTCCTTCAATGCCATGACATGTTCCTTGTATATGCGATTCCGGTCCGGTCCGACGCCCGCATCAGCCGATGTCCGCGAGCGCGTTGAGCAGTTCGTGCACGTGATGCCGTTCGAGGATCAGCGGTGGCAGCAGCCGGATGACCGCCGGATCCGCGCTGGTCCCGACCAGGATCCCGCGGTCGAGCAGTAACCCGAGCATCTCCCGCGCGCTGCGCCGGCAGCGCAGCCCGAGCAGGAAGCCCGCGCCCTGCGCGCTTTCGACCGGCCCGAGCGGCATCGCCGCGAGAATCTCCCGCGACAGCGTGCGCACGTTCTCGATCAGGCGATCACGTTCGATCACCTCGATCACGGTGGAGATCAGCGCGCTCGCGATCGGTCCGCCGCCGAAGGTCGTCCCAAGGTCGCCGTGTTTCAACTGCCCGGCGATCGATGGGCGCAGCAGCAGCGCGCCGCAGGGAAAGCCCGCGCCCAGCGATTTCGCGACGGTGAGCATGTCGGGCGCCACCTCGCTGCCGGAAAGCTCGATGGCGAACGGCGCCCCGCAGCGTCCCATGCCGCTCTGGATCTCGTCGATGATCAGCAGGGCGCCGTGCGCCCGGCAGCTTGCGGAAATGCTCTGGATGAACTGCGGGTCGAGCGCTACCGCTCCCGCCTGCCCCTGGACGGGTTCGAGGATCACCGCGGCCACGGTGTCGTCGATCATGCGTGTGGCCCCGACCAGGTCATTGCGCGGAATGAACCCGACATCGAATGGCGTACGCGGGAAGCCGTACCACTTGCCGGCGGCCGACCAGGTCACCGCGGCGGCTGCGGCGGTGCGGCCGTGAAAGCCGTGCTCGACCGCGAGAACCCTCGACCGGCCGGTGAGCCGGCAGGCGATCCGCAGGGCATTCTCGTTCGCTTCGGCGCCGCTGTTGCTGAAGAAGACGCGATCGAGGCCCGGCGGCGCGAAGGCCGCCAGCCTGCGTGCCGCTTCTTCGCGCACCTCGAGGGCAACCGCATTGCTCTGGAAAAACAGCGCTCGCGCCTGGCTCTCGATGGTGCGCAGGATGTCTGGATGGCCGTAGCCGAGCCCGGCCACGGCGTGCCCGCCATAGAAGTCGATGACGCGCCGGCTGCCGTCGCTGAGGTACACGCCTTCGCCGGTGACCGGCCGGAAGGGCAGGTAGGGGTAGACGTCGAGCAGGTGGCTCGTGGTGGCATTTTCCGGTGTCATGGCGCTACACCCAGCCCGCGGCCGGCGCGGTGAGGCCCGCGTTCTCCGCGAACCCGAGCTTGCGATTGAGCCACTGCAGCGCGCCGCCGGCGGCACCTTTGACCAGGTTGTCCTCGACCACCATGACCGCAACGCTGCCGCCGTCGACGGCAACGCCGATCTCACTGTAGTTGCTGCCGACGACGTCCTTCAGGCGCGGCATGCCATCTACCACCGTGACGAACTCCCCGGCGGCATAGAACGTCCGCAATGCATCACGCAGCGCATCGGCCCCGAGCGGCTGGCGCAGCCGGGCCTGGAGCGTCATGTGGATGCCGCGTGCGAAGGGCCCCGACTGCGGAACGAAATGTAATTGCGGGCGCGTGCCGGTCAGCTGCTCGCAGATGCCAGCCACCTCGGGCGCATGCCGGTGGCCGAGCGGCTGGTAGGCGAACAGGTTTGCGTGGCGCTCCGGGTGATGCGTGGTGGCGATCGGCGAGCGGCCCGCCCCGGTGCTGCCGGTCACGCCGGCGGCGAAGAACTCGGGCTCGCTGAGGTCGAGTTCGAGCAACGGCACTGCGGCAAGCAGCATCGCGGTCGCGAAGCAGCCCGGGTGCGCGATATGCGGGCGGTCCGTTGCCGGCAGATGCTCCGGCAGCGCGCAGGCGAACGATGCCAGCAGATCCGGGGCGCCGTGCGCATGCCGGTAGACCGCCTCGTAGGCGCCCGCGGTCGCAAACCGGAAGTCCGCCGAGCAGTCCACCACGGTGAGATCCGTGCCGCGTTCCCGCGCCCAGCTGATAAAAGAGGCGAGCAACGCGGCGCTTGCGCCGTGCGGTGCGGCGGAGAGCAGCGCGAGCCGCCCCGGCCCGAACAGCTCCAGGAACGATTCGCGGGACTGGAACCTGAGCCCGCCAAGCCTCGCGCGCAAGTGCGGGAAGGCCGAGGCAAGCGGCTTGCCCGCCTGGCTTTCCGAGAGGATGCCCGCAAGCTCGAGCTGCGGATGGTCGAGCACGAGGCGCAGCAACTCGCCCGCGACGTAGCCGCTGCCGCCGACGATCACGGTGGGCACGGCGCCGTTCATGACGGCTGCCCCGGCGGAATGAGCCCGAGTGCGCGCACGACCGCATCGCCGAGCTCGGCCGCATCGGTCACGGCGTTGATGGCCGTCACGCCGGTGCGCTCGCGGATGATGTCACGCCCGACCTGGTTGTCGGTCGACGGCCCGGTCACCACTGCCGGTTCGATGCCGAACTCCCGGCGCAGCAGTTCGACGCCGCCCCAGGCCGCCACCGGATCGTTCGCCGACAGCACCACGCAGCTGAGCGCGGCGCGGATATCCTCCGCGCGCAGTATCGCCTCCACGCCGTAGGCACCGAGGATGCCGTCACCGAGCTCGAACACGATGACGTCGGGACGCCCCGCCGCCAGCCGCGTCATCATGGTCCGGGTGACGGACGGGCCGGTCGCCGCCGTCGTGCAGACCACGCCGAAGTCGGTGAAGATCATGGTATGGCGTGCGCCGGCATCCTCCATCGCGAGGATGTCGCGGCGCAGGGCGACGCCGGTGGATTTGAAGGCGTCCACCGTGTAATCGAAGTGGCGCAGCCGGCTGACGATCGCGCAGGCGGCCGCCGTCTTGCCGGCATTCATGCAGGTGCCGGCCAGGGCCACGACCGGCACGCCGCGTACGTCGAGCGGCGCTCCGGGGTCGAGCTTTTCGGCGCCGGCGCGCGCCGGCACGCCGATGCGCTCGCCGAGATAGGGAAAGTCGAGCACCGCGCCGAGCACGCGTGCCTCGAACGGCGCGCCGAAGCTCGCGTTGATGGAGTCGCACACGCCGATCACGCCGCCCATGTTGAGGACCTGCAGCACGTCGCCCGGCGCGACTTTCTCGGGCAGGTGCCCGGAGTAGCCGAACAGCGCCTTGCGATGGCCGAGCGCGCCGACGATGACGTCGCCGCGCTTGAGCTGGGCCTGCCGTCCGCTGGTCAGCTCCAGCGTGTTGTACGTGCCCTTGTTGTTGAGGATCTCCGCGGCGACCAGCACCCCCTCCTCGCAGGGAATGTCCGCGCCCACGCGCAGCTCACGCGTGATGTGCGCGTGCTGCGCGACGGAGCCGATCTTGTCGGCGATGACGGTTTTCACCGCGATACCCCGCCGGTGCCGCCGGCGGCCCGCGTTTGCAGGATGCCGGGCAGCGAGAGGATGCGCGAGTAGCCGAGCGCGTCGGCCGGCGTCCACTCACCCGCCTTCTCGCCATACACGCCCTTGGTGGCGGCCAGCAGTGAATGCGGCGAAATGACGCCTTCGACGAACAGGTTGCCCGGGCGCAGCACCAGGCGCACCTCGCCGGTCACCCGCTGCTGCGCGGAGGTGAGCAATGCCTCGATGTCGCGGCAGACCGGGTCGAGCTGGCGGCCTTCGTGGACGAAGTCCCCGTACTGCGTGGCGACCTGATCCTTGACTCGCTGCTGCGGGCCCGAGAGTGTGAGCTTCTCGAGTTCCCGGTGCGCAACCAGCAGGATCTCGGCGGCCGGCGCCTCGAACGCTACCCGACCCTTGGTGCCGAGCACCGTGTCGCCGACATGGATGCCGCGGCCGATGCCGTAGGGCCCGGCCAGCCGTTCCAGCGCCTCGATGAGCGCCACCGGTTTCATGGCCTCGCCGTCGAGCGCGGTCGGCACGCCGGCCGTGAAGCCGATGGTGTGGCGGCCCGCCTTCAGGTTCTTCTCGAAGGCATTGGCGGAGAGCACCCATGCGCTCTCGGGAATCGACTCGCGCGAGTCGAGCGTCTCGCGCCCGCCGATGGTCACGCCCCAGAGACCCCGGTTGATCGAGTAGGCGGAGCCACGCGACGGCACGGGCAGGCCGCGCTGCTCCAGGTAACTCTGCTGCTCGGTGCGCACGAAGGCCTGGTCGCGGACCGGCGCCAGCACTTCGAGCCCCGGGCTGATCGTGCGCAGCGCGACCTCGAAACGTACCTGGTCGTTGCCGGCCGCCGTGCAGCCGTGCGCCACCGTGGTGCTGCCCCGCTCGCGGGCGAGTTCGGCGAGCAGCGTTGCCTGCACGCCGCGCTCGGCCCCGACGCACAGCGGGTACAGGTGCCCGCGCCGCACGTTGCCGAAGATGAGGAACTTCAGCACCCGGTCGAAAAAGATCTCGCGTGCTTCCACCAGCACGTGCTCGATTGCGCCGAGCGTGCGGGCGCGCTCCTCCAGGTCCCTGGCGGCGGCGGCGTCGATCCCGCCGGTGTTGATGGTCACCGTGACGACCGGGCGGCCGTAGTGCTCCTTCATCCACGGGACACAGAAGGAGGTGTCGAGTCCTCCGGAAAAGCCGAGGATGATCGGTGAAGAGCGGTCCGGTGCGTTCATCGTCCTGGAATCCTGGGTAAGGGGCCGAAGCCCGTGGCGAAATTCACTCTCGGGAGCGTGCTGCCCGCGGCTAGTCGGCCGGGCCGGAGAAAATGGCGCGCAGTCGCGCCACCAGCCGCCGCTGATCGCCGCCCCCCCGGGTCGCGACGAAAATCGTGTCATCGCCGGATACCGTCCCGACGATCTCCGACCAGCCGCTGCGGTCCAGATACACGGCCACCCGCTGCGCCGCGCCCTCGGCGGTCTTGACGACCGTCAGGTTGCCCCCGGCCGTGCGCACGTCGCGCACGAACTCGGCGAGCAGCGCCGCATCGCGGTCGGTTTCCGGGTCCGGCTGCTCGAGTTGCTCGTAGCCGGTATCGAGCTTGGTGATGCCGAGTTGCTGCAGGTCGCGACTGACGCTCGACTGCGTCGCCCGGATGCCGCGCTCACGCAGCAGGCGGACGAGTTCCGCCTGGCGCGCAACACGGCGGTTGCGCACGATGGCGAGAATCGCGCGCTGTCGCTTCTGCATCGCTTCGGTTGCAACCGGCATGCCTGTCTCATGCACATAACGCCAAGAGGATGCGCATAATATTCATGAGCAGCCGGAAGTCAAGCGCCCGTTCGGCGATGCTCCGGACCCTGCCGGCGGGGCTTGGCTTTGCCCGTCGGGGAGCCGAAACTCCGCCGGTGGTTCGGGCGCAGTCAGGATCGGAAGGACAGCGAAATGGCGACAACCGGGTCCGTGCATCGGCGGCTATGCGGTGCGGCGGCGCTGATGCTGGCGCTGGCGGTCGCGACTGCGGCCGCGGCCGGGGAGCTGGCCTACATCCCTCCGGGCGCTGTCACGCTCGAGCGCTACCTGCCGCCGCCGCCGTCCCCCGGGTCGGAGGAAGCAAGGCGCGACCTGCAGGCCGTGCTCGAGCTCCAGCACGGCCGCACTGCGTCGGAGGTGGCCGAGGCGCAAGCGGACCAGGAGGTGTCGGTGTTCCGCTTTGCCGACGTAATGGGGCCGGAGTTCACGGCCCGCCGGCTGCCGCTGACTGCCGTGCTGGCGCGACGCGCCTGCCGCGAGTCCGGCGCGCTGACGGCGGCCGCCAAGCGCCACTGGGACCGCCCGCGACCCTTCGTTGCGAGCGAGGCGGTCGAGCCCGTCCTGCGCCGGCCCGCGAATGCGTCGTACCCGAGTGGGCACTCCGCCTGCGGCTACCTGTGGGCCATCCTGCTCGGCGAAATGCTGCCCGAGCAACGCAGCATCGTGCTCCGGCGCGGCATGCGCTACGGCATGAATCGTGTCGTCGGCGGCGTGCATTATCCGTCCGACGTCGAGGCCGGGCGCATCGCTGCGGTAGCCGTCGCCACGGCGCTTTTTGCCAGCGAAGCGTTTCGCAACGACTTCCATGCGGCCCGCGCGGAGCTGCATGCGACACTGCCCGGCACGGCCGCGCCGCGCGCGGAGCCGGCACCGGCCGGCGCCAGCGCACCGCCTC
The DNA here is from genome assembly GCA_011526045.1 of Nevskiales bacterium. GTDB lineage: Bacteria > Pseudomonadota > Gammaproteobacteria > Steroidobacterales > QUBU01. Next base: position 17,921 of record WYBE01000039.1, on the reverse strand, counting down.
CGCACTGAGGGCGCTGCGCGGCAAACGGCGCATCAGCGGAGGAGAAATTCCTCGCGCGAACTGCCGGCCGGCGCGCCGCCTGCATCGAAGCGGCGTTCCTCGAAAACGCAGCGGCCCTCGGCATCCATCAGCAGCAGCGTGCTGGCGCGGGTGCCGTAGCGGTCGCCGAGCACGAACGGTGCGCGGGCTGCGGGGTGCTCGTCCCCGGGGCTGCCACCGACCGGTTCGCGCCGGCCGAGCAGCCCGAACACCGTTTCGCGGTCGAGTACGGTGGCGCCCAACGCTGCACGCAGGCCGGCCTCGAGGAGCCCGGCTTTCGGCGGCGGTCGTTCCCGCGGCGCGTTGGTCAGTACCGATATACCGACGGGTAAGGTCCAGCGATGCGGCGAGCCGCTGCCCGCGGTCAGGAAACCGCGCAACTGCACGCGGGTGCCCACGACCAGACTGAACCCCGCGTAGTGTCCCTCGGTCACCGCTACGGCATCGAGGAAACGCCCACTCGGGGTCTCGCCTGTGACGAACTCGCGCACCAGCGCACCGCGGCTCCTGGTGTGCCCGGCGCCCGGCGGGCGGCGCGGGTCGTTGACGACCACGGCGAAGCGCCCGCCCCGGCTCACCGCGAGCCAGCTGCCGCCGGCGACCAGGTCGCGCCCGCCGAGCACGTGCCCGGCGTTTTCCCACCAGCCCGCAGCGGCGGTGGGACGATCGTGGAACTCGTCGCGATTGCCGGCGACCACGAGCGGGTAGAGCGGGGACGCGCGCCACGCGATGGCGACCAGGCACATCAGCGCGCCTCCGGCGGCTGGTCCGGGCGGCGCAGAAACTCACCGTCACGATGCAGTTGCGCGAGTCCCGGGCCCGGCACTGCATCGAACCAGTCTTCGATCAAACGCCAGGCGACCGAGGCGCGCGGCGGCAGCACCACCGCGCCGGCGGCCAGTTCTTCGCGGCTGAACCAGCGCGCCTCGGCCAGCTCACCGTCGTTCAGCCGGATGTCGCTGCTCGTCGCCATGGCGTGAAAGCCGATCATGAGCGATGCGGGAAAGGGCCAGGGCTGCGACGCCCGATAGCAGCACTGCGTGATCCGCACGTCGGTCTCCTCCATGACCTCGCGCCGCACCGCGTCCTCCAGCGCTTCGCCCGGTTCCGCGAACCCGGCGATGGTCGAGAAACGATCCGTGGGCCAGCTCGGCTGGCGGCCCAGCAGGCAATGCTGGTCGCGGTGCACCAGGACGATGATGGCCGGATCGAGCCGCGGGAAGCTCCGGTGGCCGCAGCCCGCGCTGCTGCAGGCGAGCACGAAGCCGCCTTCGGCCGCCTGCGTGGCGGCGCCGCAGACCCCGCAATGACGGTGGTGCCGATGCCAGTTGACCATGGCGCGCGCGTAGGCCAGCAGGCCGGCATCGGCCGCGCTCACGCGGTTGACGAGATCGCGCAGGCCGCCGAATTCGCCGACGCCACGCGGCGCTTCGCGCTCCTCGAGCGCGATGGCGAACAGGTGACCGCCGGTTTCCATCCCGAGGTAGATGGCGCCGGTGAGCGGCGGCAGCCGTTGGCCGAGCTCCGCGCGGCTGAGCCGCGCCGCGCGCCCGTCGCGGATCAGGGGCTGCGCCTCCCATACCGGCAGGAAGCGAGTGGTTGCGTCGGCCCAGGCCTGCGCGAGCGCTGCGGCGTCGTGGCGCAACGCGGTATTGCGCGCGATGAATTCGCCGGAGAAGAACACTGCGGATTCAGGCATCCGGGACCGGCGCTTCGCCCCGCTGCCCGGCAGGTGCGTTCGCGGCGGATCTCGCCTCGGCACGGGTGCGATAGTCCTTGAGTTCGCAGAACGGGCAGCGCCGGTAATCGAGCGCATAGGCGTCCTGCACATAGGCGCCGCCGCAGGTGCCGCATTCCGCAAAATACAGTTCGCGACTCTCCACGAGGGAATGGTACAGATTCCAGGCCCACTCGAACGACAGCCGCGGCTCGGGGTGCACGCCGCGATAGGCCTCGAAGGCCTGGCAGATGCGCTCGCCGAGCGCAACGCGGCTGGCGCCCCCGGTCCGTTCGGCCCGCCCGTTCCTGACGATCTGCGCGGCGTCACACAGCAGGAACAACCCGGCGAGCAGTGAGGCTTCCAGCTGGTGGGGGGTGGAGTTGACGAACTGCCGGATACGCGTGGGTGACTTGCCGCGGTGGCGCCGTATCACCGCGCCCGGCGCGGACCTGAAATAGGCGTTGTAGATCTTGCGGATCCGGTCCTCACTGAAACCGGTACAGGCACGGATGGTCCCGGTCCGCGCCTCGTGGCGGATCATGCGCACGGCGAGGTTGAACTTGTCGAGTTCGGCGGCATAGCGGTGGTCGGTTACGCGCATCATTAATCCCTCCAAAACGCCAAAATAATGACTTTTTGACCAGTAATTCGATGTTCTCCTGCCATATATGGGAAAAAAAGCCCATATATGGCAAATATACTAAACTGCAGGCGCAGTGCGGGGAGGACAACAAAATGCAATGCGAAGGTCCGGATACGCAGTTCTTCGCGGAGATCCGCGAGTTGAATCTGGAGTTCGTCGAGCTGCTGGCGCAGGCGAGGGATCGGGGAGAGGCCTCCGTATTCGGGCTCGACAGCGGGGTGCTCGACGCCATTCGCCGGCTCGGCCACGCACAGCGCGAGGCCATTGCGGCGACCCCCTGTCTGTTGGCGGGATTTCACGCGGGCAATGCGGGAGCTGTCGCGCTCGGCGTCGCCGAGCCGCTGCCGGGGCACCACGCGCAATGGATCACGGCGGCGCGCCTGTTTGCCGCGGGTGTGCTCGGGTACGCCTGGCAGATGGCGCGTCGCGACCGGTTGCGGGCGGCGCTCTGTGCCGGGCCGGTGGCCTCGATGCTGGCCGGGAAGATGAGTTTTCGCGAGATGCGCGGCACCGCCGAGCACGCGTTGCAGAGGCTGGAAGCGCGATTCCATGGCCGCCACCGCTTCTGGCCTGACCTCATCAGCGCCGCACGGGACGGGCATGCCGGACGGCTCGATCTGGCACGCCTCACGGCGATTCAGCTGGCGATCGGCGAACTCGACCGGCGGGACCGCTACGGCGCGCGCGCCGGCGTCCATGAAAACAGGCTGAGCGCGCTTCGGTAGCGACGCCCCGACCGTGTTGGCGCCAATGCGGGGCGCTAGGCACAATGGCGCGCCATGTCAGCGCTCGCCGTTCGCAACCTCGTCAAGACCTATCCCAATGGCGTGCAGGCGCTGCGCGGCATCGACCTCGACGTCCCGGATGGCGATTTCTTCGCGCTGCTCGGCCCGAACGGCGCCGGCAAGACCACCCTGATCGGCATCATCACCTCGCTCGTCAACAAGACATCGGGTGAGGTGCGCGTCTTCGGCCACAGCCTCGACACGGAACTCGCCGCGGTGAAGGCGAGCATCGGGGTGGTGCCGCAGGAGCTGAACATCAACTACTGGGATTCGGTCGAGAACATCGTGACCATCCAGGCGGGCTTCTATGGCATGACGCCGCGGCGGGCGGCAGCGCGGGCCGAGGTGTGCCTGCGTCAGTTGCAGCTCTGGGACCGGCGCAAGGACAGCGGGCGGAATCTTTCCGGCGGCATGAAGCGGCGCCTGATGATTGCGCGTGCACTGATGCACGAGCCGCGGCTGCTGATACTCGACGAGCCCACCGCGGGCGTGGACATCGAGATCCGCCGCTCCATGTGGCAGTTCCTGCGCGAGATCAACCGCAGCGGCACGACCATCATCCTCACCACCCACTACCTCGAGGAAGCCGAGAACCTGTGCCGGCAGGTGGCGATCATCGACCACGGCCGCATCGTGGAGCGCGACCGCATGAGCAACGTCCTGCGCAAGCTGCAGGCCGAGATGTTCATCCTGAGCCTGCGTGAGACGCTGTCCGTGCCGCCGGTGCTGCCCGGTTACGAGGTGAGTCTCGTCAACGATCACGACATCGAGGTCGTGGTGACGAAGGACCAGGACCTCAACGGCGTGTTCGCCGCACTGACGGCCGCCGGGCTGCAGGTCATCAGCATGCGCAACAAGGCCAATCGGCTGGAAGAGCTGTTCATGCGGCTCACGGCCCGGGAGCGTGGTGAGGGAGCGGCGCCGTGAGCGCCCGCGCGCAGCTCGTCGCCTTGTACACCCTGGTGCGCAAGGAGTGCCACCGGGTGTTTCGCATCTGGCTGCAGACGATTCTGCCGCCGGCCATCACCACGGCGCTGTATTTCCTGATCTTCGGCAACATCATCGGCCGGCGGGTCGGGCAGATGGGCGGCCACGACTACGTGCAGTTCATCGCGCCCGGGCTGATCATGATGCAGGTGATCACCAATGCCTACGGCAATGTCGTCTCCTCGTTCTTCGCCGCAAAAATGCAGCGGCATCTGGAGGAGATGCTGGTGGCGCCCATGGCCACCTGGGCGATCGTGCTTGGCCACACGATCGGTGGCGTGGTGCGGGGGCTGGCCGTGGCCGCGGCGGTGACCGCGGTCGCGCTGTTCTTCACCCGGCTGCACGTCGTTCACGTGTTGGTGACCTTCTCCGTGATCATCCTGACCGCCTTCGTCTTTTCGCTCGGCGGGCTCATCAACGCGATCCTCGCGAAGAATTTCGACGACGTGTCGATCATTCCCGCATTCGTGCTGGCGCCCTTGAGCTACCTGGGGGGGGTGTTCTACTCGGTCGAGCTGCTGCCGGATTTTGCGCGGCGGCTGTCGCTGCTCAACCCGATCCTCTACATGGTCAACGCCTTCCGCTACGGCATGCTCGGGGTCTCCGACATCGATCTCGGTCTGGCCTACGCGATCATCGTCGGCTTCGCCGTCGTGTTGTTCGTGGCGTGCATGATCATGATCCGGCGCGGCACTGGCATCCGGACCTGACGGCTGGACAGAGCGCTGCCGGGCCGGTCACCAGGGCCGTCCGGCGCGCAGGTACCATTGCGGCGATGTGCGGACGATTTGCCTTCTACTCGCCCCGGGAGGCCGTGCAGGCGGTGTTCGGTGTCGAATGCGGGTTCGATCTCGAGCCGCGCTACAACATCGCGCCCACGCAACTCGTTGCCGCCATCCGCGCCGATGCGGACGGCAACCCGGCGGTCGTGCCGCTGCGCTGGGGCCTGGTGCCGTTCTGGGCGAAGGACAGCGCCATCGGCAACCGCATGATCAATGCGCGGGCCGAGACCCTGTCCGCGAAGCCCGCCTTCCGCAATGCCTGGCGCAAGCGCCGCTGCGTCGTCCTCGCCAGCGGATTTTTCGAATGGCGGGCGGGCGCCGCGCCTTCGGAGTCGCGGCCCGGCGCGAGCAAGCCGGCAGGCAAGACGCCCTATTTCATCGCGCGGCCCGATCAGCAACCGATCGGGTTCGCGGGATTGTGGGAACGGTGGGACAAGGGCGAAACCCCGCTCGAGACCTGCACCATCATCACCACGACAGCAAATCGCCACCTGCGCGACATCCACGACCGCATGCCGGTGATTCTGCCGCCCGACGCGCTGCGGGTGTGGCTGGACCCGGGGCAAGCGCCCGAGGCGCTGGAGCCGCTGCTGCAGCCGGCGTCCGAGGACCTGCTCGCTTTTCGCGAGGTCAGCCGCGCGGTCAACAACCCGGCGCGCGATGATCCGGAGTTGATCGCGGCCGTCGCGCGTCCCTAGCGTCTCGCGGCAGCCGTCAGGGGCGCGGCCGGAACGGGCCGATGCCGAGGACAAGGGCGGCGGCGACCACGACCAACGCGAAGCCCGCAACCATCCCGAGCGTCACCGGCTCGTCCAGGAACAGCCAGGCCCAGAGGATGCCGAACGCCGGCAGGAGGAAGTTGATGGCCGATATCTGCGTGACGCCGATGCGGGCGATGAGCTGGTAATAGATGAGGAAGGCAAGCGCAGTGCAGAGGAGTCCGAGCCCGGTCACCGCTCCCCAGGCTGAGGGTGGCGGCGCCTGCGCCGGCAGATTGACGAGGGCCAGCGGAGCGAGCAGCGCTGCCGCCGACAGCATCGTGCTCGCTGCGGCTCCATGGGCCGGCAGTCCGGCGAGGTGCTTCTTCGTGTAGGCGCCGGCGTAGCCGTAGCACACGGTGGCAAGCACGCAGGCGCCCGCCGCCAGCATCCGCTCGGGCGTGGCTCCGACCGGGCTGAGTTGCACCAGCAGGGTGACGCCGCCGACGCCGAAGGCCACGCCCGCGAACAGCCGCCAGGTCAGCCGTTCCCCCAGCATGGCAGCCGCGAAGAACGCCGCCGAAATCGGCATCAGCGAATTCAGGATGGCGGAGTATCCGGCGGGGATATGGATGGCCGCGTATGAGAACAACGCGTAGGGCACCGCGGCGTTGAATGCGCCGACCACCATGAAGTCCCGCCATCGCTCCCGCGCCGGCATGCGCCGTCCGCTGAGCAGCGTGACGGCGGCCAGCACGGCACCACCGATGCCGACGCGGAGTTCGGCCGTGACGATGGCGCCAAAATGCGGCGCGGCGATGCGCATGAACAGGAACGAGCCGCCGAACAACGCGGCGAGCGCCACGAAACGCAGGAGATCGCTGGTCTTCAAGCCGGACCGCTGGCCGGCCGGGCTGCGGCCGCGGCAGCGGCGCGAACGCGCTGGTCGTCGGGCCGCGCAGCGCAAGCGCGCGAGCGGGCAATGTGGGCAGGGGCTGGCATGGGGCCGGCAGTCTATACTGCGCCCCGGGCGCCGGCACCTCGGTTCCGGAGAGTCGAAAGGGTCCGTTCCCGTGGCTTTCGCACCATGAAGTCTGGTACCCGAAGCAGCAGTCGCGCCCTCGCGCGCCTGCAGGCCATCCGCCAGGAGTTCTCAACGGCCACGGCCCGCGAGCGCCGCGGGTTGCTGCGCAGGCTGGAACACGCCCGCCTCGACAGCGCATCGCAGCTCCTGCGACTGCACGAATTGCTGTGTTTCGCCAATGCGTACCCGGACGACCCCGGGTTGCGCCGTCTGGTGCGGCGCATGCTCGCGCGTTTCGATCGGCGCGCCGATCTGCGCCGGCACCACCGCGCCCTGCGCGACAGTGGCATCGCCGGCACGACGATGCGCTTTCGCTTCTTTGCCGCGACCGCGCTCCGGCTGGCGCGGCGCTGGCCCGGGCAACTCGTCTTCGACTGGTCCGCCTGGGACGACCCCGCGCGCCTGACCGAACTCCTGCCGCTGCTGGCAGCCCATGCTGAAACGCCGGGCCTGGACGAGTGGGACCTGGGCCTGCACGGCTGGCTCGCCCGCATGAAGCCCGCCCGCATGGGCGATGCCGCGTTCGTGCTGCGCCGGCTGGACGGGCGCGTGCCGGACCCGTTCGTATTCGAGAAAATCGCCGACGGCATGGATGCGCCGATGGCACTCGAACCCGGTCGCGACACGCCCTCGCGCACAAGGGCGGCCTGGCCGGTGACCCGTGTTGCCTGGCAGACGGAGCCTCTGCGGCGCAGTCGACCGGACCTCGCCGCGATCCTCGCGCAGCGGCCGCGCGCCGTGCGCCCCCTGCCGCTGCGCGCGGCACAGCGCATGATCGATCTCGCGGTCGGCGCCATGATCACGCACGAACGTGACCTCGACGTGTTCTCCTACGCCGACCCGCGTGACGTACGCCTCGTGGACTGCGGCGATGGCCTGCAGTTTGCGGTCATCGGGGCCGTGCCCGAGCGACGGCTGCTGCTGGAATCCGTCTACGGTTTCCTGACGCTGAAAAACGGCATACCGACCGGCTACCTGCTGTCGAGTGCGCTCTATGGCTCGGCAGAGGTGGCCTACAACGTCTTCGAAACGTTTCGTGGTGCTGAGGCGAGCGAGATCTACTGCCGGGCGCTGGCGATGATCCGCCATCTGTTCCACGTCGACGCGTTCACCGTCTATCCGTATCAGCTCGGCGGCGCCGGCAACGACGAAGGACTGCAGAGCGGGGCGTGGTGGTTCTACCGTAGGCTCGGGTTCGCTCCCCGGCACCGTGAGGCGAGGCAACTGATGCGGCGCGAGGAGCGGCGGATGCTGCGTGACCCGGAGCACCGCTCGAGCATCGCCACCCTGAAGCGGCTCGGCGAGCACAACCTGTTCTGGCAGGTGGCTGCGCGCCGCGACGACGTCATGGGCGTGCTGCCGCTCGCCAACGTCGGTCTGGCGATCACCGACTTTCTCGCCCGCCACGGTGGGGGTGACGCGGATCGCGGCGCCGCGCGCTGCGGGCAAGAAGCGGCAGGCCTGCTCGGCGCGGGCCCCGGCCGGGGCTGGACGCCGGGCGAGCGGCTGGCCTTCGCGCGCTGGGCGCCGCTGGTTCTGCTGCTGCCGGGCGTGGCGCGCTGGACGGTGCCGGAGAAGCGTGCCTTGGTCGCAGTCATGAAAGCCAAGGGTGGCCGCAGGGAAAGCGCGTTCGTCGCTGCGTTCGATGCGCATGGACGGCTGCGCGCCGCGCTGGCCCGACTCGCCCGCTCAGGATAAATGGTGCCGGAGCTGGCACCGATGCCCGCGCTCAATTGACTGTCGCCGCTGGTCCTGGTGGCTTGCCAAACAGTGAGCGCAGAGTGGAAAGATCAACGTAGTTGACGATGCCGTTGCCGTCGAAGTCCGCGTCGGCGTCACTGCTGCCGAAGCGCGAGCGGAAGATCGACAGATCCGCGTAGTTCACGAAGCCGTTCTGGTCGAGGTCGGCATCGCAGCGGTTGCCGAACTGATCGCCGTCGGTGTCGCGTTGGTCGCTGTTCACCTTGCCAAGACAGTTGTCCACCGTGTCGGAGACCTTGTCTGCATCCTCATCGACGATCACCGAGACGATGACCGTTGCCATGCCGACGTGCACACCATCGTCGACAAAGTACTCGAAGCTGTCGGGGCCAAGATAACCCGGCGACGGGGAGTAAGTGGCGATGCCAGCGTTGAAAGAAACCGATCCGTGCACGGGGGTGCTGAATAGACCGACAGTGGTGTTCATGGCGAAGCCAAGGTCGTTGGCGAGCAGGTCGAGGCTTGCCGGCTGGTCGGCCGCGACGATCAATTCATCGTCGACTGCAGCAAAATCGACCACGTGGACGGCCACCAGTGCTGTGTCCGTATGCAATCCGTCCGACACCTGGTAGGAGAATGTTTCTGTGTAGGGAGGCGCTGCGTTGTATCCGGGCAGGTACGAGATGTAGACGGCGGTCTTCGAGCCCGGCGAACCGAAGACGTTGGCATTGCCGTTCAGGGACGGCGAGCCGTCCAGCGTGACGGTAACCTGGGCACCGAAGCCGATGTCGTTCTTTATCACGTAGAGGCGTGTGCTGGTGTTTTTCAGGACCACGAAGCTGTCGCTGTAGGCCTTCGCCGCCGCCACGTCGATACCGACCGGAGCGCTATCACTGTTGGTGCCGTCGGTGATCGAGTACTCGAAGCTGTCGGGCCCCGTATATCCGGCCGAAGCGCTATAGCGGACGCGGATACCATCCCTGCTGCCGGGTGAGCCTGTGACGCTGACGGTTCCATGCGCGGGCGGCGTCGATATATCGATGGTGACGCTGTCGCTGAATCCATGGTCATTGGCGGCGACGTCAATGTTGGCGACGTAGCCCTGGACCACTGCTGCGAAGTCCGGACGCGCCGCCACCGGCGGCGGTGTTGCGTCGGACGAAACGAAGTGCCTCAGGATTTCGGTGCTGGGGTCATACGCCCAGAAGTCGTCTCCTGTGCGATTGAGTCCGATGGTGCTGACGGGGTATCCAAGGTTCCCGAGTGAACTCGCGGTAGCGGCATCGAAGTACTCGCCGCCGCTGGCAAAGGCGTTCTTGCCTGTTGCTGCCACGATGATGCTGGGAAACACCAGTTGATTCTGGCGCACGTCGCTCGCCAGAACCTGGAGGCGTCCGTAGTAGAAGCGGCTGGCATCCGTGGCGAGAACCGAGGATCCGCCATATCCGGATGACGAGCCGTACATCCCGCTGTCCTCCTGGGTCACGAAGTCGTCACCCGCGAGTGCGAAGGCCTTGATCATCTGGGACGACAAACCACTGTTGCCGTGAATCAAGCGGCCGGCCGATTGGTCGTACTCGATATCGCCGTAGTAAGCCACGGGATAGTAACCGTCCGGGTTGGAATTGAGGATGCTGATGCTCGAGCCAGCGCCCCAGCCACCGCGCCAGAACCTGATCCACTGATCCTGGGAGGCAATGATGAACTTGTCCGGGTCAGTGGCCTCGATCCTGTACGTAACGACGGGCGACAACCGGGTTTCGTAGGTTCCCGCCTGCAGGTCGAGTCGCCCGACCCGGTTGGCACCCCCGAAGTCGGCAACGAATACATAGCGACCATCGGGACTCAGGCTGATGTCGGTGAACCGCCCGAATGGGGCATAGGTTGCGACCGTGCCGCTCGACATCTTCATGACCTTGAGGTCGTTGGCAGAACGCATGACTACCGAGTCATGCGCTGGCGAGTAGATCAGCTGCGATGGCTTGCCGGGCGAGCCGATGAAGTTGTCCTGCACGTAGTCGACGGGGTCCGCCGTACCGGCAATTGATAGCAACAGGCCGGCAGCTACTGTCGCGGCCTTCCAGGAAACGCTCTGCTCCGATGCCATACGGGCTCCCCTGGGCCTTGGCGCCGTATTTCGGCGACGCGTTGCCATGACTGTGGACTTCGTGGAGTCTACCGACCGGCATGACTCCTGGTCACCCCTCAAATGGGTGAAGCATCTGGTCTCATTGCATCGCAAGAAGCCGTCTGAAATGGTGCTGATATGGTGCCGGAGCATTTGATTATTTGACTACCCCGGCAGCCGCCGCCGGTGGTGGTTGTCTGCGACCGCTGAAGGGGCATGGGTCCGCAGCTTAGGCCAATACTCAAATACTCAAATGCTCCGGCACCTTGTATTCTTGAACCGTGAACGGGCAAATTCGCGGGCGATTGCTGATTGCGGGCATTGTGCTGGGCGCGTTCGGCGACGCTGTGTCCGCCGGCGAGGAACCGCCGGCCTCCAGTCGGGGTTGCGCCGAGTGTCCACTGCTGGTCGACATACCGGCAGGGGCTTTCATGATGGGCTCCAGCGGTACGGAGACCGTGGACCAGGGCGCGGATGCAGCCCGGGTCAGCAACGAGCGCCCGCAGCACGCGGTCACGATAGCAGCAGGCTTCCGGCTCGCGCCCCACGAAGTCACGCGCGCCGAGTTTGCGCGCTTCGTGACGGCGACCGGCCGCGACATGGCCGGTTGCGGCAATTGGGAGAACGGCGGCTGGGTCGTGCACCCGGAGTTCGACTGGCGCAATCCGGGCTTCGCGCAGACCGACGACGACCCGGTGGTCTGCGTGTCCTGGGTGGATGCGAGCGACTACATCGGGTGGCTGAACGCGCGCACCGGCCGCACTTACCGCCTGCCCACCGAAGCGGAATGGGAATACGCGGCACGCGCCGGGCACGAGGGCCTGCACAACTGGGACGACGACCGGCAGGCCTGCCGGTACGCCAACGGCGCCGACCAGGCAGCCGCCAGGGCCCAGCAGCTCCCGCAGCGGGAGGGCATCATTTTCGATTGTGACGACGGCTTCGCGCACACCTCGCCCGTCGGTCGATTCGCAGCCAACGCATTCGGGTTGCACGACATGCTCGGCAACGCCTGGGAATGGGTTGCGGACTGCTATGCGCCGGGCTACGAAGGCACGCCCGTGGATGGCTCGGCGCTCAGCAGCGGTGAGTGTGGGCAGCGCGTGCTGCGCGGTGGTTCATGGAAGTACCCGGCACGCACGGTGCGGTTCGCCATCCGCGGGCCGGGCCGGGTGGCGACCCGCACCAACAACGCGGGCTTTCGACTGGCCGCCGATGGGTCTGCTCCGGCTGGCGCTGCCCAGAGATCGGGCGACTAGGCGCTGCGGTGGTCGCGCCCCCGGCGGGTGCCGGACTCGGCCCGGTGACGGGCCGAGTCGCGGTCCTCTCAGTCGAGCGATCCAGTAAAACCGTGCGGCACGAAGTGATAGAAGCAGACGATGGCGCGCTGTCCTGCGGGCAATGCCTCGCGCCAATGCCAGATTTCCGTGCCCGAATAGACCAGGCCGTCGCCGACCTGCAACCGTACTGCGACGGGCCGGCCGTCGAGTTCGAGGTAGATCGGCCAGGGCTCGGGTTCACCGCGCGGGCCTTGCATGTCGAGAACCAGCGACAGGTTGTACACGCATTGCGGCCGGTCGCGGTGTCGCTCGAGGACCGCCCCCTCCTCGTAGCAGCCGAGGTAGCAGTAGGAGGCGATCACGGGTTCGTCCGCGATGTCGTTGACGAGATCGGCGAGCCCCTGGTGCAGCGCTGCGAGGGTCGGCGGGTTGTGGAGGCCTGCACGCCGTTTCACCTGCCCGTCATCCAGCGCCGGAAAATAGCCGCGCTCCACCAGCTGGCGCGCGTGCTGGCGCAGCCTCGCCTGCTGCGCCGCTGGCACGATCTCGCGCAATTCCGCGTAGCGGCGTGTGCGCAGGGACTGGCGAGCCGCCGGCCGTTGCTGCTGCCAGGACGCCAGTCGGCGCACGGCCGCGCTGCCGGCGCAGCGCTCGGCATCTGCGCTGCTGCCCGGCCCGTGCCAGAGCGTCGGGTAGACCATGCCGGTGCCGGCGTCGCGACCCCAGAGCAACGCCCGCGCCGGGGGCAGTGCCGGCGTGTGCCGGCCGAGCGCCACGCGGATCTCGGCGGGTATGGGCTCGCCCACAGCCTGGGGGATGACGCGCGCGGCGCACGCGAGTTCGGCCGTCGTGTCCGGCTCGAGGTCGGGGTCGGGGAAAAAAGCGGCGTCCGGCGGCGGTGCCTGCACGAGCACGCCGTGCCGCTCCAGACTGGCCCGCAGGGCGTCGTCGAACTGCGACAGGTCCGGCACCGGGCAATGGTTCCGGTAATGGGTCAGCAGCCAGCGGGTGAGGGCGGGGTCCTCGGCCAGGGCGAGCATCAGGTTCGTCGCGCACTGACCGCGGCGGCGCGCGTACACCACCAGGCGCACGTCGATCCCGGAGTTCAGCTGCAACGCCAGCCCGCCGTCGGGTCGCTGCGTCGCCAGCACGATGTGCCCCTCGAGCAGCCGTCGTCCGGTGTCGCCGCCCGGTGGCATCGCGATCGGTCGCTCGCCTGGTAACTGCGCCTGCCGGTGCTGGATGAAGTCGAGGAAACTCAACAGCCAGCCCGCGATGTCGGGGTAATCGGCCAGATTGAAGCGGGTCCTGCGGCTGTCGCCTTCGAACGGTACGGCGAAGAAGGCCTCCACCGACAGCGTCGGATTCAGGAAGCCGGGGTTCATCGGCCTGCGAGGCGCCTGGCCTCCACCACGCCGATGCCCCAGCGCCAGCGCTGGCCGGGCTGGAGTTCGGGCGTCGTGACGCCTTCAGGGTCGATGATCTCCTCACCGCCGTAGCGCGCCTTCACTTCCTGCCAGGCGAGGCCGACTCCGGTGCCAGGCCACTGGCCGGGAAACAGGCAGATGTCATGAAAGGCGACCATGCCCTGCGGGCTCACCAGTGAACTGTACATCTCGAAATCGGCCAGGCAGCCTTCGTAGGAGTGATCGCCGTCGATGAACAGCAGGTCGATGCCGCGTCCGCCGAGGATCGCGAGCAGGTGCTCGCGGGTCGTCGCCAGGTGCGAGTCCGCGGGAATGAAGTGAAACTGCTGGGTCAGCGGGCCGAAGCTGGCGAAGACCTCCCGCTCGCCCGGCGTCTGGCCGCCGCAGTTCGGTGCGCCGGGCAGGTCGATGCTGACCAGCGTCGCGTCACGCGCCGCGAGCTGGCTGAAGCAGAACAGCATGCCGCCGCGCGCGGTGCCGATCTCCACCACGACCTGCGGCGCGAGGTCCCGCACGCGGGCGAGGAACACGCCGAGCTCGTAGTCGTTCTGGATGGCGATGATGGAATCCTTCGTGCGGTTCACCAGTTCGCCGAGATCCACCGGCAGATGATCGTCGCACCAGCCCAGCTGTTGCAGCTGGTCCACGATCGGCTGGTGCGAGGCGCGAATCTCCGCACCGGCCATGAGTTCGCTCACCAGGGCCGCGCTCCGTTCGTCGATCTGCACCCGTCCCTGGCGCCAGGCGTGATAGAGCAGCCAGGGTGTCTTGTAGGGGTTTGCAGCCGGCTGCGGCAGCCCGGCACGCATCGAGGCGCCGAAGGCATCATTGCCGAGACGCAGGAAGAGCTCGGTATTGACCCGGTACTCGTTGAACTTCTCGGTGTGCACCAGGCGCAGGTTGCCGAACATCGGGGCAGCGGTTTCGCGTGACAGTGGCGGTGGAGTATACGGCAGCGTCTTCCGCGGTCGCCGCGCCCCGCATGACATCGCGGCTGTACGGCAGCCGCACGCCCCGCCAGTAGGATAGGCTGTCGCTTTGCCATGGCACGGCGCCGCGCGCGATCGCAGGGCTTATGTACAACCAGTTCCTCAAGGCGGTCGGGCAGTTCCCCGCGGTGTTTACACCCGCAGAGTGCCAGCGGCTGATCGAGTTGCCGCTGCCGGCGGTGGACGCGGGCGTGCAGGCCCGGGACAACAGCGAGGGCCACGTCGATTACCAGCTCCGGCGGACCCGTGAAAGACCGGTGCCGCCCGACCCAGAATACCTCTGGATCTTCCAGCGCCTGGCGACGGTGGCGGGCGAGGCCAACCGCAAGGCCTACCAGTTCCGGCTGGAGGATTTCATGACCGTGACGGTCCTCGAATACTCGCCGGACGGATACTTCGACTGGCACCTCGACCTCGGCACCGGAGACTTCGCGGCCCGCAAGCTGAGCATGGTCACGTTCCTGACGCCACCGGAGCACTACGAAGGCGGCGGGTTGCAGTTCATGGACGGCGAGCCGCCGCTACGGCTGGCGCAGGGCACGACGGTGATATTTCCTTCCTACCTCATGCACAAAGTCGAGCCGGTCACCCGCGGCCAGCGCTTCACCCTGGTCTCGTGGGTGCACGGGCCGAGTTTCTCCTGAGGCGGACGGAGGCGCGGCCGACCGCTCAGAACGGCTGCAGGCGCGAGTAGTCGGGCACCTTCCGGCCGTAGCTGCCGTGTTTCAGCAGGAACAGGTGGCCGTGGCTGTGCAGCTGCGCGAACAGCGGCAGCAGTTCGCCCTGGATGTCGGCGCGGCTGACGCCTGGCAGCGTATTCAGGATCGTCTCGAAGATCGTACTGAGCGGCGTGCGGCCGTCCATGTGTGCGAACAGCAGCCGGTTGATCGGTGTGCCGGTGACGGTGAGCCTGCCGCTGCGACCCTCGAAGGTGATCGTTCGTCCGGGATGCAGGCCGCCGGCGATCGCTGCGTGCTGCCCGTGCATCCGCCCGAGCAGCATCAGCGTGTGGTCCTCGTCGTCCAGGCGGGCTGCGCGGTGCACCGATCGTTGCCCGAGATAAAACTCATGCGCGGCGAGATCGCCGACCACCAGTTCGGCGAGCGCCTGGCGACTCTCGGGGGATCCGGTGTGTGCGGGTACGAGCTCGGGCGGCAGCAGGTTCGCCGGATCGTAGGCGCGTGCCCGATCGACGAACGCGAGTATGTCCATACCAGCGGAGCCGGCGAGGCGATGGAGGGCGGGTACGTCGAAGCAGCGGTCCTGACTGTGCAGCAACAGGTCGTACAGGCCGGAGTCACCGAAGCCTTCCGGCGCGATCTCCAGGCGCCAGGCATCGAGATCGCGCATGAAGCTGTTCGTCGCGGGCAGTGCCGCCAGCAGTTTCCGCGTCTGCCTGATCTTGTCGGTGGTGGCGAGGCCGGGCGGCAGATACTCCCGCAGCAGGGCCTGCATGTCGTACACGGAGCGGCGGCCGTACTGGCCGTAGAGCATCAGCAGGATGACTCCGTCGGCATGCAGCACGCTCTGCAGCATGTTCAGCCCCGCCTCGGGGGACTCCAGGTGGTGCAGTACGCCGGTGCAGTTGATGTAGTCGAAACGGCCGAGGTCGAGGGACGGGATGTCGAGGATGGAGCCCTGCAACCAGCGGATGTTCTCCAGGCCGCGGCGGCGCGCCCGCTCCCGGGCGAGCGCGAGCGAGGGTGCGGACAGGTCGATGTACACGACCTCGCCGCCCAGACCGCGCAGTTGCTCCGCGAGATAGATCGTGCTGTCGCCCGTGCCGCCGCCTGCGACCAGCGCGCGAAAGCCGCGGCTGAAGTCGCGGTCGCCGCCGAAGCAGTGGTGGTTGAGCACGACCAGGTTGTCGCCGATCTTGTGGATGAGCCGCTGTGTCTCGAGCGCGGGATCGCGCGGCGGATACGGCAGTTCTTCGTACTGCGCCTTGACGGATTCGAGGAAGCTGCCGCTGGTCATCGCCGCTGTCGGCCGGCGCCGGGCTAACGCGTCGTGCGCAGCAGGTATTCGAGGATCAGGCGGTTGCGCTCCGGGCTGGCCTCGTAGCCGATCATGGGCGGGTAACGCATGCGGTTACCGGGCACCATGGCGGCAGGGTCTTCGATGAACGCGGCCATGGTGTCCGGGGTCCAGACCAGGCCATTCTCGCGCGCCTCGATGAAGGCTTCCGAATAAGTGAAGCGACTGACCGCCCCGGCCGGCTTGCCGAAGATGCGGTGCAGGTTCGGCCCGACACGGTTCTCGCCGCCTTCCTCCAGCGTGTGGCAGAAGCGGCACCAGGTGAATGCGGCCTTCTGCGCGGCCAGCTCTTCGTCGCTGATCGCCGGCAGCGGCCCGGCATAGAAGTCGGGCAGGTTCCTGCCGGCGAGGAGGCGGTCGATCTCTGCCTGCGGCACGACCTTATCTGAGCCGATCGGCACGACACCGAACCACCAGTAGGGGAAGTACATTGCCAGGGCGAGGAAGGCGAGCAGCACCGCCGAGTGCAGCACACGGGTTCCTGCGGAAACACTCATCGATAGACTCCCGAGCGCCCCGGCCTACACGAGCCTGCCGGGAAAAAGGCGGCGCAACCCGACGCGGTAACGCAGATGCTGGTACCCGCCGAATGCGAGCCAGATGCCGAACAGCATGAGGTAGTAGAACGCGAGCGTGCTGTGCAGGTAGCCCAACGGAATGCGCAGCTGCTCGCTCTTCGCGACCAGCCGCGGCAGCGTCACCCCGAACAGCACCACGTCGCGGCCCTCGCCCCAGGCATAGAAAAACCCGATCACGCTGGTGATCGCAAACACGAGGCAGAGGAAGACGAGGAGGGTGCGGTTGAAGGCAAAAGACGCTGCGGGCAGTCCCCGTGGCGGTTCGGGTGCGGGATCCCGGGCGAACCACCACAGCCGCACGCCCGCGAGCACGCCGACGATCAGCCCTAGGCTGTCGTGTACGAGCCGCAATGTCTCACGCTGGTCGATCGGGGTCCGCGGCAGCGTGACGATATTCAGCAACAGCACCGTGAACAGCAGCGCGAGCGTCCATCCCAGGATGGTCGAACGCCGGTCCTGTACTCCGGGAGGCAGCGATGGGCTCATGCAGGCTCTTCGTAACCAGCCGGCGGACAGTGTACTCACAGTTCGCGCTTCTTATTCCACCTGTCGGGTTGCCCGCTCCGCAGGGTGGAATGTGACCGCCAGGTCGCGCCCTACACCAACCGGCAGAATCTCTCCGTTGAGTGGGACCTGAACGGCAGTCTGAAGGATCGCAGTGACCGGAATCAGGGCGGGCTCTACGAGGAGTTCTTCTACGATTATGTCGCCAATGGCAACATGACCCGCCGGTCCCGGGGCGGCACGGTGAGCGGGTACTCCTGCAACCTGCCGAACAGCATCACCCAGGACACCTGCTCCAGCCAGTTCTCTGACACCCCGAACCGAGCCTGCTGGAGGCAGGAGGCGAACTACGGCGGCACCGGGCGATGAGCTGGGCGCAGCGGCTCAAACGGGTGTCCCGCATCGACATCGGGCAGTGCGAGCGCTGCGGGGGGCAGGTGAAGATCATTGCGAGCATCGACGACCCGCAAGTCATCGGGGAGATTCTCGCGCACCTGGCGCAGGCCGGGCAGGCAGGCAGCACGCCGGCTGACATCAGC
>WYBE01000002.1 GCA_011526045.1 Nevskiales bacterium | reverse complement strand
TGGCGCGCACTCCGCAGCGAGCACGCCTGCGAGGGCACCCGCAGGGCCAGCCGGCGGCGAGACCCGGGGATGGGCGGAGTCCTATGCAGCCTTCGCCGCATGATGACCCCGCCAATCTGCGATGAACCAAAAAAAAAGCGGCCCGGGCCATAAGAGCAACGGGCCGCAATGCGGAGGAATCGGTCGCCGCGGCGCTAGAAGGGGCCCTCGGCTGCGGCAGGTGTCGCCGGCTCATCGACACCATAGGTACGCGCACCGGCCGGCGGTGCGACTTCCATGTCCGGGTCACGGCTCGCGGCGCGCACGTTGGGTGCGCCCTGCAGCGGCGGAGCGATGGCGGCCAGGGTGTCCATGAAGCGGCGGGCCGAGACCGGCGCGGGAATGCTGGTATCGGTCAGGATCCTCGCGGCGCTGGCTTCACCCTGGTAGAACGCGCCGTTGGCCTTGTGATCCATGCCGAGCACGCCGCCCTGGAGCGACACGCCGGCGAAGAAGCCGCGGCTGCGGGCGTAGGAATAGATCTCGCTCTGCATCTGCAGGTCCGTGGACGCCGTCGCCTGGCGGCCGACCGGGCCGGCGGCGATCGACGCATCGCCCCCGAGCGTGATCTTGCCGTTCGACAGCCCGTCGAGTGCACGCTGCGACTTGAATACCAGGATCAGGTCAGTGGATTCGACCCCGGCCTGGAAGCCGATGCTGCCCTGGGTCAGCCGCACGAAGGCCGGGTTGCTCCATTGCCCGTCGGCCCGGCGTGCCACGATGATGCCCTTGCCGTAGGTGCCGCCGAGGACGAACCCGGCCTTGATGACACTCGGGATGACCGCGACCGCATAGGCCCGGCTCAGCAGGGCCGGCGGTATGGCGTTCTCGGGCATGCTTTTCAGGTCTTGCAGCAGTTGGGTGGCGGTATCCACCCGGATATCGAGCTCGCTGGCCTGGGCGGTGAGCCCGCTGAAACCAAGCAAGACCGCGGTGAAAACGGTGATCAGTCTCGTCATGTCATTCCCTCCTTAAAAATGGGACCCGCGGCCTTTTTTTGACGAGACCTTACGAGCGTGCGAGTTAATGTACATCAAATCATGTCGTTATGTAAGAGTTCTTTCATATCAAGTGAAAGGTCCGGGCTAGGTAACCGAAAAGCGTGTATTTGACTGCGGGCTCTCGTCCTCGGGCCCGGCCGGGTGCGGGCGGCGCTGCCGTCGGGAGCTGTGCCGGAAATCGGGCGCGGACCTGACCTGAGTCAGCAGGCCCGCGGCCGCGGCTCCCTAAGGTCAGACATCCGACTGTCTGGCTAGAATTGGCTGATGCATCTTCCCCCCTTCGACTACGTCCGACCCGACCATCTCGACCACGCCCTGGCACTGCTCGCCGAAGAGGGCAGTCGCGCCGCGGTGCTCGCCGGGGGCACGGACCTCGTGATCGGCATGCGCCAGCGCCTGCTCGAACCGCGGCTCGTGGTCGGCATCGGCGCCTTGCCGGAACTGAAGACCTTCGAAGTCACGGCGGACGGCGGGCTGCGCATCGGCGCCGGCTGTACCCTCAGTGATCTCGCCGCGCAGCCGGTGTTGCGGCAGCGCTTCCCGTCGCTCGCCGCGGCGATCCGCTCGGTGGGTTCGCGTCACGTGCGCAACGCCGCAACGCTCGGCGGCAACCTCGCGCTGCCCACGCGCTGCTGGTACACCAACCAGGGCGAGGAGTGGCGCCGGGCGCGCCCGCCGTGTTTCAAGACCGGCGGTGACGTGTGCTTCGTGATCCGCAGCGCGAAGGAGTGCTTTGCGCTGAACAACGTGGACAGCGCGCCGGCATTGATGACGCTCGGCGCGCGCGTCACGATAGCCCGCGCCGGCGGTTCGCGCGAAGTTGCGCTCACCGGGTTCTACTGTAACGATGGGCTGGCGCCCAATGTGCTCGTGTCAGGCGAACTCATCACGATGGTGCACGTGCCGCCGCACCAGGATCGCACGGTGTTCATCAAGCTGGCTGCCCGAACCGGGCTCGACTACGGTCTGGCCACCGTCGCGGCAGCGGTCAGTGGCAGCAACCGCCGGATCAGCTCGGCACGACTGGTGGTCGGCAGCGTGGTGTCGTGGCCGGCGCCGCTCGTGCAGGCCGCGCGCATCATCGAAGAGGGCGGGCTGACGGCCGCCACCATCGAAGCGGCCGCCGAAGCGGCCCGTGCCGATCTCGGCGAAGTCACCAACCTGTATTCGTCCTCCGGCTACAAGCGTCGGGTGGTGCGTGCCCTGGTGCGCCGCGCGCTCGACGACCTGCGCCGCCAGAAGGGCCCGGCCGGGGAGGCCGCATGAGAAAGCAGTTCATCCGGCTGACCGTCAACGGTGACTGCCGCGAGGTGGCGGTGGCGCCGAACCAGGCACTGGTCGAGGTGATCCGCGAGCAGTTCGGCCTGACCGGCACCAAGCGCGGCTGCACCAGTGGCAGTTGCGGCGTCTGCACGGTCAACGGCGACGACGGCGAAGCCGTGCTCTCCTGCCTGGCGCTCGCCATCGAGTGGGACGGGCGTTCGATCACCACCATCGAGGGCGTGGCGCAGAACGGTGCGCTGCATCCGCTGCAGCAGGCGTTCCTGGAGCACGGTGCCGTGCAGTGCGGATTCTGCACGCCGGGACTGATCATGACGGCCAGGGCTCTGCTCGAGTCCAACCCGCGGGCGGATGCGGAGGCGATCAACGAGGCGCTCGCCGGCGCAATCTGCCGCTGCACGGGACATATCAAGGTGAAGGAAGCGGTGGCAAAGGCCGTGGAGGTGCTGGTCGGCGGGCACGCAGGGCAGGAGGGCAGCGATGGCGCGCAAGGCTGAGTTTGGTGCGGTGGGCAGGAGCCAGCCGCGACTCGATGGCGCCGCCAAGCTTACCGGCCGCTCGGAGTTTGCCGATGACGTGCGGCTGCCGGGCCTGCTGCACGGGCGCGTCGTGCGCAGCCCGCATGCCCGGGCGCGGATCGCGCACATCGACGTGTCGGCAGCGGCACGCCTGCCCGGTGTCAAGGCGATCATCACGCGCGAGGATGCGCCCCGCATGCAGATCGGCATGTACCAGCCGCTCTTCGACCAGGCGGCGAACTTCATCGGTCACGAGGTCGCGGCGGTGGCCGCGATCGACGAGGCGACGGCAGCCGAGGCGGCGGCGCTGGTGCGCGTGGACTACGAGCCGCTGCCGGCGATCACGGCATTCGAACGGGCGCTCGAGGACGGTGCCCCGCAACTGCACCCGAAGGCGCCGGGCAACATTGCCTGGGAACAGCACGAGGTGCACGGCGATCCGGATCGTGCCATGGCCGAGTGCCGCTACGTGCGCGAGGACGAGTACGAGACCAATCCCAGCCACAACTGCTACGCGGAATTCCACGTCGCAGTAGCGGACTTCTCGGGTGGCGACAGGCTCACGATGTGGACACCGAGCCAGACCGCGATCCTGTTCCAGAAAGCGCTGGCCGCCGGTTTCGGCCTTACCGACGGGCAGGTCCGGCTGATGACGCTCAATACCGGCGGCGGGTTCACGGGCAGGAGCGCGGTGCGGCCACACCATTTCATCGCCGCGCTGCTGTCGCGCAAGGCCGGGCGGCCGGTGAAATTGCGCGCCATGGGTGACGAGGAGTTCCTCATGTGCCGTGCGGGCGGGCGCGCGCGCTACCGCTTTCGCTCCGGTGCCGGTGCCGACGGCCGGCTGAAAGTGGTGGAGGCGGACCTCGTGTTCGACTCCGGCGCCTATGTCGAGTCGCAAATGATCATCACGGTGCTCACCAGGGCGTACCTGCACCTGCTCTATCGCCTCGAAGCGAGCCGTTATCGCGGGCGGCTCGTGTGCACGAACAACATGCCGTACTACTTCCACCACGGCGGTGGGCTGGCGCAGATGCAGTTCGGCTGGGGCCAGCACGTTGAAGCCCTGGCTCGCGATGCGGGCCTCGATCCGGTGGAGTTTCATCTGCTGAACGCGGTGGAGAAGGGGCACACGACGATGACCGGGTCGCATTTCGCCAGTTGCGGCCTCAAGGAGTGCATCACGAAGGCGAGCCGCCGTGCGGGCTGGCTGCGCAAGCGCGGCCGCCTGCCACAGTACAAGGGCATCGGCATCGGCATCGGCGCGATGGCCTCGGGGGCGAAGGGCGTGTTCAAGCACGACACCTCGGCGGCGTTCATCAAGATCGTGGACGACGGCACGATGTCGCTCTTCACCGGGCTGCCCGACATGGGGCAGAGCTCGCACACCGCCATGGCCATCATCGCCGCGGAGGTGCTCGGAGTGGCGCCGACCGACATCAGCGTGATCGCCGGCGACACGGACGTGACTCCGCTCGATGTCGGCGCCTTCACCCAGCGCGGAACCTTCAACACCGGCAATGCGGTGATCGCAGCGGCCAGGGACGCGCGGGCGCAGCTCGCGAAGGTCGCGGCAGAGCACTTCGGCGTCCGTCCCTCCGCGGTGGTGTTCCGGGACCACAAGGTGTTCCCGAAGGGCGCGCCCGACAAGGCCATCGCCTTCAGGAAACTCGCCTTTGACACGCTCCACAGCCGCGAGGGCCGTTTCGTGATGGGCCGTGGCTTCTACAATTCGCCGAAGGAAAGCGGCACGATGGCCTATTCCTTCGGTGCGCAGGTTGCCGAAGTGACGGTCGATCCGGAGACCGGCTTCGTGCGCGTGGACCGGGTGATTGCCGCGCACGACGTGGGGCGCGCCATCAACCCGAAAATCGTCGAGGGCCAGATCGACGGGCAGGTCTTCTCGGGCATGTCACAAGTGCTCTACGAAGAGGTGCTGATGGAGGAGGGCCAGGCGCTGAACCCCTCCAGGCTGGAATACAAGATGCCGCGGTCCTACGAGGTGCCGGCCATCGAGCACATCATCGTGGAGACGAACGACCCCTACGGACCGTTCGGAGCCAAGGAAGTCGGCGAGGGGCCGATCGTGTGCACCATGCAGGCGATCGCCAATGCGGTGGCCAACGCGATCGGCGAGCCGATCCGCGAGATGCCGATCACGCCTGCGCGGGTGCTGCGGGCGCTCGGGCGGCAGGCGAACACGTCGTCCGGCGAGTAGGCGGTCACCGCGCATGAGCCGATTGCCCGCGCGGCTTTGTCCAATCGATTCCAGCGGTAGTCATTTCAAGCGGCGACTCGGCGAGTCGCACCTCACGGTCAACCCCGAATGGACCCCTCGTACACGGCGTACTCCAGGCCGTCGCCAAACCCGAGCGTGACGGAGTGCCAGCCGTTCGTACCCGAGTGCAGGTATCCGAGGAACTCCTGCAGACTCGAGCTGAAGCTGCGGATGTTGTCGGCGAGCAGAATCGCGCCCGGGCGCAGCGCGGGCTCGAGTTGCTTCAGGAGCGGCAGGTAGAGCATCTTCCAGCCGTCCAGGAAGACGAGATCCACCGGCGCGGGCACGTCGCGCAGTGTCTGCATCGCATCTCCGAGCCGCACCTCGGCGACATCGGCGAGGCCCGCTGCCGCGAGATTGGCCACCGCCCGTGCGTGCTTGGACGGTTCGATTTCGCTGCCGATGACCCGGCCGCCGCCGTTGTCACGCACCGCCGCGGCGAGATAGATCGTTGATATCGCGAAGGACGTGCCGAACTCGACGATGGTGCGTGCGCGGATGGCGCGCGTCGTGATGTAGAGAAAGCGGCCCTTCTCGGGCGACACCGGCATGTAGATGTCGTGGGTCACCGCGGGCGTGATCGTCTCGTGCATTGGTCGCCCGAGCAGGCGCCCCGCCAGATAGCGCGGCGTGATCGCGAGGAACTTCTTCCAGTCGCCCCGGGCCGATGCGTGCAGGCGGGTCAGCGTAGCGTCGATGGCGGCGGTCGCCAGCGAGCACGGCTGTGGCTGGAGCATGGTCACCCGCCCACTGCTGCCGGAATGACCCGTGCCCATGCAAGATGTCGCCGGCAGAACGTCGGTCCGCGCAGGCGCACGACCCGCTTATCGTCCGCCATCGCAACCGGCTGTGGGTGAATCGTGAGCATTCCCGGGAATCCGGGCGGGCGCGCGGCGTGCGCGAGCTTCGTCTCGCTGTCTCCGGGCACGACGCGGAAGCTGCGCGGCATGCGCCGGATGATACACGCCATCGCCAGTTCCCGGCCGGTCGGGGTCTTGCCACCATGCCGGCGGGTCCGTCCTGCCCACCACCCGCGAGGCGAGCGCCACGTCGGCGGTGAGCTCAGACCCGTGGGGCGCAACAGCTGTCCGACGAGCGTGCAGGGTAAGCTGCTCGTTTCGACAGATTTTCGGTAACCTTGCCTGTGCGAGGTTGCTGCATCGAGTTGCGCCCGTTCAAGAGGACCGTTATGCGACGCCTGTTTCCCCTGATCGCAACGCTTCTGTTGCTTGCCCTGCGCATCGCGGACGCAGCCGCGCTCGCACCGGGCATGCCGATGCCGCCACTCACGCTGACCGATCAGCATGACGCCAAGGCGGCGATCGCGCCCGACACGCGTATGGTCATCTTCGCGCGGGACATGGCTGCCGCAGATATCGTGGAAAAGGCGCTTGCCGACAACGGTGCCGCACTGCTTGCCGATGCCGCGGCGCTCTTCGTGAGCGACATTTCGGGCATGCCGGGCATGGTCCGGAAGTTCATCGCGATGCCGGCGATGCGCAAGCGGCCCTACCGGATGATCCTGGATCGCGACGGGAAGGCCACGGCGGACATGCCGGTGCAGAAGGACCAGGTCACGCTGCTGCGGCTCGATGCCATGACCATCCAGACCGTCGAGTACCTCGATTCCGCTGACCGGTTGCGTGCGGCGCTGGAGGCCGCGCGGTCCGCGTCACCGTAACAGTCGCCGCGCAGCCGGGTGTGACTGGCGGCTGGCTAGCCAGAATTCCCCGCCAGTGCGGTGCTGACGCCGCGGTCGATTTCCTGGGTGAGACTCGCCTCCATGCCCAGCCGGGCCGCGAGCAGGTCGAGATAGCCGCGCTCGGTCCGGCTCGCCGGGTGCACCGCCAGGGCCGACGCCGCATAGACCTCGGCGGCCAGTTCCGGGGATTCCACGCCTTCGATGACCGACTCGATATCCAGTGGCCGGTCGAGCAGGTTTTCGACAAAGCGCCGGTCGGCAGCCGCAGCGCCGGTCTCGTCCACGCGCTGCATGATCTTCTGCCGCTCGGCCGGGTCGACGATGCCATCGGCCTTGGCCGCGGCGACCATCGCACGCAGCACGCGCAGGGTGGAGCCCGACTGGAGCGCCGTCGTGGATTCGAGATCGAAGGCTTGCGGTAACGCCGGCGGGAGCGCTGCCTGCGCCCTGGGCTGCTGCGACTGCTGGTACTGCTGCCACGCCTTCCATGCCACTCCAGCCACCAGCGCCAGCCCGCCGGTATTCAACGTTGTCCGGGCCAGGTTCTTGCCGCCACCCTTGCCCATGAGGATGTTGCCGAGCACGGACCCGGCCAGCCCGCCGACGGCACCACCGGCGACGGGGTTTTTCATGAGCATGTCGATGATCTTCTGTGGATCCAGGCGTCCCGGATCGAATCCGTTGGTCATGGGTTCTTCCTCCATTGGCTGGCGCAGTGGTCCGTGCCGGCAGTTTACTGTCCGCTCCGCCCGGGGCGATACTGCCGGTGCGCGGCTGCGCGCGTATACCCAACGAATCGAATGCTCCGGTACCTGTTATTTCTGGCTGCATTTCCGGGCGTTCTGCCGGCGAGTTTTGTCGCGGAGTTGCCGCCGGAGGATGGTGTGTCCAGTCGCGCGATCCTGGAACTCCACGAGGATCAGGGCTATGTCCTGCGCAATTCGGTACGCCGCGAGTCGACCGGCGAGACGACCCATTACGACGACATCGGGCGGTGGGTGGTCGCGTCGTCCGGCAACGGGCAGCAACTCGTCCTGCGCAATGGCTCGGCGGTCGAGATCGTGTTCCGCAGCGACGGGCCCGACCGCGTGATACCGCTCGATCAGCGGGGCGAACCGCATCGCATGGCGGGAAAGGTCGTCCGCCTGCAGCGGGCGACCGGGCTTTCTTTCGTCGAGCCGCAGCTGTTCCTGAACGGAACCTACGTCTACATGGCCGATGCGGGTGAGTTCACCGAATGCCTCACCGGCTGGCGCATGCCGGTCGTGATGGAAGGGGACCACGCGGCGCTCGAGCGCGCCTGGCTCGATGCGCGCGCGGGGCCGGGTGAGGCGATGCGCGTGAGTCTCGAAGGCCGCATCGTGTGGCGGCCCGGCCCCGATGGTGGCAAACCGCGGCGCATGCTCGTGCCGGTGCAGATGGGACGTGCGTGGCCGGGGGAAACCTGCGAGTCTCCGTAACGCAGCCGCAGCGTCGCTGCGCTATCGACCGTCGCAGCAGGGCTGCGGGCCTGCCGGCCGCCGGGCACTGTCGGCCAGATATAGGTTTCTTTTCCTGGCTCATCGCCGATCTGCGGGCATGCAGGGGCTCGTCGGTGTGGTCGATGCGGTGGTCCCGGCCCCGGCGCGTGCCGCTCCTCGCACATCCATGTGCTCGTCGCTATGGGTTACGCCGGCTGCTGCCCTCCTGGCAGCCGGCTCCACACATGCCCGCGCCGGGGCCGCGACCACCGCTGCTTCGGCGTAACGAAGGCCGTAGTCTCAGGCGACGACTGCAGGCGGACGCACTTGCCTGAGGGCCGCGACTCGGCCCGTCTCCGGGCGGAGGCCATCAGCCGGCTGGCCGAGCAGGCGTAGCGAGCAAGGCCAAGCTCGCAGAGGCAGCGGCAGGGATGCCGCTGCTGCGCGCCCCCGAGACAAGGATGTCGAGTGGCGCGCACTCCGCAGCGAGCACGCCTGCGAGGGCACCCGCAGAGCCAGCCGGCGGCGAGGCCCGGAGACGGGCCGAGTTGCGGGAACCGCCGGGGCGTGACCAGCGCATCGTCCACCGACGATCCACGACATTCCCGCCGCTCGGCGATGAACCTTTTTTTGTGCTCAATCGTCGAGCAGCGCGTTCCAGGTGGAGTCGAGAATGGTGTCCGGCACGGCGTCGCCGTTGAGATCGACCTCGAGCGTGACGTTGGCACCGGCCGCATCGATGATCCGGATGGTCGCATCGTTGGCGCCGGTGATCAGCAGCTCGCCGGCGCCGGGATGGTCGGAATTCTCCAGGTGTTCGAATGGCCGGACGGTAGTGAAGTCAACCGTTCCCTCGAAGCCCGAGCCGAGCAGGGTGCCGGTGGCGGCAATTCTGGTTACGTCAATCGGTGGATCCGGCAGGATCTGGAATGGTCCGACTGTGGTCGTGACGGCGAAATCATTGAGGCGCCAGGTGTCAGGCCCCGAGGTCAGTTCCAGTTCGGAACCGGAAAGCGTCGATGTATCGATGTCGGTTGCCGTGTCGAATTCTGTCTCCAGCGTGACGTCGCCGTTGGCGGTGTTGACCTCTGTGCCTTCAGTCAGGCGCAGCTCGGTGAACGTCAGGGAAAAACTTCCGGAAAAGCTGCCCATCCCGAGGAAGTCACCGGCGGCGCTCAGAACGGTGAGATCGAGCAGTCCGTCGAGCACGGTGCCGTCACCGTCGTCGCAGGCAAAAAAATCCGCGGTGATCTGGTCGCCGGCGGTCAGGATGGTTTCGTTCTGGATGTTTCCGGACAACGTCACTGAACCGCTTACATCGCAAGGCACGGTTTCCGGACCGATCGCCAGTGCGGCAGTGCCCGGCCCTGCGACCGTCCGGGCCGCCTGTTGCACGGTTGCGTTGCCCGCCCGGGTGAGGGCCATTGCCGCCGGCGTTGAGCTGGCGCTGACCGTGGAGGTGCCAACGGTGCTGTCGGCAAAGTCCGACGTTGCCAGAGCCACGCGCACGACCTCGCCCGCGATGACGGGCGCGTTGCCCACGGTGATGACTGCCGGTGCTGCAGCGGGTCCGCTACCACCACCGCCACCGCCGCCGCAGGAGGCGAGCAGAGCTGCCGCCGCAGTGAGCCAGGCAATACGTCTGGAAGGCATACCTTCCGGATGCTACGCGGCGCATTTGGGCCCGGTCAAACAAGCGGGGCTGCATTGCGCCTCTTTCCATAATCTCCACCGCCCGCCTGCGCCCCGGTCTCTGCGGGACGAGCAGGTCTATACTCCAGCGCATGGGGCGAGGAGTGGACGGAGGCAGCCATGCTCCAGTTGAGAATCCTTCTGCCGATCGCGCTCGGTCTGGTGAGCGGCGCGGCTGGCGCAGCGGTTTGTACGCAGCACTTCGCCATCGGCGGGTCTTACCTGCCGTACTGCTCGAACGGCAAGACCGGCCCGGCGGTGTTCGTCATTCACGGCACTGATCGCAACGCCGACGAATACCTGGCGTACCTCGCGGATCTCGACACGCTGGTTATTGCGCCCGAGTTCCAGGAGTCCGGTCCCGGCATCTACTGGTCGGGCGGCTGGAAGGAAGGGAACAAGTCTCTCGACGCGGAACGCGTCAGTTCCTTCGAAGCGCTGGACCAGATGATCGCAGCCTTCGGCGGTGTCGCGGTCGTCGGCCATAGCGCCGGCGGACAATTCGTCACGCGTTACGCAGCCGGAACCCGCGTCGAGGGCCTCACCTTCATCGCCGCGAACCCGGGCTCATATATGTATCTCGATGCAAGCCGGCCGCTCGCCGGCAACTGCGCCGACTACAACGAGTACAAGTACGGCCTGGAGAACCTGAACACCTACATGAGCGCCGGAGTGGCGCCGGACTATCCGGATCGCAACGTGATCTATCTGCTCGGCAGCCAGGACACCCAGATCGACTCCTATCTCGACACCAGTTGCGCCGCGAAGCGCCAGGGCCGTGATCGCTACGATCGCGGCAAGAAGTTCTTCGAGCACCTCGCCGGTCACTTTGGCCGCCAGGTGCACTCTCGCGTGATCGTCCTCGGGGTCGGGCACAACGCGAACCTGATGCTGAATGCGGCACGCCCGTATCTGCCGGACTGACGCGGCGCGTTGAACATAATCGCGGCCCGCGTGTTTCTTTTCGGCAGTGCGGCGCGACTCAGGTTCTATACTCGAGCGCGAGACCACGAGGCGGGGGAGGTAGCGTGATGCAATTCACGAAATGGTCCGTGCTGATTCTGCTCGGGCTGGCGAGTGGTATCGCGTCGGCAGGCGTCTACTGCAACCAGAAGTTTCCGGTCGGCAGCTCGTACGTGCCGTATTGCTCGAACAAGAAATTCGGTCCGGCGGTGTTCGTGATTCACGGCACGAATCGCAACGCCGACGATTACCTGAATTACCTCGATGATCTCGACACGCTGGTCATCGCGCCGAAGTTCCAGGATTCGGGTCCGGGCCTGTACTGGTCCTCGGGCGGCTGGAAACAAGGCGACCGGTCGAAGGATTCACAGCGCGTCAGTTCCTTCGAAGTGCTCGACCGCATGGTCGAGATGTACCACGGCGTCGCCGTGGTCGGGCACAGTGCCGGCGGGCAGTTCGTCATGCGTTACGCCGCGGGCACGCCGCTGCAGGGTCTGACGTTCATCGTCGCCAATCCGAGTTCCTACATGTACCTCAACGGCAGCCGGCCCTTCGGCAGCAGCGCCACCTGCCGGGACTACGACGAATACCACTACGGCCTCGATGAGCTGAACGACTACATGAGCTCAGGGGTTGTGCGCGACTTTCCCGATCGAAACGTGATCTACCTGCTCGGCGATCGAGATACCAAGGTAGACAAATACCTCGACACGAGCTGCGAGGCGAACCGGCAGGGCCGCAATCGCTACGAGCGCGGGTTGCAGTTCTACAATCACCTGACCCAGGTCTACGGCCGGCCGGTGCAGCGCAAGGTGATCGTCAGGGGCGTCGGGCACAGCCCGAGCCGCATGTTGAAAGCCGCGCGTCCCTACCTGCCGGACTGACCGACGGGCGTCTCCCGGCCGTTGGGCCGCAGGCACTCGCGCACCGTCGCTGCGACGATCGCGGCCCGCTCCGGGGCGATAGCCTCACCGGTATCGTGCCCGGGCACGAATCGCGGCGCGTGGCCAGCGGCGACCAGGTCCTGCCAGTAGGCTCGGTAGCGGCGCGAGCGTCCGTCCGGGCGGTCGGCGGTGAACAGCAGGTAAGCACCGGCGTCGAACGGCTGCGGCACATAGTGGCGGGCAGCGCTCGCGTTCGCGGCGGTGACCTCGCGCCGTGCGAACTCGCTGCGGTCGCCGCGGAATATATCGCGGCGCCGGACGATATCCTGCACGACGCGGACGCGCTCGCGCAGGTAGCGGCGGCGCTCCTCCGGCGGCAATGCGCGCAGCGATCGCCAGTACAGGCTGAGGCGCGATGCGACGAAACGCGGCAGGGCGATGCCGTGCTGCAGATGACCCGGCCACGCAGGTCCCGGGTGGCCGGGTGGCGGCGGGTCCATCATCAGCAGCGAGCCCACGGCTTCGCCACCTCGCGTGAGCTGCTGCGCCATTTCCAGCGCCACGAGTGCGCCCCAGCAGATGCCGAGCAGCCGCGGCGGGCGGTCGTGTCCGAGGTTGCGGATTTCGTCCAGGTATCGAGCCGCAATCTCGCGCAGATCGTGCAGCGGCGCGTCACGGCCTTCGAGCCCGGGCGATTGCAATCCGAAGACCGGGCCTTCGGTTGCGAGTTCGCGGCCGAGATGGGCGAGGCCGACCACGTTGCCGCCCATGCCCGGAACGAGAAACAGCGGCGGTCCGTCATCGTTGCCCGCTTCGATGCGAACGAGGCAGCGCCCGGCCGGTGCCGGCCGGTTCTCGTCACCGAGCAGTCGGGCAAGACTGCGGATCGTCGGCGCTTCGTAGAGGAGCGCGAGCGGCAGGCGCCGCTGGCATTCCTTCTCTATGGCGTCGAATAAATGCACCGCCTGGATGGAGGTGCCGCCGAGCGCGAAGAAGTCGTCGTCGATGCCGACCTGGTCCATTCCAAAAGATTCGCACCAGAGCCGGGTGAGGGTCTGCTCGACGCCGGCACGCGGAGCCGAATACGGTCCGAGTCCGGACATGGCGGTACGGTGTATGCAGGCGTTGGCGGTTGTGCTGGCGGTCATGGTTCCGGCAACTCCGCGGCTCCGTCCGGTGGGTAATCCCGCCGGTACGATTCGGACAAATTATAGTCAATAATGCTCTTAACACCGTGACAATGTTCAACAAAGTTTTGCATCAGGCGATGCGCGGAAAGGACCGTGTCGCACTGGTCTGCGGCCGGCAACGGCTGAGCCATGCCGAGCTGGCGGCCGCTGTGGCCTCCTGGGCGGGTGCGCTGCAGGCCGAGGGCTTGCGGCCGGGTGACCGGCTTGGGGTCAGTCTGCGCGAGCGGCCGGAACACGTCGTCGCACTGCTGGCCGCGGCCACCGCCGGGTTGACGATCCTGCCGCTCGACTGGCGTGCGCCGCCGGCGGAACGCGCGCGCCTCGCCACCGCCTTCGGCGCAAGCGCTGTCCTGACCGAACCGGGCGGGGCGCCGCCGCCTGGCTGTCGCGTCATACCCGTCGATGCCGGCTGGTGCGACCGTGCGGCCCGCGCGCCGGCACTGCCGGTTGCGGTGGCCGACCCGGCGCAGCCGTTGCTGTTCAACATGACTTCCGGCACGAGCGGTGAGCCGAAGGCCGCCGTGGTCACGCAGGGCGATTTTGAGGCGCGCCTCGCGCGGCAGGCGGAAGTTCACGGACCACTCGATGGCCATCGTTATCTGTCCGCAGCTCCGCTCTGCTTCAGCGGAGGGCTCATGTACTGCCTGTACCACCTGGTGACCGGCAACACCGTGCTGCTCTACCCGCCGCTCTTCTCGGCCGGGGAACTGGTGCAGCTCGTGCGCGACAACGGCATCAGTTACGTATTCCTGGTACCGACCGCGCTGCGCTGGCTGCTGCGTCTCGAGGCGGGCGATGAACCGCTGCTGCCCGATGTGCGCGTACTGCTGACGAGCGCCGCGCCGATTACCGCAGCCGAGAAACTGGCGGTGCGCGAGCGCGTCTGCCCGAACTTCTTCGAGTCTTACGCGACCTCTGCCGCCGGCACGATTGCCGCGCTTCGACCGGCGGACCTGCCCGCTCATGCCGACAGCGTGGGGCGGCCGCTGCGCTCCATCGAAATGCAGATCGTGGACGACGACGGCGGGGTGGTCGGCGCCGGGGTCAGCGGTCGTGTGCGCTGCCGGGGCGCAGGGGTTTCCGGCGAACTGCTCGCCAGCGGCGGCGTTACCGCGCTGGCCGAACGACTCGATGGCGGCTGGTACTACACCGGTGATCTCGGCCGGCTGGGCGAAGATGGGTTCCTGCACCTCGTCGGCCGTGCCGACGGGATGATCATCCGTGGCGGCGTCAACGTGCGGCCGGGGCTCATCGAGCAGGCGCTGCGCGAGCATCCCGCTGTTGCGGATGTGGCAGTTGTCGGCCGGCCATCGGCGGATCTCGGCGAGGAAGTGGTCGCCTTCGTCCAGCCGGGTCGTACCGTCAGCGCCGCTGATCTCCTGGCGCATTGCCGCGGGCGCCTGCCCGGCCACATGGTGCCGGCGCGCATCGAGTTCCTGACGGAGTTCCCGCGCAGCGCGGCGGGCAAGATCCGGCGCAGCGAACTGCCGTAACGGGCCGCTACAGCCATCCGCCCTGTCGGCGGACCGGCATTTCACTTAGCATCCGCGGATGATCGATGCCATCGCCGCCACCTTCCCCTGTCGCCTGTGCGGCGGGCGTGACCTGCGTCTTTACTACACCCTCGGCAACGATGGCCGTTTCCGCTACTACCGCTGCCGGGACTGCGCGCTGGTGAACTACGATCTCGCGACCGGCATCGACCAGGAGCAGTACACCGCCGACTACGTCGATCCGATGGACGATCACGCCCGCGCCAATCGAGACAAGGACCAGTCCTTCGACTTCCTGTCACGTTACGTCTCGCCACCAGCCCGGCTGCTTGATATCGGGTGCGGTACCGGTCGACTGCTGTACCTGGCGAAACGCGCGGGCTGGCAGGTCAAGGGGCTGGAGCTTTCCGCGACCATGGCGGACCGGGTCAGGCAGCGGCTCGAGGTCGACGTGCTGGCCGGTGATTTTCTCGCCCTCGATCCCGCACCTGCCGATCGTGAAGCCTATGACGTGGTCTGCCTGCGCCATGTGCTGGAGCATCTGCCCGATGCCAACGGCGCCATGACCCGCATCCGGGCGCTGACGCGGCCGGGTGGCTACTTCCTCGCGGAGATGCCCAATGTCGAGGCGCTGGTCAAGAAGTGGTTGCGCCTCGTCACGCGGCTCGGCCTGCACCGCCGACGCTTCCCGGAGGATTTCATGGCGGGCCACTGCAATGAATATTGCCGCCGCTCGTTCGCCGCGCTGCTGGAGCGTAACGGCTTTCGTCTCGTCCGCTGGGAGACTTACTCGAAGAAGCCCCTGGCCAACTGGCTGCTCAATCGCATTCCGGCAGGAACCAAAGCGCGCGCCCTCGCGCAGCGCCTCGGTGCGTGAAGCGGTGGCCGGCGCGCATCGTCGTCGCTGTGAGAGACACCCGGAGTTTTTGCCCGGCGGCCGAAGGCGGCAGCGTTTGATGGCCAGGCGACAGCCCTTGGTCGCGGCGGGGAGCCGGGGCCCGGGAGCATTCGTGGCGGCGATCCTGCTGGCGTCGCTGCCGGCGCACGCGAGCCACGACCCACCGCCGCTCGCCGATCCGATACCGGCAGCCATCCCCGCCGGGCCCTACACGCTGCGGCTCGTCGAGGTGGCAGGCGGAATCGTGTTCCCGACCAAGGCGGCTGGCATTCCCGACGGCAGCGATCGCATCCTGATCACCCGGCGTGACGGCGTGATCGAACTGGTGAAGGACGGCGCGCTCACGCCGCTACCGTTTCTCGACATCTCGGCCACGACGGTCGCCAACGCCGGCAGTGCTCTGTCCACGGTCGCGTTTCATCCGCAGTTTGCTGTCTCGGGCAGTCCGGGAGAGGGTCGGTTCTACACCATCTCGCAGGAAGCCGCCGGCAGCGGGGCGGCGCAATTCGGGGCAGTCTCGCCGGTGACGCACCAGAGCGTGGTGTACGAGTGGCGGGTGAGTGCGCTTGCGCCGGATGTGACGGACCTGGCGACGCGGCGCGAGATCCTGCGGGTGAACGAGAAGACCAGTGTGCACAATCTCGACGATCTCGCCTTCGGGCCCGACGGTTTTCTGTACATCTCGAAGGGTGACGACGACATGACCGCGGACGGCGTCCTCGATGCACGCAGCATCGACGGTTCGATCCTGCGCATCGACGTGGACGACACCAGTGGCAACGGCCGTTATTCGGTGCCGGCCGACAACCCCTTCGTGGGCGACGCCACGGGGAGAATCGCCGAGGTGTTCGCCTTTGGTTTCCGCAACCCCTGGCGGATCAGTTTCGATCCGCTGACGGGCGGCCTGTACGCAGGCGACAACGGCGAAGACGACATCGAGGAGATCGACCTGGTGCAGCCGGG
This sequence comes from Nevskiales bacterium, assembly GCA_011526045.1. Taxonomy (GTDB): domain Bacteria; phylum Pseudomonadota; class Gammaproteobacteria; order Steroidobacterales; genus QUBU01. The sequence goes on along the minus strand of WYBE01000002.1, from coordinate 196,846 downwards.
CGGCTATTACGGCTGGAACGACAAGGAAGGCTCGTTCGCCTTTCTCGATTTCAATGGGGTGACCGACGACCTGAGCGACCTGCCGTCCGGTTTCAACGGCATCGATCCGGTGTCCGAGTACGATCACACCGAGGGCGACCGCTCGATTGCCGGCGGATACTTCTATCGTGGCACGGCCCTGCCCGGCTTGCAGGGACAGTACGTGTTCGGTGACTTCGTCAGCGGGCGGCTCATGCACATGAACCCGCTCACTCACGAGATTGCGACCATTGCGATCGATCCGGGCGGCGCTCCGCTTGGGCAGGGGATCATCGGCTTCGGGGAGACCGGCAGCGGCGAGCTGCTGATCGTGGTGACGAACTGGGACACGACACCGACCGGACGCGTGCTGCGGGTGGTGGGCGGGGTCGCTCCCATCGGTGATGCCGACGGCGATGGCATCGGCGATCATCGCGATAACTGCACGCTTGCGGCCAACGGGCCGCTGGCGCCCGACGCCGGCGGCAACTCGCAGCGCGACGCGGACGGCGACGGCTTCGGCAACGACTGCGATGCGGACATCGACAACAACGGCTTCGTCAACTTCGTGGACCTGGCGCTGTTCCGGGCCGCGTTCGGCAGCGTCGACGCGCAAGCCGATTTCGACGGCAACGGCGGCCTGGTGAATTTCGCTGACCTCGCGCGATTCCGTGCCTGCTTCGGCCGGGCCCCCGGGCCCTCTGCGCTGGCCCCCTGATTGGCGCGGCACCGGCCGCCAGTGAGAAATGGTCGGCAGAACCCGGGCGGGGCGTTGCCGCAGACTCACGGACTGGGAGGCGGGGTGTATCCCACCACTCCGTGTGGCTGTGTCCGGAGGCGTCTGCCATGGGTGACGAAGTCAGCAGGGCGTTTGCATTCGTGCGGGAACTGGTCGCGAACCTTCCCGGCAAGGACATCGATCTGCCGGCGTTCCCTGACGTGGTACGGCGCCTGCAGGTTGCGCTCGCGGACCCGAACACCAGCGCCAGGGATCTCGTGGTAATCATCGAGTCGGAGCCGGTGCTGAGCGCGCGACTGCTCCAGATGGCCAACTCCGCGGCAGTGAGTGCGGCCGGCAACCCGGCGACCAGCATCAAGGCGGCGGTGAGCCGGCTCGGCTTCAATCTCGTGCGCCTCACCGCGATGACGCATGCCATGCGCCAGATGGAGCGCAACGAGTCATTGCAGCCGATACGACCGGAGCTCGGCCGCATCTGGCGCGCCAGCAACGAGGTAGCGGCGATCTGCTACGTGGTGGCGCGCCGCGCGTTCGGCCGCCAGCCGGACGAAGCGATGCTCGCCGGCCTTCTGCACGGCATTGGCGCGCTCTATATCGTCAGTCACACCCAGAAGGTCGACCCGGTGCTGCGCGCCGATCCGGACTTCCAGGCGATCGTACGCGACTGGCAGCCGCGGCTCGGCAAGGCGATTCTCGATGCCTGGGGGCTGCCCGAGCGCATAGGGCAGGCCGTTGCCAGGCAGGATGAATTGCTCGGCACCGGGCCGCAGGACCTCGAGCCTCTGGCGCGATTGCTGTCGGCAGCCAAGTTCCGCCACCGCCTTGGCACGGAGCCGGACCTGCGCCGCCAGCTGCCGCAGGCCGACGACGTGATGCGCGCCGTCACGCTCGGTGACCGCACGTTTCTCGACCTCGTGGCCGCCGGCCACCAGGACATCGAGGAAATGCAGCAACTGCTCGCCGCATAATCGGCGAGTCCGGAAAATACCCGGCGGAAAGCGTGCCCGCTCCGGGCCTCAGGCGGCCCGGTACAAGCGGCCGTGGCGGACGAGCAACTTCTCGATCTCCACAGCGATGAACACGATGCTCGCCGCAGCGATGCAGAAAGCGAGCTCGACCCACGTCAGCGCCTCGGTCCGGAAGATGGGTTGCGCCGCGGGCAGATAGATGACCGCCATTTGCAGCGCGAACGTCAGGAGCACGGCGAGCAGCAGCGGCGCGTTGGATGCCAGTCCGATGCTGAACAGGCTGTCCCTGTCGGCGCGTATGGCCAGTACATGACCCATCTGCGAAAGGGTCAGCACGGTGAACACCATCGTCTGCCAGTGCCAGTCGCCGGTGGCGAGGCTCAGCGTCTGCGTCAGCAGGGATACGCCACCCATCAGCAGGCCCACCCACAGGATGTGCTGCCACAGGCCATGCGCGAAGATGCTCTCCGATGGCGGTCGCGGCGGTCGTTGCATGATCCGCCGCTCGGCGGGTTCGCCCGCCAGCGCCAGCCCGGGCAGCCCGTCGGTCACCAGGTTGATCCACAGGATATGGATCGGCAGCAGCGGGATCGGCAGGCCGAGAAAGGGTGCGAAGAGCAGGGTCACGATCTCGGCTGAGTTGCCGGTCATCGCGTACTTCACGAACTTGCGAATGTTGTCGAAGATCCGCCGCCCCTCGCGGATCGCCGCAACGATGGTCGCGAAGTTGTCATCGAGCAGTGTCATGGCGGCGGCTTCGCGGGCGACGTCGGTGCCGATCCTGCCCATGGCGACACCGATATCTGCACGCCGCAGCGCGGGCGCGTCGTTGACGCCATCGCCGGTCATCGCGACGAACTCGCCGTTGTCCTGCAGCGCCTCGACGATGCGGATCTTCTGCTCCGGGTTGATGCGCGCGTAGACGCGCACACGTCGCACCGCGTCGCCGAACGCTTCCGGGGAGAGGGCTGCGAGAGCCGCTCCGGTCAGGACCTCGGCGCCGGGCGCGGCGATTCCCACACGCGCGGCCACTGCCCTTGCGGTGGCCGGATGGTCGCCGGTGACCATGACCGGCGTGATGCCCGCTTCGCGACAGGCGGCTACCGCCGCTGCCGCTTCTGCCCGCGGCGGGTCGAGCAGGCCGGCGAGCCCGATGCAGACGAGATCGCGCTCCGTCCGGTCAGGGTCCGTGTCGCCGGGCAGATCGGGCAGGCGCCTGAGGGCAAACGCCAGCACGCGCTGCCCCTCGGCGGCCAGCCGACCGGCCAGTTCCGCGATCGCCGGGTCGAGCGGCTGATTGCCATCACCGGCACGCTGCGCCACGCAGCGCGGCAGTACGGACTCCGGCGCACCCTTGGTGTACATCACGATGCCGGCGTCGTCGTGGTGAAACGTGCTCATGCGTCGACGTTGTGCATCGAAGGGGATCTCGCCGATGCGCGGCTGCCGGGCCGTCCACTCGGCCACCTGCTCCGCGGGAACGGTGGCGAGGAGCGCGGTCTCGGTCGGATCGCCCACGAGACCTCCGCCAGGCGCCGTGTATGCATCATTGCAAAGCACCATGGCCATGCCGAGTTCGCGCCAGGCGGGACCGCGGCCGTCCGGAGCATGCCGAAATTCGCCAGCGGCATGGCAGGTCTCCACCCGCATGCGGTTTTCGGTGAGCGTGCCGGTCTTGTCCGAGCAGATGTAGGTTACCGAGCCGAGCGTTTCGACTGCCGGCAGCCGCCGGATGAGCGCGTTGCGCCGGACCATGCGGCTGGCGCCGAGTGCGAGCGAGATGGTGACGACTGCGGGCAGGGCCTCGGGGATTGCGGCCACGGCCAGGCTCACTGCGGTGAGGAACATCGTGAGCGCCGGTTCGCCGCGCAGCCAGCCCACGAGGAAGAGGATCGCGCAGATGGCCAGCACCACCCCGGCCAGCTTCCGGCCGAAATGCGCCAGCCGTTTCTGCAGCGGCGTCTTGCCCTCGTCAGCTGCCAGCAGCGTGGCGATGCGCCCGAGTTCGGTGCGCATCCCCGTGGCCACCACGACGCCGCGCCCGCGGCCGCGTGTGACGAGCGTGCCCTTGAACACCATGCCGGAGCGGTCACCCAGCGGCGCCTCGCGGTCCGGATGGCTCGCCGTGCCTTTCTCCACGGGTACGGATTCGCCGGTCAGGGCGGCTTCCTCCGTCTGCAGCCGCGCGGTCTCGATGAGGCGGAGGTCGGCCGGCACGACATCGCCTGCCTCCAGGCAGACCACGTCACCGGGAACCAGTTCGTCGGCTTCCACGGTGCGACGCTCACCATCGCGGATCACCTGCGCACGGTGGGCAGCCAGCCTGCGCAGTGCGGCCATGGCCTTTTCGGCCCGGAACTCCTGCATGAAGCCGATCACGGCATTCAGCACGACGATCACCACGATCGCGATCGAGTCCTGCGGCTCGCCGACGATGCCGGCGATGACCGCTGCCGCGATCAACACGAGGATCATGAAGTCCGTGAACTGGGCCACGATCATGGCGGAGAGCGACCGCCCGCCCAGCGTCTCCAGTGCGTTGCGACCGTGCTGCTCGAGGCGTTGTCGTGCTTCGTGCGGGCTGAGGCCTGCCGTCGCGTGGCTCTGCAGCTGGCCGAGCACCGCTTCGCCGTCGAGCGTGTGCCAGGCGGGTACGGTGTCCGGCCCGGTGTCGTGAGCGTGCGCGTTACCTGTCATTTCTCTGACGACGTCCTGAAAGATCCGTGAGCGAGCCGGTTTCCCGGCTGACCGGCCAGCCGCAATACGCTCCAGTGGCAACCGTGTGCCAGCGGGCAGTTGCTAGGCCGGCGGTTCGCCGCGCGATACGACGACCGCGGCCGCGAGGTCCCCGGTGACATTGACTGTCGTGCGGCACATATCGAGGAACCGGTCCACACCGAGAATAAGCCCGATGCCTTCCGGTGGCACGCCGACCATGCCGAGAATCATCACGACCACGGGGATCGAGCCGGCGGGCACGCCGGCGGTGCCGATGCCGCCAAGCACGCAGATGAACATCACGAGGAACTGTTGCGCCAGATCCAGCTCGATGCCGTAGAACTGGGCAAGGAACAGGACGGTCACGCCCTCGAACAGCGCCGTGCCGTTCTGGTTGGCGGTGGAGCCGAGCGTGAGTACGAAGCGGCTGACATGCTGCGGCAGGTGGAGATTGTCGTCGGCCACGAGCAGCGATGTCGGCAGCGTGGCATTGCTGGACGCGGTGGAAAAAGCGGTCAGCACGGCGGGTCGTACCGCAGCGAAGAACCGCAGCGGGCTCATGCCGCCGAACAGGCGCACGGACAGCCCGTACACGATGAACTGCTGGATCAGCAGCCCGGCGACCACCACCAGCACGTAGGCGCTGAGCTGGCGCAGGATGTCATAGCCCATCCGGGCCGTGAGCGTAAACAGCAGGCAGGCGACGCCAAGCGGCGCGAGTTCGATGACGATCGCGAGCAGCCGCATTACGACCTGGTTCAGTCCCTCCAGCGTTTCCTCGAGCTTCTTTGTCGCTTCGCTGCGGGTCGCCACCAGACCGACACCCATGAACAGCGAGAACACCATGACAGCCAGCATGTCGCCGTCGGCCATGGCGCGCACCGCGTTGGCGGGTACCAGGTTCACCAGGAAATCCATGCCGGAAACGGTTTCGTTCGTGCGCCCCGCGACCGGCGCGCCGGCCGCACGGGCCTGGTCCGCCAGGTCGCGGTCCAGCCCCGCGCCGGGACGAAAACCATTGACGAGCGCAATGCCGATGATCACGGCGATGGTGGAAACGGCCGTCGAGTAGACCAGCGTGCGCACGCCGATGCGCCCCAGCCGCTTCAGGTCGCCAAGCCCGGCCACGCCGAGCGCCAGGGCGCAGAAGATGAGGGGAATCACCAGCATGAACAGCAGGCGCAGGAAGATCTTGCCCGCCGGCTCGGTGATGAAACGGATGAAGCCGTTCAGGGCCCGGGATTCGGGTCCGAGGACGATATGCGCCAGGCCACCGAGTAGCGCACCGACCACGAGGCCAATGAGCATGCGGATGGAAAGCCGGGACGACACCGCGGCCAAGATAGCAGAGAAAAAGGGACGCCGCGCGCGTCGGCGCGCCCGGCTCCCGGCGACGGTCCTAGCCCGGCAGGAGGCTCACGAGGAGCAGCAGGATGATCCCCCCGACGAAGGCCATGAGCAGGTAGCGGAAGCGCTTCGCATTCAGGTCGTTTTGCGGATCGTTATTGGCCATGGCAGTCACCCGGCGTAGCCGACAGCGGCAATCTAGCAGATCGGTGGCGCTTCGCTCTACGTCATGGAGCAACTGGCGCCGCGCGCTGCGGCGGCGAGGCCTCCAGCAGTCCCCGGATGTGCAGGCTCACGCAGCGGCCAAGCACATCGAGGTCATAGCCGCCCTCGAGCACGGAGACCACGCGCCCGCGGCAATGCCGCGCGGCGATCGCCGTGATCTGCTGCGTGACCCAGGCGTAGTCGGCATCCTGCAGGCGCAGCGCCGCCAGCGGGTCATCGGCATGGGCGTCGAAGCCGGCGGAGACGAAGATCATCTCCGGCTCGAAGCGTTCGAGTTCCGGCAGCCAGTGTTCGCGGACGGCGGCCCGGAAGGACTCGCTGCCGTCGCCGGCCCGCAGCGGCGTGTTGATGAGGTGACCCGGCACGGACCGGCCCGCCTTGCCCGGATAGTAGGGGTGCTGAAAACTCGAGCAGAGCAGGACGCGTGCTTCGTCGCTGAAGATGTCCTCGGTGCCGTTGCCGTGGTGCACGTCGAAATCCACGATGGCGACCCGGGCCATGCCCGTGGCGAGTGCGTGCGCCGCGCCGACGGCGACGTTGTTGAAGAAACAGAAGCCCATCGGCGTATCGCGCTCCGCGTGATGTCCCGGCGGGCGCACCGCGCAGAACGCGTTGCGCACCGTGCCCGCGATCACCATGTTGGTTGCCAGCACGACGGCGCCCGCGGCCCGCAGCGCCGCCTCGAGCGTCGCCGGGTTCATCAGGGTGTCGGGGTCGAGCATGACGAGGCCTTCGGCGGGCGCGTGCGCAAAGATACCGTCGATATGCGCAGCGCTGTGTGCCCGGGCGAGCTGCTCCCGCGTGGCCGCGGGTGCGTCGTGGTGCTGTAGAAAATCGGTGAGCCTCTGCGCCTGTACCTGGTCTGCGATCGCGCGCAGGCGGTCCGGGCACTCCGGGTGACCCGCTCCCATGTCATGCCGCAGGCAGGCAGGGTGGCTGATGAAGGCGGTGGTCGGCATCTTGCGCGGTCGTCAGGTCTGGAGGGCAGCGGCGATCGCCGCTGCAAGGTCGCGGATATTGTGCTCGTCGTGCGCGGTGGAAAGGAAGCCGACCTCGATCGGGCTCGGTGGCAGGTAGATGCCGCGGTCGAGCAACGCGTGGAACAGTCGTGGGTAATCCGCGGTGATCCCGCGGTCGATCGCCGCTGGGGTACGCAAGGTCGGGCGCGGGCCGCGCGCGCCCGGAATCCAGAATATGGAGCCGACACGCTGGATATGGATACCGGCGGCGGTGAGTAGCGATTCGAGCAGTGCGCCCCGCTGTTCCAGTTCCGCATAAACGCTGCCGGACGCGAGTACATCGAGCGTCGCCAGCCCGGCGCGCATCGCGAGCGGGTTCGCGCTCAGTGTGCCAGCCTGGTACACGGGTCCGCAGGGCGCCAGCTGCCCCATCAGGTCGCGCGGTCCGGCGAGAGCGCCAACCGGGAAGCCGCCGCCGATAACCTTGCCGTAGGTGACGAGATCGGGCACCACGCCGGAGACCTCCGCGTAGCCGCCGAAGGCGAGGCGGAAGCCGCTGATCACCTCGTCGAAGATGAGGAGCGCGCCGTGTCGGGTGCAGCGCTCGCGCAGGCCACGGACGAAGGCCTCGCGCTGCGGCAGCAGCCCGTGGTTCGCCGGCAACGGCTCGATGATCGCAGCCGCGAGTTCCGCGCCATGTCGCTCAAAGATCTCGTTCAGGCCGGCCGTGTCGTCGAGCTGCGCCACGAGCGTATCGCCGGTCACGCCGGGCGGCACGCCAGCGCTGTCGGCGAGGCCCGCGGTGGCGAGCCCCGAGCCGGCACGCACCAGCAGTGCGTCGAGGTGACCGTGGTAACAGCCGGCGAATTTCAGGATGCGCGCCCGGCCGGTCGCGCCGCGTGCGAGCCGTACCGCCGTCATCACGGCCTCGGTGCCGGAATTGACGAAGCGGATGCTCTCCGCCCAGGGGAGCCGCTGCGTGATGCGCTCGGCCAGCGCCAGCGAGTAGGGCTCGGCGGTGCCGTAGCTCCAGCCGTCACCGAGCGCGTCGACGGCCGCCTGCTTCACCTTCGGGTGCGCGTGGCCGAGCGGGAGCGGGCCGAAGCCCATGCAGAAGTCGAGCAGCTGCCGCCCCGCGCAATCTTCGAGGTAGGCGCCTGCCGCGCGGCGGGTAAAGAACGGTGTGCCGCCCACGGCGCGGAAAGCGCGCACCGGCGAGTGCACGCCGCCGGGGGTGACCGACAGTGCGCGTCGGAAGAGCGCTGCCGCGGATTCCGGCTCCCGTTTCATGTCACCTGCGATCAGCCGCCGAGGATGGCGCCGGCGCGCCGCGCCGCATAGCTCACGATCATGTCCGCACCCGCGCGCCGCAAGGCGGTCCAGGACTCGGACTGCGCACGGTCGAGGTCGGCAAGGCCTGCGCGCGCGAGCAGTTCGAGCGCAGCCTGCTCGCCACTCGTCTGGTACACGGCCCACGGCCGCGGTATGCGCGCGGACAGGGTTTGCAGCACGTCGAGGTAAGGCAATCCCGGCTTGACCATGAGGACATCGGCGCCTTCCGCTTCGTCGCGCAGCGCGCTCGCCAGCGCATCTGTCGGCCGCCCCGGGTCGAGCTGGTAACTGGCACGGTCACGCAGCGACGCCGCGCGCGCGGGCGCGGACTCGGCAGCGGCGCGAAACGGGCCGTAGAACGCCGAGTGGAACTTGGCCGCGTAACTCATGATCAGCGTACGCTCCAGGCCGCGCGCCTCGAGCGCCGTGCGGATTGCCGCGATACGCCCGTCCATCATGTCGCTCGGCGCGACGCAGTCCGCGCCCGCTGCGGCGTACTCCACCGCGGCCGCAGCCAGCGCTTCGACCGAGGCGCCGTTGTGCACGTGATGCCGGGCATCATCGAGGATGCCGCAGTGGCCGTGCGTCGTGTAGGAGCACAGGCACACGTCCACCGCGAGCCAGGCATCGGCGCCGAAGCGCCGGCGCAGGGCGGCGACCTGCTCGGCGCAGAAGGCGTGGTCGAAGCCGCGCTCGCGTTTCTCCGCCGGCACACCGAAGAGCAGGAACTTGCCGACGCCGGCCTCGAGGTCGCGCTCCACCTGGGCGAGCAGGCTCTGCGGTGTGTCACGGTACACGCCGGCCAGGCCGGCGACCGGCTCGCGGCGGTCGCGGCCTTGCACGACGAACAAGGGCTGGATCAGCTTGCCCGGCACGACCTCGACTTCGCGCGTGAGCTCGCGCACGGCCGGCGTGAGCCGCGTGCGGCGCAGGCTCAGGCGACCCACGTCTGCCATTCCTCGCGTGACGGGAATGCCTGCAGGTTGGTCACGCCGGCGCTGCGCAGCGACTGGAAGGTCTTGCCGGGGCCACAGGCGTGATACGCGCCCTCGGGCAGCCACTGGCGCAGCGCGCGGTACTGGGCCGTACTGCCCCAGTAGAAATGCGTCGCCGTGCCGACCTGCTGGCCGATGTCGTGCAGTACGGTCTCGCCCGTCGGCTCCTCGATCGCGTAGCTGGCCAGCACGCGCCCGACGCCGCTGCCCTGCCAGGAGGCGACGGCGTCCGCGCGCGTCAGCACGGTCCAGGCAGCCAGTGCAGGGAGCTGGAGCACCGGACTTTCCAGGGTGGACCTGATCGCCGCAAAACCGAGATTCTCCGCGCAGCCCTCTACCCACTGGCCGCGGGCGGCGAGCCGCCGCCAGCTCGCCACCCCGCTCACCCATGCGCGTGCGGTCGGCGGCAACGACAGGCCGGGCGGCAAGGCACGCCAGTGCGCGAGAAATACCGCCGGCGCGGCGGCGATGTCGAGGCGTCCCGCGGGGCGATACTCGCTCGCCCGCGCCCAGTCGGCGCCATCCCAGGCGCGCGCCAGTCGTGGCCGCGGCGGTTCCTTCCAGATCAGGCGGTGGAATTCCCGTGTGCCGCGCTGCCCGCGCACGAAGAGCAACGTCCCGCAGCGTTCGTGCCGGATGGACGATGCGCCGAAAGCGCCGCGCTCGGCTTCGGGCTGGGCGGCGAGCAATGCCAGTTCGCGGCGCACGCGTCTCGCGCTGGGCGGATCGTCTATTGCTGCGAGCCGTGCCGCGAGCGCGTGGTCGTCGTCGCGGCATTCCACGGCGAGCGCTCCCTGGCCCGGTGCAGTGGGGCAGGCGCCGAGCGGCAGGACCATCAGGCGTGCGCCACGGAGCAGCGGTGCGATGCAGGCGTGACCGTCGCGGTCGCCCCACAGTCGTGCGAGCCCGGCCAGTGCCAGTACGATCCCGTCGAGTGCGCCAGGCGCGTCCTGCGCCATGCGGATGCGTTGCAGGCGCTGCTCGACCGGCCCGCGCAGCGGCGCGTGCTCCAGCCGGGGGCCTGTGTCGTGCAGGTGCGGCAATGCCTCGCGCAGGAAGGCATGCGCCGCCAGGGCACGGCGCGCCGACGACGAGCCGATGCGCAGCGCCTGGCCCGCGCGCAACAGGTCGGTGGCTTCAGGGCGGAATACGACGACGTCGCGCGGATCCTCCCGTGCAGGGATGGCGGCGAGGCGGATGCCGGCGCGCGACGCGAGCGGGAGGTCCTTCATGGAGTGCACGGCGAAATCGATCCGTCCCGCCCGCAGCGCTGTGTCGATGTCGGCCGAGAAGAAACCGGGATCGTTCACGGCGGAGAGTGGCGCGGAGCGGTCGCGGTCGCCCGGCGTGTCGATCGTGACCACCTGGATGTCGATGCCGGGGTCTGCCGCACGCAGGGCGCGCATCACGATGCGGCTCTGTGCGAGAGCGAGGACGGAGCCTCGGCTGCCGAGGCGAAGCGAGGCGCGCGCAGGCATCGCCGCTACCAGCCTGCGGCAAGCGCAGCGGGTTCGCCGGCACGCTGCCGTGCGCGTTCGCCACAGGCCTGCAGCGCGCGTTGCAGCTGCCGTGAGCGCAGGTCATCCTGCCTGCGCTGCAGATCGAAGACATCGTCGAGGTCGTAGCCGCGCAGCGTTGCCGGCCAGCCGAAGCCGTCGACACGACGGTGGCCGAGGTGGATGGCCGAGGCCGCGTCGCTATTGGCAAGCCATGCGAGCCAACGCTGGTCATTGGTCGGGTCGGCGGGCGTAGTAATGATGACGTGATCGGCCCACTCAGCCGCCTGTCCGCCATGCTCCCTCGCGAATGACCGGGCCACGCCGCCAAATGCGGGGCCGGCCGGGCCGCGGCTCCAGACGCCGAGCTGTGCGGTGCTGAAGAAGGCGAGCATGGAGCGGGCGAGAGCGCCTGCGCCGGCAAACAGCACACGCTGACCGTCCGCGGGTCGCAGCAGGCGGCGCACGAGCGCCCCGTACGACGCCCCGCCGATGCCCTGCAGGTGCTCGCGGCGGATTGCCCGCGTGTCGGCAATGAGGCAGGCCATCGATGCATCGAGGGGGCCGGCAACATCCCGGTCCGCTGTGCGGCGGAATTCGTCCCAGGCGCGCCGGACCTGGCCGAAGACGTTGGTTTCGCCCGGCACTGCGCTGCGCAAACCGGCCGCCACCTCCAGCAGGAACTGATAGGCGGCGATGCCGTGAAACTGTTCCGGCGGGTGCAGCGACGTGAGTGCGGTCGCAGGGCCTGCAGCGATGGCGAGCCGCCGCTGGCAGGTCTCGATCACGAAAACATTGCGCCGCGCAGCCGCGCCCGGGAAACGCTGCGTGTCGGGTTCGGGCCAGTGGCCCGCCCAGAGGCGGTCGATGGCGGGTGCGGTGCGCATCGCGGACACGAGGCCGCCGTCAGCCGCGGGCCGGCCGCTATGCGGCCGCCACCTCGACCCCGGCAAGCCACTCATCGTCGGAGCCATCGGGAATATCGTCGCAGAGGTAGGTGGAGAGGTAACGCTCGCCCGTGTCCGGGAGCATCGCGAGGATAACGGATCCCGGCTGCGCCTTCCCGGCAACCTGCAGCGCGGCCGCGAGCGTGCCGCCGGCCGAGAGCCCGGCAAAGATGCCTTCCTCGGCGGCCAGGCGGCGCGCGGCAGCTTTCGCGTCCTCGTCGGTGACCGGCAGCAGCGCGTCGTGCAACTCGCGATTGAGCACATCGGGCAGGAAATCCGGCGCCCAGCCCTGGATCCTGTGCGGCTTCCACTCGCCGCCGCCGAGCAGAGAGGCCACGGCCGGCTCTGTCGCGATGATCTTCACGTCCGGGCGCGCCAGCCGCAGCAATTCCCCGGCGCCGGTGAGCGTGCCGCCCGTGCCCCAGCCCGTGACCCAGAAATCGAGGCGTCGCCCGGCGAAATCCTGCAGGATTTCCGCGCCGGTGGTCTGGCGGTGGTACGCCGGGTTCGCCGGATTCTCGAACTGTCGGGCAAGGAACCAGCCGTGTCGCCGCGCGAGTTCCTCCGCCCGGCGCACCATGCCGGTGCCACGCTCGGCCGCGGGCGTCAGGATCACCTTGGCGCCGAAGGCGCGCATGATCTTGCGCCGTTCCACCGAGAAGGTCTCCGCCATGGTCGCGACGAAGGGATAGCCCCGGGCGGCGCATACCATCGCGAGCGCGATGCCGGTGTTGCCGGAGGTCGCTTCCACGACGGTCTGGCCGCGCCTGATCGTGCCGCGCCGCTCGGCGTCTTCGATGACGGCCAGTGCCAGCCGGTCCTTCACGGACCCCGCCGGGTTGAACGCCTCGACCTTGACGTACATCTCTACGTGCTTCGGCGCGATACGGTTCAGGCGCACGATCGGCGTTCGGCCGATGGTTTCCAGAATGTTGTTGTAGATCATCACAGGCTCCTTCACGGGTTGATTTATCCAACGGCACCGAATGCAGGCGCCGGCAATGGATCGTCCAGCGCGGCGCTGCCAGGCTGCCTTCGCGTCTGCGCGAGCGCCGTGGGTAACGCGACGGTTTCGCCGACGATCAGCAGCGCGGGCGAAAGACTGCGGCAGACGCGGCAGCGCGCGCCGATGTCGGCCAGCGTGCCGCGGAGCACCTCCTGGCCGGGCAGCGTGCCGTTGCTGATCAGTGCGGCCGGTGTATCCCCGGCGCGGCCGTGACGCATCAGTTCACTGCAAATGTCCTCGACCCGGCTTCCGCCCATGTAGATTGTCAGGGTCGCCCCGCTCACCGCGAGGTGTGACCAGTCCGGCGCGTCGCCGTCGGCCGCCGCCCGCGCGGTCACCAGCGTGAGCGCTGCGGCGCGGCCGCGGTGAGTGAGCGGGATGCCGGCGGCAGCGGCGCAGCCATTCGCCGCGGTGATACCCGGCACGATCTCGTAGCGCAGTCCTGCGGCCGCGAGCGCGAGCGCTTCCTCGCCGCCGCGGCCGAAGATGAACGGGTCACCGCCCTTCAGGCGGCACACGCGCCGGCCGGCGCGTACGCGGCTGATCAGCAGCCGGTTGATGTCCGCCTGGCTGGTGGAGATGCCACCGCCCGTTTTTCCGACGCAGATGATCTCGGCCTCCCGGCGGGCTGCACGCAGCAGTCGCGGATCGACCAGGCGGTCGTGCAGGACGACATCGGCCTCCCGCAGGATCTGCAGGCCACGCACGGAGATGAGATCGGGATCGCCCGGCCCCGCACCGACGAGCCAGGCCTGGCCGTCGGCCGCGGTCAGCGGTGGCCCGTCGAGGTACGCCATGGCGAGTGCGTCGGCACCGGCCTCATCGTCCTCCAGTACGCGGGCGGCGGCCGCGCCACCGAGCAGTTGTTCCCACAGGCGCCGGCGTGCGGCCGGGTCGCGAACCCGGGCACGAACCGTTGCACGCCAGCGACCGGACCAGCGCGCGAGCGCGCCGAGGCGTAGCGGGAGCCATTGTTCGAGCCGCTGGCGCAGGGCGCGCGCGAGCAACGGGGCGTGCCCGCCGCTCGAGATGGCGACGAGCAGGGGCGAGCGGTCGACAACGGCTGGCAGGAGGACGCTCGATGCAGCGCCGTCATCGGCCACGTTGCACAGGCGCCGCGCTGCGCGCGCGGCCGTGGCGACCGCCCGGTTGGTCGCCGGATCCGAGGTGGCGGCGAGCACCAGCAGGTGCGTGGCGAGGAGGCCTGGGTCGAACGGCCCTTGCTGCCAGTGCACGGCCGGGTTGGCCTGCAGCAGCGCCTGCATGGACGGCCCGCAACGCGGTGCGTTGACCGTGAGCTGCGCGCCCGCATCGAGCAATGCCCGTGCCTTGCGTGCGGCCACCTCACCGGCGCCGACCAGCAGGCAGGGTTCGCCCTGCAGCCTCGCGAATAAGGGAAAGAATTCCATGCCCGTCCATCCGATTGCGGGCCCGTAGCGTAGGCCACGGTCCCGGCGCTGAAAAATGGTTAGCGATTCTGCGGAAATGCCTCCAGGGAATAAGGAACTGGTGCATCGGTCTAGCAGAGCCGATTGACATGGCTTTCTAACGAATGGATATATACAGCCGGTTTTCAACGGGCCCGGCACTGTCCTGCGATCAACCTATGACTCTTCAGCAACTCAAGTACTTACTGGCTATAGCTGATAGTGGACTGAACATCACTTCGGCCGCTGAACGGCTCTATACGAGCCAGCCGGGAATCAGCAAGCAGCTCAAGCTGCTCGAACAGGAACTGGGCGTGCAGTTGTTCACCCGCAAGGGCAAGAGCCTCGCCGCCATCACGCCTGCCGGCCGGGACGTCATCGCGCGGGCGCGCAAGATCATGCGCGAGGCGCAGAACATCCGCAGCCTGGCGCGGGAGCTTTCCGGCGAACAGGAAGGCACGCTGTCGATCGCGACGACGCACACTCAGGCACGCTATGTCCTGCCCGAGGTGATCCGCGAATTCCGCGAGCGCTATCCGAAGGTCAGTCTCGAGCTGCACCAGGGGACCTCCGAGCAGATCGCGGAGCTCGTCGGCGCCAATCGGGCCGACTTCGCGATCGTGACTGGTTCGCAGCAGCTCTTCCCGACGCTGGTGACCTTGCCCTGCTACGAGTGGGACCGGATCATTCTCGTGCCGAAAAACCATCCGCTGACCCGGCACGAGGGCAGGGTGGACGTCGCGGCGCTCGCGTCCTATCCGCTGATCACCTACGTGTTCAGTGCAACCGGTGAGTCTTCGTTCAAGCGCGCTTTCGCCGAGCACGACCTGGAGCCACAGGTCGTATTCACGGCGCGCGACGCCGACATCATCAAGACCTATGTCCGCATGGGGATGGGGGTCGGCGTCGTTGCCTCGATGGCGTTCGAGAAGGCCGACCAGAAAGACCTCGTGGCGATCGATGCCGTCGGGCTGTTTCCGCGCGTCACCACCTGGCTCGGGTTCCGGCGTGACACGGTGCTGCGCGGCTACATGACGGAATTCATCGCGTTGTTTGCACCGCAGTTGCCGGTCGAACTGGTGAGGCGCGCCGCGGAGCTGCCGTCACAGGCGGAAGTCGATGCGCTGTTTGCCGGAGTCCAGGTGCCACTGCGCGGCGGACCAGTGGCGCACTAGCGCGCTGTTGAAAAGCGGCCGGGGAGCCCGCTGGCATCAATGCATGCTCCCGGGGCGGCAAGTCGCTGGTCGCTGCCGTTCTACAGCCCGGAGAGGTCGATCTCGTGCAGCCCGCACTCGCGCTTCAGGCCGGCGAAGCGGGTCTGGCCGGCGTGTTCGACTTCGTGCAGCGGGCGTGTGCTGTGAGCATCGCCGATCGAGATGTAGCCGCGCTCGCGCAGCGGATGGTAGGGCAGGCGGTTTTGCACGAGATAGCGATGCACGTCGCGATCGCTCCAGTCGGCGATCGGATGGACCTTGCAGCGCTCGCCGCCCGCCCAACTGACGATCTCCACCGCTTCACGGCTGGCTGACTGCGAGCGACGCAACCCCGCGAACCACGTGCCGACGTCGAGTTCCCGCAATGCATGCTGCATCGGCTCGACCTTGTTGTCGCGGTTGTAGGCCTCCAGGCTGGCGAGTCCCTGCTCCCAGCGCCGCCCGAAGCGTGCCTCCTGCCACGCGGCGCTCATCGGGCTGCGGTAGACCTTGAGGTTCAGGGCAAGCCGGTCGGTGAGCTCATCCACGAAACGA
This sequence comes from Nevskiales bacterium, assembly GCA_011526045.1. Taxonomy (GTDB): domain Bacteria; phylum Pseudomonadota; class Gammaproteobacteria; order Steroidobacterales; genus QUBU01. The sequence continues at coordinate 180,921 of WYBE01000002.1, read as the reverse complement.
TAGGTCTCCGGGAACAGGTAACCCGTGTCGATGAACACGATCGGTATTTCCGGGCGCAGCCGCGTGACCAGATGCAGCGACACCGCGGCCTGCACGCCGAAGCTGGAAGTCAGGATGTGTTGCCCGGGCAGGTTCGCCAGTGCCCACTCCACGCGCTCGGCGGCCGGGCGTTGCGCCAGCAGCAGGTTGCAGTGCCGGACTGCATGGTGGCGGGAGTCTTCATCACCGGACGCGAACGGTCGCAATGCGTCGGCCAGCGTTGGCATCGCGGTCGCGTCGGTCCGTTGCAGTGGTGCGGCGGGGTGTGTCATGCGGCCTGTCACGCTACGGTCGTCGCGGCCGCCGGCCCCGGTATGGGAGTCCTGTCGCCGTCGCCTTATGGAAGCCCGGCTGGTAAGGTACAAAGACGTCGGGTTACGGTGAACGGCGTTGTTGTTATCCCGCCATAACCCGGCCGAATAAATCCAGGCGCTACGCGGCGCACTGGGTGTCGGTCCGAGCGAAAAAAAAATGTGTGGGGGGTAGAGATCGTGAATGCCATGTGGTCACGCCGGGCCTTGCTCGCGGCTTCCCGCGCCGTCGTCGCTGCCGCCTGCGCATCCGTGTTGCCGGCATCCGCACAGGCACCTGCCGCGGTGCGCTCTGCATCAGGCCGGATCCGCCTCGCCGGCAACGAGAATCCGCATGGTCCGGGGCCGGCGGCGCGTGCGGCGATCGCCGCAGCGACCGGTGACAGCTGGATGTACCCGATTGCGGAGGAGATGGCCTTCAAGGCACAGATCGCCGAGCGGGAGGGGCTTACCCCGCGCCATGTGCTGATCGGCGCCGGTTCGTCCGAGATCCTGCATCTCGCTGCGATCGTCTACGGACTCGGGCAAGGCGAGTTGGTGACTGCTGCGCCGACGTTCTCGCTGACGGCCGATCACGGGCGCGCGGTCGGGGCGAGCGTTCGCGAGATTCCCCTCGACGCTGATCTGCGCCACGATCTCAGGGCCATGGCGGCGGCGGTCTCGCCGAAGACGCGCCTTATATATGTATGCAACCCGAACAATCCGACCGGCACGATGGTGACCGGCACGGAGTTGAACGAGTTCATCGCGACGACCGCGGGTCGCGCGACCGTCCTGGTGGACGAGGCATACCTGGAGTTTCTGCCGGACGCGGCGGCGCACTCTGCGGTGGCGCGCGTGCATGCAGGCGACAACGTGATCATCGCGCGTACCTTCTCCAAGCTGCATGGTCTGGCGGGGCTGCGCATCGGCTACGCACTGGCACGCCCGGACATCATCGAGGGTCTGGCCAGGCTCAGGCTGACGGCGCCCTCGAGTCTCGGGCTGGCTGCGGCTGCCGCGAGCTACACGGACGCGGCCTTCCAGGCGTCGAGCCGGCAAAGCATCGCCGAGGCCCGGGCGATCACCTTGACCGCCCTCGACGATCTCGGGCTTCGCTATGCCCCGACTGCCGTCAACTTTGTCTTCTTCGACACGGGACGGCCGGTCGGGGAGTTCATCGCGGCGATGCGCGAGCGAGGCTTCTCGCTCGGCCGGCCGTTCGCTCCGTACCAGACCTGGTGCCGGGTGAGCATGGGGACGGTCGCGCAGATGCGCGCGTTTGACCAGGCGCTGCGGAGCCATTACGCTTCGCCGGCGCAATGATGCAGATTCTGTGGTTCACGCTGACGGCAGCGGTCCTGTACCTCGTTGCAGACCGGTTGCTGGATGCGGCCGAGCGACTCGCAGGTCGGCGCTTCGAATACCGTTCGCTGATCTTCTTCGTACTGCTGTTCGGCATGGCCACCGTGACCTTTGCCCTGATCCGCCGGTATACGGGTTAGTTCTGATATCTGCGACAGGGGGGGGATGACTAGCCTTGGCGGCATTGAGACGCGGAGGCAACGGTCCCGGTTACTGCCGTTTCCGGGAAGCGTCTGTGCATGGGGATTGCGACTGGAGCGGATATGGCCAAGCCTGACGAAGAAAAGACCTCACCCGACGACGAGCCGATTCCCTTCATGCAACGCCTGATGGACAACCACTTCCTGCTGTTGTTCATCGGGGTTGCTTCGCCCGCGATTCTCTACCTGATCTGGGGAATCATGGACATCATCTCGATTCCCGTCGCTCCCTGACCTGAGGATCACGAGCATGGCCGTAGCGCCGCCGAGTGTACGCGTCTGGTGGAATGAACCCATTGCCCGGACCGAACTCGTCTGGATGGTGATCGCGTTCCTCTGGGGCGTGATCATGTTCTTCACCATGATTTTCTGGCATGTCTTTGGGGAGCAGAACCTCTCCAACGAGACATACAAGATCAATCCGGAGACCTACGTTGCGAAGGTCGACGCGATGGTCGAGCAGTACACGGTCCGCGAGGAGGAAGGTTTCCCCGTGGTCCGGCCACCGCCGGGCAGCGACGTGTATCTCCTGGCGCGCGCCTTCCAGTTCTATCCGCTGCTCGAACTCGAGAAGGGCAAGGCTTACCGCATGCACCTGTCCTCTGCCGACGTGCAACACGGCTTCTCGCTGCAGCCGGTCAACATCAACATCTCGGTCCACCCCGGCTACGACCATGTATTCACGGTGACGCCGACCACCCTGGGCGAGCACGGCATTGTCTGCAACGAGTACTGCGGCCTGGGTCATCACACGATGATCGGCAAAATCTACGTCACTGAGCAGGAAGGCGCAGGATCATGAGCGCTACGGCAATCTTTCGCGCCTGTCCGACCACGGGGCTGAAGGTCAACCGCGACGCCGAGAAGCTGATCCGCTGGAATGCGGTCGCCGCGGTGGTGTTTCTCGCAATCGGCGGCACGTTCGCGCTCACGGTTGCGCTCACCCGCTGGCCGGCGGTACACCTGCTGCCGCCGGACTGGTTCTACCTCGCACTCACGGCCCACGGCTTCGACGCACTGCTGGTGTGGATCATCTTTTTCGAGATCGCGGTGCTGTACTTTGCGTCCGCCGTCGTGCTGAACAGCCGTCTTGCGGTGCCCAAGCTCGCCTGGACGCAGTTCTGGATGATGCTGGTCGGCGCGTTGCTGACCAACGTGGCCGTGCTGCAGGGCGACTCGAGTGTGATGTTCACCTCCTACGTGCCGCTGCAGGCATCGCCGATGTTCTACCTCGGCATCATCATCTTCGCGGTTGGAGCGCTGATCGGCTGCGGCGTGTTCTTCGCCACGCTGGTTGTCGCGAAGGAGGAGAAGACCTACCAGGGCTCGGTGCCGCTGGTGACCTTCGGTGCCCTGACGGCCGCCATCATCGCGGTGTTCACGATCGTCTCCGGCGCCATCATCCTGATTCCGACTTTCCTGTGGTCGCTCGGCCTGGTCGGCACGATCGACACACTGATGTACAAGCTGGTGTGGTGGGGCCTCGGCCACTCCTCGCAGCAGGTCAACGTTTCGGCGCACGTCTCGGTCTGGTACCTGACCGCCGCCATCCTGCTCGGCGCCAAGCCGCTGTCCGAGAAGATCAGCCGTTTCGCATTCCTGCTGTACATCTTCTTCCTGCAGCTGGCGAGCGCGCACCACCTGCTGGCCGAGCCGGGCGTGTCGATCGAGTGGAAGATATTCAATACCAGCTATGCCATGTATCTCGCTGTCATGGGCAGCATGATCCACGGCATGACGGTGCCGGGGGCCATTGAGGCAGCGCAGCGCGCACGCGGATTCACCAACGGGCTCTTCGAGTGGTTGCGCAAGGCGCCGTGGTCGAACCCGGCGTTCTCCGGCATGTTCCTCTCGCTCGTGCTGTTCGGGTTCGTCGGCGGCATCTCCGGCGTGGTGCTCGGCACCGAGCAGATCAACCTGATCATGCACAACACCATTTACGTGCCGGGACATTTCCACGGCACGGTGGTGGCGGGCACGACGCTTGCTTTCATGGGGGTCACTTACCTGCTGATCCCGCTGGTTTTCCGCCGCGAAGTCATGTTCAAGAAAATGGCCCAGGTACAGCCGTGGCTGTTCGCTGTCGGCGCGACCGGCATCTCCATGTTCATGATGGGTGCGGGCACGCTCGGCGTAGCACGGCGCCACTGGGACATCACTTTCGCAGACGCGCCGATGGTGTTCGATTACCCGGCTGCGGCCTTTCTCATGATGGGCCTCAACGGCTTGTCCGCCATTCTGGCGGCGTTGGGCGGGGCGATGTACGTGATCGTCACCGTCGGCTCGGTGTTTTTCGGCCGCAAGCTTGCGGAAGACGAGAATCACCTGGGCTTTCCGGCGGTGTCCGCGGGAACCGCGCCGGTCTACGGCAGCTCGACGCATCACGCCATTCCGGGCACCGTGGTGCTGGTGGCCATATTCTTCGTTGCCTTCGTGCTGTACTATTTCGTCAATTGGAAGTACCTCTCCGAGGTCTGGCCCCTGAGCTGAGCGTGAAGTAGCGGAGAACCGGGCCGCAGCCGGGCGTTCGCTTGGGGTCGATCCGGTCGGACGACAAACTGATAATGACCGAGACCCTGAAACTCGTTTACGACGCCGCCAAAGTGCGGCTGAGCTTCCTGATCGCGGCCTGCGCCGTGGCCGGCGTCGCGGTGAGTCCCGAAAATACGCTGACGCCGCTGCAGCTCAGCATCCTGGGCCTGGCGGTGCTGCTCTCGTCCGCCGCCGCCGGTGCATTCAACCAGCTTTACGAGCGCGACATCGATCGCGTCATGACGCGCACGCAGAAGCGGCCGTTCGTCACGGGCCGGCTGCCGAGCAATGAGCGGTACTGGTTGGCGGGTATCGCGCTCGCCACGGTGTTGTCTCTCGCGGCCACTGCCTGGGCGGCGAATCTGGCAGCGGCCGCATACGTATTCCTCGGTGCGTTCACCTACGGCGTCGTGTACACGGTGTGGCTGAAGCGGCGCACCTGGCTCAACATCGTGATCGGCGGATTGGCCGGGAGCTTTGCCGTGTTGGCCGGCGCGGCAGCCGTGGGCGCAGCGCTGGAGCCGGCGCCGCTGATCCTGGCGGTCGTGCTGTTCCTCTGGACACCACCGCACTTCTGGGCGATGGCCTTTGCGTGCAAGCGCGATTACCTGCGCGTCGGCGTGCCGATGCTGCCGACGGTCGTGAGCGACCGGACCACTACGCTGACCATTTTCGCTCACGTGGTCGCACTCGTGCTGCTATCCCTGTTGCCCGTGCTGTACGGCATGGGCTGGTTGTATCTGCTCGGTGCCGCCGGCAGTGGCTGGTATTTCACCCAGGCTTCGTGGCGCCTGGTGAAATCGCCGACCGTGGCGCAGGGCTGGCGCGTATTCGCCGCTTCCATCGTGCAGCTTGGCGTGCTGCTGACGGCCGCGATTCTCGACAATGCCCTTTTAGCCTAGCGCGGCGCGCCATGCTGTTATGGCGCATCCTGGTCCGGTTTGCCGGCCCTGCATTCTTCCTGGCCATTGGCCCGTTCACTGCAGCTTCCGCCGCGCTCGACCGCGAGCAGGTGCTGCGCACCAGTGAGGCGGCGGTCGGTCGCGAGATTTCGGGCGAGTACCGATTCACCGACACCGCCGGCCAGGTAGTCACGCTCGGCAGCCTGCGTGGCACGCCAGTCGTGGTGAGCCTCGTGTACACGAGTTGCTATCACACCTGCCCGATGGTCACCGAGTATCTGGCCGGCGTGGTGCAGGATGCCCGCAAGGTGCTCGGCAAGGACAGTTTCCGCGTGCTCACGATCGGTTTCGATGCCGCCAATGACAGCCCGGTGCGCATGCGCCAGTTTGCTCGTGAGCGCGGCATAGACGATGGCGGCGGCTGGCGGTTCCTGAGCGGTGATCCGCAGACGGTTGCCGGTCTTGTCCGCGATCTCGGCTTCTCGTTCGTGGCATCGTCGAAGGGGTTCGATCACCTGACGCAGGCGACGGTGCTCGATCGCGAGGGCAGGGTCTACCGGCAGGTCTATGGCGACCGCTTTCCGGCACCGGCGCTGGTCGAGCCGCTGAAGGCGCTGGTCTTCCGCACCCCGCCCGATGCCGGGCTGCTGACGAGCCTGACGAACGACGTGCGCCTGTATTGCACGGTGTTCGATCCGAGCACGGGCCGTTACCGGTTCGACTACTCGTTGTTCGTCGAGATCTTCGTGGCGGTAACCTGCCTCGCCCTGGTCGGCTGGATGATCGTACGCACCTGGCGGCGGGCTGGCTAATGCACACCTGCGCGCACCAACAGACCGGAGCCCGCGCATGCAGACACTGAAACGATTGCTGCGCATGCTCTTTCGCCGCGTCGAGGCGGCCGGTGATTACGCCTTTGGCCCGGCCTGGAACCCGTTCTCGAACCTGGGAACGCTCGGCTGGTTTTTCTACTGGATCGTTGCCGCCAGCGGCATCTACCTGTACGTCTTCTTCGACACCGGCATCACCGAGGCGTACCGCTCGCTGGAGCGGATCACGCACGAGCATTTCATGGTCGGCAGCGTCATGCGCAGCTTCCATCGCTATGCATCCGACGGGCTGGTGGTGGTGACCTTTCTGCACCTGGCACGGGAGTTCTCGCTCGACCGGTTGCGTGGCCGGCGCTGGTTCTCATGGTTCACCGGTGTGCCTCTGCTCTGGTTCATCTACATCTGTGGAATCACCGGCTACTGGATGGTCTGGGACACGCTTGCCCAGTACGTCGCGATCGCGACGACGGAATGGCTGGACACGCTGCCGTTCTTCGGCGAGCCGATCGCGGCGAACTTCCTGAGCGATAGCGCGCTCAGCGGGCGGTTCTTCACGCTCATGGTGTACATCCACATTGCGGTGCCGCTGTTCATGCTGATGCTGATGTGGGTGCACATTCAGCGCCTCACTGACGCCAAGACCAACCCGCCGAAAGGGCTCGCTGTCGGCACGCTGGCGGCCCTGCTGGTACTGTCCGTCGTGTTCCCGGCCGTGAGCCAGGGGCCTGCGAATCTCGCCACGGTTCCGCAGACGCTGGGAATCGACTGGTTCTACCTGACCGGCTACCCGTTGCTCGACAGTGTGCCGGGTGGCGTCATGTGGCTCGTGGCCGTCGGGACAACGGTGCTGCTCGCGTTGCTGCCCTGGGTGCCGCCGCAGCGGCTCGTCACCGCCGAGGTGCACCTCGACAACTGCAACGGCTGCAGCCGCTGCGAGGCGGACTGTCCCTACACCGCCATCGTCATGGCGCCGCGTACCGACGGTGCCCCGTACGAACTGCAGGCGGTGGTCAGTGCCGACAAATGTGTCAGTTGCGGCATCTGCGCCGGGGCCTGTCCGACCGCCATGCCGTTCCGGCGGGCCGGGGCGCTGATCCCGGGGATCGAGTTGCCGGATGTCTCCATCGCCGGCCTGCGCGAGCGCACGCTGGCCGCCGCGGCCAGGCTGGATGGCGACGGCCGGGTCATCGTCTACGGCTGCGACCACGCTGTGGGTCTCTCTGCCCTGGCGACGGACAACGCCGCCGTGGTCACCTTGCCCTGCGTGGGGGCGCTGCCGCCCGCGTTCATCGACTTCGTCATATCGCGCCGGCACGCCGAGGGTGTGTTCGTCGCCGGTTGCAGCCCCTCTGCCTGTTATTTCCGGCTCGGCGATGAGTGGACGCGCAGGCGTGTTGCCGGGCAGCGCGATCCGTACCTGCGCGCCCGGGTGCCGCGCGAGCGGATTCACCTGAGCTTCGTTGCCAGTACCGCGCGGCGCGGCGAGGAGATGGCGGAATTTCGCGCGGCCGTTGCGGCCCTGGGGCCACTGCCGGCACGCCCGGCACGTTCGCCTCGCAGCGCCGAGACCGGCACGGACGAGGAGCGCAGCCGTGCCTGATGCCGGGAAGCTGATCGCCCAGGTCCTCGCCTACGGCGCGTTCATATTCGTGATTGCCTATTTTTCCGTGCTGCCGGCCTATGAGCATCTCGGCGCCGACAAGGCGATGATCAAGCTCGCGTTCAGCCACGCCGGTGCGCATCGCTACGAGTGCAAGCAGTTGCCCCCCGAGGAACTGGCCAAGCTGCCGACCAACCGGCGCAAACCCGCCGACTGCAAGCGCGAGCGCATGCCGATCGTGCTCGAGCTCTTCCTCGACGGCCAGCAGGTATTCAGTGGCGTCCAGCCGGCGACCGGCCTGTGGCATGACGGGCCGTCGCATGTTTACAAGCGTTTTCCGGTGGTTGCCGGCTCACACGAGCTGACCGCGCGCCTGCGCGACAGCCGGCGTGAGGACGGCGGCTTCGATTACGAGGCGCAACGCCGGATCGAATTGCAGCCTGGCCAGAATCTGGTGATAGGATTCCGGCCGGCGGCAGGAGGGTTCATCTTTGACTGAGCGCACCGACGGCGGCCACTCGCTGCTGGTCTGGAAGGACCAGTTCTCCACCGGCATGCCCGGCGTGGACCACGAGCACCGCCAGCTGATCGAACTCATCAACAGCCTGTTCGGCAGGATGGCAGGCGGCTGCTCCGGGGACCTTACACGCGAGTTTCTCGGCGAGATCTACGCGCGCATCTCCGCACACTTCGCGCTCGAGGAAAAGGTGATGCGTGAAGCGCGCTACGACCAGTATGCGATTCACAAGGCGGACCACGAGGCGCTGCTCGACCGCCTGCGCGACATCATGGACGAGGCGGTCGAAGACGAGGGCTACTGCTGCTGCGAAAGCCTCGGCGCCGACCTCGAGCAGTGGTTTTCGGTGCACTTCCGCACCCACGATCCGCGCCTCCACCAGCAGCTCGGCGATCACTGAGCGCGCCGGGACGTGTCCGGCGTCGGACGGACCACGCGCCGTGCCTTCAGGGGCCCGCGCGTTCGCAGATCAGGATCTTGCGCTCCGTGATGGAGCCGATCAGCAGGAGCTTGTCCCAGGTGGCGCCGACGCTGCCGGCCGATATCTGCTTGCCATCGTCGAGATAGAGCTCCTCGACGCTGGCGGCCGCGCCCGGCCCGAGCGCGACCCGCCACACCTGGCTTGGTGCCGGCGTGCCGCCGATGAAGTGACGCACGAGCGCGAGCGTGTTGGCGTGCCCGGCCACCCACAGGCTGCCGTCGGCTGCGACGTCGATGTTGTCGGGTGCGGTGTCGAGCTCCACGCGCATGCGCTCGCTGACGCTGCCGTCTTCGCGGCGATCGACGATGCGCAGCCGTTTGCCGGTCGTCTCGGCGATGTACAGCGTGCGATAGTCCGGCGCGGCATTGATGCCGCCGCCGGAGGCGATATCCGTGAGGACATCGCGGGCCTGCCCGCCATCGAAGTAGCTGAGCGGCGAGGCGCCGATACCGGCCATTTGCAGGATGCCGGCGAAGGCTCCGCCAAGCGCCTTGTCGTTGGCGACGTAGAACTGCCGCGGCCCGACGGCGACCAGGTCGTTCGGGGAGTTCAGCGCCCGTCCGTGGAATGTCTCGACATGGCTGAATTCACCGGGTGCCGTTTCGATGAAGAGTTCCACCGCTTCCGAATCGCCGCCACGATCCCGGCCGTGGTTGATGACGAACAGTCGCCGCACGCCGTCCGCGCCCACATACAGGCTCAGGCCGTGCGGGCGCAGGCTCGACGGCCGGCTGAGCAGCGCGTCGACGGCCGCGAAGGGTCGCGTGTTGAGGTCGACGCGCATCACCGTGCCCTGCGCATCCTTGCCCTCGACGATGCTTTTGCGGTCGATGACGGAGAGGTAGGCCATGCCGCGTTCGCGGTCCACCTGGATGTCTTCGCTGCTGCCCGGTAACGGCAGCGCTTCACAACGGCCGGCAAAATGCGGTTTGATCTCCCGGAACGCGCCACTTCGGTAGAGCATCCAGAACGTCGTTCCGCCTATGACCAGTACGAGGATGCCGATGGTGATCAACAGGCGCTTGACGATCTTCATGCGGGCCGTTCCGGTGGTTGCCTGACCGCGCAAGCATACCGCCCGCACCGGCGGATGTCAGAAACGGCGGTGGTCCACGATCGGCGGGATTCACGCAACGGTCAGCGGGCATCCGGGAGTTTGTAGCGAGGCCGGACATGCGTCACGATGCGGCGTGCGCTGCCGCACTGCGAGTCGTTGCCGATGAGTGTCACTGCGTCCCCGGAAGGCGGCGACAAAGCCTCCGAGCGTGCCGGGTTGCAACTGGGGCCCCTGCGCCTGCAGCCCGGCGTTACCTACCGTCACGCCCTCACGCTGTTCTTCGTCTCGTACTTCGCCATGGCGATGCTGAATTCGGTTGGCATCATGCAGGCGTACCTCTTCAACGAGATGCTGCGTATCCCCGCGAACGAACAGGGCGCTCTGACGGGGACGCTGCTGGTGGTGCAGGAACTCGTGGTGCTGCTGCTGGTCGGGCTGGCCGGTGCGGTCTCCGACCGCGCCGGGCGTCCGCCCGTGTTCGCCGTGGGATTCGTGTTGCTCGCGATCGGTTACTGCCTGTATCCGCTCGCTTCGGGCGAGCCGGATGCGGTGAAACTGGAGCTGGTCCTGTTCCGGCTGTTCATTGCCAGTGGCGCGGCCTGCGTGAATGTGATGCTGGCCTCGGTGGCCAACGACTATCCGGTGGATGCCACCCGCTCCAGGATGATCGCCACGGTGTTCGTCTTCAACGGCGTCGGCATTGCGACGTTGCCGCGCCTGATCGGCGCGCTGCCGCAGCGGTTCATCGACCTGGGTTTCGATCCTGTTCTCGCCGGCCGCTACACCTACTGGTCGCTCGCGGCCTGCTGCATCATGCTCGCCGCAGTCCTGCTCCTGGGCCTGAAACCCGGTGCGCCATCCCAGGCTTCGCAGCGCGACCCGCTGCTGGCGACGCTGAAGATCGGACTTGCGGCGGGGCGCATGCCGCGGGTCGCTCTCGGGTATGCGGCCGCGTTCGTGTCGCGTGCCGATCTGGCCGTCGTCAGCCAGTTCCTGACTCTCTGGCTGGTGCGCGAGGGAATCGCGCAGGGCATGACCACCGCGGAGGCGACCATCAAGGCGACGACCTTCTTCGTGGTCATTCAGGCGTTCGCTCTGCCGTGGGCGGTGATCTTCGGCATCGTGCTCGACCGCATCGATCGGGTCGTCGGCCTCGCGCTCGGCATGACGGTGGCCTTCGTCGGCTACGCCTCGCTCGGGCTGCTCGACAACCCGCTCGGCGGCCCGATGTATATCGCGGCGGCGTTCGTGGGCGCCGGCGAGATGGCCGCCAACATCTCGGCGACGTCGCTGATCGGCAAGGAGGCTCCCGAACGGGGCAGGGGCGCGGTGCTCGGGCTGTTCAGCCTGTTCGGTGCGCTCGGCATCATGGTGGTCGGCCTGGTCGGCGGTTGGCTGTTCGACCACTGGCGACCCGTCGGGCCGTTCCTGTACATGGCGGCGTCGAACATGGTCATGATCGTGCTCGCGCTGCTCCTGATGTTCTTTGCCCGGGGTGCTGCAGCGCCACGTGGCGGCTGATCGCCCCGTGGATGGTTGCTTTCGCGACGGCGGTACAGCGATCATGCGCAACCGGATCGGCCCATGGGCCGGGCCAACAAACCCAAACCGATAAAAAAAGGGATCACGTGATGCAGGCCACCCGCAGGGATGTACTGTCGTTCGCTTCCGTCGGCGCCGCCGGAGCGATGACGCTCGCACTCGGTTCGCTGCCGGGATCGGCTGCTGCCGCGAGCGTGGCCGGCAAGGGCCCGGCGATCGAGGGGCCATTCCTCGACCTGCGCACCGGCAAGGGCAACCAGATGGCCTACGCACGCATCCAGGGTGATACCGACTGGGGCAAGCAGAAGTATTTCTGGTTCAAGGGCTATGTGAATGCTGTGCAGCCGGGCAAGCGGGCAGTCGATCTCGTCGGTTCGCAGGGGTTTGGCGCGATCCGGCTCATCCAGCGTCCCGACGGCGCGATCGAGAGACTGTGCCGCGAGATCATCCTCTACACGGACCTGCGCAGCGGCGAGGTGCTGACGGAGTGGAAGAACTCCATCACCGGTGAAATGGTGAAGCCGGTGCACGTGGACAACGACCCATTCAACTACCTGATCGAGGAGTACTTCCCGCTGCCGCCCTCCTTCGGCGGCCTGAACCGGGAAGGCCCGCCGCCGAAGCGTCCGCCGTTCATCCTGCGCTGGAATCAGCATGCGGACTGGCTGGAGATGGAAATCCACATCCATCTCGCCTATCCGAATGCGTTGCAGCCGGACAAGTGGCCGCGGGAGTCATCCGGCCCCACGGCGCAGGTTTCTGAGTACTTCGCACACCATGTGCGTGCCGAGGACATGCAGAATCCGAAACTGACCACCGTGGATTATCGCGGCACCTGGAATCGGGTGACGCCGTGGCTGCCGTGGATGCTCATGGGACAGGCACCCGGTTTCTGCCTGTACAACTGTTACATGGGCACGACGCAGAACCTGGACGAGATCTTCGGCCGTTCCGTGCTCGACTACGCGGAGAAGAACTACGCGAAGTATTTCAACGCGCCCGAGAAGTGGAGCGACGAGCCGAGCCTCTCGAGCCTGGAGCACTACGCGCGTACGCAGCAGCCGGCGCCTGCGAAACAGTAGCAACGCGGGCCGGATTTCCGCGGCCAGGGGATGTCCATGCTCGAATTGCTCGCCAGCCCCGAGGCGTGGATGGCGTTCCTGACGCTGACTGCGCTGGAACTGGTCCTCGGCATCGACAACATCGTCTTCATCTCGATCCTGGTGGACAAGCTGCCGGCCGGCCAGCGCGGTCTTGCGCGACGACTGGGGCTGTTCATGGCCATGTTCATGCGCATCGGCCTGTTGTTCCTGCTGTCCTGGATCATCGGTCTCACGACGCCGCTGTTCTCCGTGATCGGGCAGGAGATATCCGGCCGCGACCTGATCCTGGTCGGCGGTGGGCTGTTTCTCCTGTGGAAGAGCACCATGGAGATCCACCAGTTGCTCGAAGGCGAGGAGGGCGGCACGTCGGCGCGGGTTCACGCCACCTTCTCCGCAGTCATCCTGCAGATCATGGTCGTGGACATGGTGTTTTCGCTCGACTCGATCATTACCGCGGTCGGCATGGTGGATGAACTGGCGGTGATGGTGGCTGCCGTCGTGACCTCGGTGGCGCTGATGATGTTGTTTGCCGGGCCGATCGGCGAGTTCGTTTCTGCGCACCCGACGGTCAAGATGCTCGCGCTGTCCTTCCTGGTGGTGATCGGTGTGGTCCTGATCGCCGACGGGTTCGAGCATCATGTGCCCAAGGGCTACGTCTATTTCGCGATGGCATTCTCGGTGGGCGTGGAGGCACTGAATCTCCGCATGCGGCGGCGGCGTGCGTCGCCGGTGACGCTGCATGAGTCCTACCGACGCGAGAAGCGGTGAAGCAACCACGCCGGTGGCGTCTGCCGTTACCGGCTGCGATGTTTCGGCGCGCGTCTGCCGCAGCCTGGAGGGCAGGGGCGGCCGTGATCCCGCGGGAGCCGGGCCCGGGTGTGGCAGGAATGGGCCGGCGGGGCGGCTTCCGACCTGCGGATGCCGCTCGCGCGGCCCGCGCGATGGCATGGCGGCTGGGCCACAATGACCGCTTGGCTGACTGGCAGGGACGGGGGGAGGACGGTGGGTCTCAGGTTCGGTGACCGGCTGCTGTTCATCGGGGGGGAGTTCGTCCCCGCCAGCGATGGACAGTGGCTCGAATCGGTCAATCCGGCGACGGAGGACGTGCACGGCCGCGTGCCGGTCGCCTCGGCCGTGGACGTGGATCGCGCGGTAGGCGCCGCCGAGACAGCGCAGGCCGACTGGGCGGCGCGCTCGGTGTGGGAGCGCCGGGACAGCCTGCGCCGGCTTGCGGAGGCCATTCGCGCGCGCTCCGCCGACATCGTGCCGCTGGAAGCGGCCGATACCGGCAACACCATCAGCAGCCTCGGGCGCGATGTCGCGGTGGCCGGCAACTACATCGATTTTTTCTCCGGCCTGGGCATGGAGATGAAGGGCGACAGCGTGCCGGCCACGCCCGACGGCATTCACTTCTCCCTGCGCCAGCCCTACGGCGTAGTGGCCCGCATCGTGCCCTTCAACCATCCCTTCCTGTTCGCGGCTGCCCACCTGGCCGCGCCGCTGATGGCGGGCAACGCGGTCATCGTCAAGACGCCGGAGACCAGCCCGTTATCGGCGGGCATCCTCGCGGAGGTCTGCCGCGAGGTGCTGCCACCGGGGCTGGTGAACATCCTGCACGGGCCCGGACTGCCGAGCGGGGATGCGCTGGTGCGGCATCCGCGCGTGTGGCGCATCGGCTTCACCGGGTCGGTGCAGACAGGCCTGGCGATCCAGCGCGCGGCCGCCGAAGTTGCGGTCAAGCACCTGTCGCTCGAACTGGGCGGCAAGAATCCCATGATCGTGTGTCCCGACGCCGACCCCGCGCAGGTGGCGCAGGCTGCGGTGCGCGGCATGAATTTCGCGTGGGCCGGGCAGTCATGCGGGTCCAACAGCCGCCTGCTGCTGCATGAGTCCCTGTACGACGAGGTGGTCGATCGCATCGTCGCAGCAGTGGCGGCGATCCGCGTTGGCGACCCGCTCGATCCGGCGGCACAGATGGGCCCGGTGAACTCGGCCGGCCATTACAGGCGAGTGCTCGCCTACATTGAATCCGCAAAAACCGAAGGTGCGAAGCTGCTGACGGGTGGCGTGCGTCCGCAAGGTGAGGCATTTCGCCGCGGCTACTGGATCAGGCCCACCGTGTATGCGAATGTCACGCCCGCCATGCGCATCGCGCGCGAAGAGGTGTTCGGCCCGGTGCTGTCGATCATGCGGTGGCGTACTCCAGGGGAGGCGCTCGAGATCGCCAACTCGAGCGAGTACGGCCTGGCCGCCGGTGTCTGGACGCAGGACCTGAAGACAGCGATGGACATGGCCCGCCAGCTCCAGTCAGGATTCGTCTGGATCAATACCACGGCGCGGCATTTCGTGGGCACGCCCTTCGGCGGCTGGAAGAACAGCGGCCTCGGGCAGGAGGAATGCCTCGCCGAACTGCTGAGCTACACCCGCAACAAGGCGATCCACGTATTCGCCTGACGCCAGCCACGAGGAAGATTGCCACGTGTCAGACAAGCCAAACCGTTTAGGACCGTACTGGCTGCAGCCGGGGGTCACGCGCATCAACATGGCGGGGCTGTTTCTCAGCGCCTACACCTCGATCGGCCTCCTGACCTTCATCGCGATGAGCACGCCGTTCGTGCTCACCGTTTACCTGCAGGTTCCGCAGAGCGAGCAGGGCACCCTGAGCGGGGATCTGCATTTCTTCCAGGAAATCGTGGCATTGCTGCTGTTCGCGCCGGTCGGGGTGCTGGCGGACCGGATCGGTCGCCGCGAAGTCTTCGTGGGCGGCATGTTGATGATGTCGCTCGGCTACAGTCTCTACAGTTTTTCCAGCTCGCTGCCTGAGTTGTTCTTCTACCGGTTCCTCTACACCATCGGCATCGTCGCTGCCACCGGCATGATGGGCACGATCCTCGCCGACTACAGCGAGGACCGGTCGCGCGGCATGACCGTGGCGAGCGTGGGCGTGCTCAATGCGCTCGGCGTCATCACGGTAGCGGTCGGGCTCGCGAGACTGCCGCAGTTCTTCACCGAGCGGGGCGCCAGCCAGGAAGCAGCCGGGCACGACGCGCATTTCGTCGTTGCGGCGATCTGCGCCGTCGCAGCGCTGCTCCTCTACCTCATGCTGAAGAAGGGCACGCCGGTGAAGCACACCGAGCGGCCGCCGGTGAAGGAACTGGTGGCGAGCGGTATCCGCGAGGCGCGCAATCCGCGTATCGCGCTCGCTTACGCCTGCGGATTCATCGCGCGCAGCGACCTGGTGCTCGTCGGCACCTACAGTGTGCTGTGGGGTACCACGGCGGCGATCGCGCAGGGCATGGAGCCGGCCGAGGCGATGTCGGCGGGTCGGCGCGTATTCGCGATCGTGAGCACGGCGGCGTTGTTCTGGCTGCCGGTCATTGGTTTCGTGCTCGACCGCATCAACCGGGTCACGGGCATCATCCTCTGCATGACGATCGCGGCGGCCGGTTACCTCGCCACCACCCTGGTGGACGATATCCTGGCGAACTCGGCCATTCCGTTCCTCGTGTTGCTCGGGATCGGCCAGATCAGCGCCTTCGCGGGCGCCCAGACGCTGATTGCCCGCGAGGCGCCGCAGGCCTCGCGCGGCTCGGTCATCGGCATGTTCAACATGTTCGGCGCCGTCGGCATCCTGTTTTCGACCGGCGTCGGTGGTCGGGTCTTCGATGCGCTCGGGCCGGCAGCGCCTTTCCAGCTGGTTGGCGTGCTGACGCTCGTGCTCGTGATGCTGGCGGTGTGGTGCCGGATCAAGGCGCCGGGGCCGGCGGTGGACCGCCGCGCCCCGGCTGTGGCAGCCATTCACTGAGGCGGCCGGCTGGCCGCCTGCGGGGTCAGGCGGCGACCTTGAAGCCCGCCTCGGCGATCGCCTTTTCGAGCGCGGGGCGCTGGATCACGGCCGGGTCGAATTCCACCGAGACGATGCCCGCGTTGCGGTCGGCCTTGGCGGCGCTGACGCCCTTGCGGCTGGTCAGCGCGTTCTGCACGCTGCGTTCGCAGCCACCGCAGGTCAACCCCGAGACTTTGATGTCGATCTTCTCCATGTTCGTATGCTCCTGATGCGAGATGCAGAGTTCGATTACCGCAGGTTCATTGCGCAGTGCCTCAGGGCCTGCGCGCGCCGCGGGATGCAAAAGTCGGCTTCCAGCGGCGCAGCAACAGCGAATTGCTGACGACGCTGACGCTGCTCATTGCCATGGCGGCCCCGGCCAGCGCCGGACTCAGCATCCCGAGTGCGGCGAGCGGGATGCCGATGACATTGTAAATGAAGGCCCAGAACAGGTTCTGGCGGATTTTCCGGAATGTAGCCCGGCTCGCTGCAATTGCCGAGCCGACCAGGCGCGGGTCGGGGCGCATCAGCGTGATCCCGGCCGTTTCCATCGCGATGTCTGTGCCGGTGCCCATGGCGATGCCCACATCGGCTGCCGCCAGCGCCGGTGCGTCATTGATGCCGTCGCCCACCATGCCGACGACCCGGCCGGCGCTCGCGAGTTGTTCGACGACAGCGGCTTTGCCGTCGGGCTTGACGGCGCCGCGGGCCTCGTCGACTCCGACCTGCCGGCCGATCACTTCGGCGACCCGGGGCATGTCGCCGGATACCAGCAGGCTGCGTATGCCCATGTGCTGCAGGGTACTGACGGCCTCGATTGCGTCGTCGCGCAGCGGATCGGCGATGGCCATGATGCCGAGCACGCCGTCAGGGTCGGCGACCCACACGACCGTGCGGGCTTCTTCCTGCCATTGCCGCGACCGCTCCGCTTCGCCGGCGGTGTCGATCCCGCGCTTCTCCAGGAACCGTGCATTGCCGATGACGATCTCGCGCCCGCCCACGCGGCCGACCACGCCGTAGCCGGTGACGCTGCGGAAATCCGTGACCGGGTCACGGCGCAGGGTCTGGGCGTCGGCGCGCTCGAGGATTGCGCGTGCGAGAGGGTGCTCGCTCGCCTGCTGCACGGACGCCGCCACGCGGAGCAGCTCCTGCTCGCTGCCACGCAGTGTGTGCAGGGCGACGATGGTCGGACGCCCGGCCGTCAGCGTGCCGGTCTTGTCGAAGATAACCGTGTCGACGCGATGTGCACGTTCCAGTGAGGCGACATCCTTGATGAGGATGCCGGAGCGGGCGGCGGCGCCGGTGCCGGCCATGATGGCGGTCGGGGTGGCGAGACCGAGCGCGCAGGGGCAGGCGATGACCAGCACCGATACGGCGGCGATCAGCGCATGCTCGAAATTGGCGTCGTACGCCATCCAGCCGCCGAAAGTGACGAGCGCGATCACGATGACGATCGGCACGAACACGGCGCTGATGCGGTCCACCAGTCGCTGTACCGGCGCCTTGCCGGCCTGGGCGTTCTCCACCATGCGGATGATCTTGGAGAGGGTGGAGTCCTCGCCGACGGCGGTTGCCTGCACCTCCAGCAATCCGGTGCCGTTGATCGCGCCGCCGGTGACCGTGGCTCCCGGACCCTTGGCTACCGGCAGGCTCTCGCCGGTGATCAGCGCCTCGTCGATCTCGCTCTGGCCGCCGACCACTTTGCCGTCGACGGGGATGCGCTCGCCGGGCCGCACGATCACGAGATCGCCCCGGACCACCTCGCTCACCGCGATTTCGCTCTCGGTGCCGTCGTTGCGGCGTACGCGCGCAGTCTGTGGTCGCAGGTCCATGAGCTGGCGGATCGCCGCCGTGGTCCCGCGCTTGGCGCGAGCCTCGAGGAGCTTGCCGAGCATGACCAGCGTGATCACCACCGTGGATGCCTCGAAGTACAACTGGCCCATGGCATCCTGGCCGCGCGTGAGCATCAGGTAGAGGCTGTAGAGGTAGGCGGCGCTGGTGCCGAGCGCGACCAGCACGTCCATGTTGCCCGAGCCCGCGCGCAGTGCCTTCCAGGCGCCGCGATAGAAGCGCGCGCCGCAGATGAACTGCACCGGTGTCGCGAGCAGCAACTCGGTCATGGGTGTGAGATGGAAATGCAGGCCGAAGGTCATCGCGACCATCTGCGCGACCAGCGGCGTCGTGAGTGCGATGGCGCCGAAGAGCATGAGCATCTCGAGGCGCAGCGCCGCCTGTTCCTCGCGCTGGTGCTGCTCGTCCGCCTGCGCCCGCTCCTCGGCGTTGGAACGGACGCGCGCCTCGTATCCGGCGCGGGCGACCGCTTCGGCGAGATCTCCAACGGAGACGATGCCGGCGAGGGCGCGCACATCGGCGCGCTCGATGGCGAGGTTGACGTTGGCCTCCTCGACGCCCGGCACGGCCCGCAAAGCCTTCTCCACACGTGTCGAGCAGGCACTGCAGGTCATGCCGACGATCGGAAACGAAAAGCTCTGCATGGGCACCCGGAAGCCCGCGTGGACCACGGCTTCGGCGACGCCCGCAGCGCTGGTCTTGCCGGGGTCGAACTCGACGTCGGCGCGCTCGAGGGCGAAATTGACGGAGGCGCGCACGACGCCGGGGGCCTGCGCGAGGGCGCCTTCGAGCCGCGTCGCGCAGGCACCGCAGGTCATGCCTTCGACGGCCAGTCCCACGCGGGACTGCGGCAAGTTGTCACGGATCAGTTCAGCGGTGGTGGCGTTCATGGAACGGCCCTGCCAATGGTCAGGAAGGGAATGGTAGCTGCGGTCACCGCAGCCGGGCAATGGTTTGGAAACGAAACCAATTGCCGTCAGATGGGGGCGTTTGGCCCGGAATCAAGGGTATGGCCACTCTGCGGGGACGCTGCGATGGGTGCGTTGGATGAAGGCCGCCGCCGCAGTCAGTCGTGCCCCGGCAGGGTGGGGTGACGCGAGGACAGCGGCACTCGCCGTCGCCGCGTGTGAAAGGCGCTGATGTAGCGTGCAAAGAACCGGCTGCCGAGTGCCAGCGAGCGGGAAATGTGCTGCTGCGTATCGGCCATGATGCGTTGCGGGTCGTAGCCCGAACCGAGGCATTCGACCTCGCGGGCCATTACCGGCGTGTGCAGCCAGCGCGCGATCAGCGGCTGGTCGACTTCGAGGTGGAACTGCAACGCATAGGTGTTCTCACCGTAGCGAAACGCCTGGTTGGCGCAGGTTGGGGAGTGCGCGAGATGCACCGCCCCTGCGGGTATGTCGAAGGTATCGCCATGCCACTGGAAAATCTTTTCGGTGCCCGCAAATTCGCCAAACAGCGGGTCGGCGGCTCCGTCGGCGGTGGGGGCGACGTCGTACCAGCCGATTTCGCGGGTGTGGTTCCTTTCGACCCTCGCCCCGAGAGCGCGGGCGATCAGCTGCGCCCCGAGGCAGATGCCGAGCACGGGAATGCCACGCTCGATCGCCTGGCGAATCGCGTCGGTTTCCACCGCGAGGTGCGGATAGCGGTCGACCTGGTCGCAGTTCATGGGCCCGCCAAGCACGATGAGTCCGTGGTAGCGATCGACCTGCGGCTGGGCGTCGCCCCGGCGGCCGAAATTCAGGTAACGGATCCGGAAGCCCGCGTCGCGCAGCAGCGGGTCGAGCGTGCCGAGGATCTCGTGGGCGACGTGCTGGAAAACGAGCATGCGGCGCATGGATTGGTGATTGTAGCGGAGCGGTGGCCCGCGGTCTTTTTGTCCAACGGCGGGGCTGGCATTGGGACCGACCTTGACGCTGTTCCGTGAGTGCTCCGGTTGCCTGCCCGCTGCGCGCCGCTCGCCGGCCGTCCATGGCCGGCTCGCTGCGGGTTGCGCCGGCTGCTGCCCTCCTGGCAGCCGGCTACACACGCGCTCGCAGCGGACAGGCAACCGACGCAGGAGACGCGGTGGCCGTGTGGTCTTGCGATCGAACATCGAACGACTACCGAATGACGCTGATGCGGACCCCCTGGTGGGCGTGTGAAGCAAGCGAAGCAGGATGCGAAGCGCAGCGAAACCCGAGCGAACGAAAGCCAGGGATGGCTGCAGTGAGCGTCCCGACTGGGGGTCCGCACCAGCGTATCGTCACCAGCACCGGACAGCTGACTGGGAAGGCGGTCTGCTGTAGAGCGGGGCGGGGGCGTTTGCGGTCAGCCCCGCTGTAGGTACTCCCACCTATTGCGGCGCCGGAGGGCAATGAGTAGAAAGGCGCGCTTCGCTTCGAGGGATGTCGCCATGAAACCGGGGAAGGCTGTCACTGTTGCGCAGGAGCCATCGCGCGCGGTCCTGCTGCGTTATCTCTATGCCAGCCTGTTCATCCTGGGCGGGTTCGGCGCACTCGGCCTGCTGCTCGCCGGCCTGCGCTGATCCGGCGGCACGACCTGCCGGCTGACTGCCAGCCGGGCCGGACTCCGGCGGTGCGGCAGCGGTTCGCCGCCGACCGTCTGCAGCGTCAACGGTTTGACACTTCAGGTCAGCTCGCGGATCATAGCGGTCGCTTTTGATTTCCCGTGCGCTGTTTCAACGGGCAGTAACCACCCCGCCGCCCGGCCGCGGCACGGGTCGTGCTGCATGCGGCAGGTGTCCATGACCGAGGCGAGCAGTTCCCCCGACTACGGCGTCGAAGAGCCCCTGCAGCAGCTCATCGAGACCAATATCAGCGGCAGCGACGGCGGGCGCGAAGAAACCCGGCTCGCCAAGGCGCGTGCGCTGTACTTCCCGACGGGCCACAGTTCGCGCATGGCAGGCGTGCGCCGGCTGATCGAGCAGGTGGCGCCCTTCAATACCAACGTGCTGATCACCGGCGAATCCGGCACCGGCAAGGAGTGGGTGGCGCGCTACATCCACGCGCTGTCGCCGCGCAACAACAAGGCGTTCGTGCCGGTGAACTGCGGAGCGATTCCCGCCGATCTGCTCGAGAGCGAACTGTTCGGCCACGAGAAAGGCGCCTTCACGGGCGCGATTGCCACGCGCGTCGGCCGCTTCGAGGCCGCGGAAGGCGGCACCCTGTTCCTCGACGAGATTGGCGACATGAGTCTGCCGATGCAGGTGAAGTTGCTGCGCGTGCTGCAAGAGCGGGTCTACGAGCGGGTCGGCAGCAACCGGAGCCGCAGCTGTGACGTGCGCATCATCGCCGCCACCCACCGCAACCTCGAGGAGGCAATTCGCGAAGGGAAGTTCCGCGAGGATCTGTTCTATCGCCTCAACGTGTTCCCGATCGAGCTGCCACCCCTGCGTGAGCGCAAGGAAGACCTGGCCGAACTGGCCACGAACATCCTTGATCGCTGTCGGCGCCTCGGGCAAGACCCGGTGCAGCTCTCCGGCGGGGCGCTGCGCATCCTGCGTTGCTACGAGTGGCCGGGCAACATCCGCGAGCTCGCCAACCTGATGGAGCGGCTCTGCGTGCTCTATCCGGGCCAGGAAGTGGATATCCCCAACCTGCCGAGCCGCTACACGGTGAACGCGCCGCTGCGCGAGGCCGACCGCGAGATCGTCGCCAAGCGCGTAGCGGTCGGCCCGCAGCCGCAGGATTTCGACCTGCCGATCGAGGGCGTGCCGCTGAAGACCTACATCGAGAACATCGAGATCGCGCTCATCCGTCGCGCGCTCGCTGAGACCGAGGGTGTGGTGGCGCACGCGGCCCAGCGCCTGCAGATCCGCCGCACGACGCTCGCCGAGAAGATGAAGCGCTATGGCATCAGCGCCGACCAGGACGCTGCCCATGGCTGACGGCACGTAAAGGCGTCAGCGCGGGTGTAGTGCCAGAGTGTTCTCAGCCGTGGTCCGCGGGCGAGAAGTAGCGGCGGCTTTCCGCGGCTGATTGCGGGCTGGTTTCGGCGGGAGCGGCCGCGTCGGCCTGCAGGGGCTTGCGCAGCGGGTCGAGGCCCGTGTCCACGCGGCAGGCGTCGCGCAGTTCGTGCATTTCCCGATTGAAGCGGGCATAGCGCTCCTCGGTGATGCCATCCTTGATGACTTCCTCGAATACCCTGGTGATCGCCTGCAGCCTCTGCACCACCGGGCCCGGCGCGGTCTGGAGCAGTATGCCGTAGCGACCGCGAACCACGTGCAGGTTCGGCATCCTGAATGCGCCCGTCGCCATTTCGTCCATCAGGGCATGGGCCTCGTTCCAGAACTTGCCGTAGTGGGCGTTGCGCTCGGCGACAAGCTGGCGGTTGGTTTCCTCGCGTTGCAGGGCCTTCTCACGCTCGATGTCGCTGGTCAGTTGGGCCTGACGTGCACGGTACACGGGAACCCAGTTGATCAATTTCACGAGCGAAAAGGCGAGCGCTGCGAGCAATATGCCGATGATTTCGCCGGAAAGTTTCACGCGCCGATCCGATTACTGAGAGACCCGCTTCCGGTATCGGCAGACCGTGCCTGCGCTTGATGCGACGGCGTTCACAGTTTCCCCGATGGCGGGTGCCGCACAGGCAGCACCGGCCGGGGGTCAGTCGTAGCGCACGACGACGGTCTTGGTTTCCAGGTAGAGATCAAGGCTTTCCGCACCGAACTCCCGGCCCCAGCCGGACTGCCGGTAGCCGCCGAATGGCGCGTAGATGTCGCCGCTGCCGTGGTGATTGATGCCGACGACACCCGCGCGGATCAGTTCGGCGAGGCGGTGAGCGATGCGCAGATCGCGGGTCCAGACGCTCGCCACGAGACCGTAGATCGTGTCGTTGGCCTGGCGCGCGATGGCTTCGAGATCGGCATCGGCGAAGCCCTGCACGCAGGTGACTGGCCCGAAGATTTCCTCGCGCACGATGCGCATGTCGCGATGGGTGCGGGCGAACACCGCGGGTTGCATGAAGTAACCCGGCCCGGCGAGTCGCGCGCCGCCGGCGACCAGTTCGGCACCCTCCTGCTGGCCGGCGACGACGAAACCCTGGACCCGGTCGAGCTGCTCGGCCGAGATCAGCGGCCCGATGCGCGTCGCCGGATCCCAGCCGGGCCCGATCGGCATGGCACGCGCCGCCGCGGCGATGCCGGCGACGACAGGCTCGAGCACGTCCTCGTGGATGAACAGGCGCGAGGCGCACTGGCAGTTCTGCCCCTGCAGGAAAAAGGCATAGCGTGCCGCGGCCTCGACCACGGCACCGAGGTCGGCATCGGGAAACACGATGAACGGCGACTTGCCGCCGAGCTCGAGCGACACCCGTTTGAGGTTGCCGGCAGCCGCATGGAGGATCTTGCGCCCGACCTCGGTCGAGCCGGTGAATGCGATCTTGTCCACGTCGGGATGGGCGGCGAGCGTGGCACCTGCCGTTTCGCCGAAACCCGGCACGATGTTCACGACGCCTGCCGGGACGCCGGCCTCGTGCAACAGGCCCGCGAGAAACAGGGCGCTCAACGGCGTTTTCTCGTCCGGCTTCAGCACCACCGTGCAGCCGGTCGCCAGCGCAGGGCCGAGCTTCATCGCCGCCATCGCCAGCGGATAGTTCCACGGTATGATCTGGCCGACCACCCCGACCGGCTCGCGTCGTGTGAAGGTGAGCGGCGGCAACGTCGCGCCCGGGCGGCGGTCGGCGGGCAGCGTGTGACCCGTGATCCGGGATGGCCAGCCGGCGTAGTAGCGCAGCATTTTCACCGCGGTCGGCACGGCGAGCGCGCCGGCGGGGTTGAGGGGCATGCCGTTGTCGAGGATCTCGAGTTCGGTCAGGATCGTGGCGTTTGCGCTGAGCAGGTCCGCCAGGTGATTCAGGATTTCGCTCCGCCCGGCAGGCGTCAGCGTGGGCCAGGGCCCGCGCGTGAACGCTTCACGCGCGGCAGCGACGGCGCGGTCGATGTCCTCGCGGCCGGCGGCGGCGACCTGCGCGATCGGCGCGCCCGTCGCCGGGTTGACCACCTCGATGGTTTCGCCGCTGCGCGCATCGACCCACTCGCCGCCGATGAACAGGCGGTGGCGGCGCCCGAGAAACTGGGTGGTAGCGGGACTGGCTGCGGTCGCTGGCGCATGACGCATCGCGGGTGCTCCGGTTTCGGATCATGGTAAAGGAACTTCACGTCATCGTCGTCGGCGCCGGTCTCGGCGGTCTCACGGCGACGCTCGCCCTGCAGCGGGCCGGATTCCGCGTATCTGTGTTCGAGCAGGCGGCCGAACTCGGCGAGGCCGGTGCGGGCGTAACCATCACCCCGAATGGCGCTCATGCGCTCAATCACCTGCTCGGCGAGGATGTGATGCGGCGCGTTGCGCGTACGCCCGCCGCGGGCGCCATCAAGCACTATCGCACCGGCGCGATCCTCGTCGAGACCAATCGCGGCGACCGCATGCGCGAACGCTACGGTGCCGCGTACTGCCAGGCACACCGTGCGGACCTGCACGGGGCGCTGGCCGATGCGGTGCGCGCCATGGACCCGGATTGCCTGCACACCGGCTGCGGATTCGTGGCACTGGCAGAGACCGCCGGGAGCGTGACCGCGACCTTCGGCGACGGCCGCAGCGAAACTGCCGACGTGCTCGTGGGTTGCGACGGCATCCGTTCGGCGGTGCGCCGGGCGTTGTGGGGCGAAGAGCAGGTGGTGTTCACGGGCTACATCGCCTGGCGCGGCCTGGTGCCGATGGCGCGACTCGATCCAGCCGTCGTCGTGCCCGATTCCGCCTCCTTTGCGGGACCTGCCCGGACGTTCGCGCGCTACAAGGTCAGGAATGGCACGCTGGTCAACTTCGCGGCGTTCTCGAAGCGCGACGAGTGGGCCGAGGAGAGCTGGTCGGTGCACTCCGGGATCGCGGAGTTGCAGCGCGAGTTCAGCGATTTTGCCCCGGAGGTTCAGGCCATCATTGCCGCCACGCCGCCGCAACGCTGCTTCAAGTGGGGGCTGTTCGACCGTGAGCCGCTGCCGCAGTGGACGCGTGGTCGCTCGACGCTGCTCGGCGACGCGGCGCACCCGATGACGCCGTTTCTCGCGCAGGGCGCGGTCATGGCCATCGAGGATGGAATGGTGCTCGCACGGGCAATGCAGGCCGCGTCCGGGTGGCAGGAGGGGCTGGCGCGTTACGAGGCGGCGCGACGTGAGCGAGGCACTTTCGTCATGCGCGAGTCACACGTGAATGCGCGGCGGATGTATTCACGCGATCCGGACAACTACGGCAGTTCGTCGCACAGGACCGCCGAGTCGCTGGGGTTGTACGCGTACAACCCGCTGACGGCGCCTGTGTAGAGAACAATGGCGTCTTCGGTGCCGCGGCGCGTGTCCGGTTCAGTCGAGCGCCTGGTTGAACTCGTAGAAGTAGCCGTCCGGGTCGAACACCGACACGCTGACGAAGCGTTTCATCCGGCCGTCGGCGCCCATTACGGACCACTCGTGGGGCAGCGAATGCACGTGCGAGCCGAGTTCCCGCGCCCGTCGCAGTGCCTCGCGACAATCGTCCGAGGCGACCACGAAGGTCGGGTTGCCGTAGGTGACGCTGGTGGGAATCACCTGCGGCGCCGGCAGCGGCGGATCGACCCACTGCAGGAGTCCGATCATGCCGATCTCGGGGTGCTCGCACCGCATGATGACGAGATGCGTGCGATCGCCCTTTCTGCCGGCTGCCATGCCGTTGCCGGACAGCACGACCTCACCCTCGTAGAAGCGCGTCATGCCGACGACGTGCTCATACCAGTGCGCGGAGCGCTGAACATCGCGCACGATCAGCGTCGTGCGTCGGACGATGTTCTTCATCGGCGGCCAACGCGTGGTCGGTGCATCGACGCGATTAGATGCGCTCCGGCCAGTCGTCGTCAACCGCGATGGCGTCTGGAACGTTACCGATCCCTCCGGAGCCCCGGAAATGCCCTGCGGCCGGTTTGCCGTTACGCGGCCTTGATCTCGTCGTAGTTCGTGGCCCGGTTGCGGCCATTGCGCTTGGAATGGTAGAGCGCCGCGTCGGCCGCTGCGAGCAGTTCCTGCGACGTCGCGAAGGCATGCTTCGCATCGTGGGTGGCGATGCCGAGGGACAGGGTGATCGAGAACGACTGGCCATTGCCGCCAGTGACTTTGCGATCACGTGCCACCTGGACCAGGCGCCGGGCGATCGCATTGACCTGACCCGTGTCGACCCCTGGCAGGAGCAGCACGAACTCGTCGCCGCCGTAGCGCGCGACCACGTCGCTTTCGCGCAGCGTCTCGCCGAGCAGCGTCGCGACCTCCTTGAGCATGGCATCGCCGCCCTGGTGACCGTGCGTGTCGTTGATGTCCTTGAACTTGTCGAGATCGACGAACACGATCGAGAGCGGCCAGCCGTTCCTGGTCGCTGCGGCGAACTCGCGCTCGATGGACTTCTCGAAAGCGCGGCGGTTGAACACGCCGGTGAGGCCGTCGCGTTCGCTGTCCACGCGCAGCACGGAGTTCTCCTCCTTGAGCTGCGAGCTCTGACTCTCGAGAACCTTGTTCTTGTCGATCTCGACCAGGTTGCGAACCACGAGCGCTTCACGCGCGGTCTCCATGATCTCCTGGAGGTGCTCCGCCGTGAACATCTGCACGTCGAACAGGCCTTCGGCGACCGGGACCTGCTCGCGAATCATCTCGAACATCTCGTGCAGCCGATTGGGCAGGATGCCGAGGTGACGCCGCGTCTGGAAGCCGGCACGCTGCATGCCGTCCTGACTCTGGTCCGTGAGCCAGACGTCCGCCAGTTCGCCCGAGAGTGCCACGCAGCGCACGAACTCGCGGTGGTCGGCTTCCACGCCGCCCGCCCCTGGGTCATGGCTGTGCTGCACGCCGCGCGTGAGTCCCGGCGGCATGTTCCAGCTCTGCAGCAGCCAGCTTCCCACCGAGCGGTGATCGGTGCCGATGCAGCTTTGCTCATGCTGGCACACGCGCGCGTGCTCGAGCTGGAACGGGGAAATGCCCGAGTAGACGTCGGGTGCGATCTTGTCGATTGCCAGCATGCCGATGTCCTGCAGCAGGGCAGCGAGGAACACTTCCTCGGCGTCGCGCCGGCCGAACTCGCTGGCGAGCAGCTTGCCCCAGGTGGCCGCCATGATGGCCCGCTTCCAGTACGCGTCGAAATCGAAGCCCTTGGCCGGGTCGCGGCGCAGCGTGCTGACCAGCGTGAACGACAGCGCGAGCGTCAGGGTCGCGTTGAGGCCGAGCACGATCAGCGCCTGGCGCAGGTTGGTGCTCTGGCGCCGGCGCGCGTACATGGCGGAGTTGGCGATGCGCATGACCTTGGTGGCAATGGCCGGATCGGCGCTCACGGTCTCCGCGACGCGCGCAAGGTCGATATCCGGGTCCTGGGCGAGTGCGATGACCTGCATGGCGACGGCGGGCGGCGTCGGGAAACTGGTGCAGGTCTTCAGCCGTTGCACGATCTTGTCGGGGATCTCGGTCATGGCACTCGCTCCGGTGTTGGCAGTTGCGCTGTTGTTGGTGAATTGCCGAATGAAACGTTCCCGCTCAGGCGCGGCCCGTCGCGACCTCGGTCGCGTCACGGGTCGAGCCGTACAGCATCTGGATCAGCCGTGCCTCGCTCTGGCCGATGCGGCAGGTCGAGACGAGCTCGTCGATGCTCGCGCCGTGGCGTGACAGGGCCACTGCCTCCCGCAGGCTCGGGCGGGCCGGCAAGGCGGCCGTGCGCTCGCGCTCGGCCAGCAGTTCGGCGAGCTGCGCGGTTGCGCCGCTGAGCGCAGCTTCGAGTTCCGCTGTACGGGCCGCGGCGAGTTCGATGGCGGCATGCGCTGCTCGCGCCCGCTGCAGCGCTGCACGGCCGAGCAGCAGGCCGGCAAGTGCGAGGAGCAGGGTGCCGGCGAGCGTGCCGGCGGCGATCAGGGCGAGGTAGCTGACACTGATGATCATGTTCGTTTCCCCTCAGGCAAGTTCATCGACGACGTGCTCACGGCCATCCGGCCACTCGCCCGGGTCTTTGCCCGGGCTGTTCTGATCCTTTGGCGCGCGCGGCGGCTTGCCGCCGCCATCGCGCTTGTTGCGGTTCTCGACCCGCCGCGGCCAGTTGCCGGGCAGCGTCGGTTTGACCTGGTCGATCGGGGTCATGACGGAGCCTCCTTGCCGCCGGGCGCCGGGCCGGACGTCGCAGCCTCGGGGGCGGGTGGGTCGAGGATCAGGAGCGTGACGCGACGGTTGCGATTGCGTCCCTCGGCGGTGGCGTTATCCGCGATCGGTTGATGCTCGCCCTGTCCGGCGACGCTCATGCGGGTGGGATCCACGCCGCGGCTTTCCAGCAAGCGCACGATGCGCGAGGCCCGCGCGCCCGACAATTCCCAGTTGGAGGGAAACTGTGCCGTGGCGATCGGCCGGTTGTCGGTGTGTCCTTCCACGCGCAGGCGGTTGGGCAGCGGTTTGAGGATCTCGCCGATGCGGTCGATGACCCCGACGGCTCCAGGCTCGATCGCTGCGCTGCCGCTCGGGAAGAGGATGTCTGCCTTGATCTCCACTTCGACCCACAGCGGCTGGCGGGTCACGGTGACCAGTCCTTTGCCGATCAGCGCGGACAGCGCTTCGGTCACCTGCTCGGCGAGTCCGCCGGCCGCCTGGCCGCCCTGTTCGGCGGGCTGCTGCGCGAGTTCGAGCCCCTGCAATCCGAAGCGCTCGACGACCGATGCCTCGACGTCGGCGCGCTCCGCGGGCAGCTTCATCACCTGCGAGGGCGAAAGTCCCGCAATGGTGGCGTCGGCTTTCGCCTTCACGGTCTTGTCGCCGATCTGGATCGGCTCGGTGGTCTTCGGCGAACCGCGGAAGGCGGCCACCATGGAATCCGACAGCACCCGGTACTTGCCCTCGTTCACCGACGAGACCGCGTACATGACCACGAAGAAGGCGAGCAGCAGGGTGATGAGGTCCCCGTACGGGATTGCCCATGCCTCGTGGTTCGCGTGTTCCTCGTGTTCGTGCCTGCGTGCCATGGCCTGTGCCGCTCGCTGCTGCGTCAGCCGACGAAGCTCTTGAGCTTGACCTCCAGGTTGCGCGGATTCTCGCCCTCGGCGATGGCGATGATGCCCTCGATCACCATCTCCTTGCTGCGGCTCTGTGCCTTGATGATCTCCTTGAGCTTGTTGGCGGTGGGCAGGAAGAACAGGTTGGCGAGCCCGATGCCGTAGATGGTGGCGGTGAAGGCCGCCGCGATGCCGTGCCCGAGCTTGCTCGGGTCGGCCAGGTTCTTCATCACCGCAATCAGGCCGAGCACGGCGCCGATGATGCCGAGTGTCGGGGCATAGATGCCGAGGCCTTCGAACACCTTCGCGCTCTGCGTATTCGCCTTCTCCTTGGCGTCGAGCTCGAGTTCCATGGTCTCGCGGATCTTTTCAGGTTCCGTGCCGTCGACGAGCATCTGCAGGGCTTTCTTCGAGAACTCGTCTGCTTCCTGCTCGAGGGCCGGCTCCAGTCCGAGCAGGCCCTGCTTGCGGGCCGTTTCGCTCCACGCGACCATCTTCGCGATCAGTACGTCGGTGTCGGTGACCGGCGGCTTGAAGATCCACGGGAAGATCCTCCAGGCCCGCATGAAGGTGTCTTTCGGCGTCTGTACCAGGCTCGAGGCGAGCGTGCCGATGAACACGATCACGAATGCGGCCGGATTGGCGAGCGAGGCCAGTCCCGCGCCCTTCAGGATGCTGCCGCCGACCAGTGCGACGAGCGCCAGTACCACGCCGGTTGTCGTCAATGGATCCATGGTTTCGTCAGCGACCTGCCGCCCCCTGGTCATGGTGTGCCGCGGTCCAGTTCTGCAGGCGGGCACGGAGTCGCGTGAGTGCCTGGCCGTGGATCTGGCAGACGCGTGACTCGCTGACGCCGAGCGCCTCGCCGATTTCCTTCAGGTTCAGTTCTTCGTCGTAGTACAGCGACATGACCAGCGCCTCGCGCTCGGGGAGGGCTCCGATCGCTTCGCTCATGGCCGCGCG
This sequence comes from Nevskiales bacterium, assembly GCA_011526045.1. Lineage (GTDB taxonomy): Bacteria > Pseudomonadota > Gammaproteobacteria > Steroidobacterales > QUBU01. The sequence continues at coordinate 150,795 of WYBE01000002.1, read as the reverse complement.
GAACTCCTCGGACTCGAGTTCCATGGAGGGTTCGACAGCCGCTTCATCGGCGGTTTCCTCCCTGGCGGTGGCGTCGGGGTCGGCCTCATCGAGGCTGAACATGCGCTGCGTCGTGGTCGCTGCCACCATCTGGAAGTATTCATCGAGCGGCACGCCGAGCTCCGCGGCGATCTCGCGCGCCCTGGCGTGCGTACCCGTGCGATTCTCGACGGCGCGTACGGCCGCGGTGAGCTGGCGCTGCTTGCGGTATACGGAGCGTGGCGCCCAGTCGGTGTTTCTGAATTCGTCCAGCATGGCTCCGCGCACACGAATGCTCGCATAGGTCTCGAACGACGCGCCCTTCGTCGGGCAATACTGCCGGGCCGCATCGAGCAGGGCGATCAGGCCCGTCTGGATGAGGTCCTCCAGCTCCACCCCGTCCGGCAGCCGGCCAAGAAGATGGTTGCCGATCTTCTTCACCAGCGGCGCGTATCGCTCCACCAGCTCCTCGGGTCGAAGCTGACCGGCGAGCGCGTAGGCGGAGGCACTGCTCATGCCAGCGCGTCCTCCGGCTGGTTCGGCATCTGCAACAGCCGCTCCACGAAGAACTCGATGTGCCCGCGCGCCGCGCGGGGTGCGGTCCATTTATCGGCACGGTGAGCCAGTTGCTTTAGAGCGGATGCGGCCAGGCTGGTTGGGAACGCCGTCACAAACGGGGCCTGCAGCTGCACGGAGCGCCACACGCGATCGTCGTAGGGGACGCTGCCGGCGTGCTCGAGGGACACCTGCAGGAAGCGTTCTGTGACGCGCAGCAGCTTCTCGAACAGCGCGCGTCCGTGGCCACCCTCGCGGGTCATGTTGGTGACGATGCGAAAGCGCGTCACGTTGCGCTCGCGCGAGAGCACCTTGATGACGGCGTAGGCGTCGGTGATCGAGGTCGGCTCGTCGCAGACCACCACCACGACCTCGTGTGCCGCCTCGGCGAAACGCAGCACGGGGTCGGAGATGCCGGCCGGCGTATCGACCATCAGGACGTCGAGGTCGCAGGTCAGTTCGCTGAATGCATTGACGATGCCCGCGTTCTGCGCACTCGTCAGGTTCGCCATCTCCGACAGGCCCGAGGCGCCGGGCACCACCATGACTCCTGCGGGGCCGGTGACGATGATCTCGCTGAGCGAGCGCTCGCCCCGGACCACGTCTGCCATGGTGTGCTGCGGCTGCAGCCCGAAGAGGACGTCCACGTTGGCGAGGCCGAGGTCACCGTCGAGGAGCATCACCCGGCGGCCGAGCATGGACAGCGCAACCGCCAGGTTGGCGCAGATATTGGTCTTGCCGACGCCGCCCTTGCCGCCGGTCACGGTGATGACCTTCACCGGCCTGGAGTGACGGATCCGCCGCAGGCCTTCGGCCTGATCGCCGCGGCTGCCCTCCATCGGAGTGGTCCCCGCGACGCTACGATCGTTGTCAGGCACAGGCATTGACGCTCACCTCGGCAAACTGTTCCGCCATGAAATCCTCATCGAGTTCCCTGCGCCGGCTCATCAGTTCGAGCGCGGTCTTCACCAGCCAGGTCTGCCGTGGCTGGGCGAAGTGCAGGTCCTCCGGCACCCGCTGGCCGTTTGCGACATAAGCCAGGGGCAGCCGGCTGCGTACCAGCGCCGAAATTGCGCCACCGAGAGAGGTCGCCTCATCCGTCTTGGTAAGGATGCACGCAGAGGGCCGGGCTACCATGAACGCCTCCACAATTTCCTCCAGTGCCGCGGCCTGGGCGTTGGCCGGCAGCGCCAGGAGCACGCGCACGCGGCTGTTCGCCGTGGCGAGCCAGGAGAGCTGGCGGGCAAGCCGCACGTCGCGCTGGCCTGTCCCGGCGGTATCGATCAGTACCAGCCTGCGACCGGCGAGCAGGGTGAGGATCTCGGCGAGCCGTGCACTGTCAGCGGCCTGGTAGACCGGTGCGCCGAGGATCTCGCCGAAGGTCTCGAGCTGTTCACGCGCGGCGATGCGGAAGGTGTCGGTGGTGATCAGCGCCACGTCGTCCGGCGAGGCATTCAGCGCGAAGCGTGCCGCCAGCTTGGCGATGGTGGTCGTCTTGCCGACGCCGGTCGGACCGACCACGGCGAAGATCCCGCCTGCGGCGATCAGGTCCTCGTCGCACACGGGGATCGTGTCCACGAGCTGCTTCAGCGGGGCGGTCCAGGCATTGTCGGTGGTCAGGTTCGGGCCGAGTGCCGCCATGATGTCGCGCACCACGTCGGCGCTGATGCCCAGCCCGGCGAGATTGCGCATGGTGGTGGTGGCCGCCGCATCGCGCCGGACGTTGTCGTTCCACGCGAGCCGCGCGACCTGCGACTCGAGCAGATCGCGCAGGGCGCGAACTTCGTGGCGCAGGCTGTGCAACTCGCCATCGTCGGTGGCGCGCCGGTTCGCGGTCGTGCCGGCCAGCACCGGCACGGGTTCGGGCGGCGGTGCCGCCGCGGGTGCGCGCCCGGGATTCGAACCGGAGGCGTCGTGAACCGGCTTTGGCTCGGCGGTCACGCTGCCGAGCGACTCGTAGTCCACTGCGGCGGCGAGTTCGATGCCGCCATCCACACGCTGGGTTTCGAGGATCACGGCATCCGGGCCGAGCGCAGCACGCACCTGGCGCATGGCTTCCCGGATGTCCCCGGCGACGAAGCGTCTGATTTTCATGTCTCTCTCCCTTCCTGCAACCGGCCCGGTGGGTGACGGGAATCCGTCAGTTGCCCACGGCCGCCACGAGCTTGACGCGCCGGTTATCCGGCACCTCGTTGTAAGCCAGCACCTTCAGGCTGGGCACCGCGAAGCGCAGGAACCGTGCGAGCCAGGGCCGTAGCGCCGGGGAGACCAGCAGGACCGCCGGCTGGCCGGCGATTTCCTGGCGCTGGGTCGTCTCCGAGAGCTGGGCCTGGACCCGCTCGGCGAGCGTGGGCTCGATGCTGCCCTCGCCGCCGCCCTTGAGAGCATCCTGCAAGATCTGTTCCAGCCGGGGTTCCAGCGTGATCACCGGCAATTCGTCGGACTGGCCGCCGAGCTTGTGCACGATCGCGCGACCGAGTGCCGCACGCACGAAACCGGTCAGCGCCTCCGGGTCCTGGGTGGTGCGTCCGTGCTCGGCGAGGGCCTGGCAGACGGTGCGCATGTTGGTGATCGCGATCTGGTCGCGCAGCAGCTCCTGCAGGACGCGCACGATCACGGACAGCGGCAGGGTCTTCGGCGTCAGCTCCTCGATGAGCTTCGGCGCGCTCTTGCCGAGGCGGTCGAGCAGTTGCTGTGCTTCCTGGTGGCCGAGCAGCTCGTGGGCATTTTCCTGCAGCACCTTCGAGAGGTGCGTGGCGATCACCGTCGGCACGTCGACGACGGTGTAGCCGCGCGACTGCGCTTCTTCACGCTGCACCGGGTCGATCCACACCGCTTCCAGATTGAAGGCGGGATCGCGCGTCGCAATGCCCTGGATCGGCTGGTCGATATGACCCGGATTGATCGCGAGCTCGCGCTCGGCGTGGACCTCGCCCTGGGCGACCGGCGAGCCGAGCAGGCTGATGCGGTAGCCTTGCGGCGGCAGGTCAAGGTCGTCGCGAATGCGCACCGGCGAGACGAGGAACCCGAGTTCCTCCGACAGGCGCCGGCGTACGCCCTTGATCCGGCGCATCAGCTCGCCATCCTGCTTGCGGTCCACCAGCGGAATCAGCCGGTAGCCGACGTCGAGGCCGATCGGATCGGCCTGGCCGACATCGTCCCATGACAGCTCGCGCGCAGTATCGGCTTCGGCCGGCGGCGGCTCGGGGGCCGGTTTGGCCTGGGCCATACGCGCTGCCTCGGCATTGCGCGCAAGCACCCAGCCGAGGCCCGCGCAGGTCGCAGCGGCGAGCAGGAAGGCGACGTTGGGCATTCCGGGCACGATGCCGAGCAGCCCGAGGATCAAGGCGACCACCCGCAGCACGCGCGGATCGCTCAATAGCTGGGCCGCGAGCTGGCGACCCATGTCCTCGGCCCGCGACATGCGGGTGACGATGATCGCCACCGCCGTGGAGAGCAGGAGCGAGGGGATCTGCGCGACCAGCCCGTCGCCGATGGTGAGCAGGGCGTAGGTCTGGGCCGCGCTGGCAACCTCCATGTCGTGCTGGATGGTGCCGATCAGCACGCCGCCGATCACGTTGATGAACACGACCAGCAGACCGGCGATGGCGTCGCCGCGCACGAACTTGCTCGAGCCGTCCATGGCGCCGTAGAAATCGGCCTCGGCGCGCACCTCGGCCCGGCGGGTGACGGCTTCTTCCTGCGTAATGACGCCCGCATTGAGATCGGCGTCGATGGCCATCTGCTTGCCGGGCAGGGCGTCCAGGGTGAAGCGGGCGCTCACCTCGGAAACGCGGCCGGCGCCCTTGGTCACGACGACGAAATTGATGATGACCAGGATCGCAAACACGATCACGCCGACGGCGTAGTTGCCGCCGACCACGAACTCGCCGAACGCTTCGATGACCTTGCCGGCGGAATCCGTCCCGGTATGGCCATGCAGCAGCACGACGCGTGTCGAGGCAACGTTCAGCGCGAGCCGCAGCAGGGTCGCGAGGAGCAGCACGGTCGGGAAGATCGCGAAGTCGAGCGGCCGCATCACGTAGATGACGGCCAGCATCACGATCAGCGACAGCACGATGTTGAAGGTGAACAGTGCATCGAGAACCAGCGGCGGCAGCGGCAGCACCACCATCGCGAGCATCGCGAGTATCAGGAGCGGCACACCGGCGCCGCCGCCGAGGCTGCGCAGGAATCGGGTGTAGGTCTGTGCAGTCGTCATGCTCGTTCCTCGTTACTCGTCGTTGGCCGGGCGTGTGCTGCCGGCCGTATCCGTGGCGGCTGTACCCGCGCCGCTGCGTCGCGCGGAGCGCGGCTGCGCGAGGCCCGCATCGACCCGCACCACCGGGCGCTCCGGCCAGGGGCTGCTGCCCTGCATGGCCGAGCGGACACGGAACACGTAGGTGAGGACCTGTGCCACGGCCAGGTACAGCGGTGCCGGGATCTCCTGGTTGAGCTGGGTGGTCCAGTACAGTGCGCGGGCGAGGAGCGGCGCCTCGAACAGCGCCACCCGGTTCTCCGCGGCGGCGTCGCGGATGCGCGCAGCCATGTGGTCCACGCCCTTGGCGACCACCACCGGAGCCCGCATGCGAGACTCCTCGTAGCGCAGCGCGACCGCGAAGTGCGTCGGGTTGGTGACGACGACGTCGGCCTTCGGCACCTCGCGCAGCATGCGCCGGTTGGCGAGCTGCTGCTGCATCGAGCGAATCCGGCTCCGGACCTCGGGGCGGCCTTCCGTTTCCTTCAGTTCTTCACGAATTTCCTGGCGGGTCATACGCAGCTCGCGGCTGTGCGACCAGACCTGGAAGGGCACGTCGACGAGGGCGACGAGCAGCATGCCGAAGCTGCACACCACCAGCGTGACGACGATCATGGCGCCCGCATCGCCGAGCGCGGCGTGCAACGGTGCGGTCCCGAGGGCGACGACGTCGTCCTCGACCCAGAGGAGGTAGCCGAGCGCAAGGCCACCGATCAGAAACGCCTTGGCCAGTGCCTTGCCGACCTCCACCAGTCCGCGCAGCGAGAAGATCCGCTTCACGCCCTGCACGGGATCGAGGCGATTCCACCTGGGCGCAAAGGTCTCGGTGCTGAAGACCCAGCCGCCGACCGCAAGGGCGCCGGCCACCGCCGCCAGGGCGAGGACCAGCAGCAGGGGGGCGAACGCCGCGAGCGCGGCCAGTCCTGCGTCGCCGAGTGCCTGCGTCATGAGTTGCGGCTGGTCGAGCGCGGCAGGGTCGATCGCGAGGCCGCCCCGCATGATCTGCGCGAGCGATGCGGCGAAGTGGGGACGGGCAGCGACCAGCAGCAGGGCGCCGGCGAGCAGGACGGCGGCGATGTTCAGCTCGCGCGAGCGGGCCACCTGGCCGCGCCGCCGCGCGTCTTCGCGGCGTTTCGGAGTGGCTTGCTCTGTACGTTCCTGGAAATCCATCTCGGCCATGGTCAGCCTCCGGCGAGCAGGCGGCTGATCGCGGCGAACGTTTCAGCGAACTGGGCATTCCAGATCACCCCGTGGCCGCCAATGTCGAGCAACATGATGAGAAATCCCATCAGCAGCGTGACCGGAAAGCCGACGGCGAACAGGTTCAGGGTGGGCGCGGCCCGGCTGATGACGCCGAAGGCCACGTTCACCATGAGCAGCGCCACCACCGAGGGCAGCGCGAGCTTGAGGGCGCCCACGAACATGATGCCGGCGAAGTCGGCAACCTGGTGCGCATCGGCGGCGCCGAGGCCGCCGCTGCCTATCGGCAGCAGGCTGAAGCTGGCCGCGAGCAGTTCGATCAGCTGCAGGTGCGCGTCGGCGGCGAGCATCAGCAAGGTCGCGATGATCAGGTAGAAGCGGCCGAGCAGCGGGATGCCGCCCGCCTGGGGATCCACCACCATCGCGAACGACAGACCGGTGCCGCTGGAGACGATCTGACCCCCGAGCACCGCGGCTTCGACGGCGATCTTCAGCAGGAAACCGATGGCCACACCGACCAGCAGTTCCTGTGCGACCGCGAGCACGCCCTCGACGCTCAGCGGCGAGTACGACGGCATGGCGCCCATCACCGGGAGCATGGCGAAGGACAGCACGAGCGTGATCAGGATGCGCAGGCGCGGCGGCACGAACATGGCGCCGAACACCGGCGCCATCATGACCATCCCCGAGACGCGCAGCGCCGCCCACATCACGTGGAAGAGGGTGTCGACGAGTGCGGCGAGCGTCAGCATGGCCGGCGCCGTCAGCCGAGCATCGAGGGGATGTTGCCGAACAGCGTGCGCGTGTAGCTGGTCAGCAATTGCAGCATCCACGGCCCGGTTGCCAGCAGCATCAGCACCAGTGCCAGCAGCTTCGGGATGAACGACAGGGTCATTTCGTTGATCTGGGTGGCCGCCTGCAGCACGCCGACGAGCACGCCGGTGACCAGTGCCGCGAGCAGCAGGGGCGCGGCGACCATCACCGTGACGGTGAGCGATTCGCGCGCGACGGTCAGGACCATTTCAGGCGTCATGTCGGGCCTCTCAGCCGGTGGCAAAGCTCGCTGCGAGAGTGCCCGTGATCAGGCTCCAGCCGTCCACGAGCACGAAGAGCATGATCTTGAAGGGCAGGGAAATGAGCATCGGCGAGAGCATCATCATGCCCATGGACATCAGCACGCTGGCGACCACGAGGTCGATGATCAGGAACGGAATGAAGGTGAGGAAGCCGATCTGGAATGCCGTTTTCAGCTCCGAAGTCATGAAGCTCGGCAGCAGCACCGTCATCGGCACGGCTTCGGGGGTCGCATACTCCTCGTGGCCTGCGAGCCCGGCGAACAGTTCCAGGTCCGGCTCCCGTGTCTGTCCGAGCATGAACGAGCGCAGGGGCTTCTGCGCCGCACTCGCGGCCGCATCGAGTTCCATCGTGCCGGCGATGTAGGGCTTGACGCCGACGTCGTAGGCCTCGGTCAGTACCGGGCCCATCACGAAGAACGAGAGAAACAGCGCCAGCCCGACCAGTACCTGGTTCGGCGGCGTCTGCGGCATGCCGATCGCCTGGCGCAGGATGGCGAGCACGATCACGATGCGCGTGAACGACGTGGCGGCCAGCGCGAGTGACGGCAGCAGCGTGAGCGCCGTCATGAGCAGCAGGATCTGGATGCTCACGGACCAGGTCTTGCCGTCGGCGCTCGAACTGACCAGTTCCAGCGCCGGCACGGCGGCTTCGGCGCAGGCGAGCGCCGGCAGCAGCAGCAAGGTCGCGAGCAGCCACGGCGCACGGCGCGTCATGGCTTGCGCTCCATGAGCGAGGCGAACGGCTCGGTGCCGGTCGTGTCCTTCAGTACGTGTAATGCCCGCATGCCGGCCGGGCTTACGCCGACGAGAACCTGTTCCTGGCCGACGCGGAGCAGGACGACTTTCTCGCGCGCGCCGAGCGAGACGCCGCTCACGATCTCGATCAGGCCGGTCTTCAGCATGCCGCCGGCGCGCAACCGCCGGGCGACCCAGGCGAGGGCCGCGACGAGGCCGAGCACTGCGCCGAGGGAGAGCACCATGCGCAATGCGGAACCCGCGAGGGTGCCGGTGTCGAGCGCGACCGGCACCGGTTGTGCCGGCATCGGGCCGGCTGCGGCCATGCCAGCGGCCAGGGCGGCTGCCGCGAGGCCGGTCACGACCGCGATCAGGCGACTGCGCTTCAAGTGTCGCTCCTTCAGCCCGCCTGTTTCGCCGCCGGTGCGACGACGTCGGTCAGGCGGATGCCGAACTTGTCATTGACGACGACGATCTCACCGTGAGCGACCAGGGCGCCGTTGACGAGGACGTCGAGCGGTTCGCCGGCGCCGCGGTCGAGTTCGACCACCGAGCCCTGCGACAGGCGGAGCAGGTTGCCGACGCTCATCTGGGCACGGCCGACTTCCAGCGACAGGGTCACCGGCACGTCGAGAATGACGTCGATGCTCGGGTGTCCCTCGCCGTTGCCGCCGCCGCTGGCGCTCACCTGCTGGAAGGACGCGGCACGGAAACCCGCGCTGTCGGGGTTTGGTCTGGCGCCGGACGTGGCGCTGCCGGTCTCTTTTGACTGTTTCTCATCCATATTTCTCTCCCAAGGCGCGGCGGTTCAGGGGCTTGTTGATGCGCACCGCATTGCGTCCCTGGAAGACCCCGAGGGTGCCCTCCAGGAGTGGCTGATCGCCCGCGTAGAGCACGACGTTGGCGGGCAGGTCCGTCGGAATCACATCGCCAGGCCGCGCCAGCGCGATGTCACGCAGGCTGATCTCGGTCGCGGAAAGCACGGCGCGCATGGCGACCCGCGCCCCTTCCACATCCTCGCGCAGGCGGTTTCTCCAGACCTGCGCCGTGCCGGCGGCGCTGTCTGACTGCGCTGCGCCACGCAGGCTGCGCAGCGGCTCCACGAGTGCGGCCGGCAGCACCACGTCGAAGGCATGCTCCGCATCGCCGATGACGAAACCGAAGCGGGCCACCGAGACCGTCTCGGAGGTGCTGGCGACGCCGGCGAAGATCGGGTTGTGTTCGGTCTTGCCGAGCGCGAATTCGAGGTCCAGGAATGCCTTCCAGGCCTGTTTCAGGTCGGCAGCGACCGCTTCGACGAACTTGCGGGTGAGGCGTTGCTCGACGGGAGTGAAATCGATGAGATCACCGGGCCGCTGCCCCAGGCCGTCGCCGCCGAAGAACACTTCGGTCAGGACGAAGACGAAATCGGGACTGAGGCTGAGCGCGCCACGGAGGCTGGTCGGCTTGATATCGAGGACCGTCAGGCTGACCGGTGCCGGCAGCGAGCGGACGTACACGCCCCAGCGCACCGAGCGCACCGGATGGGCGACGATGTCGAGGGAGGTGCGGAAGAAACGCCGCCCGGTGGCCTTCAGCAGGCTCGCCATGCGTTCGGCGATGGACTCCAGCGCGGGCGCGCGGTCGGCGAGGATGCGTTCCCAGTGATCGGCATGCAGATCGCGGACCTGGCCGGCCGGCGTGGCACCGGATGGCGAATCGCCAGGCGGCGGCAGGGTGCGCAGCGCCTGGGACTCTTCCTCGGAGATGATGTCCTTCTGATCCATGGGCGGGCGGTTACTGGACGACGAAGCTGGTGAAGTACAGGTCTTCGACGTTGACCGGCTTGTCCTTGGTCGCGTTGGCTTTCAGGATGCGCTGCACCTCGGCCAGGGATTCCTTGCGCAACGTTTCCTTCCCCTCACGACTGGTCAGGTCCGTGAGACTCTTGCCGCTGAGCACGTTGAGCAGGTTGTTGCGGATCACCGGCATGTGCAGCCCGACCGCAGCGATGCTTTCTTCATCGCGGGCCATGACCTCGACCGTTGCCTGCAGGAAGCGCATCGTGCCCGCGTCCTGGAAGCTGACGACCAGCGGCGGGTCGAAGGCCAGGTAGACCGGTGGCCCCTTCGGTGTCTCGGCCTTTTTTGCGGCAGCCTTGGACGACTTCGGGTCGGCCTCGGGCGTGTGCTGGCTGCATCCTGGCATCAGCCCCGGCATGACCAGGCAGCCGACGATGGAGGTCACCAGTTGCGCCGCAATGACGAGAACGAACAGGCCCGCCCCCAGGCCGATGGTCCGGGCCAGGCCGCCCTTGCCGGCCTTGGTCTCGGTTTCCGTCCCGGCGACTTCCGCTTCTTCCGTTGCCATGAGCTGCCACCCCTGTGGTGGGTAATCCCGTGGCTTATGAAGCAAGACCTGTGCCAGCGATGAATCGGCCAAAAAAGATCAATGTTATTAACAGGTTGGCAAGTACGTCCTGGATGCCGTCAACGGCTTGGCGCGACGCAACCGGTGACATGGCCAATCCCTTGGCAGGGCTTGGGTCGATGGGCCCTACACGAAGATGTCCACGCGCCGACTGGACAGCGGCTGGATCTGCCAGGCCGGTGCGGCAGCCAGCGTGGCGGCCTCGTGCTCGTCGTTCGACCAGTTCGACCACGCGGGAGCGGCGGCGGCAAAGCCCCGCTGAGCGAAGCCGTTGCGGCCGGCATCCACATTGGCCTGCATCAGGTTCAGGCCCTGGTCGGCAAACAATTCGCGCAAGCGCGGGATGGCATGCTCGAGCGCATCGCGCGTCGGTGCCTGCTGCGCACTGAACAGCACCTGCGCGCTGCCGTCCTCATCCACATGAATGCGGATCTGCATCTGGCCCAGGTGTTCGGGATGCAGGCGCAGCGTGGCCGACTGTACGCCGCGCTCAGCCATCAGCAGTAACCGGTCACCGAGGTTCTGCGACCAGGCATCGCGATCGGCGAGCGGCTCCAGCGCCGGCGAAGCATCGAATGGCAGCGCAGTCGCGGGCTGCGCCGCAGGCGCGGACCCCGGCGCTGCGCTTCCCGTCGCAGGCGTGGTCGCGAGGATCGGCGCTGCGCCCGTCTCGCTGCCGGCGGTGAGGCGCGGCGCGGCCTGGAGCAGCGCGTCGAGTCTTGCGCGCGCGTCGGATGGAAGCGGCGTCTGGTCAGCCGTCGGCGTGCTGCTGTCGGCGGTCGCAACACTCGCGGTGTCATTGCCGAGGGGCAGGGCATCGGGGTCGGCGCGATGTGGCTGGCCGTGAACGGACGGATCAGCGGCCGGCGCCCGCGTCTCCATGCCGGCGCGGTCTGCCATCGCCTGCGCCGGGTTGGCCGCTGCGGCCGGCTGCCCGGTGATCGGCGCCATTGGGGTTGGCGGTGCCGGCACACCGTCGGTCGGTGCAGTGATCGGTGTCAGTGGCGCTGCCGCTCCGGGCACCGCAGCGGGCAATGCACCGGGCGGCGCGAGGCTCGCCAGCAGGGTCGTGACGTCCGGCGGTGGCAAGTCGTTGCCGTCCGCCGGCAACGCCTCGCCGGTACTGCTGCCAGAGGCGGCCGCCTCCGGCGGTGCCGGTAATGGCTCGATGCCAGCAGTCCATGCGGTCGATGCGGCGTCCTGCGAGGCCTGCACCACGCCCGCGGCAGCGGCGGTCGTTGCCGCAAGGCGGGCGTCTGCGGGCGTGGCCGTGTTCGGTCGCAGGGCGAGGAACAGCGCGGAAAATGCACCCTGGCTGGCGTTCGGGGACGGGCGGGTATTGCTGCGCGGGACCGACTCGCCGGTCGCTACCGCCAGCGGGCCGCGTACCGTGGTCGCGACGCCGGCCTGGACTGGAGCGGGGATGATGGTAGCGGTCACTGAGGGTGTCGTCTTTCAGTCTGGTAGCTGAAAAGAGCAACAACCGTGCCAGTGTTTCATCCCTCGTTGTGACGCGTGCCCGGTTGCGCCGGGTCTCACCACAAGCGCCGTGCGCCGCCACGCGCCGGCGGGGCGTGCATCACCGCCTGCGCTGGGCGATCTCGTCGAGCGCCGCCTGTTCCCGCCGCTCCAGGCGGTCGGTTTCGTGCTGGCGGATGCGTTCATTGAAGCGTTGCAGCCCGAGCGAGCGCGAACGGGCGGCGCGCCAGTGCTCGACCTGCCGGAGATACTGGACGCGATAGTCCTCGACGACCTGCGCCTGCCGATCCGCGGCTTCGCGCAGCCGGGCAGCGAACTGGCGCCGGCCCTGCAGGGCGCCGAGCGTGAGCGCGGCGCTGCCGGCGACGGACAGGTGTTCGTAGTGATCGAGGTAGCCGCGCACCTGGCGCAGGCGCTCCTCCTCGGCCTGCAGCGAGCGCAGCCGCATACCCACATCGCGTGAAGCGGCGTCCGCGCCGTGCTCGGCGAGTCGCTGGATCGAGTGCAGGGCCTTGCGCCGGCGCATGGCTTATGGGTTCGCGGCCGCTCCGGCCGCGAGGCCGGCATCGCTGTTGACCAGCGCTTCGAGCTCGGCAACAGCGCTCTCCATGCTGACCGGCTCATTCATGGCCTGTGCCATGAAGGCTTCGATCCGCGGCCAAAGCCGCACCGCCCGGTCGAGCTGCGGATCGGAGCCGCTGCGGTAGGCGCCGACCGTGATCAGGTCGCGATGGCGCTGGTAGTAAGCGTGTATCTCGCGAAAGCGCTGCGCGGCCCGCAGGTGCTGCGGCGCGCAGATCCGGTTCATCGAGCGGCTGATCGAGGCCTCGGGATCGATGGGCGGGTAGATGCCGCTCTCGGCGATCTCGCGCGACAACATGATGTGTCCGTCGAGCACCGCGCGCGCCGCATCCACGATCGGGTCGTTCTCGTCGTCGCCTTCGGCCAGCACGGTGTAGAAAGCGGTAATCGAGCCGTTGCCGCTGGTGCCGGTGCCGGCCCGCTCGATCAGCTGCGGCAGGCGGGCGAACACCGAGGGCGGGTAGCCCTTGGTCGCCGGCGGCTCGCCGATGGCGAGCCCGATCTCGCGCTGGGCCTGGGCGAAGCGCGTGAGCGAATCCATCAGCAGCAGCACCTGCTGGCCTTGGTCACGGAAGTGCTCGGCGATCGCCGTGGCCATCCACGCGCCATGCAGGCGCAGCAGCGGCGAGCAGTCGGCCGGTGTGGCGACGACGACGGCGCGGGCGAGGCCCTCGGCGCCGAGGTTGTCCTCGACGAACTCCTTGACCTCACGGCCGCGTTCGCCGATCAGGCCGACGACGATCACGTCCGCGCTGGTGAATCGGGTCATCATCGCGAGCAGGCTGCTTTTGCCGATGCCGCTGCCGGCGAACAAACCGAGACGCTGGCCACGCCCCGCAGTGAACAGCGCGTTCATGGTGCGTACGCCGACGTCGAGCGGCTCGACGATCGGGCGGCGCAGCAGCGGGTTCACGGGACGTCCTTCCAGGGGTACGCGTGCGTCCGGCAGCACCGGGCCGCGCCCGTCGAGCGGATTGCCGGCGCCGTCGATCACCCGGCCGAGCATCGAGAAGCCGACCGGCACCTGCGCCACCGTGCGCGTCGGGATCACGCGGGCGTTCGGCATCACCCCGGAGAGCGCGCCGGTCGGCATCAGGTACAACCGGTCGCCGGAAAACCCGACGACCTCGGCCTCGATCCGGCTGCCACCGTGGCCCTCGATCAGGCAGCGGGCGCCGAGCGCGGCCTCGCATCCGGTCGCCTCCAGTGTCATGCCGGCAGCGCGGGCGAGTTTGCCCTCGACGGTCACGCCGGGATCGCGCACGCGGCCTCGCAGCCGCAGGAGCTGCGCCGACCAGCGTCGCGCGCGGTCATTGGCCAGGGTCAGTGCCGGGTGACTCATCGTGTTCCTTGCGTTCGTCGTCGAACATGGTGGCGATGGTGCGGTCGAGGCGGGTACGCAGGTGACCATCGATCTGTGACTGCGCGGTGACGATGACGCAACCGCCACGTTCCATCAGCGGGTCGGTCTCGATGCGCCAGTTGCGCTCACCGGTGGCCTGCGGCAGGCATTCGCGCACCGCGTCGGCGTCTGCGGGATGCATGCGCACGGTGATATCGGTCGCCGCCATAGGCAGTGCCGAGAGCCCCGCGCGCACGACGCCGAGCAGGTGCGCGGGATCGGCGCGCAGCTCGCGCCGCAGCAGTTGTCTTGCCACCGTCCGGACGAGTTCGAGGACTTCGTCGTAGAAGCGGTGATCGAGTTCCTCGAGCGGGCGCGACAGGGCGTCGAGCGCCTTGTCGAGCGCGGCGGCACGCGCGGCCGCTTCCGCGCGTGCGGCATCCATTCCCGCGGCGCGGCCCTCGGCGAAACCTTCCTGCCAGGCCCGCTGGCGCGTGGCGCGCAGGTCTTCGGTGCCGGCGCCGCCGGATGGCGCGAACACCTCCGGCGCCTGCCAGGGCTGGCAGCGCTCGGCGATCTCGTGGCCACGCAGCAACTTCGAAGTCATCACACGAACTCGTTGCCGCCACCGCCGAGGTTGATCGTGCCCTCGTCGCCGAGACGGCGGGCGGTGGTGACGATCTCCTTCTGCGCGGCTTCGACGTCGGAGAGCTTGACCGGCCCCTTGGCCTCGAGATCCGACCGGAACAGCTCGGCTGCCCGCTTGGACATGTTGCGGAAGATCTTGTCCTGCAGAGCGGGGTCCGCGCCCTTCAGTGCGACCACCAGCGTATCGGTAGTCACTTCGCGCACCAGCGCCTGGATGCCCCGGTCATCGATGTCGAGCAGGTTCTCGAACACGAACATGTTGTCCTGGATCTGCTGCGACATGGCGGCGTTGACTCGATCGAGCTCTTCGATGATCTGCTTGCCGGTTTCCTTCTTCGCCTGGTTGAGGATCGTGGCGGCGCTGCGCACGCCGCCCATGGTGGTCATCTTGAGAGTGCCGGATTGCTTGAAGCGGTGCTGCAGCACTTCGTCGAGTTCGGTGATCGCGGTTTCGGGTACTTCTCCCATGCGCGCGATCCGCGTGACCACGTCGGTGGCCTGCCGGACGTGGAGCTGGGCCACGATCTGCGCTGCCTTGCCGGGATCGAGACCGGCCAGCACGGTGGCAATGACCTGGGGGTGTTCGCCCTGGATGATCTCGGTCACCTCCTTGGCCTCCATGAGCTGCAGCGAGTCGAGGCCCTTGCCTTCCTCGTCCACCAGCTTCTCGTAGAGGGATGTCGCGCGCTCCTCGCCGAGCGAGCTGGCGAGCAGTTTCTTCAGGAATCGCGGCGAGCGGCCGACCAGCGGCGCTTCGGATTCGATGTTCTCGGTGAAGTTGTGCAGGACCGAGTCGGCCTGGTGGCGCGTGACCTTGCGCAGCTTTGCCATCGCCGCGCCGAGTTTCTGCACCTCGCTCACCGGCATGTGCTTCATCACCTCGGCGGCTTCGCGCTCGCTGAGCGACATGAGGAAGATGGCAGCGCGCTCGCTGCCCGAGAGATTCTGCGGTTCACTCATCGGTCTGCATCCATGTTCGGACGATCTGCGCTACCCGCTCGGGGTTCTTGTCGGCAAGCTGACGTGCGACGCTGACCTTGTCGTCGAACGACAGGGGCGCGCGGGGCGCCGCGGGGACATAAGCGCCGGCGGCCGCAGGCTGGCCCGCTGGCAGCATGCCGGCCGTCGCGACGCCCCCGCCACCGACACCGAGACCGCGCATGATCGGACGGATGACCGCGAAGGCGAGTCCGAGCAGCAGGACGCCGGCGAGCACGTTGCGGGCGTTATCGAACAGGCCCGGCGAATCGAGCAGGCCCGGTTCCTCGATCTCCGGCTCGGCGGGCTTCTCGTAGAAGGACACGTTGCTGACGCTGACGCTGTCGCCGCGCGCCTCGTCGAAGCCCACGGCTTCCTTGACCAGGCGCGTGATCTCGTCGATTTCCGGCTGCTCCAGCGGCTGCGTCGTGGTGCTGCCGTCCTCGGCGACCAGGCGCTTGTGGTCCACCAGCACGGCCACCGACAGCCTGCGGATCCGGCCGGTCGGCTGGCGAATGCGGCTGAGCGTGCGGTCCACCTCGAAGTTGCGGGTACGGCGCATCGACTCGCTCACCGGTCCGGCCGGCGTGGCCTGGGTGGCCTGGTTCGCCTGCGACGCCGCGGCGGCAGCGCCCTGCGGAGCCGGGGCGGGCGGATTCGCGGCGTTGTTGGCGACCACCGGTGGTGGCGGAGTATTCGACAGGGCGCCAGGAATCCCGCCGATGCCGGCTGCGCCGCCGGCATTGCGGTCCTCGGCGACCTGTTCGCTGCGCACGGCGGTAGTCTCGGGATCGAAGCGTTCGCGCGTTTCTTCCTGTTCGGTGAAATCCATGTCGGCGGTCACCGTGGCGCGCACGCGATCCGGTCCGAGCATCGGGTTGAGGAGCCCGACGATGCGCTCCGAGAAGGAACGCTCGATGCGTTCGGTGAGTTCGAACTGCTGCGTCGAGAGCCCGAGTGCGGAAGAATCCCCGGGTGCGTTGAGCAGCCGCCCCTGCTGGTCGACGACCGTGACGCGGTCCGATTCCAGCCCGGGAATGCTCGACGCAACCAGGTGCACGATCGAGGCAATCTGCGACTTCTCGAGCTCGCGGCCGGGATAGAGATTGACGAGGATCGAGGCGCTCGGCTCCTTGCGCTTGCGGAGGAAGACGGAGGACTCCGGTACCGCAAGGTGTACTCGCGCCGCCTGCACCGGGCGCAGTGTGCTGATGGTGCGCGAGAGTTCGGTCTCGAGCGCGTGGTGATAGCGTGCATTCTCCATGAACTGGCTGCTGCCGAAGGTGCTGCTGTCCTGCATGATTTCGAGACCGAAACCCGAACCGCGCGGCAGGCCCTGGGCGGCGAGCTTCAGGCGCGCTTCGTGGATCTGTTCGGAGGCAACGAGGATGGCGCCGCTCGCGGGGTCGAGACGATGGGTGATGCCGGTACCGGCCAGCGCATTCATGATCTCGCCGGTGTCCTGCTGGCTGACATTGCTGAAGAGCATCGTGTAGGCGGGCTCGCGCACGTAGAACGCGGCGGTCACGCCGGCGGTGATCGCGATCGCGAGTCCCGCAAGCAGCAGGATCTGCCGCAGACCGGGGATCCGGTTCAGCGCGGCGAGGGGACTGGTGTCAACGGCTTCCATCGCTTGTTACCCTTCGTTCCGGTGCGAACGCCTGACGGCGTTCCGTTCAGATCGGCATGTTCATGACTTGCTGGTAGGCCTCGACCAGGCGGTTGCGCACTTCAGTCATCGCCTGGAAGGACAGGCTCGCCTTCTGCATCGAGATCATCACCTCGGCGACGCTGACGTCCGCAGCGCCGCTCTCGAAGCGCGCCGCGAGCGTGCTCGCGGCCGTATGCTGCTCGTTCACTGCTTCGATAGACTGGCGCAGCAGATCGCCGAAGGGCGATGGCGCGGTCGACGGCGTGGCAGGCTGGCCCTGGATCTCGGCAGACAGCGCCCGCATCTGGCTCAGGACCCTGGTGATCTCCGTGTCGATCATGGCTTGTCTCCGTCAACCGAATTCATGGGCGGTGCGCTCCGGCACGCTGACACCCGCATCACGCAGGCGGGCGAGCTTGTAGCGCAGCGTTCGCGGGCTGATGCCGAGCTGTTCGGCGGCACGCTTGCGGCTGCCACAGCGGTTCAGGGCGTCGAGGATGAGCTGCCCTTCCACGCTCTGCAGGTTGTCCTGCAGGCGAGTGAGATCGCCCGCTTCGGAAATCCTGAGCGGGTCTTCCCGCCGCGTTTGCCCGGGTGACCATGCCTGCACGGCCGCTGCTGCCGACTGGCCTCGCGGCAAACCGTTCACCGCGTCCGGTTGCGGGTCGAAGCGCAGGTGACGCGCTTCGATGGTACCGCCGGCACTCAGGATGACCGCGCGTTGCATGAGGTTGGCCAGTTCGCGCACATTGCCCGGCCAGCCGTAGGTCTGGAGCGCCGCGATCGCCTCTGGCGTGACGGCGGGCCGCGGCCGCGAACCGCTTGCCTCGCCGATGAAGTAACGCGCGAGCGGTTCGATGTCGCCGGTGCGCTCGCGCAGCGGCGGCAGCGTGATCGGGAATACGCTCAGGCGATAGTACAGGTCCTCGCGGAAGCGCCCTGCGGCGACCAGCGCGCGCAGGTCCTGGTTGGTGGTGGCCAGCACCCGCACGTTCAGGGGAATCGCGTTGCGTCCGCCGATGCGTTCCACCTCGCGTTCCTGCAGGACGCGCAGCAGCTTCGCCTGCAGCGCGATGTGCATCTCGCTGACTTCATCGAGCAGCAGCGTGCCTCCCTGGGCCTGCTCGAACTTTCCGGCGCGCGCCTCGTGCGCCCCGGTGAAGGCGCCTTTCTCGTGGCCGAAGAGCAGCGCCTCGAGCATGTTCTCGGGTATGGCCGCGCAATTGATCGCGACAAATGCCCCCACGCGGCGCGGCGAGTGCTGGTGAATGTAGCGGGCAAACACTTCCTTGCCGGTGCCGCTTTCGCCCGCCAGCAGCACGGTCGTGTCGGAGGCGGCGACGCGTCCGGCGAGCGAGAGCGCATCGCGCGTCACCCGATCCTCGGCGACCATGCCCGTCGCGGGCATCTCGCGAGGCACGAGCCGCGTGAGCTTGTCGGCGAGCGCCTGGGCCGCAAACGGCTTGACGAGATAGTCGGTCGCGCCATTCATCATCGAGGTCACCGCATGTTCGATACTGCCGTAGGCGGTGATCATCAGTACGGGCAGTTGCGGCAGCCGGTCGCGAATCCGCGCGAGCAGGGTGGAGCCGTCCATTGGCTTCATCTGGTAATCGGTGACGACTGCGGCGATGGGTGCGCTGGCGAGGACCTGCAGGGCAGCGCCGCCGTCGGCGGCCTCCAGCACCTCGAAACCGCCGAGGCGCAATGTCTCGGCGAGTGCTTCACGCAGGCGCTCATCGTCTTCGACGAGCAGGATCGGTTTCTGGCTCATGCGGCTGCATTCCTGTCGTTGCGTGTCTGGTCGGATGCGGGCGGGGCGACTGGCAGGCGCAGCGCGAACACGGTCTGGCCCGCCGCGCCATCCACAAGCAGGACGTCACCGTGATGCGCCCGGGCGACAGAACGGGCCACCGGCAGCCCGAGCCCCGTGCCATCGGTTCGGGACGTGAAGAACGGTTCGAAAATGCGCTCGCGCAGTCGCTCGGGGACACCGGGCCCGTTGTCGCTCACCCGGATTTCCACCTGCAGCCCGGCCACGCGCGCCGAGATGGTGACTTGCGCCGAACTGCCGCCCGCCTGCAGGGCGTTCATGGCGAGATTCACCAGGGTGCCTGCCAGTGCCTCGCGATTGCCGGTGAGGACGACGTCGAGGGCCAGGCGCCTGACCGCCAGCGCCTGCTCGGGTCCGAGGAGCGGACGCAGCGAATCGTCGACGTCCGCGAGCAGTTCCAGCAGGCTGAATCGCTGGCCGGCCAGCGTGGCGCCGCGTGCGAAGGCGAGCATGTCGGCGATGAGCCGCTCGAGGTCGTGCATGCAGCCGACGGCCTTGCCGAGCAGGGTATCGCGCTGTTCGGTGGGCAGTTCCGGGCGGCTGGCGTTACTCGCGTAGAGGAGGGCGGCGGCGAGCGGTGTGCGGATCTGGTGGGCGAGTGCCGCCGCCATTTCGCCCATCGTCGCCAGGCGACGGTGGCGGGCGAGCAGATCCTCGATGCGGCGTGATTCGGTGATGTCGGTCAGCAGCAGCACCTGGCCGGGGCCCGGCTGCAGCGGCTTGCGTGCGACGTTGACGCGCCGTCCGCTGGCGAGTTCGAGTTCGCCATGACCGATGTGGTCAGGGACGAAAGCGCGTTCGCGGATCCGCGTCCATGGTTCGCCGAGCAGCGGTTCGCCCAGCAGCGCGCAGGCGGCGGAGTTCACTTGCTGGATGCAGCCTTCGGCGTCGAGGAGCACGACCCCGCCGGGCAGCGCTTCGACCAGTGCAGCCAGCCGGCCGGCAAGCTCTGCCTTGCTGCGCGCTGCGGCGCTGCGACGTTGCCTGGCGCTGCGCAATTCGCGGCGCAGGTGCGCGGATTCGCGCTCCAGCGTCCGGTAGGAATCCGTGAGTTGCCGCGACACCTCGTTGAAAGCGGCGAATGCCGCGGCGAGCGCAGCAGGGCCTGGCGGCAGCGCGATCGGTGCAGGAGCGCTGGGGGTCGGAGCGGCGGATCGGTTCATGTCCAACTTGGAGCAAGAACCGTGCCGGATCAGTGGGGCTCAGGTAACCCAATGATCCAATTGATGAATCAATTCGCCCTCCGGTTGAGGTGCCAGATTTCCGGAGCCGGGTGCCAGCCGGAGGTCAGAATTTTGACGCCCTGAAGATGCCGGTTTCCGTGAACACGCCGGTGCCCTTGCTGAAGGCGACCTGGCGCCGGTGCCGGCGAAAGACCATTTTTTCCAGGCCAGCCGCCACGGCAGGCGAGAGGTTCTCGAAACGAGTCTGCAGCCAGCGTGCGCCGGAGCGCTCGACGCTGCCGACGATGCGGGCGGGCAGGCGCAGGCACAGCGGCAGCATCGGGTTCGGGTAGATCAGCGCGTAACCGGTGTCGCCCGGTTTCGCCTTGCTCTCGTCGGCCCCGGACCACTCCACGCTCTGGCCGCGCAGCACGAGGGAGTGGCGGGCGGGCGCGCCCGCGTTCTCGGCGACCAGCCGGCCCATCAGCGAGAGCAGCACGTCCACCTTGATCTGCAGGTGCAGGATCTCGGGATTGGCATGGTGAGTGGTCTCGCTGGAGATCTCGCGCGGCGCCTCCTCGTAAACGGCCAGGGCCTGGAGCGTGCGCGCGCTTTCGTGGTTCGCCTGGTCGCGGACGTTGAGGTCGCCGAGATCCGCGCCGAGCCAGCTGAACGGTAGCCGCTCGTAGAGTGAGATTCCTTCGAAGTCACGCAGATCGTGTGCGGTACTCATGGCTCTTGCACCTGTGGTTCGCGCAGAAAAACCAGATTGCCTGGGCCGGTGTTGCGACGATAAGCACGCACGGCGCCGTCGGCACGCGCCAGCATGGTCGAGGCGCGGCCCAGCTCCTCGCGTTGCGCGCAGACCCGCTGGATGGTCTGCTGGTTGCGCAGCAGCAGTTCCTGCAGGATGTCGCGATAGGCCGCGAGATCTTCTGCCGAGGCGGGGTCCGCGAACAGGTCCGCGAGGCGGCGGCAACGCTCTGCGTCGAGCGCGCCGGCTTCCGCCCACTCGCCGCGTTCCACATGGCGTTCCACCGACTCGGTGAGGGCGACGATCTGATCGAGTGCCTGCATGGCGGCGGAAGGCGTCAGGGCCGCGCGTCGGTGCCGGCCGTGGCGGCCGGCGGCGAACGCACCACCGACTGCCATGCGGAGCGGATCTCGTCGAGCAGCGTGGCGACCTCATCGAGTCGACGCTCGTCGTTGCGCAGGTTGGCCTCCACCAGGCGACGCATCATGTAGTCATAGAGCGATTCAAGGTTCACGGCAATCGTGCCGCCGCGCTCGCGGTCGAGCGACGTTCGCAGGCCGTCGATCAGTCCGATGGCCCGGCCGATCGCCTCGCCCTTGGCTGGGATCTCCTGGCGACGCATGTGGCCCTTGGCGGAGACGATGCGGTCGATCGCGCCGTCCATCATGCGCAGGACGAGCTGCAACGGGTCGCCACTCGCAGCCCCATAGGCATCGATGCTGCGGTACTGGCCGAGGGCATTGACGGGTGCGCGGTTCATGAGGAGTCCTGCAAGGCGGAGTATCAGAGGTTCGCCAGCTGGCGGGTGAGGAAGCTGCTGGTCTGGTTGAGCTGGCCAACCAGGCGGTCGAGAGCGTTGAACTGGTTCTGGTAGCGCTTGCGAACCTGCTCCATGCGCGCCTCGAGGTCGGTGCGCCGCTCGCTGATGTCGTCCAGCCGGGTCTTGAGCGTCGCTTCGCGCGCGCCGATGTGTCCGTCGCTGGCGAGAAAATCGTCGATGCTGTCCCGCAGGCGTACGGCAATGCCGTGCTGACTGTCGGCGAAGAGCTTCCCGACAGCGTCGAAATTCGCGGTAATCGCATTGCCGAGTCTGGCGGCGTCGAGCGACAGGCTGCCGTCGGTGCCGGTCGCGATGCCGATCTCCGCCAGTGTCCGGTACGGGTCCGAGGCGCCGCCGACCGCGCCGCCCAGGGCTTCGCGCAGTGCGTTCTTGATGCCGCGTGTGGCCGCATCACCGAGCAGCGCACCGGCCGCACCGGTGTCAGCGTCGTAGGCGGTCAGTTCCTTGATGGTCCTGGAGACGGCGTTGTAGGCATCCACGAACTTTGAAACCGCCGTCCTGGCGGATTCCTCGTCGTGGCTTATTTCCAGGCGGAGCATCGTGCCGGGCGCGGCCTGCAGCAGATCGATCGTTACGCCCTCGATGGCGTCTTCGATGCTGTTGGTCGCGCTCGTCACGAGCAGCCCGTCGATGTGGGCCGAGGCATCGGCTGCGGCCTTGAGTTCGGTGAGGCTGTTGCTGGTGCCGGCGCCGAATTCCAGCATCTCGAGCGGGCTGCCGGGAGCCAGCGCATCGATGCTGATGGCGCCGGCCGCTCCGGTTGCCGTCGCGCTGAGGATCAGGTGCGCGCCGTCCGCGCCCGTCACGATGCTCGCCCGCACGCCCGGGTTGTTCGCCGAATCGTTGATCGCATCGCGTATGCCCGCCAGCGTGCTGTTCGCCGCGGTGATCTCGATCTGCATCGAGGCGCCGTTCGCGGTGATCGCGAGCTGGCCCTCGCCGACGATGGAGCCGGCCGAGGCGAAGGGGCCCGACGCCAGCCGGTGGGCCGTTGCGAGGCTGTTGATCTCCACATCGTAGGTGGCGGGCTCTGCGTCGGCGCTGGCGCTGGCCGCGATGCGCTCGGCGTCGCTGACGGTGGCAAGGCGCTGCTGGAACTGTCCGATGTCGGTGAGTCCGGCCGCCGCGCTCTGGAATGCGGACAAGGCGCCCTTCAGGCGGCCGATGGCCGTGAGCTGTGCAGTGGCGCGCGCTTCCTGCGCCGCGAGCCGCGTGGCCACCGGCTGCCGCTCGGCGGACACGAGCTGGTCCACGAGGCTCTTGATGTCGAGCCCGGAGCCAAGTCCGGTTGCGCTGATCGCCATTGAGTTAATCCGTGTCGCCGTGAGGCGGAACCAGGGGTTTCATGCCCGGACCTTCAGCAGCAAGATCCGTGCCACGACGGTGGCCCGTCTCAGGCCTGCTCGTCGACGGTGTGGAAACCCTGTGCGTCGATGATCGCGGCGATCTTCAGGATTTCCTCCGGGGGAAACTGGCGAATCACTTCGCCGGAGGCCGGGTCGATCACCTTGATGACCGTGCGTCCGGTGCTCTCGTCGCGCTCGAAATTGAGCTGCCGCTTCGACTCGCTGAGAAAGGCCTTGATCTGTTCCAGCGCGCGCTCGATGTCGACCGGCGGCGTGCTGTTGCGTTCGGGCGGCCTGGTGCTGCCGCCGGCCGGCAAAGTCTTGCCGGCGGGCTCCGGTCCACGCGACGGCTCCGGGCCCTGGCGGGCGGGTGCCGTCATGGTTGCTTGCGTTGTTGCAGTGACGTTCATGACTCGCCTCTGGCAACCGGTGCGTCAGCCCGGGTCCGGGGGGGCACTGACGCCGCCAATCGAGATGCCTGTCTTCAAGATTCCTGCCTCTATCCGCTCGCGCCTGCGGCCTGCGCTACCCGCGAGGGGCGGCAGGCCGCGTCCGGTCCGCCACCCGGGTGCGGTGGCCGGTTTTCACCGGCCACCGTCCGGGTGTTCGGGGTCCGCTTACCGGAGCAGACCGAGCACGACCTGCGGCGCGGCGTTGGCCTGGGCCAGTACCGCGACGCCAGCCTGCTGCAGGATCTGCGCCTTCGTCAGGGCCGCCGTTTCCGCCGCGAAGTCCGCGTCCTGAATCCGGCTGCGCGAGGCAGTCAGGTTCTCGGCGACCGCGGTGAGGTTCGCGATCGTGGACTCGAAGCGGTTCTGGATGGCGCCGAACTGGCTGCGCAGCGAGGACACTGCGGTCAGGGCGGCGTCGGAGCGCTGGATGGCCGTGTTGGAGTTCGCCACCGAGGTGACGCTCACGCTCGACAGCGTGACGTTGTCTTTCGCGATGGAGGTGACGCCGGAGAAGCCAATGTCGGCCGGCGTGCCGCCGAGCGTGATGTTCTCGGCGGCGGACAGCGCGATCGTGCCACGCAGCGTGCCTTCCTGGGTTCCGGCGATGCCGGTGCCCGAGGCCGTGCCCGAGCCGTTCGCGATCGACTCGGTCACGACCACGTTGCGCCCGTCGGCTGCCGTCAGCGTGAACGTGGTGCCGGACACCGAAGCCGATACGCCCGTCTGCGAGGAGAACAGGTTCACCTGGGCGGCGACGTCGGCGGCGGTGAGCGATGCGCCCGAGGCGATGTTGCCCGTGCCGGAGTAGACGGCCACGCCGTTGACTGTCAGGTTGTAGGTGGAGGTGCCACCTGCGCTGCTTACGGTCGAGAACGTGCCGGAGCTGACGTTGGTGGCCGTGGCAGTGAGGCCCGAGACGCCCGCGGCGTTGATCGCATTGATCTTCGCGTAGGCGCTGTCGGACGTCTGGCCAGCCTGGGTGCCGGCGGCGCTGGCGCGTATGGCGACAGCATTGCCAGAGCCGACAGCGATCGTCACGCTGCCGTCCGTCAGGGCATTGGCGGAGACGGCCGTGCCGGTCTGGGTGGCAATCTGGCCGAGCTGGTCGGCACGCACGCCGGTCGTCAGGTTCACGCCGATCGTCTCGCCGACGTTGGCACCGACCTGGAACTGGGCGGCGCCGAAGCTGCCGTCGAGCACCTTCTGGCCGTTGAACGAGGTCTGCGAGGCGATCCGGTTCACTTCGGCCAGGCGCTGCTGCACTTCCTGGTCGAGGGCGGCGCGGTCAGACGCGGAATTCGTCGAGTTCGCGGCCTGGACGGCCAGCTCGCGGATGCGCTGCAGGTTGTTGGTCAGTTCATCGAGCGCGGATTCGGCGGTCTGGGCGAGCGAGATGCCGTCGTTGGCATTGCGCACTGCCTGGTTCAGGCCGCGGATCTGCGTCGTGAAGCGGTTGGCGATCGCGAGCCCCGCCGCATCGTCCTTGGCGCTGTTGATGCGCAGGCCGGACGACAGACGCTGCAACGCGGTCGCGAGGGTGCTGTCGGAGCGCGACAGATTGCGCTGCGCGTTCAGCGACAGGACGTTCGTGTTGATGACTACTGGCATGACTGCCTCTCCTTACAGAGTGTGATGAGTCCTAGTTAACGCACGCGCTTTCCGGATCCCGATAACGGCCACTTGACTTGTGGCAAGCGCCCCACACGGGATCTTTGAGCCATTGCGACGGTTTTATCGGCAGGGCGGCCGCCGACTTTAAGGAGCAGGCTGTGACCGCCGTCGCAGAACCACGGTGTCGGTCGTGGCGTGCGCGAATGCGGGCATGCTGCGCCAGCCACACGGAATATTGTCAAATGCCGCTGCGGGCCGGCTGCGGGCAGTGCCTGCCGCAATTCGGCACACGCCGCTGCGTGCGGCCGCAACGAGGGTCGGGCTTGGTATCATCCGGCCTGATGGTGCAGTCACAACCACAAGAAGAGACTGCAGTCGGGCTGTGCCCGGACACCCGGCAGCGGGTGTCGCCGACGCCGTTGGCCGTGCTGTGGCTCTGCATCCTGTCCTTCGGTAACGCCACCGCGGCCCCCGTCAATGACCGCCTCGCCAACGCGAGTGACCTTTCCGGAACAGGCGGTGAGGTGCTTGCGACCAACGTCGGGGCCACGGGAGAGAATTTCGAACCCGACCACGCCGGCCAGAGCAGTCCGCGAGCCTCCGTCTGGTTTGAGTGGACCGCACCGGGAAGCGGTGTGCTGCGGCTCGATACCCACGGCAGCGGTTTCGACACCACGCTCGCGGTCTACACCGGCTCGACGATGTGGCTGCTGAACGAGCGGGCGAGCAACGACGACAGCGAGGGTGTGCAGAGCGCGGTCAGCGTCAACGCGGTGTCAGGAACCGTGTATCGCATCGCGGTCGATGGTTTCGCGGCCGATGCGGGCGAATTCGTCCTCCATTACGCCTGGTCGCCCGATGGTGCGCCGGTGAACGACGCCTTCGCGACGCGGACCATGCTGGCCGGCGCCGCGGCGAGTGCGTCGGGCTCGAACTTCGGCGCCACCGGTGAACCCGGTGAGCCCGATCATGCGCTGATCTCCGCTCCTGCGGCTTCGGCGTGGTGGTCATGGACGGCGCCGGCGGCCGGCCGTGTGACGGTCTCGACCGCGGGTAGCGGCTTCGACACGGTACTGGCCGTGTATACCGGGAACGCCACCGACCAGTTGAGCGGAATCGCCTCCAATGACGACCATATGGACCTCACCAGCCAGGTGGTTTTCGCAGCGTCCGCCGGCACCGCCTACGGCATTGCCGTGGACGGCTTCGGCGAGTCGCGCGGCTACGTGGAACTGGCCGTGACGTTTGAAGCGGATGGCGGCGCGGATAGCGATGCCGACGGCGTAAGCGACCTGTGGGACAACTGCCTGCTGGCGCAGAACGGGCCGCTGCGTCCGGACGCCGGCGGCAACAGCCAGCTCGACGCGGATGCCGATGGCTTCGGCAACGCCTGCGACGCCGACCTCGACAACAGCGGCGGAATCGTCAATTTCGCCGATCTCGCAGCGTTTCGTGCGGTATTCGGTGGTGTGAGCGGCGTGGCTGACCTGAACGGCTCGGGCGGCATCGTCAATTTTGCGGACCTCGCCTTGTTCCGCTCGTTGTTCGGCAAAGCGGCCGGTCCGTCGGGCATGGCGCAGCCGTAGGCGGGGGCCGGGGTCGCCGCACCTTCGCGGGCCGCAGAGGCGGCCGATTACAGCAGATCGAACAACGATAGCGCCCGCGTCTGGGCGAACACCTTCTGCGCGGCTTCGAGCGCGGTCAGGTTGGTCTCGAGATCCGAGATCGCCTTCGGGTAATCGACATCGCGCACCGTCGACAGCGTGGTTTGCAGCTGCAACGTGAGCTCCTCGTTGTTGGAGCGTTGCTCGTCGATCGCATTCAGGCGTGCGCCGATGGTGCCGCGTACGTTGCCGAGGTGAGTCTCGGCCTGGTCGAGGTCGAGCAGTGCAGCGTTCAGTTCATTCTGGAAACCGGCCCGACCCGCAGGCGACAAGGTGTCGCCCTCGAGCGCGGTGATGAGCCGGCTCACCAT
Organism: Nevskiales bacterium; assembly: GCA_011526045.1. Classification (GTDB taxonomy): domain Bacteria; phylum Pseudomonadota; class Gammaproteobacteria; order Steroidobacterales; genus QUBU01. The sequence continues at coordinate 123,888 of WYBE01000002.1, read as the reverse complement.
GTCGAAGGCATTGCGGTTGGCGCTCGGTTGCACGCTGAAGCTGTCGCCTGCGGTGGGCACGCCGTCGAAACGTACCGTGGCGCCGCGGAAGCTGATGGCCTCGCCGCTGCTCCAGCTTCCGCTGGCGATGCTGTTGCCGCCGGAGTCCGTGACCGCGAATGTCTCCGGTGAAGTGAACGTGATGGTGTAGGAGTCGCTCACCCAGGCCGAGGCATCGCTGATCACCGCGGAGCTGAAGAAGGCCGTGCCGAGATTGCCGGCCGCGCTGTCGACCGCGAAGGTGCCGTTGCCGTCACGGATGGCGAAAAAAACCTCCGAGCCCGGGTCGTTCTCGCGGATCACACGGTTGTCGCCGATGCGCTGCATGCGCACTCCGGCATCGCCGTTGTAGAGGGCAGCGCCGCCGGCCATCGCGACCGGCGCTGCATCGACGGCATTGCCGGCGAACAGGTGGCGACCCTCGCCGTCCTGGCTGTTGGCGACATTGACCATGCTCGCGAGCAGTTCCCGCATCTCGGCGGCGATGGCGGCACGGGTCTCGTTCGTCTGGACGCCACCGCCGGCCTGGACCGCGAGTTCCCGCACGCGGGCGAGGGCGTTGCCGAACTGGTCGAGAGCGTTTTCGCCCAGCGCCAGTCGGCGGCGCACCGACTCCGCGTTGGCGCCGAAGTTCTCGATGCGGTCGAGCCCCTGGCGCAGCGCGATCGCCTGGCTCGCACCGGCAGGGTCGTCTGCCGCGGTGTTGATTCGCAGCCCGGTGGATACCTGCTTCTGGATGCGCGCAACCTCGGCCTGCCGCCGATAGACGTCGGCGAGCCACTGTAGCTGCAGGCTGCGGCTGGAGATGCGCATTTAGCGGATGATCCCGATCAGTGTCTGGAACAGCTCGTCGGCAACGGCGATGATCTTGCTGGCGGCCTGGTACGCCTGCTGGTAGCGCAGCAGGTTGGCGGCTTCCTCGTCGAGGTTGACTCCGCCGACCGCATCGAAGTCGAGCTGGGCCTGCTCGCGCAGCGCGCCCTGCACCTGCAGGTCCTGGCTGTGACGCTGGGCCGCGGTGCCGACGGTGGCGACCAGCCGTGTCGAGAGGTCGTCCGCCGAGACCTGGCCGCCGGCCAGGTAGCCGCGTCGCGCGACCCGTGCGAGTTCGAGGGCATTGCCGTTGTCGGCGCTGCCCGGTGGCGTCGGCAGTACGTCGAAGCGGTCGCCGGTGGCCGGGCTGCCGGAGACGCGAACCGTCCAGCCGTTGAAGTTGATGTCCGCGCCGCTGGTATAGGCGAGCGGCCCGCTCAGGTCGTTATTGGCACCGTCGTAGACGCGGAAGGTGCCGGCCGACTCGAAGCGCAGCTGCACTGGCTGCTGCAGGGCGGGATTCGTGACGTCGGAGATGCCGCCCAGCGCAATGGTCGCATCCGAGGCGTTGCCGAGGAGCCGGGACGTGCGCACGGGCGCCGCCGCGGCGATACTGCCGGCATCGGCGATCGACAGCGCGACGCGCGACGCGGCATCCGTCACCGGGCGCACCAGGAAGCGGTCGTTGGTGGCCGCGCCGGCCGACACGCTGAGCGCGAGGCCGTCGAACAGGAACGGGTCGGCGACGCTGCCGGTGCCGGTCATCGTGAGGGGCTGGCCGGTGCCTGCGTCGGCGAGCGACCATGCGGTGCCGTCAAAGCGCAGTTCGTAGTCGCGGGCCTGCAATGCCGTGGCATCCGCGACGGTTGCGGTCAACGTGGCCGCGCCGGCATTGCGCGCGCTGCCGGCGACCAGGGGCTGCAGGGTGCTGAAGAATGTGCCGCCGAGGTTGCCACGCGCATCCACGCCGAGCGCGTGTTGTTCGTTGAAGGCGTTGGTGATCGTGGCGGCCAGCAGCCCCAGTTCGCGCCGCGCCGGGTCGAGCGCCTCGCTGCGGAAGGCCAGCAGGCCACCGAGTTCGCCGCCCGACACGACCCGGGAGATCGGTCGTGACTCTGCGCCGAAGTCGATGTTGATCTGGAGTCGGGTAGGGTCGAACTCATCCTGCGCGAGCGTCAGCTCGGCGCTGTTGATGCCGAGGACCAGCGGCTGTCCGTTACCGATCATCACGGTAGTGGTGCCGTCGGCCTGTTTGAGCACGTTCGCATCGATGAGCCGGCTGAGTTCGCCAAGCAGCGCATCGCGCTGGTCGAGCAGGTCGTTGGCGCCGGATGCGCCACGCGCCAGGGTTTCATTGATGGTGGCGAGCGACTTCGCAATCGCGTTGATGCGGCCGGTCACGTCGGCGAGACGCCGGTCCACCTCGTCGCCGAAGCGCTCGAGCTGGGTGCCGAGTTGCTGGAAGCGGCCGGAGAGCGAGTCGCCCTGCGCGAGCAGCGCCTGGCGGCTGGCGGCCGAGGTCGGATCCCTGCCGAGCAGTTCCACCTGGTCGAAGAAAGCCTGGATGCTGCGGTCGAGGCCGAGGTCCGGGTTGCCGATCAGCCCGTCGAGTCGTGCGGCGAGGTCGCTCATGATCTGCGCCCGGCCCTCCATGCTGGAGATGCCACGCAGCGACTCGCCGAGAAACGCGTCATAGAGCCGTTCGACGCCGGTGACGCGCACGCCCGAGCCGAGGTCTGCCGTGAGCCCGGCGCCGGTCGTTATGGCTTCCGCCTGCACGATGCGTCGGCGCACGTATCCATCCGTGCCGGCATTGGCGACGTTGTTGCTGGTGGCCTCGAGGCCGCGCTGGGCCGCCACCAGTCCGGAGAGTCCGGTGCTAATGATCGACATGGCTCGAATCCGGTGTGCGGGTCAGGGCGTGCATGGGTCGGGTCGTCACATCACAAGGTCGGCACGCGCAGCGAATTCTTGAACTGCGCGATCAGGTCATTGAAGCGCGGGCTCGCGAGGATTGAACGTAACTTGCCGGCGTAGCCCGGATCGGTTGCGTAACCGGCGGCCTGCAGCGAATCGGCATATCTCTCCGCCTGCGCGCCATTCGCCAGCGCGCTGGCGTAGCGCGGATTGCCCTTCATGAACTGCACATAATCGGCAAACGCGGAACTGAGGTCCGGGTAGGCGCGAAACGACGCCACCTGCGGTTTCGGCAGCCCATCCTCGAACTCGAGCGTGCGCACGCTGACGCGTTCGCCGCCCCAGCGGGTGTCGGCCTTGATGTTGAACGGGTTGTTGCCGCTCTGTCCGCCGCCGTCGCGCGCCACGTTGCGGCCCCAGCCGGTCTCCAGCGCGGCTTGCGCGACGATGGCGCGCGGCTCCACGCCGAGTTCCCTGCCGGCGCGCTCGGCCAGCGGCCAGACGTCGCGCACGAACTCCTCAGGTGTCGCCGGGCGCCAGTTGCGCCATGACGGCGAGAGCGCTCCGAAATCCACCTCGGGCAAGGTCCCGGCGGCCTGCAGCGCCGCATGGTCCGGCATCAGCTGCTCGAAGCGGGCGCCTGGCGGGGACGGCAGGGCCGGCTCGCGGGCCGCGACGAAATCGCGTGCCGTCAGTTCGCGGGAATGAGCGGCGGGATCGCTGACCGCGTCCTGCGCCAACTGGCGGGTCAGTAACTCGGCGATGCCGAGACCCTTGCCGCGGCTCATCTCCAGCGCAACCTGCCGGTCGAACATGTCGCGATAGGTCTTGTCGCCGCCGGTGCCGAAAACGTCGCCGGCCGAGCGCATGGTCTGCAGCATCATCTGCACGAACAGCGCTTCGAACTGGCGCGCCGTCTCAGCCGTGACCGTGCGGGAGTCCGCCGCGGCGTGCGCGCGCAGTTGCGCGAGCCCGGCGAAGTCCATGGTCGTCTGCGGTGGCTGGTTGGTGATCGAGGCCATGGCGTGCCGCCCGTCAGATCACCAGCAGTTCCGCGCGCAGCGCACCCGCTTCGCGCAAGGCTTCGAGGATCGCCACCAGGTCGCCCGGGGCGGCGCCGACCTCGTTGACGGCCTTGACGATGTCGTTCAGGTCCACGCCGGGGTGGAACAGGAACATGCGCCGGTTGTCCTGCGCGATCTCGATATTGCTCTGTGGCGTGACGACCGTCGTGCCCTGCTCGGCAAAGGGCTGCGGCTGGCTGACGTTGAAATCCTCGGTGATGCTGACCACCAGCGAGCCGTGCGAGACGGCGGCCGGCGTCACGCGCACACGGGAGTTGATCACCACCGTGCCGGTGCGCGAGTTGATGATGACCCTGGCCGGGGCGTCGCCCGGAGTGACCTCCAGGTTCTCGATGGTCGAGAGAAACGCAATGCGGTCGCTCGCGGTGACCGGGGCCGATACGCGGATCGAGGTCGGGTCGAGCGGCATTGCGGTGTCTTTGCCGAGCAGCTTGTTGATGCTCTCGGCCAGGTGGGCCGCGGTCGTGAAGTCCGGCTGGTGCAGGTTGAGCATCAGGTAATCGTTGCCGGCGAACTGCGTGGGCACTTCGCGCTCGACGGTGGCTCCGTTCGGAATCCGGCCCACGCTCGGCACGTTGATCGACACCCGCGAACCGTCCTGGCCCGAGGTACCGAGGCCGCCGACCGCGAGGTTGCCCTGCGCGATCGCGTAGATCTGCCCGTCCATGCCTTTGAGCGGCGTGATCAGCAGCGTGCCGCCGCGCAGGCTCTTGGCGTTGGCGATCGAGGATACCGTGACGTCGATGGTCTGGCCCGGCTTGGCGAACGGCGGCAGGTCCGCATGTACCGCCACCGCGGCGATATTCTTCAGCTGCAGGTCCGTGCCCGCCGGCAGGTTCACGCCGAGCCGCTCCAGCATGCTGAGGAGGCTCTGGGTCGTGAAGGGCGCCTGCGTGGTCTGGTCACCGGTTCCATCGAGGCCGACGACGAGGCCGTAGCCGATCAGCTGGTTGTTGCGTACGCCGGCGACGGAGGTGAGATCCTTGATGCGCTCGGCGCGCGCCTCGCCCCCGGAGAGCAGCACCAGGATCATGGCTGTGAACAGCCAGACGACCTGCACCACCTGGGCCTTGCTACGTTCGTTCATCTGGGTCGCTCCCGAATCTCTCACATCGGCCACAGTTTCATGAAGAAGCGGGCCAGGAGGCCCGGCCGGTTGGCGTCATTGAGGAAGCCAGTGCCGCTGTAGGTGATGCGGGCATCGGCGACCTTGAAGGAGGGCACGGAGTTGTCCGGGCCGATGTCGGTCGGACGCACGATGCCGCTGATCTGCACGTATTCCTCGCCCTGGTTGAGCGTGAGCCATTTCTCGCCGCGTACGACGAGGTTGCCGTTCGGCAGCACGTCGGCCACGGTCACCGTGATGTTGCCGTCGAGCCGGTTGCTCTGGCTGCTCGAACCGCGGCCTTCGAAATCCTGCGTGGTCTCCCACTGGTTGTTGAGAATGTTGTCGCCATTGCGCGTGACCGTGTCGCCGAGCAGAACCGGGGAGCCGGTGTCGGTGGAGGTCTCCTTGGTGGCGTCGGTGCTCGCACTCTTCGAGGCCTGCGTGCGCTCCGCGAGCTTGATGGTGAGCGTGTCGCCGACGCGGCGGGCCTTCACGTCCTCGAACAAGGCGATGGACGTGGTCGGCCGGTAGATTGCGCCACTACCGGCGGGCGGCGGGGTCGGCTCCGAGGGCATGGCCGGCGGGAACTCGCCCGGTCGCTGCCCGATGACCGGGCTGCAGCCGACGGCGAAAGCCAGCAGCATCAGCGTTGCTGCACGTGTCCGCATTGAGTTCATCGGCATGCCTTCCATCGTCAGGGTGCGGTCGTTGCTCATCGTTTACAGGTTGTTGTTGAGGTACTGAAGCATCTGCTCGCTGGTGGAAATCGCCTTCGAGGCCATCTCGTAGGCTCGCTGCGTCTCGATCATGCCCACCAGTTCCTCGACGACGTTCACGTTCGAGCCCTCGACGGCGCCCTGCACGATCTCGCCACGACCTTCAAGCGCGGGGTTGCCCACCTGCGGTGTACCGCTTGCAGCGGTCTCGACCAGCAGGTTCTGGCCGCGCGGCTGCAGGCCGGCCGGGTTGATGAAGTCTGCGATCTGCACCTGACCCAGCGTCACCGGGTCGACCTGTCCGGTCATGGTGGCCTGGATCAGGCCGTCGCCCGCCACCGTGATGCTGGTCACTCCATTCGGGATGGTCAGTGCGGGCTGCACTTCGTAGCCGTTGGCGGTGACGAGGCGGCCCTCCGAATCGATCTTGAAGGAGCCGTCGCGGGTGTAGGCCTGCGTGCCGTCGGGCAGCAGCACCTGGAAGAAGCCGCGGCCGCTGATCATCACGTCAAGGGGGTTGCCGGTGTTCACGGTCGTGCCCTGCGTGAAGGACTTCTCCGTGGCCACCACACGCACCCCGGTACCCAGGTTGAGCCCCGTCGGCTGCTCCGTGTCCTGGGAGGTTGCGCCGCCCACCTGCGAGATATTCTGGTAGAGCAGGTCCTCGAAGATCGCCCGGCCACGCTTGAAGCCGTTCGTGTTCACGTTGGCGAGGTTGTTCGAGACGACAGTCATGCGCGTCTGCTGAGCATCAAGTCCCGTCTTCGCCACCCAAAGTGCTTCCATGGTTCGTTCTCCTCAGTTCAGATCAGTTCATCCGCCGGAGCGCATCAGCTTCGCGGCTGCGGCGCTGTTCTCGTCGGCGCTGTGCATGGCGCGCACCTGCATGTCGTAGGTACGGGCCAGCTCGATCATCTCGACCAGTGCTGCGGCGGCGTTGACGTTGGAGGACTCGAGCTGGCCGCTGGCGATGCGCACGTTGGCGTCGGCTGCGGCGGTACTGTCATCGGCCATGCGAAACAGGCCGTTGCCGCCTGGCACCAGGCGTTCGGCCGGCGGGTTGACCAGCTTGATGCGGTCGACCGTGGCGAGCCCCTCCGGTGTTTGTCCCTGCGGCACGATGGAGATCTGGCCGTCGTTGCCGACGTAGAGTTCGTTGAAGGGCGGAATGGAAATCGGTCCGCCGTTGCCGCGCACGAGCTGGCCGCCGGCGGTCTCGAGCAGTCCCGAAGCGTTGATATGCAGGTTGCCGGCGCGCGTGTAGGCCTCGTTGCCCTCGGCGTCCTGGACGGCGATCCAGCCAGGTCCCTGCACCGCGATGTCCAGGACTTTGCCGGTTTGCACCATCGTGCCGGAGGTGGCGTTCCAGGTGTCGCCGAGCGAGACCGGATTGACGCGCGTGCCGAGACCGGGGCCTGGCACCGGCGCGCTCGAGACCGAGTGGCGCACCTCGCGAAACCCGGTGGTGCTCGCGTTGGCGATGTTATGGGCGACCAGGCTCTGCGAACGCATCGCCTCGCGCGCCCCGGTCATCGCCACGTAGATCATGCGGTCCATGTGCGTCTCACTCCGCTAGTCGTCAGGCCTAGCGAATGTTGATGATGGTCTGCGTCACGGTGTCGAGCGTGGAGATCACCTGGGCGTTGGCCTGGAACAGCCGCTGGCTCGTGATCATCTTCACCAGCTGCTCGGTGAGATCCACGTTGGACGCCTCCAGCGCGCCGGACTGGATCACGCCGAAGTCCGACGTGGTCGCCTGGCCGCGCTGCGGGATGCCGGAGGCAAAGGTCTCCTGGAACGAGGTGTCGCTGATCTTCAGCAGCCCCTCGGGGTTGGAGAAGTTCGCGAGCGCCACCTGGCCGAGCGCCGAGGACACGCCGTTGGAGAAGCGGGCAAACACGACGCCAGAGGGGTCGACTTCGATGCTGCGCAGCCGTCCGGCGGCCTGGCCATCCGGGTTGATCTGATTCACCACGAACTCGGAGCCGTACTGCGTGGTCGGCGACAGATCGAGAGCGACGTTCATGACCAGAGCGCCGTTGCCCGGATCGTGGCCGTTGAAGTTCACGACGCCGTTGGCGGGTGTCGCGAGCGTGCCGGTGGAGTTGAAGGTGAAGGGCTGGGCGGTCCCGACGATGCTGCCGTCGATCGTCGCCGAAGCATCCCAGCCGGTGGCGGTCTTCGAGAAGTAGAACGTGGTGTTATGCGCCACGCCGAGCGAGTCGTAGGTGATCGTCGAGGTGCTGTGGTTGTAGCTGCGCGGCTCGGTCGGGTCGAACGGCGCCACCGGGGGCGGTGCCGCTCCGGCCGGCAAATTGATGTTCATGTCCACCCCCGTGGTCGGCTGGGGCGGCGAGGTGTCGGTGGTGAACTGCAGGTCGATCAGGGCACCGGTGTTGAAGGTCCCGTCGCCGCGCGGCGGATAGACCTGCAGCCGCTCGGACTCGGAGTTCTCGACGAAGCCGCTGGCGTCGAGGCCGAAGGCGCCCACGCGCGAGTAGAGCAGGCTGCCGTTGTCGTTGACGATGAAGAAACCCTTGCCGCTCACAGCCAGGTCGAGCTGCCGCTCGGTGATGTCGACGTTGCCCTGGGTGAACTGCTGGCGCACGTCGGCGAGACGCACGCCGTTGCCGATGCCGATCGCCTCGCCGGAGAACACGTCGGCGAACTCCGCGCGCGACGATTTGAAGGCGGTGGTATTGGCGTTGGCGATGTTGTTCGAGGTGACCTGGAGGTCGGTCGAGGCGGCGTTCAGGCCGCTGAGTGCAATCTGGAAGGACATCGGTACTCTCCTTTGAATGAACCGTTGTGCCCGGGGATTACCCGTGGATCAGTAAATGGCCCGGATGTCGGCCAGGGCCACGGTCTGGTTGTCGTCGGTGGTGATTTCCGTGCGGCGGCCATCACCGCCGATCGAGACGCTGTTGACCCGTTTCTCGAGCAGGACGTCGGCGGCTGTCTCGTTGCCGCCGTCGCGATAGCCTGCTACGAAGCGGTACTCGCCGGCCGCTGCTGGTTGTCCCGCGCTGTTCGTGCCGTTCCACTCGAACCCGGCGAGTCCTGCGCTACGCTGCCCGAGTGGCAGTTCCTTCACGAGCAGGCCGCTGGCATCGAGGACGCGGACGTACCCGCTGCGCGTGGATACGGGGAGGTCGACCGCGCCGCTGACCTTGCCGTCCGCGTCGAGTCGCGTCCCTTCGGCAGGGGCGAGCACGTTGCGGCCGACGACGCTCGCCGCCTGCAGCGCCTGCCCGGCGTAGAGCGAGTCGGCGAGGTTTGCGACCGAGCGGTTCATTTCGGCGATGCCCGCGACGTTGGACACCTCCGCGAGCTGTGACAGGAACTGCGACGGATCCTGTGGCTTCAACGGATCCTGGTTGCGGAACTGCGTGATCATCAGCATCAGGAACTGCTCCTGGCCGAGTTCGGTACGGTCCTTCTGCGTCGTCTGGGCCAGCCGGTAGTTCGAGCCGAGGCTGCCGAGCGCGCTGCCGGTGCTGGTGGGGTCAATGCTGCTCATGGATCATTGCTCCTTATGCTTACTGGCCCAGCGTCAGGGTCCGCAGCAGCAGTTCCTTGGAGGTGTTCAGCACTTCGATGCTGTTCTGGTAAGAACGCGACGCGGAGATCATGTTCACCATCTCGTCCACGACGTTGACGTTGGACATGTACACGTAGCCTTCCGCGTCGGCCTGCGGATGACCTGGCTGGTACACGCGGGCCGGTGCTGCCGCACTTTCGACCACCCCGGCGACACGCACACCGGCGGAGGCCGCATCGGCCAGCCGGTCCGGGGTCTGCTGCTGCAGGACTGTCTGGAACACGGGCTGGCGCGAGCGGTACGCCTCTTCCGGCGTGCCGGCGACGCTGCCTGCGTTGGCGAGATTGCTGGCGGTGGCGTTCAGGCGCACGGACTGCGCACTCAGCGCGGAACCGGCGATGTCGAAGATCCGGAACAGGGCCATGATCAGCGACCTCCCGTGATCGCGGCGCGCAGGCCGCGGATGCGCTGGTCGAGCAGGGTGAGCGAGGTCTGGTAGCGCGTCGCCGTCTCGGCGACCGCGGCGCTTTCCTTCTGCGCATCGACGGTGTTGCCGTCGAGGCTCGGCTGTTCGGGCACGCGGTAGAGCGCCTCGGCGCGGGCGCCAGGGCCGCCCACTCCTTGTATATGCATCGGGTTCGTGGCCGTGAGCGTGACCGGACCGTTCTCGCCGGCCGCCTGCAGCACCGCGCGAAAGTCGATGTCGCGCGCCTTGAAATTTGGTGTGTCTGCGTTGGCGATGTTGGCCGCCAGCAGTTCCATGCGCTGACTCGCAGCCGTGAGTACGCGCTCGTGCGGCGCGAACACCTGGTTGACGTCGAGCGGCATTGCTTGCTCCATGGGCAACAGGCCCGGGGAGGTCAATGCAAGACCTGTGCCACGATGGATTCCATACCGCTCGCACACCGGTTCGTCGCGCCACCGGCAAGCGCCGGCCGTAGCGCAGGCCATGTACTGCAGGCGCGGCAACGGCTTGCCGCGTTGGCGTTGCGCACGGAGATCCGCCTGGGTGTCGAGACGGCGGCACGCTTCTTGCAAACTTCCCTGTCGAGATGAATACACACGCACAGCAATGCAAGCGTCGGGCCCTGCCGGGCGCGCTGGGTGTCGGCCTCCTGCTGGCCTGCGCAGCGGCGGTGGCGGCGGCAGTCACCTGGCAGGATCAGGCGACGATTCTTGCGGCCGCGGAGCAGGCCGCACACGAGCACTACGGCAACCAGGATGGCGCGATCACGGTGCATGCCGATGCGCTCGATCCGCGGTTGCGCCTGCCGGCCTGCGAAGCGCCACTCGTTGGCACGCTGCCGGAGATGACCCGCGAGGCGGGGCGCACGACCGCCGAAGTGAGTTGCAGCGGCGCGCGGCCGTGGCGCCTGTTCGTGCCGGTGCGGGTCTCGGTGCAGAAGCCGGTGGTCGTCGCGGCCATCCCGCTCGAGCGTGGCAAGGTTTTGGCGGCAGCTGACGTCAATTTGGCGCAGCGCGAGGTCAGTTCGACGCCGGCCGGTTATATCGGATCGCTGGAGGCGGCGGTGGGCCAGGTGCTGCGCCGGAGCGTGCCGGCCGGCACGGTGTTGACTCCGGGTCTGCTCGATGCGCCGCTCCTGATCAGGCGCGGCCGGGCGGTCACGCTGGAGGCTCGCGCGGGCGGCATCGTGGTGCAGATGGCCGGGATCGCGAAGGCCGACGGCGCATTAGGTGAAACGATTCCCGTGCAGAATCTCTCATCGAATAAAGTTCTGCAAGGTATTGTAAGAAATGAGAAATCAGTCGAAGTGCTGCTGCCCTGAGGGGCGCAGGATGCGTGCTGGAATGGGCGTTAAAGGAAATCCGGAAAGCTGCCGATAAGCCTCTTACGGGAACTGAGGCCGGCGCGAGGAGCGAACGAGTCATGGCAGACAAGATCACGAGCTACGGACGTGTCGGCATCGACACCGGCCAGGTACGGGCCCGGTCCGTCGCTTCGCGCGAAGGCGAGGACAAGACGGCTGAGACGCGCCGTTCGCGCGCTGCTGCTGATGCGGTCGAACTGACCGGCACCGCGACGCGGTTGAAATCCGTCGAAAGCCGGCTTGCCGAAGTACCCGACGTGGACCAGGCGCGGGTGAAGGAAATACGCCAGCGCATCGAATCCGGCGAGTATCGCCCGGATCCGGCACGAATCGCCGCCCGGCTGCTTCGCATGGAGCAGGACCTCGCCTGAGCAGCGGCTGCGGGCCTGACTTTCCATGTCACGCGAAGCTGTCCCGGACCGTGAACTGGCCCGTCTGCTCGACGAGCAGATCGGTGCCATGCAGGCGGTGCTCGCGGCGCTCGAAACGGAACGCCACGCGCTTGCGAATCGCAACGGCGATGCCCTGCTCGAGGCCGTGACCGGCAAAGCGCAGCGCATCGCCGCGGCCGACGCGATCGAGCAACGCCGGCAGGCGCTGCTCGATCAGTTGGGTATTCCCGCACAGCCTGGCCGTGCGCGCCGGGATTTCAGCGCCGATGCCGGGATCAGCAGTCGCTGGCAGCAGGTCGTGACGCTCACCGAACGCTGCCGGGCACTGAATGAAGCCAATGGCCAGTTCATACGCGGCCAGCGGCGACAGGTCAGCGGTGCGCTGCGCGTCCTGCGTGGCGAACCTGCTGCAGCCGTCGAGTACGGCCCGGCGGGCGAACAGCGCGCCCGTGCCGTGGCGCGCGTGCTCGGCTCGATCTGACGCTGCGTCTTCCACCACCTCTCGCCCGCGGCTGCGCGTTCGGCCGGTGAATCGGGCCCGTGAACACGGGCTTCCTCCCCGCCGACGAAGCAGAACCGCGGCTGATCAACAGGTAACCATGGCCCGTTACCGCTGCCTCACCGCAGGCGGGGAGGAACCTGATATAAAGGCGCCATAAAGAACATTCTCAACGCAGAGGGAACGACCAATGGCTGGCAAGAGCGTGATCGTGGTGCCGACAGATTTCTCCGAATTGTCCAGGGCCGCATTGCCGTGGGCGCGACGGATGGCGGATCAGATGCAGGCCGAGATCCATTGCATCTACGTCGTGGAAGAGCCGCATATCTATGCGACGCTCGACATGGGGCCGGTGCCGATTCCTTCGGTGGATGAGCTGACCCGCAGCGCCGAGAAGCGCATGGAGCATTTCTCCAGCACGCACCTCAAGGGACTCGGCCCGGTTACGACGAAGGTGATCGTCGGCCGACCCGCGGAGGAAGTCGTTCACTACGCGAAGGAAAAGAACGCCGTCCTGATCGTCATGACCACCCACGGCTACAGCGGCGTCAAGCATGTGCTGCTCGGGAGCACCACCGAGTCCGTGCTCCGCAACGCGGGCTGTCCGGTGCTTTCGATTCGCAGCGGCTGAGCGCTGCCCGATCGGTTGCCGATCAGGTGACCGCGACGTGGGGTTCCCGCCGGATCGACGACCTGCGCGGGGCAGGGCTGCCGTGCCATCGGCAGGTCCGGACGGCCAGATGCACTGAAGGACAATGCGGATACTGACTGTCTGCGCTGAATTTGCGCCGCTTGCCAAGATCGGCGGCTTGGCCGACGTCACCGCCGGATTGACCGGCTGGTTACAGGAGCGCGGCCACGACGTCGTCGTCGTGATGCCCTATTACGGGATCATGCGCCTGCAGGGGGTGCAGGCGGGCGCACAGGCCGCGCTGGCCATGCGCCGGTTCGGCCACACGCCGGACGCGGTGACCTACGCCGTCCATCCAATGGTGCAACCGCAGGTGGCCGCGCGGGTGTACCTGGTGGATTGCCCCGCGTTTTTCGGCGACGACGTGTACGACGCAGGCAGGCGTGAAGCGCTGCGTTTCATCCTGCTCTCGCAGGCGGCGCTGGAGCTGTCCGTCACGCTGGGATTTGCGCCCGATATCGTCCATTGCCACGACTGGCACGCCGCGCCTGCCGCGGTCATGCTCAAGGGCATGATGCGGGCCGATCGCGTGTTCCGCCACAGCTATACGGTACTGACCATCCACAACATCGGTTACCAGGGGGTGTTTCCCGCCGATGTCATTGCCGGCCACGAGGACAACCTCCCGCGGTCGCTGTTCCCGGCCGAGGAACTGGCGCTCGGGCAGGTGAACCTGCTGCGCGCGGGTATTACCCACGCTGATGCCCTGACCACGGTCAGCCCGACCCACGCGCGGGAGATCCAGACGCCGGAATATGGCATGGGCCTCGACGGTCTCCTGCGCCAGCGACGCCATCGACTCGCCGGAATCCTCAACGCGGTCGACTACAGACTGTGGAGCCCCGAGACCGATCCGTTGCTGCCGGCACCGTTTTCCATCGACGACCTGCAGGGCAAACGCGTGACGCGCGCGGCGCTGCTCGACGAGTTGCAGCTCGATGCAGACGAGCGCACCCCCGTCGTGGGGCTCGTTTCCCGCCTCGCCAGCCAGAAGGGGATCGACCTGGTCATCGAGGCGCTACCGTCCCTGCTGGCCGAGCGTGAGTTCGTCTGCGCGTTCCTCGGCGGCGGCGATCCGGCCCTGGCCGAGCAACTGCGGGAATTGGCGGATCGCCACCCGACCCGGGTGGCGTTCGTGGCCGGCCAGGACGAGCGCCTCGCGCATCTCATCATCGCCGGCAGCGACATGCTGCTGGTCCCGTCGCGTTACGAGCCCTGCGGGCTCACCCAGCTCTACGCGATGCGCTACGGAACGGTGCCCGTGGTGCGGCACACGGGCGGTCTTGCGGATACCGTCGAGCACTTCGCCCCGGCTATCGGGCGCGGTACCGGCAGCGTATTTCTTGATGCCGATGTCGGCGGGCTCGACTGGGGGTTGCGCACTGCATTCGACTGGTTTTCCGATCGCCGGGCATGGCAACGGCTGGTGCGCAACGGCATGTCGCAGGATATCTCCTGGGCGCACCAGGGCCCGAAGTTCGAGGAGCTGTTCAGTCGTCTCGCACGCGGACCGGCTGCGTAGCCTCTGGGTTCCAGGCAACCGCTTTCGCACGGCTGGCGTCACGCCCGGCCGGACATCACCGCGAGACGATGACAGCGCTCGGCGAGCTGCGGATCGACCTGTTCCCAGTGAAACCTCCAGCGCCAGTTGCCGGTCGCGGTGCCGGGGTAATTCATGCGGGCCGTGCTGCCGAGCCCGAGCAGATCCTGCATCGGCACCACGGCGAGCCGCGCCGGTGAGGCGTATGCGGCGCGCAGCAGCGCGCCCGGCATGTCGCCGGGGGTACTCGCGAGGCAGCTATCCACGCGGGAACGCGTGCCGGCATCGAGACTCTCGTACCAGCCGAGCGTCGTGTCGTTGTCGTGTGTCCCGGTGTAGACGACGGCGTTCTCGACATGATTGGCAGGCAGGTAAGGGTTCTGCGGCGAGCCGTCGAAGGCGAACTGCAGGACCAGCATCCCCGGCAGGTTGAACTCATCGCGCAGCGCGCGCACGGCCGGCGTGATGGTGCCGAGGTCTTCCGCCACCAGGGGCAATCGAGTGAGCTCACGTGCGATCGCGCCGAGCAAATCCGCTCCGGGAGCGCTCTGCCAGCGACCTTCGCGCGCCGTTGCAGCGCCGGCCGGGATTTCCCAGTACGCCTCCAGCGCCCGGAAGTGGTCCAGTCGGACGAGGTCGAACTGGCGCAATTGGGCGCGCAGGCGCTCGATCCACCAGCGGAAGCCCTCTGCACGCATCGCCTCCCAGTCGTACAGCGGGTTGCCCCAGAGCTGGCCATCCGCGTTGAAGTAGTCGGGGGGAACACCGGCGAGGGCAGCCGGGTGGCCGTCGGCGCTGACGCGAAAGAGCTTGCGATGCCACCACAGATCGACACTGTTGAGATCGACATAGAACGGCATGTCGCCGAACAACGCGATCCCGCGCCCGTGCGCGTATTCGCGCAGGTGCTGCCATTGCCGGTCGAAGAGATACTGCTCGAACGCGACGGCACGCAGCGAGTCGCGGGCCTGTGCCAGTGTTGCCGTCAGGGTTTTCGGCTCGCGGTCACGCACCGCCTGCGGCCATTCCCACCAGGGCTTCATCCCGGATGCACGCCGGTAGTGTTCGAAAAGAGCATAGGGCAGCAGCCAGGCGCGGTGCTGCTGGACGAAGTGGTCGAACGCCGCGCGTTCCCCGGCACTCGCTTGTTTGCGGAACCCGCGGTAAGCCTGCGTCATGCGCGTGCCCGCATCGGCGCCGGAGGGCTCCGCGGCGAGCCAGCCGCGTGCAACGAGGTCGGCACTGTCGATCAGCGCGGGATTGCCGGCGTGCGCGGATCGCATCTGGTACGGCGACAGGCTGTCGTCCACCGGCCCGAGCGGCAGCGTCTGCCACAGGCTGAACCCTGCGGTGGCGAGGAAGTCCACGAATCGCCGCGCATCCTCGCCGAGCACGCCATGACCACTGCCGCCCGGCAGTGAAGTCGGGTGCAGCAGCACCCCGGCGCGACGCCGGTCCAGTGGGGTCGTCATCGCGTCCGCCGTGTCAGCCGCGGCCCTGGCTTTCGATGAGTGCTTCGACGGCGGTCTCGGGGCTGGCGCCCGCCGATGCGTTCAGCATCTCGGGAGTGACCAGCACGACGCCGCGCTCGGTCACGTGAAAGCGCTTCGAATCGGCGACGAGGTCGAGCCCGATGCGGGTGCCGTCGGGCACGTCGCAGCCCTCGTCGAGAATTGCCCGGCTGATGCGGCAATCGCGGCCGACGTGCACGTTCGGCAGCAGCACGGAACGGTAGATCTGGGAGCGCTCCGAGACCAAGGTGTTCGAGAACAGCAGCGACTCGCGCACCGTGGCGCCGGAGACGATGCAACCGCCGGAAATCAGCGAGTTCACGGCCTCGCCGCGGCGTCCTTCCTCGTCGAGTACGAACTTGGCCGGCGGTACGTGCTCCTGGTAGGTCCAGATCGGCCAGTCCTCGTCGTAGAGATTCAGCTCCGGGGTAACGTACACGAGCTCCATGTTGGCTTCGTAGAAGGCGTCCAGCGTCCCGACATCGCGCCAATAGGCCTGGGCCTCCGTCGTCACGTCCTCGAAGGGGTAGGCGAACACCCGGCCCCAGCTGATCGTGTCGGGCACGATGTTGCGGCCGAAGTCGTGGGCCGAGTGCGGATCCCTGGCGTCTGCAGTCAGCCGTTCTTGCAGGAACTCGCGGTCGAAGACATAGATGCCCATGGAGGCGAGCGCAATGCCATCCTTGCCGGGCATCGGCTCGGGTCGCGCCGGCTTCTCGCTGAAGCGGATGATGCGCTGGTTCTCATCGACCGTCATGACGCCGAATTGATGCGCTTCGGCGACGGGAACCTGCACCACGCCGACGGTGATGTCCGCGCCCTTCTCCACGTGGAAGGCGATCATGGGACCGTAGTCCATCTTGTAGACGTGGTCGCCGGCCAGCACCAGCACGAGGTCGGGATGGTAGGCCTCGATGATGTTGAGGTTCTGGTAGAGCGAGTCTGCGGTGCCGCGGTACCAGCTGTCGCCGATCTGCTGTTGCGCCGGCACCAGCTGCACGAACTCACCGAGCTCGCCGCGAAGGTAACCCCAGCCGCGCTGGATGTGCTGGATGAGCGAATGGGCCTTGTACTGCGTGAGGATCAGGATCTGACGGATTCCGGAGTTGACGCAGTTGGACAGGGAGAAGTCGATGATGCGGTACTTGCCGCCGAAGGGCATCGCGGGTTTGGCGCGATTGCGGGTCAGGTGCTGCAGCCGTTCGCCGCGTCCGCCGGCCATGACGACCGCCATGGTGCTCTTGGTAAGCTGGCTGACGAAGCGTCCGGACTTTCTCGGCTTCACGCTCGGGCGCCCCTGGATGCTGTAGTAGTAGTTGGCAGCGGCGACGGTGAGCGGCAGTATAACCCGTTAGGGATTAGGGCACTATGGCGCAATGGCAGGAAGTTTCGAGGTGAGTACCGACGCCGGGCAAGCCGCGGGAGAGCAGGGCCGGGGCGCCGGAGCGCAGGCAAGCGACAGCGGCGTGGAGCGGCTGCTCGCCGGCCGGCATCACGATCCGTTCGAAGTCCTGGGGCGCCATCCGCTGCCGGACGGCGGCGTGCTGGTGCGGGTGCTGCGGCCGGCGACGGTGGAGGTGAGCCTGCCTGAGACCGGCGTGCGCCTGCTGCGCGTCGGCGACACCGACCTTTTCGAGTATCGCGGGCCCGAGTCCGGGTTGCCGCGGCGCTACCGCGTTCGCTGGCGCACCGATCGCGGCGAGATCCTCGAGCAGGAGGATCCCTACTGCTTTTCGCCCCTGCTCGACGAGGCGGAGATCGCCGCATTCGGTGCCGGCCGTCACTGGCATGCGTGGTGGATGCTCGGCGCGCACCAGGTGACAGCAGACGGCATCGCCGGTACGCGCTTCGCCGTATGGGCCCCCGAGGCCGAGCGCGTGAGCGTGGTGGGCGCCTTCAACTTCTGGGACGGCCGCTGCCACCCGCTGCGCTGTCGCGGTGGTTCCGGCGTGTGGGAGCTATTCGTGCCACGCCTCGGCGCCGGGCAGCTCTACAAGTACGAGATCCGCAATCGCTGGAGCGGCGCGCTGCTGGTGAAGAGCGACCCCTATGCGCGTGCGGCGGAGCTGCGGCCATCCACCGCCTCCCGCACGCTGGCCCCCTCGACCTACGAATGGAATGACGCGGCCTGGCTGGCGCGGCGCGCTGGCGACGATTGGCTGCACGCCCCGCTGTCGGTCTACGAGGTGCATCTGGGTTCCTGGCGGCAGCGCGAGCACGGCGGTTTTCTCGGCTACCGCGAGATCGCCGATCAGCTCGTGCCCTACGTCGCCGGGCTCGGCTTCACTCACGTGGAGCTGTTGCCGGTCACCGAGCATCCGCTCGACGAGTCCTGGGGCTACCAGCCCTCGGGCTACTTCGCACCGACCAGCCGCTTCGGTGCGCCCGACGACCTGCGTTACTTCGTCGATCGCCTGCACGCTGCCGGGATCGGCGTCATCCTCGACTGGGTGCCCGGGCACTTCCCGAAGGACGCGCACGGGCTTGCGCAGTTCGACGGCAGTGCGGTGTACGAGTATGCCGACACCCGCAAGGGCGAGCATGCCGAGTGGGGCACGCTGGTGTTCAACTACGATCGCAACGAGGTGCGCAGCTTCCTGCTGTCGAGCGCGATCTACTGGCTGAAGGAGTTCCACTTCGATGGCCTGCGGGTGGACGCGGTGGCCTCGATGCTCTATCTCGACTATTCACGCAACGCCGGCGAATGGACGCCGAACGTTCACGGCGGCAACGAGAACCTCGAGGCGGCCGCGTTCATACGGCACCTGAACGAGCTGACTCACGCCGAGTGTCCCGGCACGATCACGGTAGCCGAAGAGTCCACTGCCTGGCCCGGGGTCTCGCGGCCTGCCTATCACGGCGGGCTCGGTTTCTCGATGAAATGGAACATGGGCTGGATGCACGACACGCTGAAGTACATCAGCCACGATCCGGTGCACCGGCGTTTTCACCACGAAATGCTCACCTTCGGGCCGATCTACGCCTTCACCGAGAACTTCGTGCTGCCGCTCTCGCACGACGAGGTAGTCCACGGCAAGCGCTCGCTGCTCGGCCGGATGCCCGGCGACGACTGGCAGCGCTTCGCCAATCTGCGTTTGCTCTTCACGTTCCAGTGGACCTATCCAGGCAAGAAACTGCTGTTCATGGGCGGGGAGTTCGCGCATCCCTGGGAGTGGGATCATCGTTTCGCGCTGCCCTGGCAGTTGCTCGGCGAGCAGGCGCATGGCGGCATCCGCAGCCTCGTCGCCGACCTCAACCGTCTGTATCGCGAGCACCGCCCGCTGCACCGTTTCGATTTCGAGGGACGTGGCTTCCAGTGGTTGCGCTGGGACGACGCGGACATCTCGGTGCTCACGTTCCTGCGCCGTGACGAGGAGGGCGAGGTGGTGGTGGCGCTGAACTTCACTCCGGTGCCGCGCACGGGCTATCGCATCGGCGTGCCGGGGGAGGGCAGCTACCGCGAGATCTTCAACTCCGACTCCCGCTTCTATGGCGGCAGCGACGTCGGTAACGCCCTCCCGCTCGCGGTCGAGCCGGTGCCGTGGATGGACCAGCCGCGCTCGGTCGTCGCGACACTGCCACCGCTCGCGGGGATCATCCTCGCGCGCGGCTGATGGCATCGATGGATGCGCGCTTCGGAGTCCGTCCGTACACGCCCGGTGACCGGGCGGCGATACGCGAGACCAATCGACAGGCGTTGCGGATGGCGCAGCCGGGGGCGTTCGAGCAGTTGCTCGATACCCTCGACGACATGCGGGCCTGGGTGGCCGTCGGTCCCGGCGCACAGGTGGTCGGCCATATCGTCTACACGCCGGTGCTGGCCGGCGCAGCGGGGGGCGAAATCGCCGGCATGGGCCTCGGCGAGCTCGCCGTGCTGCCGGAGTTCCAGCGCCAGGGCATCGGCACCCTGTTGGGGCGGACAAGCCTCGACGCCCTGCGCGCTGCCCACTGTCCGTTCGTGATTGTGGTCGGCCATGCGAGCTACTACCCGCGCTTCGGTTTCCGGCCAGGCGCGGCGCACGGTCTGCGCTGCCAATGGGCCAGGGTACCAGCCGAGAGTTTCATGGCACTCGTCCTCGACGCACAGGCCATGCGCGGGGTCGGCGGCGTCGCGCGGTTTCAGGGCGTGGTGTGACCGGGCGGCGGGACGTTCCGTATCGCGACGGCCGCGAATCCGGCGCCAGAAATTATTTCGCAACGGCTATCGATCGCCGGCGATTCTTCAGTCGCCGCGATCAGGCAAACCGCGACTGCGCGCCAGACGCAGAATTCGATGGTGCCGACCGGCGTTCGCGGGCCCTGGGCGACGTGTGAAGAAATCGACCGGAACGCTGTGCCTTCTCGGCTTGTTGTTCGGAAGCGTCGTCTGCGCGCAAGAGGCGGGTCAGCGTCACGCCGTCGATGCGACTGCTTCCGAGCTGCACTGGCTGGTTTTCAGAGCTGGATTGCTCGCGCGGCTCGGCCATCACCATACGATCGCGGCCGGCGACCTGCACGGCAACGTCTGGAAAAACGACGCGGACCTGAGTGCCTCGCGGTTCGAACTCGGGTTCTCGGCAGCGGCTCTCGTGATCGATGACCCCGAACTGCGCGAAGCGCTCGGCGCGGATTTTTCCAGCATGCCTGTGGCGAGGGACATCGAGGCAACGCGGTCGAACATGCTCGGCGCGCGCGTGCTCCACGGCGCGAAATACCCGATGATCCGAGTCGTCGGCACCGGGCCGCTCGCGCGCGGCGGCTCGCAAATCCTGGAAGTCACGGTTGAGATCCTGGGCCGCAGCCTGCCACTGACGATCCCCACTCGCGTCACGGTCGATGGCGATTTCATCACGGCTACCGGCGAGTTCGATCTCGACCACGCCGACCTCGGCATGACGCCGTTCAGCGCCATGATGGGCGCTTTGCAGGTGGGCGAGAAACTCTCGTTCAGGTACTCGGTCACGGCTCGTCGCGTGAACCAGTAATGCCGGTCTTGGTAACGAATTCAGCGCTCGAATGCCGCGCGCGTCAGGCCAGCCTGACGGATGATGGATTGGAGGGTGCCGATGCGAACGTCGGCGTGATCCGGCACGATGACGGTTCTGGTACCCGCCGCATCGGGTCGTTGCATCACGATGTGGCTGCCACGCCGCCTCACTTCGGCGAAACCGTGGACTGACAGGATTGCGCAGACCTCACGCCCGGACAGGGCCGGGAGCTTACCCAACCGCCACCTCAACGCGGGTGACGAATATTTCGTCCCGCAGGCGGGCACGAATTTCGGCAGAAGACGCCGTCTCGAAGAACAACTCCAGCGCCTCGCGCAGGTTATCGCGAGCCTCCTCGATCGTGTGCCCCTGGCTGGCGATATCGACCTCGGGGCAGAGGGCCACGTAGCCGTCGCCGTCCCGCTCGATGATTGCAGTCAGCTGTTTCTGCATGGACGCCATTATAGGCACAGCGGCGGGTTGCCCGCCGGGCACGTTTACGTGAGCGGTGCCCGGGGCGACTGCTCGTCAGACATAACGCTGCGGTGCACTTGCCGGGGGGGGGGGCGCAACGGCGTATAAATCGGCCGAGCGCGCCTGTTGTGAAGCGACCGTAAGGGCCGGCAACGGGCGCCGCACCGCGCTCCGGGGGCGTCGGGTAACTACAGCTCACAGGTGAGTTTGTAACTGCAACACCAGCAGTCTGGGGTGGGCTGACGACCAGGCGATAAATCGAAGGGAGATTCGAATGAGAAGACTTGCCATCGTGGTATTGCTGGGAATCGGGCCGTCGTCGGGGCTTGTCGCGATGTCAGCTTCGGCGGCGACAGTCACCTTGCAAACAGTTTATACAGAGGTTGGCGGCGATACGTCCGCTTACTGCGGTAATTACACCATTGGGTGCAACGTCTACGATTCCGACAGCTACCACGATGTTGAGACATTGCCTGCACCGAATCAGGCCACGGGCGCTTCCAGTTCCTCTGTCACCAATGCTACCGCTTTCGCCACTGCCACCAGCAGCTGGAGCGGGACCATCAGCCCTCAGGCGCTCGACATTCTGGTCACCGGGTCCGGGGCCGTGGCAGGATCGGCCAGTAATCCTGGGACATTCTGGGCAAACCACACAAGCGTATCTTCGCGCTCAAATCTTTACCACCACGGGATCTCGGTTTATACCGATGCTCCTGTAAAGTTTGTTCTCGATTACGCGGTTCAGATAACGCCCGGATCCAGCGTCTGGGGAGGCGGTGAATTGCTGCCAGACTTCGCTCTTGCCGCCGATGACCCAGGTCTTGTTCCGCTTTGCTATTTCAACTTCGTAGGCGGTAACTGCAGCAGTCTCCATGTCGAGGGGACGCTGCCTTACGGTTCCACGACATTCTTACTACGCCCAGCTTTCAGCGGTAACGTTGCGGCGGCACCTGACTCCAGTGGGGGCTATGACGGTGGTGTAACCTACAGCCTGCGGCTTCAGGTTGCGCCGGTCCCCATCCCCGCTGCCGCCTGGCTTTTCAGCGGCGCTCTCGCTGCGCTCGGCTGGCTGAGGCGCAGACAGAATCAACGGTGCCGGAGCATTTGATTATCTGATTGCCGCGGCAATCCGAACCCGATGAACGGGCCTGTTCCGCGAAAGCGGTTTACGGCACGTTTCCGCGGCAACGTGGTGTCGGTCATCCGGGCCAGGCAGGACATCGATCTGCTGGTCGCGGCGCTCGAAGATCTGATGAGGTTCGTTGCAGGCCCGTGTCCGTCGCGCCGGCGGCGGGAGTCTTAGCGCCCATTGGGCGATCTGTGTCTCTGATACGCGGCATCAATCTGCGCCGCACTTGCAGAGGGCCGCCACGACGAGTAAACCGGCCAGAGCGCGCCCGCCAGGTCCGCCCGGTTCAGGCGGCATCCTGTGGCGCAAAGCGTGTGGCGAGGTAGTCGAGCAGGCTGCGCACCGAAGGCAACAGTCCGCGCCTTGACGGAAACACGGCGTGCACGATGCTGCTGCGGGAGGCCCAGTCCGGCGCGATCCTGACGAGACTGCCGCGCTTGAGTTCATCGACCACCATCATGGTCGGCAACTGCGTGATGCCCACGCCACCGACGGCCGCCACGCGCAGCGCCAGCATGTCATCGGTGACCAGTCGCGGCTCGTGCGGAATCGTGACCGATGCCCCGTCCGGACCCCGCAGCGACCAGGTGTGCTGCGGCAGCGGCGGGCCCATGTCCAGGCTGGGCAGCGCCGAAAGCTCGACCGGTTGCAGCGGCAACCTGCGCCCGGCCAGCAGGGCCGGGCTGCCCACCAGGCACCAGCTGTGTTCGGCCAGTACCCGCATCACCAGGTCGCTGTCGTCCAGGGGAGGCGGGCGCACGCGAATCGCCACATCGATGCCTTCGCCGATCACGTCGACACGGCGATTGGTAGCCTCCAGGTGTACGGTCACGCGGGGGTTGTCGACCAGGTAGTCGGCCAGCATGGCGCCGATGCTGGTATCCAGCAGGGTGATCGGGCAACTGACCCGGACGATGCCGCAAGGCGCGGAGCGGGTGAGGTCGATGACTTCCTGCGCAGCCTCTGCCTCGACGAGCATGGCCTTGCAGCGGTCGTAGTATTGCTGGCCGATCTCCGTGACCGAGAAGCGGCGCGTGGAGCGCTGGATCAGGCGTACGCCCAGACGTTCCTCCAGCAGCGCGATGCGGCGGCTGAGCCTGGACTTCGGCATGCCCAGCGCACGCCCCGCCGGTGCGAAGCCCTGATGGTCGACTACCTGCACGAAGTAGTAGAGATCGTTGAGATCCTGCACTGGCCCCTCATCGTCCTGTTGATAGGACGATGAGGGTAGAAAATACCGTCTTTCGGGTCAATCGTCCCGACAGTACGCTCTCCGGTGCCGGTGCGGGCTATTGTCGGCCGGCCAACAGGAGATCCCTCATGAAGAAGGTCCTCGGCATCTACAGCGCTCCCCGGCCGCACTGGGTCGGCGACGGCTTTCCGGTGCGCTCGATGTTCACCTACAACAGCCACGGCCAGCACCTGAGCCCGTTCCTGCTGCTCGATTACGCCGGGCCGGTGAAATTCGAGCCGGCGGCGCAGCCGCGCGGCGTCGGCCAGCACCCGCACCGCGGGTTCGAGACCGTGACCATCGTCTATGAAGGCGAGGTCGAGCACCGCGACTCCACCGGCGCAGGCGGCAGGATCGGGCCCGGCGACGTGCAGTGGATGACTGCTGCCTCCGGCATCCTGCACGAGGAGTTCCATTCCAGCGCGTTCACCCGCAACGGCGGTACGCTGGAAATGGTGCAGCTGTGGGTCAACCTGCCGGCGAGCGACAAGATGGCCGCGCCGGGTTACCAGGCGTTGCTCGATGGTGACATTCCATCAGTGGCCTTGCCGGGCGGCGCCGGCTCGCTGCGGGTAATCGCCGGCGAATACGCCGGCCACGCCGGCCCGGCACGCACCTTCACCCCCATCAACGTGTGGGACCTGCGCCTCGGCCAGGGCCACGTGAGCCGCTTCCATCTGCCCGAAGGCCACACCGCGGCGCTGATCGTCCTGCGCGGTACCGTGCAGGTCAACGGCGAGCACATCGTCCGCGATGCGCAGATGGTGCTGCTCGACCGGGCCGGCAGCGACGTGTTGCTGGAAGCGAACAGCGATGCCACTGTGCTGCTGCTCGGTGGCGCGCCGATCGACGAGCCGATCGCCGGCTACGGCCCGTTCGTGATGAACACCCAGGAGGAGATCCACCAGGCTATCACCGACTTCAACAGTGGCCGCTTCGGACAGATGCCACAATGAACCTGTCGCCGCCGGCCATTACGCCCATCAACCTTCGAGGAGCGCTGTAGTGAAACCCAAGCTTCATATCGTCATTGCCAGTACCCGCCCGGGCCGCGTCGGCCCCGCCGTCGCGCACTGGTTCCATGGTTTCGCGAGGAAACACGGCGGCTTCAACGTGCACCTGGTGGATCTGGCGGATTTCGAATTGCCGGTCTACGACGAGCCGCGGCACCCGATCATGCAGCAATACGAACACGCGCATACCAAGACGTGGTCGCGCAGCGTGGCGGAAGCCGATGCCTATGTGTTCGTGACTCCGGAGTACAACTTCAACCCGCCGCCATCCCTCGTGAACGCGCTGAACTATGTCTACCGCGAATGGAACTACAAGGCCTGCGGGTTCGTGAGCTACGGCGGTGTATCCGGTGGGCTGCGTGCGGTGCAGATGGCCAAGCAGCTGGTCACCACGCTGAAGATGATGCCCATGGTGGAGGGCGTCACGGTGCCGATGGTGGCGCGGACGCTGGACGAGCAGGGCGCCTTCATTTCCAATGAGCTGATCGACCAGTCGGCGCAGCAGATGCTCGACGAGCTGGCCAGGTGGACCGGTGCGCTGGCGAGCCTGCGCTCCGTAGCCTGAATCCGGCGGGTGTCGCGCTGGCGACTACGAGGCCCTTGCCGGACAGAACGGGGCTGGTGTCGATGGCGTTGTGGTCGTTAGCCGCTCGCCCGCGCGGTCCCACCAGGCCTTCCATTCGTCGCGTAGTCTCCCCAGCCCATCGGTGAGAGCGGCGGCTCGCGTTGCGTCGCATCGGTGAAGGCCCGGTACTGGGCGTTCGTCACCGGAAAGCGGCCCGCCGGGATCCCGATCATCTCGGGCAGCAGCACCCCGTTGCGCGGGACACCGAACAGGTCCCCCGCACTCGCCGCGCCGATGCCGGCGTCGCGCGCCGAGCCCTCGATTGCTGCATTGGACGCCGCCTGCGGGCGTCGGCCACGATGCCCGGTAAAAGTTGCCTTCCCGTACAGGCCGAAGTCGATGGTGCCTGTCATCCGGTCGCCGTCCACTGCTGCGCGGTAGACGGCCGCCATGATCAGTACGATCAGTTTCGCCGTCACGGGCTGTCCTTCAGGACGTGTGCAGCGACTGCAACTTCCAGCCGGACCCGGTGCGCACCAGCACCGCCGTCCCGCGGCCACTGCCGAAGTCCATCTCCGGGCCGGTCTTCGGCAGGATGTTGAACTGGAAGCTCACGGCGGCCAGTTCGTCGTCCATCAGCACGCGCAAGCCCGACAGTCGAAAGCGCACCTTGGCGAGATCGCCGAGTTCGTCCTTGAGATGGTGGTCGCGGTAGTCAGCCCAGCCACGATTGACGTGTTCGCCCTCGATCATCACGAAGCGCTCGTCGGCCAGCACGAACCGCTCGGGCACCGCGGTGTCCCCAGATGTCAGTCCATCGTGGTAGGCCTGCAGTGCCGCGACCACCTCCGCCTCGGCGGGCGAGAGCACGGGCTCCGGAACCGTCGACGCAGCCGTCGCGCCTTCGGGCGCATGCCCACCGGCGTCTTCGTCGTGGGAGTGTTCGGCAGCCTGATTAGGGCTTGTCTTGCCGTCGGCGTCGTGGGAGTGTTCGGCAGCCTGATTAGGGCTTGCCTTGCCGTCGGCGTCGTGGGAATGTTCAGGTCCCTCGTGCGCATGTCCCGCGCCCGCGGCCTGCGGCAGCGCCATGACCCCGAGTCCGTGGCGGAAGACCAGGTCCGCGCCGCGCAGTCCCGTGCCGGCCAGCCCACCCAGCGCGACCAGCATGACGGCCACGAACGCGAGCCCGGCGCGCTCTGCACGACGTACGCGCCGGACATTCCAGGCGGCGAGCAGCATGAACAGCGCGGCTGTCGCGAACGCCCAGTACTTGTGATTCTGCATGGCGACATGGGCCGCTTCGTCGTGCGCCACGGAGCCCGCCGCCCGCAGCCCGGCTGCGATCGTGAGCACGGTGACTACCGCTCCGATCCACAGGTTCCAGTTGGCCGCTGCTTCGAGGCCGCGCGAGCTGTCGCGCCCGGTGAGCGCTGCGATGACGAACAGCAGCGTGGCGATCGCCAGCAGCGCAATGGTGAAATGCACCAGGATCGGGTGCCAGTTAGGAATGATCTCGATCACGGTCAGCCCCCCGTCAATCTGCCGGACGATGCCGTCCACGCTCGTCCCGTCTGCGCATGGTAGTCCTGTGCGGCCGTTCTGGCGACCACCGCCGGGGGCTCGCCGGATGGTCCCGGACGGTTGCGCAACGGGGCCAATGCCTGCCAAATTGGGCCGCTCCATACTCCCTGCGTGTTCAACCAAGCCACACGGAGCCGGCCCATGACTGATCCGACCACTGCTGAAAAACCGTTTTTCCGAGCCGCGCGGGCGTTGCTGCGGCGCCTGTCCGGCGTGCTCGCGGTCAGTGCGCTGGCCAGCGGCGCGCACGCCGCGCAGTGCGCGATGAGCGATGTCCCGGAAGCCGACGCGCGGGCGTTGCAGTCGCGTGTGCTGTCGATCGACACCCACGTCGATATCGGGATCGACTATGCCACCTGGAAGCTCGACCCGGGCGGCTTTACCCGCGCTCAGCACGACCTGCCCAAGATGCGGGCAGGTGGCCTGGATGCGGTTTTCCTGATCGTGTTCACCCAGCAGGGTGCGCTCGACGAGGAAGGGTTCCAGAAGGCGCGCGACGCGGCCGAAGACAAGTACCAGGCCATCATGCGCCTGGTCCGCGCCTATCCCGACCAGGTGGGCCTGGCCACGACCCCGGACGAAGTGCGTTCGCTGCACGCCCGGGGAAAGCGCACGGTCCTGCTGGGCATGGAGAATGCGTATCCGCTCGGCAACAGCGTCGGCGATGTCGCCCTGTGGGCCGGCCGGGGGGTGCGCTACGTCGGGCTCACTCACATGGGCCACAACCAGTTCGGCGGCAGTTCCAATCCCAATCCGAAGGCGGGCGACGCGCCCGACGATCCCGGCCTGACCGCCGCCGGAAAGGAACTGGTGAGGGCGCTCAACGATCACGGCGTCATGGTCGATGTCTCGCACGTGGGGCGCCGCACCATGCTCGAAGCGACCAGGCTGTCCCGCGCTCCGGTGATCGCCTCGCATTCCAGCGCCATGGGCGTGCATGACAACGCCCGTAATCTCGATGACGAGCAACTCGATGCCATCCGTGACAGCGGTGGCGTGGCGCAGATGGTGGCGTATCGCGACTATGTGGCCGAGGTCGATCCGGCCTTTCGCGCAGGGGCACAGGAGTTGCTCAAGAAGCACCTGCCGGACGGCTGGGCGGGGGCCAAACCGGAGCAGATCGCCGCCTTCTCAGCCGCTGTGCTCGAGTTGCGCCAGAAATTTCCCGACGTGACCGTGGCGCAGTTCGCTGACCACATCGACTACGCGGTCAAGCGGATCGGCATCGAGCATGTCGGCATCGCATCCGATTTCGACGGCGGCGGCGGCGTGAAGGGCTGGGATGATGCTGCGCAGACCGTCAATGTCACGCGCGAACTGATGCGGCGCTGTTACACGGAAAAACAGATCAAGTCACTGTGGGGCGGCAACCTGCTGCGCGTCCTGGGTGAAGTACAGGCCAGGGCCCGGGGCCAACGCTGATCGGGGCCGATCAGCTGGGACGAACGGCTGGGACGAACGGGAGCGCCGCGGCTGGGCGCAGACTCAGGATCCGGGCGGAGACGGGTTGCCTTTGCCGCGGCCGATACGCCGGGTGAGCGGCGCCGGGTGCACAGTCCCGCGGGAATTCCGCGGGACTGCAATGCCCGTCAGGAGCCGAGCGGTTCCTGTGCCTTGACCGGAACCACCTCGGCCACGTCGTCGATGAAGATGGTCCGCCAGCGCTCGAACCCGTGCACCGCGACCAGCGTGATCAGCAGCCACGCCATCAGGTCGTGCATCTGCAGGAACCGCCCGTAGATTGCCTCGTTGTCCGCGGCGAGGGACGAATAGGGAATGATCCCGAAGCCGAGGACTTCGTAGCCGATGAAGGCCGCGACGCCGAGCCCGATCACCACCTGTGTGAGCACCAGCGGGTAGAACACCCACTGGACGACGAACGATGGCCGCTTCCACCAGCGGGGCGGCGTGTAGAGTCGGTGCTCGCGGCGCCACCACCATCGGAACAGCATCAGGAAGAAGATGAACGTGCCGACGCCGGAATGGATCGCCAGCAGCACCTTCCGGATCTCGAGCTCGAAGCCGTCGAGGCGCCAGCCGGACAACAGATTGAAGCCGATGACGATCACTCCCAGCCAATGCAGAACCTGGGCCACGCGATACTTGGACTTCTTGGTGGAACCGGCCATGGCAAGCTACCTGACAAGGAACACTGGTTTCAGCATCGCAGACGCGCGCCTGCCCGGCTCTACGTGATTGCCGCAGGACACCCGGGGGCGTCTACGTATGAGACCGGGCCACCCCATCACTCGCGCCTGCCCGATGAGGACACAGGCAGCTCCGCCCGCAAACTCCCCGCAGGTCCAACGTATCGACTTCGCAAGCGTCCCCGCAGACCGGCGCAGATCTCTTTGCTTGCAAAGCGAAGCGTGGCCGGGGATTACGCCGTCACGGCAGTGCCGGCGCCCCGACGCATCACCATGCGCCGGATCACCACGTAGAACACCGGCGTCAGGTACAGACCGATCACGGTGACGCCGAGCATGCCGCCAAACACCGTGGTGCCGAGCGCCTGGCGCATCGCCGCGCCGGCACCGGTGGCCCACACCAGCGGCATTACGCCAAAGATGAATGCGAGCGACGTCATGACAATGGGTCGCAGACGCAGTTCCGCGGCTTCCACCGCCGCATGCTCGGGGTCGGCTCCCGCAACTTCCCGTTGGCGCGCGAACTCCACGATGAGGATGGCGTTCTTGCAGGCGAGGGCGACCAGGACCACGAAACCGATCTGGGACAGGATGTTGACGTCCATGCCCCGCACGAGCAGCGCGACGAGCGCGAACAGCAGGCACAGAGGCACGATCAGCACGATGGTGACGGGCAGCGTCCAGCTCTCGTAGAGAGCGGTGAGCACCAGGTACACGAACAGCACGCTCAACGGGAACATGAGCAACCCGAAGCTCGAGGTCTTGAGTTGCTGGAAGGCGAGTTCGACCCACGAGTGGCCGAATCCCTGCGGCAATGCTGCGTTGGCGAGCCGGTTCATGTAGGCGAGGACATCGCCGCTGCTGCGCCCGGGTGGCGTGCCGATCTGCAGTTCGGCAGCCGGGTAGCCGTTGTGCCGCACGACACGGTCCGGCCCCGAGGATTCGCGCACGGTCACGATCGAGCCGAGCGGCACCATGCCGCCTTCGGTGTTGCGCGTGCGCAGGCGTGCGATGTCATCGGGTGAGACCCGGAACGGCGCATCCGCCTGAGCCGTGACCCGGTAATTGCGTCCGAGGAGCGTGAAGTCGTTGACGTACATCGAGCCGAGGTACACCTGCAGCGTCTCGAATACGTTCGCGACCGGCACATTCAGCATTTCGGCGCGCGTGCGGTCGATGTCGAGGTAATACTCGGGAGCGGACGTGCTGAAGGTGGTGAATGCACGCGACACCTCGCCGGAGCCGGAGGCCGCCATGGCGAGTTGCCAGGTAGCGCCCTCCAGCGCCTGCAGGCCCTGGCCGCCATGGTCTTCGACCATCATCTTGAAGTCACTGCCGGTGCCGATGCCGCGCACGGGCGGTGGCTGGATCACCAGGATCTGCGCCTCCTGGATCTCGCTGAACGCGGCGTTCAACCGGGCCGCGATCGCGGTCGCGCTGAGATCCGAGCCGCGATCCTCGAATGGAGTGAGCCCCAGGAACACCGTGCCGGATTGAGTCAGGTTGGATTGCGTCGCAACCGAAAAGCCGGCGAAGGCGACGACGTGTTCCACGCCAGGCGTGTCGAGGGACATCTGCGTGACCCGCTTGACGACGGCATTGGTGCGATCGAGTGACGAGCCCTTCGGCAGTTCCACGATGCTGATCAGGTAGCCCTGGTCCTGCACTGGGATGAAGCCGGTGGGCACGACGGCAAGGGCGCCGGCGGTAGCCGCAAGGAGCACGACGAACGCAGCCAGTGCATAGCCGGACCGGCGAACCACCGCGCGCACCGAACGGGCATAACCGCGACGCACGGCGTCGAAGGCGCGATTGAACGCGTTGAACACCGGCTGCAGCAGTCGCTGCACACGCTGCTCGACCCCACCCGGTGAGGCGCCCGCTGGTTGCAGCAGGATCGCGCCGAGGGCCGGGCTTAGGGTCAGGGAGTTCAGTGCCGAAATGACCATCGCGGCGGTGATGGTCACGCCAAACTGCTGGAAGAATGCGCCGCTGATGCCGCCGAGGAACGCGGTCGGGACGAAAACCGCGGCCAGCACCAGCGCGATCGAGACCAGCGCCGGCCCGACCTCGGTCATGGTGTGGCGCGCAGCCTCGCGCGGCGCAAGGCCCCGCTCCAGGTCGCGCTCGATGTTCTCGACCACGACGATGGCGTCATCCACGACGATGCCGATGGCCAGCACCAGGCCGAACAGGGTCAGGTTGTTCAGCGAGAAGCCGAGCGCGGCCAGGATGCCGAAAGTACCGATGAGCGATACCGGGATGGTCGTCACTGGGATGATGGCTGCGCGCCAGTTCTGCAGGAACAGCACAATGACCAGCACCACCAGCACGGTAGCCTCGAAAATGGTCGCGTAGACCGCTTCGATGGACTGGGCGATGAACTCCGTGGGGTTGTACACGATCTGGTAGTTCAACCCCTTCGGAAAATCCTTCGAAAGCTCTGCCATGGTGGCCTTGATCGCGGCGGCCGTCTGGAGCGCATTGCTGCCCGGGCGCTGGAAATGCGCCATCGCCACGGCCGGCCGCCCGTCGAGATAGCTCGCAGTACGGTAGCTGCGGGCGCCGAGTTCGGTGCGGGCGAAGTCGCGTACCCGGATCAGGCGTCCGTCCTCGCCGGTTTTTACGATGACGTCGCCGAACTCCTCCGGCGTCACGAGCCGGCCCTGGCTGCTCAGGGTCACCTGGAATGCGTTGTCGCCTGCGACCGGTGGTTCGCCGAGCGCTCCGCCCGCCACCTGCACGTTCTGGGCGCGCAGCGCGGCAACGACATCCGCAGCCGTGACGTTGAGCGTGGTCATGCGGTCAGGGTCCAGCCAGACCCTCATGCTGTACTCGCGTGCGCCGAACACGGTGATGCTGCCTACACCGTCGATGCGTGCGAGCACGTCACGGATGCGCAGCAACGCGTAGTTCGAGATGTAGAGCTGGTCCAGGCTGTTGTCGGGTGAATCGAGGTGGACGACGATCATCAGGTCGGGAGAGCTCTTCTCCGTGACGATGCCGAGGCGGCGCACTTCCTCCGGCAGGCGTGACTCGGCGATCGCCACGCGGTTCTGCACCTGGACCTGGGCGATATCGAGGTTGGTGCCCGACTCGAAGGTGATGGTCAGTGACATGGCGCCGTCGGTGGTGGACGAGGACGTCATGTAGAGCATGTTCTCGACGCCGTTTATCTCCTGCTCGAGGGGGGCGGCCACGGTGTCGGCGATCACCGCGGGACTGGCGCCCGGATAGGAAGCGCTGACGATGATGGTCGGCGGCACGACCTCGGGATACTGCGAGACCGGCAGCCCGAAATAGGAGAGCGCACCCACCAGCGTGATGATGATGGATACCACGGCCGCAAACCGCGGCCGGTCGATGAAATATTCGCTGAAGCGCATCAGCCGATCTGGCCGGGCACCGGGCGCACCTTTGCCCCCGGCCGGACCCGTTGCAGGCCGTTGATGATGACGCGGTCGGTGGCCTGCACGCCGGAGCGGATGACGCGCAGCGTGCCTTCCTGGCGGCCGAGGACCACCGGCACGGCGCGCACCGTGTCATCCTTGCCGACCACGAACACGATGCGTTGGGTCTGGTCCGTGCCGATTGCCTCGTCGGGTACCAGCAGGGCATCGTAGGGCCCTTCGCCAATGATCTGCACCCGCGCGAAAAGCCCCGGCACCAGCACGCCGTCGGGGTTAGGAAACACCGCGCGCCCCTGGATCGTGCCGGTCGCCGGGTCGAGCCGGTTGTCGATGAAATCCACGTAGCCCTGGTGCGGGAAGTCCTGCTCGTCGGCAAGCTGCAGGCGCACCGGGGTCTGGTGGTCTCGCGCGCTCAGCCGTTCGCCGGACTGCACCATGCGCTGGTAACGCAGGTAGGCGCGCTCGTCGGCGTTGACGTAGACGTGGATGGGGTCGACGGAGACGATGGTCGTGAGCAGCGTCGCGTCCTTGGTCCCGCCGGTCACCAGATTGCCGACGGTCACGAGTTTGCGGCTGACGCGTCCGGCAATCGGCGCGCGCACTTCGCTGAACTCGAGGTCGAGCTCTGCGGCCTGTACCCGAGCCTCGGCCTCGGCGATGGCGGCGGCCGCGGCCTTGCGCTCCTCCGTGCGCGTGTCGAGATCACGCTCGGAGATGGTTTTTGCGGAAAACAACTGCTTCGCCCGCTCGAGGTCGCGCTCGGCGAGTTCCAGGCGCGCGCGCGCGCCGGTCAGAGTGGCGCGGGCCTCATCGAGGATGGCCCGGTAGGGACGCGGATCGATCACGAACAGGAGATCGCCTTTGGCGACCATCGCGCCATCGTTGAAAGGCGCCGTTTTCACGTAGCCGCTGACCCGTGCGCGGACCTCGACGGTTTCCGGGGCTGCCAGACGGCCAGTGTACTCGTCCCAGTCGGTGACCTGCCGCGCGAGCGGCTGCGCCACGGTGACCTCCGGCAGCATCTGCGGGGCCTGGTCAGGCGTCTTGCAGCCGCCGGCGGCGAGGGCCAGCGCCGCCAACCCGATGAGCTGTATCCGCCGGTTCGGGCGACTCTGGGCAGTCATGTCACTTCGCTTGTAGGCAGTACGGAACCGCGAAGGATACACCGCCGCGTGCGGGAAGAGCACCCCGACGCGGTTTCGGGCCAATCAGCGGGCGTGCTGTAATGATGCTCACCAACCGCTATCGCGCGCCGACCTTTGGTGTCCCGGGATCTGAACCGCAACACCTTGCGGCTGAACCTCAGGTTTTCCACCCCTCCAGCACGACGACCGACCGGGCGGCGACCATGCAGCGCGCACCGGCACGTTCCTGTTGTTCCGGTGCCGCGATGTCACCGGGCGGCTCGCGTGCAGTGTCCACGGCACGAAACCATCCCGCACCGTCGAGCGCCGGCAGCGCCACGTCGAAGGGCGCTGGCCCCATGTTCATGATCACATGCAGCGGCGGCTCGCCGGTGTCGCGGCCGGCGAGGGTAAACGCCAGGTAGCGCGTGGTGCGTGCGTTCCAATCCGGTGGCCGACCCGTTTCGCTGTGCCAGGCGATGTCCGGAAGCCCCTCGTTGCCGCTGCCGGGCGCACCCGTGAGGAAACGGGTACGGCGCAGCGAACGGTGCCGGCGACGCAGGCGGATCATCTCGCGCACGAAGCGCAGGAAGTCGGCGTTGCGGTCCACCAGTGTCCAGTCGAACCAGGAGATGGCGTTATCCTGGCAGTAGGCGTTGTTGTTGCCCTTCTGCGTGCGCAGCACCTCGTCGCCGGCGAGCAGCATGGGTGCGCCCTGGGAGAGAAGCAGCAGGGCCATGTGGTTGCGCACGAGCTGGCGGCGCAGCGCGCGCACGGCCGGGTCATCGGTCGGGCCTTCCACGCCGCAGTTCCAGCTGAAGTTTTCGTTGGCGCCATCGCGGTTGTCCTCGCCATTGCGTTCGTTGTGGCGATGGTTGTAGCTGACGAGGTCGGCGAGGGTGAAGCCGTCGTGGCAGGTGACGAAGTTGACGCTGTTGATGGGTAGCCCGCCGCCCGGGGCGTACAGGTCACTGCTCCCGCTGATGCGCGACGCCGTTTCGCCGATGAGACCGGTGTCGCCGCGCACGAAGCGGCGGATGGAATCGCGGTAGCGCCCGTTCCACTCCGCCCAGCGAAAGCCTGGAAACTCGCCGACCTGATACAGCCCGGCGGCATCCCAGGCTTCGGCGATGAGGCGCGTATGGGCGAGTGTCTCGGAGAACTCGATGTTCCAGAGCACCGGCGCGTGATACATCGGGTTGCCGTCTTCGCCGCGCGCGAGCACGCTCGCGAGATCGAACCGGAAGCCGTCCACGTGCATTTCGCGCACCCAGTACTCCAGGCACTGCACGATGTAGCGTGAAACCAGCGGGTGATTGCAGTTGACGGTGTTGCCGCAGCCGGAGTAGTCCCGGTAGCGGCGCCGGTCTGCCGGGTCGAGATGGTAGAAGATCTCGTTGCCGAATCCCTTGAAGCCGATGACCGGGCCGTCTGCGCCGCCTTCGGCCGTGTGATTGAACACCACGTCGAGGATCACCCCGATGCCTGCCCGGTGCAGGGCCTTTACCATGTCGCGGAACTCACATCGTCCGTCGGCGGTGCCGCAGAACTGCGGGTGCAGGGCGAAGAACGCGATCGGGCTGTATCCCCAGTAGTTGCGCAGTCCGAGCGCCGCGGTCCCGGTGGGCACGTCCTGGGCGTCGAATGCCATCACCGGCATCAGTTCCACGTCGGTGATCCCGAGGCTCTGCAGGTACGGAATCTTCTCGATGATGGCGCCGAAGGTGCCGGGGGCCGCAACACGGGAGGAGGCGTGGCGCGTGAATCCGCCGACGTGCATCTCGTAGAGGATGCTGTCCTCCATGCGGTGGTTGAGTGGGGTGTCGCCTTCCCAGTCGTAATCGTCGTGGCCCGTGACCTGGGCGCGAAAGTTCGTCTGCGGTCGCTCCGGCCGGCAGGCGAGGGCGCGGTTCCAGTGCTCGTCGCTCACGACGCGGGTCCATGGGTCGAGCAATTCGCGGCGCCGATCGAAGCGGAATCCGGTGCGCACGGTGTCGCCTGGGCCGTCCACCTGCCAGGCGTACCAGAGCCCCGGCCGGGCACCGTCGACCAGCACATGCCAGAAGAAGAACGTGCGGTTCTGTACCGGGTCGAGATCGATGATCTGCAGTGGCTCGGTGTCGCGCGCCGCTTCGAAGAGCAGGAGTGAGACCGCGGTGGCGTTGCGGCTGAACGCCACGAAATTCACGCCCGTGGCGCTGACGCTGGTACCGGTGGGAAACGGCTCGCCGGGAAGGATTCTGAACGGACCGGCGGACACGACTGCAACAGCGCCGGCTACAGCCAGCGCATCAGGCCGGTCTCGTAGGGCGTGGACAGGCAGGCGTGCTGCGGCATCGCGCGAATCTCGTAGCGCAGCGCCCCGCACCAGGGTGGAACGAGTTCGAGCCGGTAACCGCACTCGCCGCTGGCGCTGGCCTCGCCGGAGGGCGCGAAGGGCGCAACGAACACCGCTTCGTCGCCCACGTACCGCACCCCGTCGCGCACCCGGCCATGCTGCGAGTACTGCTTGACCGGCACCGCCAGGTGCGAGCAGGTTTCCCGGTGCAACACGCATTCGACACGCACGTCCTGGGGCGACAATCCGTTCAGTTGCACGACGACGTCGAATTGCACGGCCTGGTCGAACTCCACCCGCGCGGTGACCGGCTGGATGATCCGCAGGCTGATCCCCGGCCACGCCTCGCGCACGCGTGCCTTCCAGTCCGCGAGTTCACGGGCGGGCACATGAGCCTGCGCCGCGATCTTGCGACCGTGCGCGGCTGCGGGCCCATAGAAGCAGCAAGCGTAATCGTGCAGCAGCCGGTTGCTGTTGAAATGGGGCAGCACCGAGGCCATCGAGCGCTTGCAGATCTGGACCCAGCCGGGCGAGTAACCGAGCTTCTCGTCACGGCGGTAGTACAGCGGGATCACGTCGTCCTGCAGGATCTCGTACAGCGTCCGGGCGTCCTGGCGGTTGCGGTCGCCATCATCACGGTGATTCGACGCCGGTGGAATGGCCCAGCCGTTGCTGCCGTCGTAACCTTCGGCCCACCAGCCGTCGAGCACGCTCAGGTTGACGGTGCCGTTGATGGCCGCCTTCATGCCCGAGGTGCCGCTGGCCTCCATCGGGTAGATCGGGTTGTTCAACCAGACGTCCACTCCGGAGGTGAGCAGGCTGCCGAGGTCGATGTCGTAGCCTTCGACCAGCAGGATCTTGCCGAAGAACTCCGGCTGGTTCGCGATCTGGTGGACCTCGTGCATCAGTCGCTGACCGGGTTCGTCGGCCGGATGTGCCTTGCCCGCAAAGATGAACACGACCGGGCGCTCCTCCTTGTCGACGATCTCCTTCAGCCAGCCGAGGTCGGTCAGCAGCAGCGTGTGGCGCTTGTAGGTCGCGAAGCGGCGCGCGAAGCCGATCGTGAGGACGTTCGGGTTCTCCGGGTCGATGTTTTTCATGAGCCGGTGGATGTGCGCGCTGCTGACCCGGTTTCGCACGTGCTGCCGCTCGATGCGGTTGCGCAGCGCATTGAGCATTTCGCTCTTTACGCGCTGGTTCACGTACCAGAACCGCCCGTCCGGAATGTCCATGATGTTCTGCATGAGCTGGCGGTCCATCAGCTCGTAGTGCCAGGAGGCACCCAGGTGCTGCCCCAGCAGTTCCGTCCATTCCTCGCGCATGAAGGTCGGGACATGCACGCCGTTGGTGACGTAACCGACGGGATTCTCCTGCGGGCGCACGTTGGGCCAGGCGCTGGAGAGGATCTCGGAGGAAACGCTGCCGTGAATCGCGCTGACACCGTTCACCGAGCGCGAGCCCGAGACCGCGAGCCGGGTCATGTTGAACTGGTGTTGCTGGTCGTCGTGCTGGCCAAGACGGAGAAAAGCCTCGTCGGATATGCCGAGGTCCTTGATCTTGTCCTGGAAATACCGCAGGACCAGTTCACGCGGAAACACGTCGTGACCCGCGACCACCGGCGTGTGGGTCGTGAATACGGTGGAGGCCGCCACTTCCTCGAGCGCTGCGGCGAACGGCAGGTCCTGTGCCATCAGTTCGCGGGCGCGCTCGATGACCTGAAACGCGGGGTGTCCCTCGTTGATGTGCCACACGGTCGGCTTGAAGCCGGCGGCCCGTAGCGCCCGCACGCCACCGATGCCCAGCACGATTTCCTGCTGGATCCGCATGGCCTGGTCGCCGCCGTACAGGACCTGGGTGATGGTGCGATCCGCGTCTTCGTTCTGGCACACATCGGTGTCGAGCAGCAGCACCGTCACGCGCCCGACCGCTGCGCGCCAGATCCTGACACTGACGCTGCGGCCCGGGAATCGGACCTGCACCAGGACGTCCTGGCCGGCGTCGTTGCGAAGCGGCGTGACTGGAATGTCGTCGGCCGGCGTGTAGCGGTACTCCGCGATCTGGTGGCCGTGCTCGTCGATGCGCTGCGTGAAGTAGCCCTGCCGGTAGAGCAGGCCGACGGCGACGAACGGCAGGCGCATGTCGCTGGCGGTCTTGCAATGATCGCCCGCGAGGATGCCGAGTCCGCCGGAGTACAGCGGCACGCTGTCGTGAAACCCGTATTCGGCACAGAAATAGGCGACGAGGTCATCCTTGGCCAGACCGGCCGGCATGTAGCCCGTCAGCGTCTGGTCCAGGTAGGAGTCGAACTCGGCCAGCACACGCCGGTAAGCGCCGAGAAACGTCTCGTTCCCGGCTGCCATGTTCAGTACGGCCTGATCCACGCACCGCAGGAATACCTTCGGATTGCGGCCGACGCGCCACCACAGCTCACGGTCGAGCAGCGCGAAGAGCTGTCGCGTCGGACGGTGCCAGCTGAACCAGAGATTGCCGGCAAGATCAGTGAGCCGCCGGAGCTTGTCGGGCAGCGCGGCGCTTACCTGTAAAAAAAATTCCTGTCCCGCCATGCGGTCAGGCCTCCAGACGACGTTATGCGGCGACACTGCAGTGAAGGGGGCGGATTATCTTACGGTTGTGCCGGTGGCGGCAACGTAGAGCTGCAGATCATCCCGGCACCGCAGCGCAGGGCAGGCGCCTCGATCGTTTATACTTTGGCCAGGCGCAGTCAGCGCAACCGCAAGAACAGCAAGGAGCCAAAGGATGGTCGTCTACGTCGCCACAGTCTGGGCAAAGCCTGGCCACGAGCAGGATGTCACCCGCTTCTATCAGAACCTCGAGCCGCTGATGCGTGAGGCCAAGGGGTTCCGCAAGAGCCGCATATTGCGGGCCCGCACCGGCACGATGGTCGAGGCCATTCGCAAGATCGTCACGCCCGAAGAGATGGCGCGCCACCCGGAGCCTGCCGTGAAAGGCACGCACTTCATCATCGTCGAGGAGTGGGACAGCGTCGAGGCGCGGCTCGCATTCGCGCGCGGCCCGGCCACCGCCTCGCGTGGCAAGGATCTCTTCCCGTATCTGCTGCCCGAGCACAGCCACGAGTTCTACGAGGACGTCGCACTCGGCCGCTGAGTGGTCCCCGGCGGGGATGCGTTAGCGCGCCTGGCGCGGCGCCGGAGCGACAAAAAAAGTTCTTCTCCCACCGGCGGGTGCCGGACTCTGCCCGTCACCGGGCCTCGCCGCCGGCTGGCCCTGCGGGTGCCCTCGCCGGCGTGCTCGCTGCGCAGGGCACGCCACTCGACATCCTTGGTCTCGTGGGCGCGCAGCAGCGGCATCCCTGCCGCTGCCTCTGCGAGCTTGGCCTTGCTCGCTACGCCTGCTCGGCCAGCCGCCTGATGGGCTCGGACCGGAGACGGGCTGAGTCGCGGCCGTGGGGCAACGGCATCCGCACTGCAATCGTCGCCTGAGACCACGCGCGTCGTCACGCCGAGGAAGCGGTGGGCGCAGCCCCGGCGCGGGCATGTGTGGAGCCGGCTGTCAGGGAGACAACAGCCGGCGCAACCCATAGCGACGAGCACAGGGACGTGCGAGGAGCGGCACGCGCCGGGGGCACGACCACCGCATCGTCCACCGACGATCCACGGCATTCACGCAGAGCGGCGGAGAACCACAAAAAAGGCCAGACCCCCGGAGCAACCGGGAGTCCGGCCTTTGAATTGTGCGACTACCGCCGGTCAGACCAGCGGGAAGTCATTTACCAGGAGCGCCCGCGGCCACCGCGGTCGCCACCACCGCGCGGGCCACCACGGTCACCACCACCGCGCGGACCGCCGAAGCCGCCGCCACGGGGGCGGTCTTCACGCGGGCGTGCGACGTTGATCTTCAGCGACCGATCCTGAAAGGACTGACCATTCAACTGGCTGATCGCCTTCTGGGCGTCGTCGTCGCTTGCCATTTCGACGAAGGCGAAGCCCTTCGAGCGACCGGTATCGCGGTCCTTGATCACGGAAACCGACTTCACGCTGCCGGCCTGGGAAAATAGCTGGCGCAGTTCATCTTCCGTCGCGGTATACGACAGATTCCCAACATACAACTTCGATTCCATCTGTGCTCCTGGTCTCGGGTCTTTATCAAGTGGCTCGTTTAACGACGGAGTTGCCGCAAGCTTGCATCAGTTCAATGAGAAGCCGATTGCGCTGTGTCGCTCTGTG
The DNA here is from genome assembly GCA_011526045.1 of Nevskiales bacterium. Taxonomy (GTDB): domain Bacteria; phylum Pseudomonadota; class Gammaproteobacteria; order Steroidobacterales; genus QUBU01. The sequence continues at coordinate 84,023 of WYBE01000002.1, read as the reverse complement.
TCGCGTAGCCGGTAAGTATCCGGGCACGGGTGCTTCGCCTCATCGTCCCAAGGACGAGCAAGACGTTGTCCCCATTCCCTCCTGGCGGGCTTAATACCCTCCCAATGTCGCAGTCTACGCCCCGGCGCTGCGATCCACCATCCCCACGCTGCTGGTGAATGCCGCTCCGCGCTCAAGGCACCCCCGCCGTCGGCGCAGCGACCGGCGTCGGACCGACGCACCCGGATGGGCAGGGTGCAGGGCAGGGACAGGCGTCGCTAGGAACGCCAGCCGGTCGGCCGCCTTCAGATCGGCGGCGGGTGCGCATGGGTTGCGATGCAGGCGGGCCACGGTTGCCCGGTCCGGGACACGCGCCTAGACTCGGTCCAGCTCACCTTCGGGACGGGGAAGCCTTGCGCCATGCTGTCGCCAGCAGAGTTGTTTCTGCCGCCGTTGGCCGCCCAGCACCCTCTCGATCGGCTCCGCGGCAACGCTGATGCCGCCCGGGCCGGCGCATTCTTATTATTGGTGAACCGGGCCGCATGCACGGCGTGATCAACGGTTGGCGCCTGTTGCTCGTGCTGTCCGCGGCTTGCCTGTGGAGCGCGGCGGGACAGGGCGAGGAGGTCACCCTGACGTTGGCAACGTCGTGGGACCGGCGGCAGAACTTTACGGCCGACTTCATGCGCTACGTCGAGGCGGTCAACGCCGCGGGCAAGGGTACGGTCAGAATCCACTTCCTCGGCGGGCCGGAGGCAGTCCCGGAGCAGCAGTTGCTCTACGCCCTGCGTCGCGGCGTGATCGACCTCGCTTTCGGCGGCATGACCTATTACCGCGGTGTGCTGCCGGAGGGCGACGCGTTGTTCGCCTCCACGCTCGACCCGGACAGCGCGCGTGCGAGCGGCGCGCTCGACGCCCTGCAGCCGTACTGGGAGCAGCGAATCAATGCGCACCTGATCGGCTGGGTGCAGTCGGGAATCGGCGTGCACGTTTATCTGCGCGAGCCGCCGCGATTTCGTGCAGACGGCATGCCGGATCTCGGCGGCCTGATCATCCGCACTTCGCCGTCCAACCGGGAGATGCTCGATGTGCTCGGGGCACGCCCGGTGCAGATACCGCTCGGCGACATCTACACCTCGCTCGAACGCGGCATGGTGGATGGTATCGCCTTCACGACCATCGGCATTCCCGATCTCAGCGTGGAGCGCTTCATCCGCTATCGCATCGATCCGGCCGTGCTGCAGCTCTCCGTCTGCCTGCAGATCAATCTCGACGTGTGGCGGCGCCTGACGCCCGCGGCGCGCAGCATTCTCGAAACACAAGCCGTCCGCTATGAACACGACAACCGCCGGCGGTTCGCCGCGTTGCGCGATCGTGAGCTCGCGATGCTCGACGCCGCCGGGCTGCGGGGCGTGGCAATTGCGCCTGAGCACGTAGCCGCGTTCCGCACGCTGGCCTTCGATACGGTGTGGGGTCGCCTCGCGCAGCGCGCACCGGAGTCCGCGGCGCGACTCAAGCCGCTGTTCTGGCCGGAGGGCGCGAAAGCGGACCGCCTTTGAACCGGTTGCTGCGCGCTTATGACACGCTGATCGAAGGCTTGCTGTTGCTCGCCGGCCTGGTCATGGCGGCCGTCTGCCTGCTCATCGTGGCGGATGTGGTCATGCGCAATCTCGGGCTGTCACCGCCGGATTCCACCGTGGCGCTGACCGAGTATGCGCTGCTGTACATCACGATGGCGGCCGCGCCAGCGCTGGTGCGCAGTCGCGGCCATATCGTCGTGGAGTTGCTGCTCCAACGCCTCGGGCTGCGGATTCGTCGCGTGCTCGATCGTGTGGTGCTGCTCGCCTGCGCGGCAATCGCGCTCGCCGTAGCCGGGCTGGCTTGCGCGCTGGCGGTGGAGGCCGTGCAACGCGGTGAGATCGACGTGCGCTCGCTCGATATTTCGCGCGCCTGCCTGTTTGCACCGGTCGTGGTGGGATTCGCCCTGATGGCCGTCGAGTTCATTCGGCTGCTCATCCGTGGCGAAGATCTCGTCCGGCCGCCCGGCGAAAGGGAAACCCTGTGAGTCCACTCGAGAGCGGTCTGCTCGTGTTTGCGATCGTGCTGGTGTTCATGGCGATCGGCGTTCCGGTGGTGTTCGCATTCATGGCCGCCAACCTGCTTGGGGCCTGGCTGCTGCTGGGCGGTGTGCCCGGGCTGCTGCAGGTGGTGGACCAGTCCACGAGCCTGATCACGTCGTTTCCGCTGGTCGCCGTGCCGTTGTTCGTGCTCATGGGCGGGCTGTTGTTCCACAGCGGACTCGCCGTGCGCGTCTTCGACGCGCTCGACGTGCTGTTCGGGCGCGTACCGGGGCGGCTTTGTTACCTCACCGTGGCCGGCAGCACCACATTCTCGACGCTGACCGGATCGAGCCTCGCCAACACTGCGATGCTCGGGTCCATCATGGTGCCGGAGATGCTGCGCCGGGGGTATTCGCTGCACATGGCTATCGGGCCGGTAGTCGGCACCGGCGGGCTCGCGATGCTGATACCGCCGTCGTCGCTCGCGGTGCTGCTCGCGAGCCTGGCCGGAATCAGCATCGGCGCTTTGCTGATCGCCGGCCTGTTGCCGGGGCTGCTGCTCGCCGTGCTCTACTGCCTGGCCGTCTGGATCCAGGTTCGCATCAATCCTGCCGTGGCGCCGGCCTATACGGTCGCGGCGGTATCCGCGGCCCAGAAGCGTCGCCTGGTCGTGCGCAACGTCCTGCCGCTCAGCCTGGTCATATTCGCAGTCGTGGGCCTGATCGTGCTCGGCATCGCGACGCCGTCGGAGGCGGCGGCCTTCGGCGCGCTGTCGGTCGCCGCGATCGCCGCCGCCCAGCGCTGCCTCAACTGGCGCGCGATCCGCCTGGCGCTGCAGGACACCGTCACGGTGACCGGCATGGTGTTCGTGCTCATCATGGCCTCGTCGGTGTTCGGTCAGCTGATGGCGTTTTCGGGCCTCAGTCACGAGGTCGTGGACTGGGGGCTCGCCCTGGAGGGTGGTGCGGTACCGAAACTGCTGTTGATGTTCGGCATTCTGCTGTTGCTCGGCGCATTCGTGGACCAGATCTCGATCATGTTGCTGACGATTCCGGTCTTCTTTCCGCTGGCGAAGATGCTGGGGTTCGACCCCGTGTGGTTCGGCATGCTGATGCTGGTCTCCCTGGAAATGAGCCTCACCACGCCGCCGTTCGGGTTGCTCCTGTTCGTGATGATGGGCGTGGCACCGCCCGGCACCCGGCTCGGAGACGTGGTCCGCGCGGCCTTGCCGTACCTCGGTTGCAACCTCGTCCTGGTGGCGTTGTTGATCCTGTTTCCGGCGATTGCGCTCTGGCTGCCCCGGGTGCTGCTGCGGTAGCCGCGCGCGTGCGCCCGCGGGCCATCTGACGGCAGAATAGCGGCATGAGCAGCACGACAGCGATTCCCGTCGTCATCGTCGGGGCCGGCCCGGTGGGCCTGACCGCTGCACTCTGCCTCGCGCGCCGCGGCATCGAGTCGCTGGTGCTGGAGCGCGCGACGGGGCCGGGCACGGACTTGCGGGCTTCGACATTCCATCCGCCGACGCTCGACATGCTCGACGAGCTGGATCTGACCGGCCACATCCTGCGCCAGGGGCTGGTCGCGCCCACCTGGCAGATACGCCAGCACGAGACCCACGAACGCGCCGTGTTCAACCTGGGAGTGCTCGAGCTTGATACCGCACACCCGTACCGCGTGCAGTTCGAGCAATCCGCGTTCTGCCGGCTCGCGCTCGCGGCAGCGGCAGATTCGGCGCATGTCACCGTGCGCTTCGGCGCCGAGGTGCGCGGTGCCGTGCAACTCGCCGACCGGGTTACCGTTTCCTGGGATCACGCCGGCGCCCGCGAGCGGCTGGACGCGCGCTACGTGATCGCGGCCGACGGCGCCAACAGCACGCTGCGGCGGCTGCTGGCGTTGCCCTTCGAGGGCCTGACGTATCCTGAGACCACTGTGCTCGCGACCACCACGTTCGCGTTCGAGAATCACCTGCCGGGATTGTCGCCGGTCAACTATGTGTGGACGCGCGAGAGCAACTTCGCGCTGCTGCGACTCCCGGATCGCTGGCGCGTCAGTCTCTACCCGGACCCCGACGAGGACGCTGCTGCCGAGCCCTGGCGGCTCGACGACCCGGCGCGCATCGAGGCGAAACTGCAGCGAATCGTGCCGAAGACGGGTTCTTACGAGGTGATGGAGCACCGTCCCTACCGGGTTCACCAGCGCATCGTTCCCGGCTACCGGGTCGGCCGGGTGCTGCTCGCCGGCGACGCAGCGCATGTCAACAGCCCGACGGGGGGCATGGGCATGAACTGCGGCATCCACGATGCGTTCAACCTGGCTGACAAGCTCGCGCGCGTGCTCGACGGGCAGGGGGAGGAACTGCTGGATCTGTACGACCGGCAACGCCGGCCGGTCGCGGCCGAGGAAATCCTCCGGCAGGCGGATCGCAACCGCCGCCGCATGCGCAATGCCGACCCGGCGTTCCGCCGCGAGGAACTCGCGCGATTGCAGAAGGTGGCCGCGGACCCGCAGCTCGCCCGGGAGTACCTGCTCGATTCATCCATGATCACCGGGCTGCGGCGGGCGGAGTCAATCTGCTGAGGAGATGGCGGTGACGCGTGATTACGGCACAACAGGCCGCATCGGTGTGGGCACGCCGCAGGCCAATCCAACGGTGGAAGCGGAGTTTCGCCGCTTGCTGCCGCCCGACGTCGAGTTCGTCACCACTCGCCTGGTGAGCGACCTGCCATCGGCCCGGGACCGGCTGATCCAGTACCTCGTGCAGATCGAGGTGAGCCTGGCAAGCTTCGGTCGCATGCCGCTCGATCTGTTCTGCTTTGCCTGTACCGGGTCGTCCTACCTCGTTGGCCGCGAACGGGAACGGGAGATCGTCGCGCGTGCCAGCGCCCGGTACGGTTATCCGGTGCTGACGGCCACCGAGGCGATCGCCCGCGCTTTGCGGCAGATCGGTGCGCGCCGCATCGCCATCATCGCGCCGTACCCGCCGTGGTTGCTCGCTGCTGCGGCGGCATTCTGGTGCGACCAGGGCTTCGAGGTGGCGTCGACGCGCCAGGTGCCGACTGCCCATCCGGAGGACACGAACACGATCTACGAGCTCGGCAGCGGTGATGCGCTGACGGCGGTCCGCCAGGCCGGGCCACTCGACGCGGACGCGCTGCTCCTGTCCGGCACGGGCATGGCGACGCTGCCCGCGCTGGAGTCCATCGGCAAACTGGCCGGCGTCCCGGTGGTCACCTCCAACACGGCCCTGGCGACGGAGGCGGTACGACTGCTGCGTGCGGGAGACGCGCGGGTGGGCGACTGACAGGCTGCTAGGTTCCCGCAGCGCCGGCCAGGCCCAGCACACCGAGAATGGGCGCAGCGAACAGGCTTTGCTTGGCGATCATGCACCAGACCAGGATGTAGAGCACGACGACGAGGGCGAGCATGCCGCGGATGGCGCCGCTTTTCATGCCGTGGGCCGGGTTGTCGGCGTTGCGGTTGCGTCCGTAGCGGATGGTGTCGGGGATGACGCTGAAGCCGGCCATCAGCCAGAAGGCGAAGTACGCGTCCCAGGCCCAGGGCGCGTTGAGCAGCCCGCCCCATTCCTCGATCAGCATGAGGCCGAAGAGCGGGACGATCACCGCGGTCGGCGCCGTGATGCCGAGACAGAGCTTGCGCAGGAAGGCCCGTGCCCAGATTCCCGTCGCTTCCGGCTGGCTCTGGCGGATGCGCATGGCCCAGACGTTGCTGAAGAATGTATGGCCGAAGTACAGGAAGGCGGCCAGCTCGTGGATGACGAGCGTGGCGACGTAGTCGAAGACGCGCGGGACACGTACCACGCCGACGAGAGGCAGCGCGGTGACGATCATGATCAACGTCCACACGCCGTACCAGAAGTAGCGTTGCGGGTCCGCGGTCGATTGCTCCAGGACTGCGGTGTCTGCCATGCGTCGCGGTCTCTCCCTGGTGGAAGCGCGCCATGTTAGCGCGTGGCAGTTGCGGTGCGCTGCCGGGCCGGCGCGCCGTCCGGAGCGTGGACCGTTCGCGCGAGCGGGGCGCAAGCGGGTGCCGTTACGGGCCGTGGTCGCCTCGGCTAAGATGCCGGGGTCCGCACGCACGAGGATGCCGTGGAGACGAACTCCCCCGAGACGCTGCGTGACCTGCTCGATGCGATAGCCGGGAGCGACCAGCGGGCGGCGGTGGTAACCCTGCGCGCCGATGGCAGCGTGCACCAGGTCTCGCGCGCCGAACTGGCCCGACGGGTGTTTGCATTGGCCGAGTCGCTGCTCGCCGCCGGAGTGCGTCCGGCTGAACCGGTCATCCTGTTTGCGCCCAACAGCGCCGAATGGATCATCGGCTGCCTGGGCCTGGTCTGCGCCGGCGCAGTGCCGGTGCCGATCGACTGCCAGGCCGGCAGTCGCGATCTCGCAAAGATTCTCGCCGACTGCGACGCCCGGCGCGCGCTGACCACCGCGGCGGGGGCGACGGCGCTGCGCGCCTCGCAGCAGCGCGAGCTGACGATCATGTTGCTCGAAGACCTGGCGACGGTCCCCGCAGCGCCGGGCCAGCCGGGAACGACACTCGCCCTGTCCGGTCTCCTGCCGCGCCTGCGGGGTGAAGACACCGCGGCATTGTTCTACACCTCCGGCACCACCGGCTCGCCGAAGGGCGTGCCGCTCAGTCATCGCAATCTGCTGTCGAACGTGCAGGCGCTGGTGGCGACCGAACTGAGCGGCCCCGATGATCGCGTGTTGTTGCCATTGCCCCTGCACCATACCTATCCATTCACCTGCGGGCTGCTTGCCAGTATCGCGACCTCGGCAGCACTGGTCCTGCCGGCCGGCGTTACCGGTCCGCAGCTGGTGGCCGCGATCCGCGGCGGAGGCGTCACGGTGTTGCTCGGCGTGCCGCGCCTTTTCGGCGCGCTGCTCGCTGCTATCGAGGCACGGGTCGCCAGCAGCAGCACGCTGGTCCGCGCGGTGTTCACACGCACCCTGGCGCTCACTGCGAAAATGCCACGCAGCCTGCGGATCGGCGCCGGCCGGCTGCTGTTTCGTCGCCTGCACAGCGAGATGGGTCCGACCCTGCGCATGCTCACCTCGGGCGGCGCGCGCCTGGATCCGGAGACGGCCGGTCGGCTGGAGGGAATCGGCTGGCAGGTGTTCAGCGGCTATGGCCTGACGGAGACCTCGCCGATCCTCACCTTCAATATCGGCAGGCACGTGCGTCACGAGAGCGTCGGCCGCCCGGTGCCGGGCGTGGAACTGCGGATCGCCGCGGCGCCCGGGCAGGATGCCGGTGAAGTGCAGGCCCGCGGCCCGAATATCTTTGCCGGGTACCGAAACGATGCCGGGGCCACCGGCCAGTCCTTTACCTCCGACGGCTGGTTTCGGACCGGCGACCTCGGGCGCTTCGATGCGGAGGGGTTTCTGCACCTCGTCGGCCGCTCGAAAGAGATCATCGTCCTGCCCGGCGGCAAGAAGATCGCGCCGGAAGATGTCGAGCAGTGCTTCGCGGCGAGTTCACTCATCCGCGAGGCGGCGCTGCTCGAACACGAGGGGCGGCTCGTGGCACTCGTCGTGCCGGACGAGACGGGACTGCGCGAGCGTGGCGCCGCCCGGCTCGGCGACATGCTGCGCGAGGAGATCGAGCGGATCTCGATGCAACTGCCGGCCTACCAGCGCGTGACGGACTACCGGTTGTTGCACGAGCCGCTGCCCCGCACGCCGATCGGCAAGCTGCAGCGCTTCCGGCTCGGTGCGCTTTATGCCGCGCGGCACAGCGAGGCAGCCGTCGCCGATGCAAGACAGTTGACCGACACCGACCGCAGCCTGCTCGCATCGGACCTCGGTGCCCGCGCCTGGGCCTGGCTGCAGCAACGTTTTGCCGGAAAGCCGCTCAGCCTGGACGCGAGTCCGCAGCTCGATCTCGGCGTGGATTCGCTCGAATGGCTGACGCTGACGCTCGAGATACGCGACCGCTTTGGGGTGGCGCTCAACCAGGAGGCGATCGCCCGGGTGCTCACCGTACGCGACCTGCTGCATGAACTCGCGAGCGCCGGGAGTGAGCCTTCACAGCCGGCAGCACGTGCCGCGACAGGGCCCGCGGCGCGTGGCCCGCTGCTGGCGGCACTTGGCATGGTGCTGCTCGCTGCTGATCGCCTGCTCATGCGCCTGGTGTTTCGCGTCCGGGTGGAGGGGCGGGAGCACCTGCCGGTCAGCGGGCCCGTCCTGTTCGCGCCCAACCACGCGAGCTACCTCGATCCGATGGCGGTGGCTGCGGCGCTGCCGTGGCGGCTGCTGCGTTCGACGCGTTGGGCCGGCTGGTCGCAGTTCATGTTCCGGAACCGGCGCTGGCGGCTGCTCAGCCGCGCGACGGGCGTGTTCCCGGTGGATCCCGACCGTGAGCCGGCGGCCGCGATCATGGCCGCGCGAGCCGTGCTGCGCGAGGGCCAGGTACTGGTGTGGTTCCCGGAAGGCCGCCGCACGCTGACGGGCGAGATCGGGCGTTTTCTGCCCGGGGCCGGCATGGTGCTGCTGGAATCAGGCAGTGTGGTGGTGCCGGTGCGCATCGACGGCAGCTTCGAAGCCTTGCCCTGGAATCGGCGCTGGCCGCGCCCGGTGCGCATCACGGTCCGTTTCGGCCCGCCGCTGACCGCGGCGCAACTCCAGGCAGCAGGCGAGGGCGGCAGCCCCGCGGAGCGGATTGCGTCGGCGTTGCGCGCCGCAGTCCTGCGGCTCGGGGGATGAGCGGCTGGAGCGGCTGGTGCCGGGTTTGGCTTATTGGCTTGTTGAGCAAGCCTGCGTCGCGCTGATGTTGCCCGCCTGAGATGGCCCGCTACGAGCACCTGCCGATCTACAAGCAGGCCCTCGCTGACCCGGAAACTTGCCGAAAACGGGGCGCTGCCGCTTGGCGCGCTGAATAACTTCGAAACTGTCGACCCGGCGCCTGACAGGGGTACCAGCCTGACATAACGCCACGAAGCCAAGTGCCCGGCAACAAGCCAAAAAGCCAAACCCGGCACCTCATGTACGCAGCTAGCGGCCGGACAGCCGCCTCGAGTAGGCGATCTCGAAACGCAGCGCAACGACCACCGCGTCGTCGAGCGCTGGGTCCATGCCTGGATTGATCACGTACTGGATATCCGGCTGCAGCGTCAGCCAGTCGGTGATGGGCGCCCGGTAGGTGAGTTCCAGTGTGGTCTCGTGGCTGTCGGTCGGCAGGGACTCGAGCGCGCGCCCGTCCTCGAAGTCGTCGCCGGCCAGGCCGATGGCGACCGCGAGGCCGACCTGATCGTGCGGCCGCGCGCGGGTGACACCGGTGAGGTTGGCACCGAAACCGATGTAGCCGGAGACGGGGTTGTAGCGTTCCTCGGCCGCGCCGACCCGCAGGAAGGCACCGAGCTCGGTGTTCTCACCGCGCCATGCGGTGCGGTCGGCAATGGCGTACCAGCCCTCATTGCCATCGTCCTGCGGACCGCCCGGTGCGGCGAGCGGCTCGAAATCCGCCGTGTAGGTCCACGCGCCGACGGCCAGTTTCCGCCAGTCGTTGCCCGACCAGCCCACCTCGGCGATGACGAGCGCGCCGTCGTCGCTGGACAGGTTGATCGCCGTGCTGCCCGAGTCGTCGAGGTCGCCAGGCACGCCATCTAGGACCGCGAACTGCGCGTAGCCGCCCGCGCCCCAGGCCGAGCGCAGGCGCAGGGCGAGGGAGGTCACCGGAAAGATGGAAGGGCCATTCAGGCCCGTCTGGCCCAGATCCGTGCCGACGCCATGGGCCGAGTTCAGGAAGAGGCTGCCGGTTTCGATGGAGTCGAATTCGGAGTTGAGGTCGTAGAGCCCCAGGCGGGCGGAGAAGGTCTCGTCCTGCCGGGCCCAGTCGAGCCAGGCCTCGTAAACCAGCAAGGAGCGGGGAGCGTCGATGTTGCTGATGATGTGACTGTCGCCTACGTACTCGCCGCTGAACTCATTGGCATTGTTGTACAGGCCGTAGAGCAGGCCCGAGAGGCCGGCAATGCCGAAAATGCTGCCGCGATCGGCCGCGATGATCAGGTCCAGGTTGTCGAGGTAGGTGCCGCCGGTTTGCACGCCGCCAGACAGGTTGCTGATAGGTTCGCCAGTATAGACGCCGTCGAAGGTGATGCCAGGCGTGGCCGTCTCAGCCGGCAGCGCGGGCGAATAGGCAAGGAATACCAGGCAGGCGAGCTGAGCCGCGCAGGCAGATAAAGAACGGGACAAGCGCTGGCTCCTCGGAAAGAGCGCCGCAATCTACCAATCTCCGGCAGAACTACGCAACAGTTGCCTGTTGTTTCGACCATGCGGCGCCTCGCGGCGCGGCAATGCGAACAGCCATTTACGTATTGCGCCAACGGCACCTCAGAACCGGATGCGCACGAAACCGGGGTGAAACTGGGCGGGATCGAGCGCAATCACGGCCATGCCGCCCGCGTCGGGCATTGCCAGGAAGAGCGGTTCGATCTGCGAGCTGAAGGCGAACGGATCGGCGGGCGGCGGCCCGGCCCCGTTGCGGGAGTGCACGCGCGACAGCACGACGAACTCACCCTGTTCCGGTAATGGCAGTGCCTCGATCGCCGCACTGACCATCCCGAGGTCGATCAGCAGGTGCTTGAGCTGTCCGCGACCCGCGGTGATCTGCATGAAAAGCGACTCGCCGGGCCGGCGCAGGACGTGTTCGCGCACCGACTGGTTGTTCAGCACGTTGCGCATGATGCCGTTGATGTGCTCTGCGCTCCGTACGCGAAACGACAGCGCGGTGACCGGCGGTGTGGCGATGCGCACGAGGTAGAGTTGTGTCAGCGCCAGGGCTCGCAGGCCGAAGGCAAGCCCCAGTGCCACCACGCAAATGCCGACCCAGGCCATGAACGCCTTGCCGCGCGACGGCGGCGCAAATCGCGCCGATGGTTGGCGCCGACCGAACGGATTGAACATCGGGACGCTGGCAAGGTAGGCATCCGCCGGCGCGCCGTAGCGGGCCCTGATCGCTTCTTCCTCGTGTCGCGCGAGCACGTAGTACAGGCCAAGCATCATGAGGTAGGTGATCAGGATGAAGAATCGCGGCCACAGCAGTAGCAGGCCCGCGCCGGCGATGACCAGGCACAGATACTGTGGATGGCGCACGCGGCCGTACAAGCCGCCGCTGACCAGCCGCTTCTTCACGAACTTGCCGTAGTACAACTGGATTGCGCAGGCGAGAAATCCGAGCAGCCCGATCAGGGTGAGCGCGGCGCCAGCCAGGCTGAGAGCGCGGAAGAACGGCCAGCGCGTGTGCGCGAGATGCGGCAGGAAGAACTGCGGCAGCCAGGCGGTCAGAGCGTTCTGTTCGAGGCCGTGGAAGAGTGGGGTGTAGACGCTGTAGAAGTACGCCGCGAACGGCGTGACCATGATGATCATCTCGAGCGCGCTCGCGGCGTAGATCAGGATCGGCGCGGCCCAGGCGATGCGGCGTGTCGAATTCATTCAGCGTCTCCCACGACCTTCAGTCACGGCGCCCCGCGCGTGAATCCCCACGCGAGGAGCCGGCTCGCGAGTCCGCCGCCGAGGCTCGAGCCGGTCAGTCCGTCGAGTTCATAGGGGCTGCCATGCAGGATCGCCTCGGCGGCCCGCAGGCCGCTGCGTACCGCCGGGCCGATGCCCTCGCACAGGTCGCGGGTGGCGAGGCCCGCGGCGTCGCCGGTGATGAAGGCGTTGCCGATGCGGCCCGTGCCGCCCGGCGCGTGCAGGTAATAGCTGTAACCGGATGCGCGCCAGTCGCCGCCGCGCACGAGTCCTTGCTCGAGCATCGTCGTGAAGCGCGACCAGTGTGCCTGGATGTCGTCGGCGCTGCCCTTGAGTCGTTGCGCCATGCCGCCGATGCCGACATTGAGGAAGCCGTTGGCTTTCGGCACGTACCAGGCATAACCGGGCAGGCCACGCTCGAAGAACCAGAGGTGGCAGTCACCGTCATGCCAGTCGTAGGGGAATTCATGCTCCAGGGTCGCCGCCTGGAGTTCGCGTGCACGCGTATGGTGCCCGCGAAACAGCTGGCGGTACACCGGGCAGCGTGTGCCGCCAGCGCCGATGAGATACCGGCAACGGAAACTCTCGTCGATGATCCAGTCCTCGCCGTCGCGACGGATCTCGCGCACGCGGTGGCGCAGCAGCGGCGCGCCGGACCGCTCCAGCAGCCAGGCGTCGAACTCATAGCGGCGGATCGAATGCTGGGTGCACCGGACGCGGAACTGCAGGCCGCGGAAATGCACCCTCAGGTGCTCGAACGTCATGAACCGGTGCGGGTAATCGGCGGGGTCGAACCGCAGATCGCGCAGCACCTCCGGCGTGATCCAGCCGGCACAGAGCTTGAGACGGGGAAACGCTTCCTGGTCGAGCACGATCACATCGGCGCCGTCGCGGCACAGGCGCCACGCGGCGGTGGAACCCGCCGGACCGCCACCCACGACCAGCACGTCGCAACTGCGCACCGGGCCGGTCTCAGTCGCGGTAGATCTCAGCGCGCGTCAAGGGAACGGCATTGCTCTCGCCGGGCGCGAACAGGATCTGGAAGAGCTGCAGCGATCCGGTGGTGAATGCTGCGGTGGAGCCGGCCAGGTACAGGCGCCACATGCGCACGAAGCGCTCGTCGAACATGGCCTCGACCTCATCGCGTGCATTCTCAAACTGCGCCAGCCAGTCGCGCAGCGTCCGGGCGTAGTGCAGGCGCAGGTTCTCCACATCCAGCACGGACAGGTTCCAGGGTTCGAAGATCTCCATCATCTCGCGCAACGACGGCGGATAGGCACCGGGGAAGATGCGTCGCGTCGCCCATGCGTCGAACGGCTTGGGCTGGTTGCGACCGATCGAGTGGATGAGCCCGCGGCCCCGGCCGCCGAGCACATCGCGCGCGATGCGCCCGAGACCACGGTAATGATCCGGGCCGACGTGTTCGAGCATGCCCACCGAGACGAACGCGTCGTAGTGCCCGCGAATGTTGCGATAGTCGTCTTCGATGTATTGCACCTGCCTGTCCATCCCGGCCGCGCGGGCCCGTTCGCGTGCCCATGCGATCTGCTCGCGCGAGATGTTGAACGCCCGCACGCGCACCCCGTACTTGCGCGCCATGTGCAGGGCAAGCGTGCCCCAGCCGCAGCCGGCTTCCACCACGGACTCGCCAGGCGCCAGGCGCAGCTTGCGGCAGACGAGATCCATCTTTGCGACCTGGGCCTGGTCGAGGGTCGTTTCCGGCGAGGGGTAATAGGCGCAGGTATAGGCCATCGTCGGTCCCAGCCACAACGCGTAGAAGTCGTTGCCGAGGTCGTAATGGTGGTGGACATTCTCCTGTGAGCGACGCGGCGTGTTATTGCTCGACCCGTGGACCCGCCGGAGACGGTTGCGCAGCGAATACAGGCTTTGCGGTGCTTTGAGCGCACTGCGGGTCATCGTCACCAGGAAGTCGATCAGATCGCCCTGAAACCCGATCCGTCCTTCGCTGTAGCCTTCTGCGAAGTTGAAGTTGGGGTACCACAGCAGGCGCAGGAGCGTGGCGCGGTCGGCCAGCCGCAGCGTCGCAACGGCCGGAGTGTCTTCACCGCCGATCCGTTCGCCATTCCAGAGTTCGAACGCGACGGGTGGATGGCCCACGGCAGCCAGCAAGCGACGCAGCAGCACGGCGTCGATCGACCTCGTCGCTGGTTTCGCACGCAGTGCGGAATGGCTGCGGCCATCGTCGGTCGCGCTGCCGCCGGCGACCGACTCGTTGCAGGCCGGGTCGGCGTGTTCTGACATCGTCATGGGACGTCCTCCGCAATGGCTATGGCGTCGGCCACGGTGCTCCGGGGATTCTACGGCGGATGGCTGCAGGCGAAACGCGCTTCAGGAGTGCGGCTTTTTGCGGCGCAGGAAGCGTGCGGCCGTGGGTCAGGGCCGGCCCGGCTGCCTCGAGCCTGCGCCATGGTGATGCCCGGTCCGGCGCGGGGGCGCGCTGCCGTGATTCAGCACGGCTTCCCACTGGTGTGATGCGAGGCCCGGACAATGCCGGGGTGACAGCTTTCTCGCCAGGGACGAAGATCGTCTGGCGCATGACGCAGCGTTCGGTGCGGGTGGTGGCCTCCCGCCGTGCCTCGGTCGTGAACGCCCGGCGATCACGGCGGCAGCGGCCCGCCTGAGAGGACATGCGCGCGCTCGTCCGCAGGCACCTTGGCCGGCGCTTTGTGTCATTCTGTATCGGGCGCGGCACCGCGGTGGAGAACGCGCCGCAAGCGGAGAAGGGCGAACAGGTGAACAACGGCTGGCTCAACACGCTGCTCGAATGGGTCGGCCGCGTCGGCCCCAATCTGTACCTGCAGGCCTTCGTCATCGTCGTCGGGTTCCTGTTGCTCGCGAAGCTGATCGAGTGGTTGGGCGGTGCGACGCTCGACCGGCTGCTCGCGCGCTGGCGCGGGACGAGCGGCGGGCAGGTCGCGCACGTCATTCACCGTGCGGTGTTCCGCACCGTGGCACTGGTTGGACTGCTGGTGGCGATGCAGGTTCTCGAGCTGCCGCCGCGGCTGGCGACGGTGACGTCGTCGGTCGTGCAAAGCCTGCTGATCCTGATCTGGATCAGCGCCGGCGTCGGCGGCGGGCGGCTGATCATCGAGGGTCTCAGCCGTGGCGCGAACCCGCCGCCCTGGGCGCAACCGACCACGGCGTCGCTGCTCAACAACACGCTGCGGGTCGTGCTGGCCCTGGCGGCCATGTACGCCATTCTGCTGGCCTGGAACGTGAACGTCACCGGCCTGGTGGCGTCAGCGGGCATCATCGGCCTTGCTCTGTCCTTCGCCGCCCAGGACACGCTCGGCAACCTCTTCGCTGGCGTGGCCATCCTCGTCGACCAGCCGTACCGCATCGGTGACTACATCGTGCTCGACTCCGGGGAGCGCGGCAAAGTGACGCGTATTGGCCTGCGCAGCACACGTCTGCAGACGCGTGATGACGAGGAGATCAGCATTCCGAACGGCATCATGGGCCGGGCGAAGATCATCAACGAGTCGGGTGGTCCGAACCTCCAGTATCGACTGCGTGTGCCGGTCAGCGTCGTCCGCGGCTCCGATGTCGACCAGGTGATCGCGCTGCTCCTCCAGGTGTGCATCGATCATCCCAGCGTCTGCAACGACCCGGAGCCGCGTGTCAGGCTGCGGGGCTTCGGTGATTCGAGCCTGAATTTCGAGTTGCTGGTGTGGATCGCCCAGCCGGAGCTGCGCGGCCTGGCCTTGCACGAACTGAACTGCCAGATCTACAAGGTGTTCGCGCGCGAGAACATCGTCATGCCGTTCCCGCAGCGCGATGTCCATATTCGTACGCCGTCGCCGCCTGTTTCCGCGTCCTGAGGCGACGATGTGCCGGGCGCGCGGCCTGATACCATGGGACTGCAGGCAGCAGAAAGCCGCGGTACCGCCCGCGGTCCGGCTGCCGGCAGCGACGCCCGATGCGCGCCGAACGAGATTCGTGCAGCCGGGCCGTAACGAATTTCACATGCGAGGCAGGTCAGGCTGATGGCAAGCATCATCGTTCACCAGGTCGGCTTCAGGAAGTCGGCGGCACTCGATCGGCATGTCACCGAAAAGCTGGGATTGGTTCTTCGCCGCGAGCAGGCCGATGGCCGCGCGTGGTCCGTGGATGTGTACATCCGCATTGCCAACCGCGCGCCGGACGGACGTGCGATGGTGTACGAAACCCGCGTGGCCGTGAAACTTCCGGCGCGCCAGCGCCCGCTGGCCTCGGCCGGCAAGGGGCGTACCGCACGCGCCTCCTTTGCGGATGCGCTGGTCAGGATCGAGAAGCGCCTGCGACGTGGCGCGCGTATGAGCCAGAGCGGCCGTCGTTCGGAAGGGCACTCGCACCGCACCGTGCGTGCGGCCAAGCGGCAGCAGACCTGAGCGCGCCGGGAAGCGACTTGCCGGCCAGGGCCGGCTGCCAGGCAGTCTGCACCATGCGGCAGTGAAACCTGCGCTGGGCAGGCGCACCCGGCGTGCACTCACAGCGTCCCCGAGCGGGAATCAGAACGCCTGACGTTGCCGTGACCCGGCGATGTCCCTCGCCGGCCGACGGTGAGGCGAACTGCCGCGGTGGTTTCCGATGCGCCGCCGGCTGATAATCAGTTGCAAGAAGCCATGCAGCGACAGGACTACGGAGGGAGACCCAGATGCGCCTGTATACCTTCACCGTCACGCCGAACAACCGCAAGGTCGAGGCCTTCGTCAAACACTTCGACCTCGACGTCGAAATCCACCACGTCAGTTTCAAGGACAAGGAAACCCACAGCCCCGAGTACCTCGCCATCAACCCGATGGGCAAGGTGCCGGCGCTGGTGGACGGGGATTTCAAGCTGTGGGAGTCGAACGCGATCCTGACCTACCTGGCTACCAGGTTTCCGCAGACCAAGGCGCTGCCGACCGATGCGCGTGGCCGCGCCGACGTCGACCGCTGGCTGCACTGGCAGAGCTGCCACCTGATGCCTGCGATGGGTGCGCTCAAGGCCGCCGACGAGAAGGACCTGAGCGCGGTGGCCCCGATGCTCGCGATCCTCGAGCAGCAGCTGAAAGGGCGCGAATACATCCTGGGCAGCCTCACGGTCGCCGACTTTGCATTGTCCGCCTACCTGATGACCAAGCTCGGCCGCCAGCTCGACTATTCCGCGTGCCCGAACGTCGCCGCCTGGGTCAGCCGCATGGGCAACCTCAAGGGTTTCGTCGCGACACAGGTGAAGATGCCGCCGTCAGCCGCCTGAGCCCGGCGGCCGGCAAGTCGGTGCAGCGCCACCGGGGTGCCGGGCAGCCGTTCGTTCGGCGTGCCCTGCTAGACTGGCCGCATGCGATTGCAACTTCATCCCGGCCGGGAATGCCGGGTGGCGCTGGCGTTCGACGGACGGGCGAGGCGGGATGCGGACGGGTCGTTGCGTATCGTCATTCGGCTGGAGGGGGATGTCATGCAGCTGCAGCTGCCGGCGCGCGCAGAAGCCGCACGCAAGGACGGCCTGTGGCAACACACCTGCTTCGAGGCGTTCGTTGCCGGGGGCGATGCGGCGTCCTATTGCGAGTTCAATTTTTCCCCCTCGGGTGAGTGGGCGGCCTATGGCTTCAGCGGCTATCGCGCCGGGATGCGGCCGCTCGCGGCCGATGCCGTGGCTGGCGCCCGCTGGGAGCGTGGCGCAGGCTTCCTGCAACTCGACCTGGACCTGCGTCCCGGCGCGTACATCGACCGGGCCGCGGTTCTGCCCTGGCGTGTCGGCCTGGCGGCGGTGATCGAGGAGCGCACCGGCGTGCTGTCGTATTGGGCGCTCCACCACCCCGTGGCGGCGCCGGACTTTCATCATCCGCAGGGCTTCACCGTCGAGCTGCCGCCGGTCGCTGCAGGGCGCGCCACACGCCGATGAAATTCGGGATCGACCGTCTCCTCGCGGAACCGTCGCTGCGCCGGGAACTGGCGGGCCGCCGGGTGGCGCTGCTGGCGCATCCGGCGTCGGTGACCCGTGACCTCGATCATGCGCTCGATGCGCTCGCGGCCACCGGCGACATCGCCATGGCAAGCGCGTTCGGCCCGCAACACGGCCTGCGTGGGGACAAGCAGGACAACATGATCGAATCGCCGGATTTCACCGACCCGGTGCACCGCATCCCGGTGTTCAGCCTGTACGGCGAGGTGCGCAGGCCGACCCGGCCGATGCTCGATACCTTCGACGTGCTGCTGGTGGACCTGCAGGACCTCGGCTGCCGCATCTACACGTTTATTACCACCCTGCGTTACGTCATGGAGGCGTTGGCCGGGACGGGCGGTGCGGTCTGGGTGCTCGATCGCCCCAACCCGGTCGGGCGGCCGGTCGAGGGCCTCGCGCTTCGCGCGGGCTGGGAGAGCTTCGTCGGCGCCGGGCCGCTGCCGATGCGCCACGGGCTGACCCTGGGCGAACTGGGGCAATGGTTCAAGGAAACGTTGCGTCTCGATATCGACTATCGCGTGATCGCGATGGATGCATGGCAGCCGGAGGAGGCGCCCGGTTACGGCTGGCCGCTGCGTGAGCGCAGCTGGGTGAACCCGAGTCCCAACGCGCCGAATCTCTCCATGGCCCGCTGTTACGCGGGCACCGTGCTGCTCGAAGGCACGACGCTGTCCGAGGGCCGGGGCACGACGCGGCCGCTGGAACTGTTCGGCGCCCCGGGGCTCGATGCGCGTGCGTTGCTCGCGACGATGCATGCACTTGCACCGCACTGGCTTTCCGGCTGCCGGCTGCGCCCGTGCTGGTTCGACCCGACGTTTCACAAGCACGCGGGTGAGCTGTGTGCCGGCGTGCAGATCCATGTGGACGAGCACTGCTACGACCATGCTTCGTTCCGTCCCTGGCGCCTGATGGCGCTCGCATTCAAGGCGCTGCGCCAACTGCAGCCGGACTACCCGCTGTGGCGTGACTTCCCCTACGAGTACGAGCGAGACCGACTGGCGATCGATGTTATCAACGGCAGTGAGCTGTTGCGCCAGTGGGTGGATGATCCGCAGGCGGTGCCGGGCGATCTCGACGCGCTCGCGGCGCGTGACGAGAGCGCCTGGGCCGATGCGCGCCGGGGCGTGACGCTCTACTGAACCGGCTGCATGGCTGTCCACGAGCGAGCAGGCGATGTGGCGCGCTGTCCGTATCACGATCCTCTCGGTGATCCTCGTCATCGTCGCTGGTCTCAGCTGGGGTGACCGGTTCCGCACCACGCGCTGGTCAGATTCCCTGTGGATCGGGCTGTTCCCCGTGAACGGCGATGACAGTGCGGCAGCAGCCGATTACATGGCAAGCCTTGGTACGGCAGACTTTGCGGATATCGAGGCGTTCTTCGCGCGCGAGGCGCGCACGTTCGGTGTCGCGCTCGAGCGGCCGGTGCGTGTGGATCTGCATCCGCCGGTCGGGGAGCGCCCGCCGCAGCTCGCGCCGGGTGCCGGCCCCGTCGATCGCCTGTGGTGGAGCCTGCGGTTGCGTTACTACACCTGGCGCATGGCCGGTGACACGCTCGCCGACATACGCGTGTTCGTGCTGTTCCATGATCCGGACCGGAGCGGGCCGGTGCCTGACTCGCACGGGCTGCAGGAGGGATTGCTCGGCGTCGTGTATGCGTATGCCACGCCGCGCATGGCACCACAGAACAACATCGTCATCACCCACGAGGCGCTGCATGCCCTCGGCGCGAGCGACAAGTACGATCCGGCCACGCGGTTGCCGCTGTTCCCGTCGGGCTACGGCGAGCCCGATGCCGAGCCGCGTTACCCGCAGCGCTTCGCCGAGGTCATGGCGGTGCGTCGTGCCCTGACGCCGACCGAAGCCGAGATGCCGCCCGATCTCGGGTCTGTCGTGGTCGGCACGGCGACGGCGGCGGAAATCAACTGGATCGATGATTGAAGCCAGGCGCGTCGGTGCCGCCCGGCAGCGTGCCGCCGGCGCAACCTGCCGCGATGAGCGGATGGCTGTGCGCGGGGCAGCGAGCGTCCGGCGGGCGGGGTCGCCGCAGTCTCCGCCAGCCCATGACCGCCGCCCGCCATGGCGCGAGAATCGCGCGGCGTCGCCGTGGTCCGGGTGGTACGCCGCGCGGGCCCGCACGCGGTGTTTGACCTGGGGTGCATCCAGAGTGTAAACAGGGGTTTCCACACAAAAGCAAGAAAGTGGAGGACACCAGCCATGGCTCTGTGGAAAGAACCGGGTCCCAGTGCGGGTTCCGCACCGTCGCCGGCGGCCGCACCGCCGCGCGAGGCCGAGCGGACCGCCCCCATTTCGTTAAATGCCGAGTCGGCACGCCGCAAGGAGCGCGCCGAGCCCAAGGAATCCGTGATCGCCGACGACCTGACCATCGAGGGCAAGATCGAGGGGTCGGGGCACGTGCGCCTCGCGGGCCGCTTCAAGGGTGACGTTCACGTGGACGGCAACCTGACCATCGAGCAGGGTGCGCACCTGACCGGGCAGGTGTTTGCCAAGACCGTGGTCATCGGTGGCGAGTTGCACGGGAACATTACCGGCGCCACGCGGGTGGAACTGCTCGAGTCAGGGCTGGTTGCCGGTGACGTGAAGGCCGGCGTGATGACGGTCGCGGCCGGCTCGCGCATGCGCGGCCAGGTCGAATGCGGCTGGGAAGAGGAAAAAGGCATCAAGTCGGCCGCCGTGAACTGAGGCAGGACACCGATCCATGGTCCTGAGTGTCCGCGAGGCGATCCTCGGCCGGCCGGTGGCCGGCAAGAGCCGGGTGTGCCCGCATTGCCGGGCGACCATCCTCGACAGCTCCAGCGTCTGTCCGGCCTGTCATCGCTACCTCCGCTTCGAGCAGACTGCGGCGCAGCGGCCGGTGACGACACTCTCGCCGTTGCACGTGGCCGGCACCATCCGCCACCCGGATTCAGGCGAAGCCTGGGAATACTCGGTGGTGCTGTCGGTGCGCGACGAGAGCGGCGCGGAGATCAGCCGCCAGGTCGTAGGCGTCGGCGCACTGCGACCGCAGGAACAGCGCACCTTCGATCTCGCGGTGGAGATCTTCTGCGCTCATCCGCCTGAGAAGAAGTGACGCGACCTGCGGGCTGCGCGTCCCGTAGCCGCATTCGGAGCCTGGTTATTCCGCCGGTGGGGCTTCGCCGGCGAAGAGCACGTCCGTGTAACCGAAGGCGCGCAGATCGCGGATGCGCATCGGATAGAGGATGCCATCCAGGTGGTCACACTCGTGTTGCACCACGCGGGCGTGGAAGCCGGTGACCTCGCGCGCGATCGGCGCGCCGCGCTGGTCGAAACCGCGATACCCGAGGTTGCGGTAGCGGGGCACGAGTCCGCGCATGCCGGGTACGCTGAGGCAGCCCTCCCAGGCGTCGTCCATTTCCTCATCGCGCGGGGTCAGTACCGGGTTCACCAGTACCGTGAAGGGCACTTCCTCCGCCTCGGGATAGCGCGGATTGTTCTCCACACCGAAGATCACGACTCGTAACGGCACGCCGATCTGCGGCGCGGCGAGACCCGCCCCGTCGAGTGAGCGCATGGTGTCCGTCATGTCACGGACCAGCGCGTCGAGTTCGGCGCCGAACGCCGACACGGGTTGCGACGGCTGCAGCAGGCGCGGGTCACCCATCTTCAGGACCGCCCGGACCGCCATCAGGATCGTGTCCGTTGCGCCCCGGAATCCGGTGTTGCTCCGGGTTTGCCGCCGACGGTGCGATACAGTTGTGCCGAGCGCAGCGCGAGTGTCCCGAGCCCTCCGGCGCTGACGAGCCCCCGTATGAGGCTCCCGGCCAGCGGCACGAGGAGGGCGC
Organism: Nevskiales bacterium; assembly: GCA_011526045.1. Lineage (GTDB taxonomy): Bacteria > Pseudomonadota > Gammaproteobacteria > Steroidobacterales > QUBU01. Next base: position 62,722 of record WYBE01000002.1, on the reverse strand, counting down.
CCGCCGCAAAGCAGGCGAGTACGCCGGCAGGCGTGGCGAGGCGCTCGCCAACACGCTCGCGCAGCATTCCGCCATGGCGTTGCACCGCGGCGCGGTCGGCGCGTACGCGTCTTGCCAACTCCTCGACCCGGAGCCGCTCGGCCCGCAGCGAGTGCTTCATGTGGGTGTCCGGTCGCTGAGCACGGCGGCGCGCAGCGCTGGCAGAGTGAGTCGCGGACTGAGCCGCAACGCACTGCGCCACGCGAGCCAGGCCAGCACCACGTGCACGGCGCCGAGGCCGAGCAGGGCCTGGGGCCCGCTGAGCCCCATTGCGACACCGATCTGGGCCGCAGCGGCGACCACCAGGCCCCAGCCGATGAGCGCGAGGGCCGCAGCGATGATTGCCAGTGCCAGCATGGTGACTCCGGTCATCGCAGCGAGCCGCAGCTCGGCCACGGCCAGCTCCGCCGTGCCGCAGGCCTGGTCGCGCACTGCGCGCAGCAACTCGCTAGCCGTCGCGCACAGCGACTCCTGGCCGGCGTCGGTGGCCGCTTCGGCGTTCATCGGCGCAGCAGCGCGCTCAGGACGGCGCCTGCAGCAAAGGCGATTGCCGCCGAGGTGAGCGGGTTCTCCTGGATGTAGCCCGTGACCTTGCGTACGGTGGCATCCGCTTCTGCCGCGGTTTTCTCGCGCGCAACGCGGGCGCGCTCGGCCGCACGGTCCGCAGCATCGCGCACCTGTTCTTCGGCACGGGCCGCGCGTTCGGCGACGCGATCCACGGTTTCATGCGCCGCCTGGGTGAGTTTATCCGTGGTGCGATGACGCTCCGCGTGTTCCATGGTGAGTCTCCTGTTGTTATCGGTGTGTCGTCCCTGCGCCGCTCGTGCGGCAGACGGGATCGAGGCAGGGATTCTACGCCGCCGGGCATGACAGTGGGCGGGCCGAACAACGTGACGCAGCGAAGCCGGCTGCCGTCGCCATTGCGACGACGGTCGCGCAGGTCAGCGGGTCGATCGGAATCGTTGCAGCACCCGGCGTGAGTGCGGCTCCGGTTCTTTCTCAGCCGGGCGCGAGTGCTCGCCGCCGCAGCTGGCTGATGATGCGTGCAGTCGTGTGCCGCGCGTGCGCAATACGTCGGGCGAGGGCGCGGCGGCGCGTGGGCGTGCCGAGACGGCGGTGCGATGCGGACAGGGATCGCATGGGTGCTTTGGCCAGGCGGCGCGGGTGCCTATTCCTTTTTTGTTGCTCTTCGATTGGGAAAAGCACAGTCAATATAGACGGTAAGACAACAGGTTACAGACGATTTTTTACATTATGCAGCCAATATCACGGCGATGCTCCGCCCGGCGGACGAAGCATGAGGCGTCGTGGCTGCGCCGTTGCGCGGCCGGTGCCGGCGCGGTGCGCTTCGCGTGGTCTGCCCCAGGCCGGCAGCGGCTCGTGCCCGACCGGCCCGGCTGCCTCAGTCGCGCAACTGGCTGAAGACGTAATCGCGGTCCTTCTGCGGCTGGTGGCAGCCAAAACAGGCCGATGCGGCATCGGCTCCCACCACGCGCCTGGCCGGGTCGCCGCCACCGAAGCCCTCGAAGCCCCAGCCGCCGGTCGCGGCATAGGCCCGCGCATCCTTGCGCATCACGCCCACGACCTTGCGCTGGCCCTCGGTCACGGCATTGTCGGCATGCGTGGCCTCCAGCAGGTCGAAGACGATGACAGCACCATCGGGAAAGCGCCCGCTGCGGTAGCCCTCGACCGCCTTGTCGTTGGCGTAGATGTGGTGCATGCCGCCGAATGAGCCGAACAGCGGGTGGCCCGCCTCGATCACCATGCTCTTGACGTGCTGCCAGCCACGGTAACCCGCCGGGTAGGGCACCTCGGGTGCTGCGGCCAGCGCCGAAACGGTAAAGGCGCCGGCAAGCGCGATCCATGTGGCTGCTTTCGTCTGTCGTGGCATCTTCATGGAAGGACTCCTAACTGGTTGATCCGAAAAAACCCCGATCGGCATTGACGGGGCGACCTGTGTCGCCGTCAGGCGGCGGCTTCGTGCTCAGCGCAGTCGAGTCGCAGGTGGCGCGCGGCCATCGGCGCCCCGACCAACGCGCAATAGTGCGGGGCTTTGCTGCCCGGCGCGACATTCTCGCGAAAATGGCGGCAACTCACGCAGGTTCGTTGCGGTGCGATCAGTTCCTGTCGTTGCATGTGCCGGATCATCTTGATCACGAGACCGAGCAGTTGCTCCTGCTCGGTCGGCGCGAGGGCGGCGACGGCCGGCGTGAAGCTGGCCGGCCAGTCCCGCGCGACACGGGTGCCCCGCGCGGTCGCCTTGAGCGCGACGGCGCGGCCGTCGGCGGTGTCCGCCGACTTGCGCACCAGCGCTTTGCGTTCCAGCGCGGCGATCGCGTCACTGGCCGTGGCCTTGGTGATCCCCGCATGGGCGGCGGCTGCGGTCAGGCGGGCGCCCGCGCGGCGGCTGCCGACGAAACGGAGGAGATCGGCCTGGGTCGGCGACAATCCGGTCGCCTCGGCACTCTGCCAGTCGACTTGCCGGGCGGCTGCGGCCAGCCGGGCCAGGCCGTCGGCGAGGCGGCGCGCAAGCGGTTCGGTGATCCGGTCGAATTTCATGGGTAGGAATCCTAACCAGATGTCTGGATCTGTCAAGCCGGGCTGACTGAAGTTTCGGGCGGCCACCGGCAGCGCGCTGGGGCTGCCGGAGGGGCGTGCAGCGCGCGAACGGCATGGGTTGTCCGGAAAGACTCCCGCCGCTTGCGGCGGTATCGCGTCGAGTCGGGGGGCGAATCCGGGTCGCCGGGGTCCCCTGAAAGCAGAAAAGACCACGCATGGTGGCCTTCTCTGTTGTATGGCGCGCCCGGAGAGATTCGAACTCCCGACCCCCAAGTTCGTAGCCTGGTGCTCTATCCAGCTGAGCTACGGGCGCGTGCAGTCACTTTCTACGATAAGTCTTCTTTAGTACCTCGCCAACGGCGCTGCGCGCCGTGGTGCTCCCCTCGGCCCTGCGGGCCTCGGGTCCGGCCGCTCGCCGGCAGGCTCGCGGCGTTCGCGGCTGGCCGGGCGGTGCCCGCCCCCGGCACTTCGTGCCGTCGCCGCTCACCCAGCTGAGCTACGGGCGCGCGTCTCTTGGTTCTTCTCCGGGGCAGCCCTTCGAGGTGCGGCTCGCGGCTTAAGCCGCTTCTACGGTGCTTCGTTTGCCACCCGTCGCGGCTCGCCGCCCCTGCATGGTACGCGACCCCAAGCGGGTAGCCCCGAGGCAGTGGCGGCATCCACCGTGAAAAGAGCGCGCATTCTACCCGCGCCGGCCGGCGGCGCTCAATGGCCGCGGGCGGGGTCAGGTTGAGCCGCAACGCGAGGCGTCAGAAGACGTTGCGTCGCTGGCGGATCTCGGCGAACACCGCGGCGGCGTCGGCCTCGGGCAGCCCGACGGCCGCCTTGAGTGCCGGGTCCTCCACGCGCAGGAACGGGTTGGTCTGCCGTTCGCGGCCGATGGTGGTCGGCACGGTCGGCAGCCCCATGGCGCGCAGCCGCTGCACCTCGGCGGCGCGCGCGGCCAGGTCAGCGTTGTCCGGGTCCACGGTCAGTGCGAATTGCGCATTCTTCTGCGTGTATTCGTGGGCGCAGTAGACGAGGGTGTCGGGCGGCAGCTCGAGGAGCTTCTGCAGCGAGTGCCACATCTGCGCCGGCGTGCCCTCGAACAGGCGTCCGCAGCCCATGGCGAACAGCGTGTCGCCGACGAACGCAACCTTGTCGCCGGGGAAGACGTAGACGATGTGCCCACGGGTGTGGCCGGGCGTGTCGAGCACTACGGCGTGGCGTGTGCCGAGTTCGAAGCGGTCGCCGTCACCGAGCGCGAGGTCGATGCCGGGAATGCGCGCGGCATCGGCTTTCGGCCCGACGATGCGGCATCCGGTCTCGCGCTTGAGTTCGAGGTTGCCCCCGGCGTGGTCGGTGTGGTGGTGCGTATTGAGGATGAAATCGAGCGTCCAGCCTTTTGCGGCGAGCGCCTGGCGGATCGCCTCCGCGGAGGGCGTGTCGATGGCGGCCGTCAGGCCGCTCTCGCGGTCGTGCACCAGGTAGCCGTAGTTGTCCTCCAGGCAGGCGAACTGATGGACCTCGAGCCCCGGCTGGACGTTGCGTGACGACGGCATCATGCCGTCAGCGCTCCAGCAGCCGCGGGATGAGCTCGACGAAATTGCATGGCCGCGTCCGATAGTCGAGTTGCTGCGCGAGGATCCGGTCCCAGCCGGTTGCGCAGGCGCCGGTGGAGCCGGGCAGGCAGAAGACGAAGGTGCCGTTCGCGACGCCGCCGAGACAGCGCGACTGCAACGTCGAGGTGCCGATCTCCTCGAGCGAGTACGCGCGGAACAATTCGCCGAAGCCGCTCACTTCCTTGTCGAGCAGTGGCAGGACCGCCTCGGGTGTGCCGTCGCGCCCGGTCAGGCCCGTGCCGCCGCTGATGATGACTGCCTGCACCTCGGGGTCGGCGATCCAGGCCGATACGATGGCGCGTATGCGGTAGCGGTCATCCCGCTCGAGTGCCCTGGCGGCCAGGCGGTGGCCGGAGGCGCGGATGCGCTCGGCCAGCAACTGGCCGGAGGTGTCCGTCTCCTCCGTGCGCGTGTCGGAAACCGTCAGCACGGCGATGCCGAGCGGGACGAACCTGCGTTCCTTCTTGTCGTCGTGGGCCAGGGCAGTCTCCTTCAGGGCTTGCGTTCAGGCGGCATCGCCGCCGGAGCGGCGAAACTGCTCGCGCAGGAACTCGGCGAAGTGGTGGCAGGCATCGGTCGTGGTGAAGACGCCCGCGAGCTTGCCTTGCCGCGTCACGATCGCCGAGCCGAGCTGCTGCTGCGCCATGTGGTGCAGCACCTCGTCGAGGTGCGTGTCGAGGTCGATGACATAGGCGTCACGCACCATCGCATCGCGCACCCGCAGTTCCTTCTCCGGGGGGTAGGCGAAATCCGGCCCGAGCACGAGCTTGATGTCGCGATCGGAAATGAGGCCCACGAGCCGGCCGTGCTCGGTCACCGGCAGGTGGCGGATGCGATGCTCGCGCATGAACTCGCGCGCCTGGTCCAGGGTGGCGTCGGCCTCCACGGAATACGGGAAGGGCGTCATCACGGTCTTGATGGCGGGAATGCGTCGCATGAGTGCGATTCTACCCGAGGTGCCTCGCGGGGGTCGTGCCGCGGGCGCGCTCCGTACGCGGCGCAAATATTGTTCGCCGTTCGGGAAACCGCTACGGTAGGCGTGGCGATGTTCAGCCTGCCCTGCGGATCCGTTTCATGAACCCGAACGCATCCCGATCGTTGCCTGACCTCGAGCCGCTGTGGATGCCGTTTACGGCGAATCGCCGCTTCAAGCGCGACCCGCGTCTGCTGGTCGCGGCCCAGGGCATGTATTTCACCAGCTACGACGGCCAACGCATCCTCGACGGCATCGCTGGACTGTGGTGCTGCAACGCCGGGCACTGCCACCCGAAGATCGTCGCCGCAGTGCGCGAGCAGGTCGGCCGGCTCGATTATGCGACCGCATTCAATCTCGGCCACCCGGGGGCATTCGAGCTGGCCGGCAGGCTCGCGGCGCTGGCGCCCGGCACGCTCGACCATGTGTTCTTCGTCAACTCCGGCTCCGAGGCGGTGGACACCGCGCTCAAGATCGCGCTCGGCTACCACCGCGTGCGGGGCGAGGCGGCGCGCACCCGCTTCATCGGTCGCGAACGTGGCTACCACGGCGTGGGTTTCGGCGGCATCTCCGTCGGCGGCATCGTCTCGAACCGGCGGATGTTCAGTGCGGCCATGCTGCCCGGCGTCGATCACCTGCCGCACACGCACGACCTTGCCCGCAATGCCTTCAGTCGCGGCCAGCCTGCCTGGGGAGCGCAGTGCGCCGACGAACTCGAACGTATCGTCGCGCTGCACGATCCCTCGACCATCGCAGCGGTGATCGTCGAGCCCGTTGCCGGCTCCGCCGGCGTGCTGCCGCCGCCGCAGGGCTATCTCGAGCGGTTGCGCGCGATCTGCGACCGTCACGGGATCCTGCTGATCTTCGACGAGGTCATCACGGCTTTCGGTCGCACCGGCGAGAGTTTCGCCGCACGCAGCTTCGGTGTGCAGCCCGACCTGATCACGGTGGCGAAGGGCATCACCAGCGGCGTCGTGCCGATGGGCGCGGTGCTGGTGGACCGGCGGATCTACGAGGCATTCATGAGCGGCCCGGAGTTCGCCGTGGAGTTTTTTCACGGTTACACCTATTCGGGGCACCCGCTGGCGAGCGCGGCAGGTCTGGCGGCGCTCGACGTGTACCAGGAGGAGGGGCTGTTCGAACGCGCCCGTTCGCTTGCCCCGGGGTTCGCCGACGCGCTGCATTCATTCAAGGGTGCGCGGCACGTGATTGACGTCCGCAACATCGGCCTGATGGGCGCCATCGAACTTGCGCCACGCGAGGGGCAGCCGAACGAACGGGCGCTCGATGTCTTCGGCCGCTGCTTCGACGCCGGCGTGCTGGTGCGCACCACCGGCGACACGATCGCGCTCACGCCGCCGCTGATCATCTCCGAGAGCGAGATCGCCCGGATCGTGGACACGCTGCGCGCGGCGTTGCAGGCGGTCGATTGAGCGGACAGGCGCATCCGACGGAAGCACAAGGTGACACCGGGCCCGTGGTGGCGCACTGGATCGGGGGGCGGCACGTCGTGGCAGGCCGCAGGCACGGCGAGCTGTACGACCCGGCAACGGGGGAGCTGACCGGCCGGGTGCCGTTCGCAGACGCAGCCTGCGTCGATGCGGCGATCGCCGCGGCGCAGGCGGCGTTTCCTGCCTGGAGCGCCCTGCCGGCGGCCGCACGGGCGCGGGTGATGTTCCGTTTCAAAACCCTCATCGAGGCGCATCGCGACGAACTCGCGCGCCTGATCACCGCGGAGCACGGCAAGTCGCTCGCAGATGCGGCGGGTTCCCTGCAGCGCGGCCTGGAGGTGGTGGAGTTCGCCTGCGGTATCCCGCAGCTCATGAAGGGTGAGTTCAGCCGCGATGTCGGTGCCGGCATCGACTGCACCTCGATGCGCGAGCCACTCGGCGTCTGCGCCGGCGTAAGCCCGTTCAACTTTCCCGCCATGGTGCCGCTGTGGATGTTCCCGATCGCGATTGCCTGCGGGAACACGTTCGTCATGAAGCCCTCGGAACGCGATCCGTCCTGCGTGGTGCGCCTTGCCGGGTTGCTGGCGCAGGCCGGGGCGCCGGCGGGCGTGTTCAACGTGGTGCATGGCGATCGCGAGGCGGTGGACGCGCTGCTCGATCACGACGGCGTCGCCGCGATGAGTTTCGTCGGCTCGACAGCGGTGGCCCGGCAGGTCTACGAGCGCTCGGCCGCAGCGGGTCGCCGGGTACAGGCGCTCGGCGGCGCCAAGAATCACATGGTGGTCCTGCCCGACGCCAACCTGGAGCAGGCGGCGAGCGCGCTGCTCGGCGCCGCCTACGGATCGGCGGGCGAGCGCTGCATGGCGATTTCGGTGGCGGTCGTGGTGGGAACGGCAGGTGACCCGCTGCGAGACGCGCTCCTGCGGGGCATCGCGCGGCTGCGCGTCGGTCCGGGCACGGACCCGGCGACCGAGATGGGGCCGCTGGTCAGCGCTGCGCACCGTGAGCGGGTGCGCGGTTACGTCGAGACGGGCATTGCCGAGGGTGCGGAGCTGGTCGCCGATGGCCGCGAGCTGCGCGTACCGGGCTACGAGAGCGGGTTTTTCTTCGGCCCGACGCTTTTCGATCGCGTCACGACGGCGATGCGTGTCTGGCGCGAGGAAATCTTCGGGCCGGTGCTGTGCATCGTGCGCGTGGCGAGCCTCGGCGAGGCGCTCGCGGTGGTGAATTCGCACGAATACGCCAACGGCGCAGCGATCTTCACCGGCAGCGGGCGCGCTGCGCGCGAGTTTGCCCTGCGCGTGGATGCCGGCATGGTCGGCGTGAACGTCGCGATCCCGGTGCCGATGGCGTTCTTCAGTTTCGGCGGCAACAAGCAGTCGTTCTTCGGCGACAGCAATGTCCACGGGCTCGAGGGCGTGCGCTTCTACACGCGCCTGCGGACGGTGACGTCGCGCTGGCCGGGCAGCGAAGGCGGGGCGAGCGATTTCTCCATGCCCACGCCCGGCACCTGACTCGCAGGCGACGCAGCGCTTTGCGCCGCAGGCCGGCCGCTCAACGATAACCTTCCGCCTGCAGGCGGAAGAGTTTCGCATAGAGGCCGTTGGCGGCGAGCAATTGCGCGTGCGTGCCGTATTCGCTGATGCGGCCGTGTTCGATCACGGCAATATGGTCGGCCTGGCGCACGGTCGAGAAGCGGTGCGAGATCAGGATCGAGATCCGTCCGCGCGTGTGCTCCTTGAAGTACGCGAACAGTTCCGCCTCCGCTCCGGCATCCATCGAGGCGGTAGGCTCGTCGAGCACGAGCACGTCGGCGCAGCTGCGCATGAAGGCGCGCGAGAGCGCCATCTTCTGCCATTGCCCGGTGGACAGCTCCTTGCCGCCGCGGAACCAGCTGCCGAGCTGGGTGGCGAAGCGCTTCTCCATACGCTCGATGAAGGGCATTGCCATGCCCTTGCGGGCGGAGTCCTCCCAGCGCTCTTCGTCAGTGAAGGCGCCGACGTCGCCGGCGCCGATGTTCTCGCCCACGGTGAACTGGTACTTGTTGAAGTCCTGGAAGATCACGCCGATCTGCCGGCGCAGCGACTGCGGGTGCCACTCGCGCACATCGAGCCCGTGCACCAGCACTCGACCAGAACTCGGTTGATATAAACCGCATAATAGCTTGATTAAAGTGGATTTACCGGCACCATTCTCACCGACTAATGCGAGGCTCTCGCCGGGCCGGACGTGCAGGTTGATGTCCATGAGTGCCGGCGTGGCAGCGCCGGGGTAGGTGAACGAGACGTGCTCGAAACGCACGCCATCGGCCGGGTCGGGCCCCTGTGCGCCCGTGCCCCAGCCGTAGGTCGGCGCCTGCTCCAGGTATTCGTACAGGTTGGTGAGATAGAGGTTGTCCTCGTACATGCCGCCGATCGAGCCGAGGCTCGCCGAGACCGCGGCCTGCCCCTGGCGGAACAACACCAGGTACATGGTCATCTCGCCGATGGTGATCGCCGCGCCCACCGCGGCGATGGCGATCCAGGCGTAGGCGCCGTAGAGCGCGCCGGTACCGACCAGCGCGAGCAGCATGCCCCAGGTCTCCCGCCGCAGGGTGAGCGCGCGGTCCTCGCGATAGATCTTGTCGAAGATCGCCCGGTAGCGTTCGAGCAGCATCGGCCCGAGCTGGAAGAGCTGCACCTCCTTGGCGTGGTCCTCGCGCGACATCACGATCTCGAGGTAGTTCTGCATGCGCGCTTCCGGCGCCCGCATGCGAAAGAGCCGGAACGCGTCGCCCGAGAACTTGGTTTCGGCGAGAAAGGCGGGCAGGCCGGCCAGTGCCAGCAGCACGAGTGCCCAGGGCGAGAACCGCGCGATCAGCACGCTGAAGCTCGCCAGCGCCACGAGCTGCTGGAAGAGCGCAAAGGTACGCATGACGAGCGAGAGGGGGCGGCTGGATGCTTCGCGGCGCGCGCGTTGCAGCTTGTCGTAGAACTCCGCGTCCTCGAACTGCGTCAGGTCGAGCGTGAGCGCCTTCTGCAGGATCATCTCGTTGACGCGATAACCGAGCTGCGCGCGCAGCAGCGCCTGGCAGGCGTTGATGCCGCGCTGCGCGCCGCCGAGCAAAGCGATCACCACGCCCTCGTATGCAACGAGTTCGAGTACGCCCGCATAAACCGGCGCGGCGCCGGCGCCGACTGCACCGACCTGGGCGACGACCGCATCGATGACCAGTTTGCCGATCCAGGCCGCCACCGCCGGCAGTACGCCGGCCACCACGGTCAGCGACGCGAGCAGCACGGTCAGTTGCCGGTTGGTGGCCCAGACCAGTTCCACCGCGCGCCGCGTGTACTTCAGCACCGCGGCATTGCGCAACATTTCTTCGAGCCAGCCGGTCGAGGCGGGCGCCTGGACGCCGGAGCCCTGAGCGTGGGGCGGGAGGCTGGTCTGGGGCGTAGCCACGGTCAGGTTGCCGGTCAGCGCTCGACGGTGCGCATGCGGGCGGCCGCGCAGGTCTTGCCGGGAATCGCCCGGCCGGGCAGGTCATTGAGCATGGCGCGATTATAGGTTCATCGCCGATTGGCGGAGACGGCTACCCAGGCGCCGGTCTGCTCCCGCGTAGTGGCGGCTGGCGGGGACGCCTGCTTCCGACACGCCTGTCGTGACCTCGCCGCCAGCCGCCCGGGTGAGTCTGGATCAGCGGCGGCACGCCGCCCGCGGTTTGCGGGCAGGGGGTGGCCCGGTGTCCGGCGAGAGCACGTGTGGAGCCGGCTGCCAGGAGGGCAGCAGCCGGCGTAACCCGTAGCGACGAGCACAGGGACGTGCGAGGAGCGGCGCTCGCCGGACACCGGGGCACCACCACTCGCGCGAGCCGGGTGCGGACAGCTCCGCCAGCGGAGTCCGCGCGGAACCCACGTATCGCCTTCGCACGCGTTCCGCACAGCGGCGATGAACCCGATCACAGGGCGGCGGCAGCGCTGTCCTTTCCCGCAGCGGTCACGCGGTAATCTATCTGTAAGGTCGCGGACGAGATAATCGTCGTAATCGCGAAATTGGGCTGCTCATGTATCTCCTGCTGGTTGAAGACGACCTGAACCTCGGCAATGCGCTGCACAAGCTCCTGCGCGCGCAGTTCAACGTCGATTGGGTCCGCAACCTGGCCGCCGCGCGCAGCCGCTTTGCCGCTGCCGACTACGACGTCGTCCTGCTCGATCTCGGCCTGCCGGATGGCGACGGCGTGCAATGGCTCGAGGCGTTGCGCGCGGAGGGCTGCCAGACCCCGGTCCTGATCGTCTCGGCTCGGGACCAGCTCGATGACCGGGTCAAGGGGCTCGACACCGGGGCGGACGATTACCTCGTCAAACCGTTCGAGCCCGAGGAGTTGCTGGCGCGCATCCGCGCGCTGTTGCGCCGGAGCGCGGGGACGGCACAACCGCGCTTCACCGTCGGCGCGCTCAGCTACGCACCTGACACGCAGCAGTTCTGCCTCGATGAGCGACCGCTCAGCCTCTCGCCGCAGGAGCGCGGCATCCTTGCGGTGCTCGTGCAGGCGGGGGAGAAGCCGGTGAGCCGCGAGCGTCTGCTCCAGCAACTCTACGGCCTCGGCGAAGGTGTGGATTCGAACACGTTGGAGGTGCGTATCCACGCGCTGCGCCGGCAGATCGGCAAGGATCGGATCGAGACCGTGCGTGGCATCGGCTATCGGCTGGTGGCGTTGTGAACATCCGACTGTCCCATGTGGCGGCGCTGCTGGCGTTGACCATGGTGGTCACGGCGGCGGTCGGCGTCGTGGCAACCTACCGGGAGGCGGGCGATGAGTTGCGCGACGTCCTCGACGACGATCTCGAGAACCAGGGCCGGCTGCTCGCGCGCCTCCTCGTGGCGGAAAGCGGCGGGCTGTCGGCCGACAATCTCGGCACGTTGCTTCGCAGGACTTTCCGGCCAGACGAGGAGGACACCCTCTGGGTCAGCGTGTACGACGTCGCCGACGGGCGTTTCGCCAGCAACCTGGCCCACGACCTGCCGCTGGCGGACTCGCGCAACGGCAGGCTGCGGCTGCGGTTCGACGGCCACGACTGGGAGGGCTACCAGCGGCGCGAGGGCGACCTGGTCGTGCAGCTCCTGCGCCGCACAGACCAGTACGGCGAGGTGGGGCAGGAGATCCTCGAGGAGATCACCATGCCGGTGCTCGTCGGCAGCGTGGTCAACCTGGCATTGCTCGCCGGGCTGATCGGTCTGTCGCTATGGCCGATTGCGCGCCTCGCGCGCGAGATCGAAAGCCGCAATGCGGATTCTCTCGCACCGGTGGTGCTGCCAACGCGCGCGGCCGAGATCGCCGTCCTGCGCGATACGCTGAACGGCATGATGACCGGCGTCGACACGGCGCTGAAGCGCGAGCGGCAGTTCGCGAGCGACGTGGCGCACGAGCTGCGCACGCCGCTGACGACGCTGAAGCTCGAACTCGCCGGCGACGCGCCCGACCACAAGGCGATGAAGTCCGAGGTGGACCGGCTGGCACGGCTCGTGGAGCAGCTGCTGACCCTGGCGCGCCTCGACCAGGGGCGGTGGCGGGCGGGTTTCACGCCGGTCGGTTTGCAGGCGCTGTATGCGCCGGAAATCGAGCGCTTCACAGCCCGGATGGAGCAGGCCGGAATGTCCCTGCAGAGTGATCTCGGCACGGTGACGATCAATGGCGAGGCGACGCTGTTGCAGGTCCTGCTGCAGAACCTGCTCAAGAACGTCCTCGATCATTGCCCTCCCGGAACGCGCACCTTCGTGCGGCTGTACAGCCCGGCCGGACGGCCGGTGCTGGAGGTCAGCGACACCGGGCCGGGAATCGCCGAGCTGCAACGCCGGCAGATGGGCGAGGGCTTCCGGCGCCTCGACAGCCGCAGCGAAGGGCTCGGGATCGGGCTCACCATCTGCCAGCGGATCGCACAGGTGCACGGCGCGTCGCTGGAGTTTCTCGCCCGCGATGATGGCGCGCCAGGCCTGCGGGTGCGCGTTACGTTCGCGCAGTAAGGTAACTGTAATGCGTGAACAGCCAGACTGAACATGTCCCAACACTGATACAGGAGATCTAACGTGAAGATGATAGTGATTTCGACCGGAGCCGTTCTCAGCCTCGCCGCCTTTGCCGCTGCGGCCAATCAGCAGACCGCCGGTGGCTTCCAGGGCCCCGACAACCTGCAGCTCGTGACGGTGGCCGATGCCCAGAAGCTCGGTGACGACACGATGGTCAAGATGCAGGGTTTCATCGTCAGATCCCTGGGCGACGAGAAGTACGAGTTCAAGGACGAGACGGGCACCATCACCGTCGAGATCGACAACGAGGACTGGCGCGGCGTGGAAGCGACGCCGGAGACGCGGATCGAAGTGCGTGGCGAGATCGACAAGGAGTGGAACCGGGTCGAGGTGGACGTGGATTCCGTCCAGGTGGCGCCGTGAGCGACGGCTTGGTCCAATCGGGCGTGCGGCTGTACCGGGTCTGGGACCCGGTACAGCGCATTTTCCACTGGCTCAACGTGCTGTGCGTGATGGCCCTGGTGGCCGTCGGCACGACCATTCTCTGGGGCGCGGAGCTCGGCGTGTCGGCCGAAGGCAAAGTCCTCCTGAAGACGGTCCACGTCTGGGTCGGCTATGTGTTCGCGGCGAATCTCGCCGTGCGGATCGCCTGGGCGTTCGTGGGCAGCCCCTTCAGTCGCTGGCGGGCGCTGCTGCCGTTCGGCCGTGGCTACCTGCAATCGCTGCGTGACTTTGCGGCGGGAGCAAAAGCGGGCCACGCGCCGCGCTACCTCGGCCACAACCCCATCGGCCGACTCATGGTCACGCTGCTCCTCCTGCTGATGACCGTGCAGGCAGTCAGCGGCCTGGTGCTCGCCGGCACGGACATCTACTACCCGCCACTCGGCGCCTGGGTTGCCGGATGGGTGGCAGCGGCCGGCGTGGATCCCGCCACGCTGGTCCCCGGCGACAAGACACTCGTCGATGCAGCGGCCTGGGCCGAGATGCGTGCCTTCCGCGGGCCGTTCATCGAGACCCATGAAACCGTTTATTTCATCGTGCTCGGTGCCATCGCCCTGCACATCATCGGTGTCGTCGTGGGAGAACTGCGCGAAGGCGGCACGCTCGTCTCGGCCATGTTCTCCGGGCGCAAGGCGCTCGACGCGCCGCCGGTCGATCAGGCGTAATCCGCCAGGGCCTGTCGACATTCGTGTCCGGCATTGAGCCACACGAGCGATGGGCTGAGCGGTTGGAAGCAACTACGATCAATGAATGTCAACAGGCCCTAGCACTCGACTTCGGTGGCGAACTCGCCGGGTTGCTGCAGATGCAGGCGCAAGCAGGCGTCGGCGATCGCTTCGGGGCTGCGTTTCGGGTCGCCGGGGCGCACCTGCCCCGCCACGGTGACGGTGGCCACATGGATGCCGGTGTCCTTGAGGGCGCCGGCGAGCATGAAGGCGAGACTGCGGATGCCGGCCTTGCCGATCGACAGGGAGCCGAACTGCGCGACGGGTCGCGTGGCGAACATCGAGCCGGTCAGCAGGATCGTGCCGCGATTCTCGCGGCGCATGCCCGGCAGCACGGCATGGACGGCAGTCATGGCCCCGGCGACATTCACCTTGAAGTCGTCGAGCAGCGAGGGCGCTGATTCCTCCAGGATGTTCTTCCACTTGATGTGGGCTGCGTTGTAGAGCAGTACTGACGCCGGGCCGCGCGCTTCCTCGATGGTCGCGAGCGCCCGGGCCAGCGCGTCCGGATCGCCCGCGTCCGCCAGCGCGTGAGAGGCATCGATGCCTGTCTCCTGCAATGCGCGCGCGTGTGCCGCGAGTTTCCCTGCGCTGCGCGCGACCATGCCCACACCAAAGCCCTCGCGGCCAAAGCGCGTGGCGACTGCGCTGCCGATCCCGGGGCCCATGCCGACGATGACGATCAGTGGCTTGTTCATGCGCCGCCCGGACGTTGATCAGCGTGGTGCACGCGCTGCCTGCCGGGCCCGGCGTGGTTCGTGGCCGGTTGCCCGCTGCGCGCTGTTGGGGCCGTGCCCATGGTCGCTAGCGACGGAATTCACCTTCGCGTTCGGGCTGATAGGTGACTTCTTCGATGTGTACGCGCAAGACGCCGCCGCCGGGCTTCGGCCACTCGATCACGTCGCCCCGCGACAGGCCGAGCAGCGCGCTGCCGACCGGTGCCAGGATCGAGATGGTGCCGCCGCTGGTGTCGACATCCGCCGGATACACCAGCGTCAGGTGAAACTCCTTCGACGACGACTCGATCCTGAACCTCACGGTCGAGTTCATCGTTACGACGTCGGGCGGCATTTTCGCCGGGTCCACGATATCCGCCCGGGCAAGTTCCGCCTCCAGGTCATCCCTGCCGGGGAAATCCTGGTCGGGAAGCGACTTCAACAGAGACTCGATCCGTTGCAGATCGAGCGACGAGACGACAATCGTTGGTTTCATGACGAACTTCTTTCCTGATTACGCATGGCCGGCGGGCAACGCGACACCAGCCGGTGGTCCCGGGGGCGTCGGGCGGCCCGCAGCGGGCGAGCCCACCCGCAGGCTGCCAGGCCGGCTTCCACAAAAAGGAGCATTATCCAATACATATCGCCCGCGAGCACGCGCCGCGACATCGGGTCGCAGGCGGCCACGGGGCCTAGGATACCGGAGCATTTGCCTGTCCGAGCATGGGGGCGCTGAGCGCTGAGCGCGGCCATGGCCGATTCGCCCTGCAGGCTTGCTCAAACAATCAAAAGCTCCGGTACCTCTCTTAGAATACGGCCATGAACCGACGAGCGTTGCTGTTGATCTTCATTGCCCTGATTGTGGTCGTCGGGGTGCTCGGCGGGTACAAATATTGGCGCGTGACGTCGGCGATTGCGGCCGGCGCTGCCTTCGCCAACCCGGCCGAGGCGGTGAACGTCGCGCAGGCCCACCCGATCCGCTGGCAGGTCGACGCCAGCGCCCCGGGCACCGTGGTGGCGCGCGAGTTCGTGACCCTGAGCAACGAACTGCCCGGTACGGTGGCCCGCGTCGAATTCCGCTCCGGCGAGATCGTCGAGGCCGGCCAGGTGCTGCTCGAACTCGATACGCGCACGGAGCGGGCGGACCTGCGCAGCGCCGAGGCGGACATCACGCTCGCCCGGCTTACGGCAGAGCGCACCCGCAAGCTGATCGAGCAGCGCGCCGGCACGCAGGCCGATGCGGACCGTGCCGAGGCACAACTCGCGCAGGCAGAGGCGCGCCGCGATGTGATCGCAACGACCATTCAGCGGCGCACCCTGCGCGCGCCGTTCCGTGGCCGTATCGGCCTGCGCGACGTGCACCCCGGCCAGTACCTGGCTGCCGGCACCGGGCTTACGACCCTCGAGAGCGTGTCGGACAGTGTCTACGTCGACTTCCGCATGCAGCAGGAAATCGTGGCGCAGCTCGCGCCGGGTGCCGAGCTGCGGCTCGGTGGCAGCGGTTTGCCGGCGGGCACGACCGCGATCATCCGCGCCATCGACGCGCGCGCGGACGAAGCCACGCGCACGGTGCGTGTCCGCGCCGAGGCGCCGGCCGCCGCCGGCCTCACTCCCGGCGCCTTCGTCGAGGTGACGGTGGCGGCCACCGCGCCGCGCGAGGTGCTGGCCGTGCCGCTGGCGGCAGTCAGGCGGGCCGCCTACGGCGACCACGTCTACGTCATCCACCTCGACGAGCAGGATCCGCAGCAGGCCACCGCCGAGCAGCGGTTCGTGCGGACCGGGCCGACGATTGCCACGGAGGTCGTGATCCTCGACGGGCTCACCGCAGGAGAGCGCGTGGCGACCGAGGGTTCCTTCAAGCTGCGCCAGGGCTCGCGCGTGAAGATCGTGGAGCCGGCAGAGCAGCCGCCAGCGCCCGCGCCGGCGGCGTCGCCCGGGTCATGAACAAGCTGCTGGAGATTTTCGTACGCAAGCCGGTGCTCGCCACGGTGGCGAGCCTTGCCATCCTGCTGGTCGGCGGCCGGGCCGCGCTGAACCTGCCCATCCAGCAGTTCCCGCGCATCGAGAGTGCTGCGATCATCGTGCAGACCACCTATATCGGCGCGAGCGCAGACGTGGTGCGCGGTTTCATCACCACGCCCATCGAGCGTGCGGTCGCCACGGTCACCGGCATCGACTATGTGGAGTCCCAGAGCATTGCGGGGCTGTCGACGGTGACGGTGCGGCTGAAGCTCAACGCCGACGCCAACGTGGCACTGACCGAGGTCGGCGCCAGGCTGGACCAGATTCGCGGGGAGCTGCCCGGCGACTCCGAGCCGCCCACGGTGGTCGTGCAGCGCGCAGATCGTCCCTACGCCAGCTTCTACATCAGTTACAAGTCGGACCGCCTCGGCCGCGCGCAGGTGACCGAGTGGCTGACGCGCTCGGTCCAGCCGGCCTTGTCCACCGTCGCAGGGGTGCAGCGGGCGGATGTCGCAGGCGGCACGCCGCTCGCCATGCGCATCTGGCTGGATCCGGAGCGCATGGCGGCCCTCGGCGTCAGTGCGCGTGAGGTGTACGACGCGCTCCGCCGCAACAACTACCTGGCGGCGCTCGGGCGGACCGAGGGACAGGCGGCGCAGGTCGACCTGCTGGCGAACACCGACCTGCGTTCGCCGGAGGAGTTCGCCGATCTCATCGTGCAGCAGAAGGCGGGCGCAACCATCCGCCTGCGCGACCTGGCACGCGTGGAACTCGGCGCGGAGGAGGCCGCAACGGAGACGCGGGAGAACGCCGAGCCGACGGTGTTCGTCGCCGTGTGGACGCTGCCCGGAGTGAACGAGCTCGAGGTCGCCGACGCGCTCTACCAGCGGCTCGGGGAACTGGAGTCGAGCCTGCCGGCCGGCATGCAGGTGCTGGTCGGCTACGACGGCACGCTGTACATGCGCAATGCGATTCGCGGCATTTTCACCACGCTGGCCGAAACGGTGGCCATCGTTGCCGTGGTGGTGTTCCTGTTCCTCGGCTCGGTGCGTACGGCGCTCGTGCCGCTCGTGGCCATTCCGATCTCGCTGGTCGGGACGGCCATCTTCATGTACCTGCTCGGCTTCTCGCTGAACCTGCTGACGATGCTCGCAATCGTGCTCTCGGTCGGGCTCGTCGTGGACGATGCCATCGTCGTCGTGGAGAACGTGCAGCGACTGGTGGACCAGGGGATGAGTCGCGTGGAAGCTGCGCTGGCGAGCGCCCGCCAGCTCTGTGCGCCGCTCGTGGCGATGACCATCACGCTCGCCGCGGTGTACGCGCCGATCGGTTTCCTCTCCGGCCTGACCGGGGTGCTGTTCAAGGAGTTCGCCTTCACGCTGGCCATGGCGGTGATCATGTCCGGGATCGTCGCTCTGACGCTTTCTCCCGTGATGAGCGCGCGCCTGGTGCGGGAGCGAAGCGAGCGGCCACGGCTCGCCGCGTACGCCGATGCGCGCTTTGCGCGGGTGCGGGAGCGCTATGCCCGGGTGCTCGACGCGACCCTTGCACAGCGCAATACCACGCTTGCGGCGGGCGCTGCCGCGTTGTTGTTGCTGGCGCCGCTGTTCCTGTTGTCGCCGCGGGAGCTGGCGCCGACCGAGGACCAGGGCGAGATCAGCATTTACGTCGAGTCGGCCCCGGACGCGTCGGTCCGCTATACGGCGGAGCGTACCGCGCAGGTCATCCGCCGCCTGCTGGAGTTACCGGAGGCGTATCTGAGCTGGGAGGTGTCACGGCGGAGCGCGGGATTCGGCGGCATGGCGCTGAAGGACTACTCGCAGCGCGAACGCAGCGCCATGGAGATCCTGCCGCAGGCCTACAGCCTGGTGCGGGATATTGCCGGCGTGCGTGCCTTCGTATCGCTGGCAGCGGCGCTGCCGGGCGCGGGACAGTTCGATGTGGAGATGGTGGTGACCTCCACCGATGACATCGAGCGCATGCTTCCCGTGGCGCAGAGTCTCGTCAAGGCGGCGCGTGGCTCCGGGCGGTTCATGTTCCTGGATTCGGACCTGAAGGTGGACATCTCGCAGGCCAACGTGGTGATCGACCGCAACCGCGTGGCCGACCTCGGCCTCGACCTCACCCAGGTCGGCGAGGAACTGGGCGTGCTGCTCGGTGGTGCCTACGTCAACCGTTTCAACCTGGACGGGCGCAGTTACAAGGTCATCCCGCAGATGGGCGAGATCGAGCGGCGCGATGCCAGCCGGCTCCTCGACCTCAAGGTGATGGGCCCGAGCGGGCAGCTCATTCCGATATCGAGCTTCGCGCATGTGGAGAGTGGCGCTGCGCCGCGTTCGCTCAACCGCTTCCAGCAGCGCAACGCGTTCCGGGTCTACGGCGGAGTGTTCCCCGGGCTCACCAAGGAGCAGGGGCTGGCGGCCCTCGAGGCGGCGGCCGCGGAACTGCTGCCGCCAGGGTATTCGATCGACTACGCGGGCGAGTCGCGCCAGATCCGCACCGAGGGCGCGACTCTCAGCAGTACGCTCGCTTTTGCCGTCGTGCTGATCTACCTCGTGCTCACTGCCCAGTTCGGCAATTTCCGCGATCCGCTGGTGATCCTGCTCGCCTCCGTGCCGCTCGCGCTGACCAGTGCCCTCGTGTTCACCTTCCTCGAGTTCACGACCATCAACATCTTCACGCAGGTCGGGCTGATCACGCTCGTCGGCCTGATCGCGAAGAACGGCATCCTCATCGTCGAGTTTGCCAACAAGCTGCGCGAGGCCGGCTACGAGCGGCTCGCGGCGATCCGCGAGGCGTCGCTGGAGCGGCTGCGGCCCGTGCTCATGACGACCGCGGCGACGGTGTTCGGCCACCTGCCGCTGGTGCTGGTCAGCGG
This sequence comes from Nevskiales bacterium, assembly GCA_011526045.1. Classification (GTDB taxonomy): domain Bacteria; phylum Pseudomonadota; class Gammaproteobacteria; order Steroidobacterales; genus QUBU01. The sequence goes on along the minus strand of WYBE01000002.1, from coordinate 43,317 downwards.
GCCGGGCGCGGCGGCGCGCAACAGCATCGGTATCGTGCTCGTCTCCGGCATGGCGATCGGTACCCTGTTCACGTTGCTGATCCTGCCGGCGGTATACCTGTGGCTGTCCGGGGCGCACGCGGCGAAACCGGCCGGCCAGGAAAAGCCGATCGCTCACCAGGGACCGGATCCCCAATCTGCCCGGCACCCTCTGTTCGGTGCTACCCGTTGGGGGTCTGACGAGGGACCAGCAGCGAGATAGTGACATGCTCCGGCACCACCAACGGCACCACCGACGTGAGTGAAACTTAGCATCACAGTCATGGCTCATATCGCCAGGGTCGATGCTGCCGTCGCCCTGTCCGGCCAGCTCGATGCCGATATTTCACTCGACCCCGGCGACCGGGGTGAAACCCGCAACGGCGACGTCGCCTGGACGCTTCACGATCCGGGTGCAGACTGGCATCTCGTCCTGCAGGACGATGCTCTCCCCATCCCGCAGTTCCGTCGCCATGTAACCGCTGCCCTGCTGCATGCCCCGGAGACTGCCGTGAGCTTCTACATCGGCACCGGCCGGCCGCTGCCGGTACGCGTCACCCGAGCCATCGAACGCGCCGACCGGGACGGCAACGCCTGGCTCGAGCACCAGCGGATGCTGTGGGGGGTCGCCATCGCCATGCCCACCGGTCACATCGCCAGATTCCTCACCTGGGGAAAGCTGTGCGACGCCGCCTACGACAGGCGCATTGGCCTGTACTGGGCTGAGCGCAAGCAACTCGTGCGCTACACCTGGCCCAGCCTCGTCGACCACGTCGATGGACCCACGCTGATCAAGCACCCGTGGGGTGAACCACGGTGCCGCAGAGTTGCCCACGGCGTCGGTTTCCCCAAGGTCTGGCAGACCGGTGTGACCCGCATTTGAACGCGTCGGGCCCATGTCACGCGGGCCCGGCGCAGCCCGCCCCGCCGTCAAATATTCCGCCGCCCCGAGCGGCGCTCCAGCGCTAAAGCGGTCGCCGGGGAATCCAGAGATTCGGAGATAGCGTCATCACCGCCTCGCCGTGCTGGTTCCGTGCAGTGATGCCGGTGCGAACGATGCCGTGACTCTGTTTCGCGCGAGACGGAGTGATCGCCACAATCTCTATCTCCACGGTGATCGTGTCGCCTGGCCGAACCGGACTCAGCCAGCGCAACCCGTCGACACCCAGCCCGAGCCAGGGCACTCCGTCCAGCGGGTCTGCATCCACGATCAGCCGCATCACCATGGCGGCTGTATGCCAACCGCTGGCACTCAACCCGCCGAGCGGCCCCACGGTGGCTGCCTTGCGGTCCACATGCATCGGCTGTGGATCGAATTGTCTGGCGAAAGCAAGAATGTCCGCTTCCGTGACCACGACTGGCCCAGTCAGGATGCGCTCACCAACGGTGAGGTCTTCCAGATAGCGCATGCGGCCCAGTATGTCAGAGTCCCGCAGCGCCGCCTTTGTCGGAAGCTCCTGATCATGGTGAAATGATCAAATGCTCCGGCACCTGTATCCCGGGAGGCAGCCATGATCACTCAGGAGGAGATCCTGCTCCGGCTGGTACTGGCCGTGCTGCTCGGTGGTGTCATCGGATATGAACGGGAGCGTCACGTCAGCACCGCCGGGCTGCGCACACACATGCTGGTGTGCCTCGGCTCCGCGCTGGCGATCATCGTGTCGGCTTTCGGATTCGAGGACGTCATCGACCAGCCACACGTCGCGCTCGATCCCTCGCGCATCGCCGCACAGGTGGTCTCCGGCGTCGGCTTCCTCGGTGCCGGTGCCATCCTGATCATGCACCGCTTCGAGGTCGTCCGCGGCCTCACGACTGCGGCCGGGCTGTGGACCGTCGCCACGATCGGTCTCGCCGCCGGCAGCGGTCTGTACTTCGCCGCCATCGGCACGACCGCGATCGCGTTCGTGATCCTGTTTCTGCTGAAGCTGGTGGAACAGCGCCTGCTGGCATCGCGCCGGGCGCGCGTCCTGCGCGTGGAATCCGGTCGTGGCCGCCTGCAACTGGCCGAGATAGAAGCGCTCGCCGCGGCACACGGCCTGGCCGTGCAACGCGCAACGTTCCAGCAGGCCGACGGAACCGACACCGCAGAACTCTGGCTCATGACAGCGACGCGTTCGGGCGAGCTGGCGCCGCTGGTCGATGCCCTGCGCGCGGTCGACGGGGTCGTCACGGTGGAACTCACCGCACCGGCCTGAGCGGCGGACAGGGCGGGGTGCCGGAACGGCGCTCCCCGGGTTCTCGCCGATCGCCGCGGCGTCGTATCCTTGGCCCCGGCTGGCCTGTACGGGGGGTAGAGATGATCCACCGCGTCATCGCGCGCGCCGCCATGCGCTTTGCGCTGGCTGTCGTGCTGGCTTCGACCGCCGCATCCGTCGCTGCGGAGCCGATGGTGATGCACCAGGGGACGGCGGCCGAGCCGCCATCGCTCGACCCGACTGTTGCCGCCGGCTCGCTCGCTGCGCCGCTGCTCACCGATCTCGTCGCCGGCCTGCTGATGCGCGATGCCGGGTCGCGCCCGGCACCGGGCTCCGCCGAGAGCTGGAGCATCAGCGAGGACGGCCGCAGCTACACCTTTCACCTGCGCCCGGGTCTGACCTGGTCCGACGGCCGGCCGCTCAACGCGGATGATTTCGTCTATTCGTTCCGGCGCCTGATGACGCCCGCTACGGCCTCGACCCTCGCGGGCGTGTTCTTTTTCATCGAGGGTGCGCGCCCCGTGTTCCGCGGGGAGGCAGCGCCGGAAACGCTCGGCGTTGCGGCGCCCGATGCACGCACCTTCGTCATGCGCCTGGAGCATCCGGTGCCCTACCTCCCGCAGTTGCTCGCCAACGTGCAGGTGGCGCCGGTGCCGCGCCACGTGATCGAGCAGTACGGCAACGACTGGACGCGGGCGGGCCGCATGGTCGGCAATGGTCCTTACGTGCTCGCCGGGCGCGTGCCGCAGGACCACATCCGGTTGGTGCGCAACCCGCGGTTCTTCGCCGCCGACACCGTGGCGATCGACGAGATCTGGTGGCATCCGACGCAGGATCTCGGCACTTCGCTGCGCCGTTTCCGCGCGGGCGAACTCGACATCGTGCTCAATTTTCCGCCCGACGAAATCGACTGGATCCGCGCCAACATGCCCGAGGCGCTGCACGTGGTGCCCGCGCTCGGAACGTATTTTCTGGCGGTGAACACGGCGCGGGCGCCGTTCGACGACCCGCGCGTGCGCCGGGCGCTGTCACTCGCCATCGACCGCGAGGCGATCACCGAGCGGCTGCTGCGTACCGGGGTGCGCCCGGCCTGGTCGCTGGTGCCGCCGGACGTCGACGGTGACGTCGGCGGGCTGCGCCAGGCCGACGACGAGTTGCCGCTTGCGCGCCGCCAGGCGCTCGCCCGCGAGCTGCTGGACGCGGCCGGTTTCGGTGCCGCGCAGCCGCTCGTGGTGCCGCTCGTGTACGACACGCAGGAGGAGAACCGCAAGCTCATGGTGGCGCTGGCGGGCATGTGGCAGGCGGTCGGTGTCCGCGCCGAACTCACCAACCTCGACTTCCGCGCGCTGACCGGCCGCATCCGTGCGATGAACTTCGACGTGGCGCGTTGGGCCTACTTCGGGACTTTCAGCGATGCCTACGCGTTCCTGCAACTGCTCGAGAGCGGCAACCCCAACAACTGGGCGCGCTGGTCGAATGCGCGCTTCGACCGGCTGCTCGCCCAGTCGAACGAGACGCGTGACGAAGGCGCGCGCGTCGCGCTGCTGCGCGAGGCCGAGGCGCTGATGATGGCCGAGCACCCCGTGATTCCCATTTACTTCTACGTGGGTCGGCGACTCGTGTCGCCGGTGGTGAAGGGCTGGATCGACACGCCGCGCGGCACGACTCCGACGCGCTTCCTGCGGGTGGAAAGGTAGATCGCGAATCCCGCGCCGCTACCAGGCAAAGAAGCGCGCGGCGAAGCCGGCGGGGTAGTGGTCGCGCCCGCGCGGCAGTTCGAGGCAGCCGTCGGTGCCGGTGAGCGAGACGAAGTCGCCCGAGGTGTTGGTCGGTCGCGGATGGGCCACCACCGCGCCCTTGTCCTGCCACTCGAGAGCGACCGGCAGAAACCACGTCAAGTCCGGCCGGAAGTCGACCGCGGCGCCGAGCGGCAGGAAGGGGGCGGGCGGGGGCCTTGCGCCCGCGGCGCGGGCGAGCGCCGGCAGCACGTAGCGCACCAGGCAGACCAGGCTGGAGACCGGGTTGCCGGGCAACGCGAAGACCAGCCGGTCGCGCCGGTCGCAGCCGAACCACAACGGCAGGCCGGGCCGCTGGGAGACCTTGTGGAACACCACCTCGATGCCGAGCGCGGCGAGCGTCGCCGGGACGTGGTCGAACTGGCCCATCGAGACGCCGCCGGAAAGAATCAGCACCTCGGAGACCTCCAGCAACCGGCCGATTTCGCGGCGCAGATCCGCAGGGTCGTCGCGCAGCAGTGCCCGTGTCACCTGCGCGTGACCGCGCTCGCGCAGCGCTGCCTCGATGGCGAGATCGTTGGAGGAGCGGATCTGGTAGGGCGCGATGGATTGCCCGGGCGGCACGAGCTCGTCGCCGGTAGAGATCACGGCGATGCGCGGTGGCCGGGTGACGGCAACGTCGGCGCGTCCCCCGATCGTGAGCACCGCCATTTCGGGCGGACCGATCACGATGCCCGGGCCGAGCAGTGCATCGCCCTGGCGGTGGTCGCTGGCACGACGGTGCACGTTCTGTCCGGCTGCGGGCGTGTAACCGGGCTCGAGCGTGGCGATGTCGTTGCGGATGCTGATGCGCTCCACCGGCACGACGCAATCGGCGCCCTGCGGCAGCGGGCTGCCGGTCATCACCTCGATGCACTGGTTGCCGTCGGGCAGGGTGAGCGCCGCGGCGCCGGCGCCCTGCGTGCCGCTGATACGGAACTCGCGCCGGCCGGCGGCAAGCGCCGCGCCCGCGATGGCGATGCCGTCCATGGTGACCCGGTCGAAGGGCGGCTGGTCGCGCTCGGCCGCGATCGGTTCGCGCAGTACCATCCCGGCAGCTGCGGCGAGTGGCACACGCTGCGTGGGCCAGCGTGGCGTGTGCTCGTCGATGAGGCGTGTGGCCTCTTCGACGCTGATGCGCTGGCGGGGCAGGGGCGGCGGGTCGCTCAAGCCCGCACTCCCGCCGCGGCCTGCGGGCGGTGTGGCGACAGAGTTGCTTGCAGCTCGGCAAGGATCGACAGCGCGATCGACTCCGGCGAGTCCGCACCGATGGCGAGGCCAACGGGCGAGTGCAGCGGTGTGCGCAGCGCGACGCCCGCGGCGCCGAGTTCTGCCACCAAGCGCGCACCGCGCTCGGCCGGACCGAGCAGCCCGATGTAGGGCAGCGCGAACGGTGCGAGCGCCGCCAGCCAGGCGCGGTCGGTTTCCAGGTGATGACTCATCACGACCACGGCGGCGAAGGTTGCGAGCGGCAGCGTTGCGGCGAGCCCTGCGGGCTCGAGGAGCAGCGTGTCGGCGGTCGCCAGGTCGCCGCGCTCGAGGTAGGCCGGCCGGTGATCGGCCACCGTCACGCGCCAGCCCAGCTGCTGCGCCATCGCCACCAGCGGTACCGCGTCGAGCCCGGCGCCGAGCACGAGCAGCCGCGGCAGCGGGCGCAACGGCGCGTAGAGGACGGTGGCCGCGTGCCCGGCGACGGACTCGCGGCGCAACACGGCGGTGGCCGCGTCCGTATGTGCGCGGCAGCCGCCGAGGAGCAGCTCACGCCAGGGCGGCGCGACCTGCCAGGCAAGCCGCGTGGCGCCCGCGCTCACGACGGTCGCGCCGGCGGGGAGCCGCGGGTCGTCGCTTTCGACCACGGTCGCGGTGGCGCCGGGGTCGTCACCGCGCATGCGCGCGGCGATGGTCGCAAACGGCGCGTATTCATCCGTCGCCGACAACGGCTGCAGCAGCAGCCGGAACAACCCGTTGCAGCCGATCCCGAGCCCCCACAACGCGTCCTGCCCGTCACGCAGGTCGTAGGTCAGCGTGCGTGCCTGTGCCGCCGCCAGCACGCCACGGGCGTGTTCGGCGAGGTCGCCTTCGAGGCAGCCGCCGCTCACCAGTCCCTGGAACTCACCCCGGTCGGTCAACAGGATCCGGTGGCCTGCCTTGCTGTATGTCGAGCCGATGGTCTCCGTCACGGTCACCAGCACCAGCGGCACGCGCTGCACTCGCCAGCGATCGAAGGCATCGAGTACCTGGCGGGCGCTCATCGTTCCTGCAACCCGGTTGCCTGCATCAGCCGATGTCGCCCACGAGCAGCGCCAGCTTACCCATCGCGCGGTCGGCTTCCAGCAGTTCGTGTGCCGCAGCGGCATCGGCGAGCGGAAAAGTCGCCTGCACCACGGGTGAAATCACGCGACGCTCCAGCAGCGGCCAGACCTGCTCGCGTAATGCGGCGCCGATGCGGCCTTTGTCGGCGGGGCTGCGGTTGCGCAGCGTCGAGCCGGTGATGGTGAGCCGCTTGACGAACACCTTGCCGAGGTTGATCTCGCTCTTCATGCCGCCGAGGGCGGCAATCAGGACGAGGCGTCCGTCTTCGCGCAGGACGGCGATGTTGTCGGCGAGGTACGGGGCGCCCACGATGTCCAGGATGAGGTCCACGCCCCGGCCGCCGGTCAGCTCCGCGATCACGGTCGCGAACTGCTCGCTGCGATAGTTGATTGCGCGCTCGGCACCGAGTCGCTCGCACAGCGCGCGTTTCTCATCCGTGCCAACGGTGGCGAAGACGCGCGCGCCGAAGGCGCGGGCGAGCTGGATCGCCGTCGTGCCGATACCGCTCGCCCCGCCGTGTACCAGCAGCGTTTCGCCGGCCTGCAACCGACCGCGATCGAATACGTTGGTCCAGACGGTGAAAAAGGTTTCCGGCAGCACTGCGGCCTCGACCATGGACAGCGTGCCCGGCACGGGCAGGCACTGCACGGCCGGTACGGTGCAGAACTCGGCGTAGCCGCCGCCGGCGAGCAGGGCGCAGACGCGCTCGCCGTCATGCCAGCCGGCTACGCCGGCGCCGCGTCCGGCGATGACGCCGGCGACTTCGAGGCCAGGCAGGTCGGAGGCTCCGGGCGGCGGCGGGTACAGGCCGCGCCGCTGCAGGCAATCGGGGCGGTTCACGCCGGCTGCGGCAACGCGGATCAGCACCTCGCCGGCGGCCGGTTCGGGCCGCTCGCGTTGCACGAGCGTGAGCACCTGCGGCGGGCCAGGCTCGCGGATGGCAACGGCGCGCATGCGTTGTGGCAGCACCACGACTGAATTTCCCGTGACCGGCGAACGCCGGCAGTATAAGGGCTCCTCTGCCGCAGCCGTGTTGTTCGCGCCCGCGGCCGCAGTAGCGCTGCGGCGGCGCATACGGCAATCCGGGCTTCAGCTCACCCCTGCGCCTGTGCTAGCGTCACCGGCAGATACATCCTGAGTGCCGGAGCCATGAGCAGCGACGAAAAACTGGTGAGTTGGCCGGGCCCGCGCCGCGACACGACCGAAGCGCTGCGTGACCAGCTGCATCGCCCGATGCGGGATCTGCGCATCTCGGTCATGGACCGCTGCAATTTCCGCTGCCCGTATTGCATGCCGGAGGACAAGTACCACAAAGATTTCAAGTTTCTGAGCAGCAGCGAGCGCCTGTCCTTCGAGGAGATCCTGCGCCTGGCGCAGTTGTTCGCCGGGCTGGGTGTAAAAAAGCTCCGCATCACCGGCGGCGAGCCACTGCTGCGACCCGGGTTGCCCGATCTCGTAGGCGACCTCTCGCGGATCGGCGGCATCGAGGACATTGCCCTGACGACCAATGGCATTCTGCTCGCGCAGCATGCGGCGGCGCTGAAGGCGGCAGGCCTCTCCCGGGTCACCGTCAGTGTCGATTCGCTCGACGAGGCCGTGTTCATCGCGATGAACGGCGGCCGCGGCAAGCTGGCGCGCGTGCTGGAGGGCATCGGCGAGGCGATCAGCGCCGGGCTGACGCCGGTGAAGGTCAATACCGTGGTGATCCGCGGCGTCAACGACCATACCGTGCCGGATCTCGTCGAACATTTCCGCGGCACCGGCGTGATCGTGCGCTTCATCGAGTACATGGATGTCGGCACCATCAACCACTGGCGGCGCGCCGACACCGTGCCGTCCGCCGAGCTCGTCCGGCTCATCGGCGCACGCTGGCCGCTCGCGCCGGTCGAGCGCAGCTACCACGGCGAGGTGGCGAGCCGCTACGCATTCGAGGACGGCAGGGGCGAGATCGGGTTCGTCTCGTCGGTCACCGCGCCGTTCTGCGGGTCCTGCACCCGGGCCCGCCTGTCCTCGGACGGGCAACTGTTCACCTGCCTGTTTGCCGCCCGGGGCACCGACCTGAAGACGCCATTGCGCGCCGGCGCGAGCGACGGGGAACTGCGCCGCATCATCACCACGGTCTGGACCGGGCGGGAGGACCGCTACAGCGAGCTGCGGGCTTCGCTGCGCCCGGGCACCGAGAAGGTGGAGATGTATTACATCGGCGGGTAGTCGGCGCGTGACCGGAACCCGCGTCCGGGTGCCCGTCCGTCGCATCGGCGCTGGCGCGGCGGGAGACGGGCCGCGTGAGCAGAGCGACTGGGTAGCCGTCGAAGCGCCGCTGGAGATCCGCGTCTGTTTCCCGGGGTCCGACCCGGCGGGCGAAAACCTGCTCGTCACCATGCGCACGCCGGGGCACGATGCGGACCTGGCGCGCGGCCTGATGTTCAGCGAGGGCTTGATCGGCAGCGCTGCCGATCTGCTCGAGGTGAACGTCGCGGACGAGGGCGCTGGCGGGCGCCTGCTGCTCGTGGTGCCGGAACGCCTGCGCGAGCGCTTCAGCGGCGCGGCGCGGAATTTCTACGCGAATTCATCCTGCGGCATCTGCGGGCGCGCGGCGCTCGACGCGCTGCGGGCGCGCGCGCCGTTCGAGATCGCGGACCAGGCGCTGCGCTTCGATGCCGCGACGCTGGCCGGCCTGCCGGCGGCACTCGGTGCGCAACAGCCGGGGTTTACGGCGACCGGCGGATTGCACGCCGCCGCGTTCTTCGGGCCCGGCGGGGATATCCACGCAGTCCGCGAGGATGTCGGCCGGCACAACGCAGTCGACAAGCTCATCGGTGCGGCACTGCGCGAGGGGCGGCTGCCGCTCGCCGGGCAGGGGCTGCTGGTCAGCGGCCGGGCGAGCTTCGAAATCGTGGAGAAGGCGCGCATGGCCGGCTGCCCGCTGGTCGCCGCCTTCGGCGCGGCGTCCAGCCTCGCCATCGAGGCGGCCTGGGAATCCGGCATGACGCTGATTGGTTTCCTGCGCGACGGGCGCTGCAACGTATATGCCGGCCCCGCTCGCGTACGGTAGCTGTCCCGCTGCGCCCGCTCTGAAGAATGTCTCAGCGTCGTGCTGCGGGACGCTTTATCGATGCCGCATGGGAGCGGCTGGCGCGGTGTGCGGGATCGACGCCTCGACTTCTCAGCCACCTCCACCGACCGGCGAAAAATTTAAAGAATCTCCTGCACGATGTCGGCCGGGCGGGCCAGGCGGGCGCCCCTGGGCGTCACGACGATCGGGCGATTGACCAGGATCGGGTGCCTGACCATGGCATCGAGGATCTGCCCGTCGGTCGCAGCCGGCTCGAGCAGGCCGAGTTCGGCGGCGGGCGTGCCCTTCATGCGCAGGATGTCACGGGGGCGCGCCCGCATGCGCGCGAGGATGTCCTCGAGCTGCGTCCTGGTCCAGCCGGCCTTCAGGTACTCGACGACCTCCGGTTCGTGCCCGGCTGCCCGGATCAGGCCGAGCACGGTGCGCGATGTGCCGCAGGCCGGGTTGTGGTAGATCGTGATCGTGTTGTCCGTCATGCGCGCTGCTGCCTTGTGGTCGGTCGGGGCTGACGAGGTACTTTAACCTTCGCGGCCTGCGACACGCAGGCTCCGGCCGGGCCTGTGCCCATTTTGGCGCCGAGCGGGTATAAAGGCGTACGGAGCCCCGCGCGGGCTTTGTGCCTCCCATGACCTTGCCAGACTTCCACCCCGCCGTTGCCGCCTGGTTCCGCGAACGTTTCGCGGCGCCGACGCCTGTGCAGCAGCGCGCCTGGCCGGCGATCCGCGGCGGGCAGCATGCGCTGCTCGCGGCGCCGACCGGCTCGGGCAAGACGCTGGCAGCGTTTCTCGCGGCCATCGACGCGCTGGTGTGCGAGGCGGAGGCGGGGCGGCTCGCAGACGAGGTCCGCGTGCTGTACGTGTCACCGCTGAAGGCGCTCTCGAACGATATCCGCCGCAATCTCGAGGAACCGCTCGCCGGTATCCAGCAGCGGGTGCTGCGGCCGCTCGGGATACGCGCTGCGGTACGCACCGGCGACACACCGGCCAGCGAGCGCGCCCGGATGCGGCGCGAACCGCCGCACATCCTGGTGACGACGCCTGAATCGCTGTTCATCCTGCTGACCGCGGAATCCGGCCGGAAGATGCTCGGCAGCGTGCGGACCGTGATCGTCGACGAACTGCACGCGCTCGCCGACAACAAGCGGGGCGCGCACCTGATGCTGTCGCTGGAACGGCTGGAGTCGCTGTGCGCGACGGCCCCGTTGCGCATCGGCATCTCGGCCACGCAGAAGCCGATCAGCCGCATGGCGGAGTTCCTGCTCGGGAGCCGGCCCGGGCACTGCGAGATCGTCGATGCCGGCTTCGTGCGCGAGCGCGATCTCGCGATCGAGCTGCCCGGCTCGGCGCTCGCGCCGGTCATGGCCGGCGAAGTCTGGGCGGAAATCTACGACCGTCTCGCGGATCTCGTCCGGGCACACCGGTCAACGCTCATTTTCGTGAACACCCGCCGCCTGGCCGAGCGCGTGGCGCGCCATCTCGCCGAGCGGCTCGAACCCGGGACCGTGACCGCGCACCACGGCAGTCTCGCCCGCGAGCATCGCCTCGAGGCGGAGGAGAAGCTCAAGACCGGCCGCCTGCGCGCCCTGGTGGCCACCGCCTCGCTCGAACTCGGCATCGACATCGGCGACGTGGACCTCGCCTGCCAGATCGGCAGCCCGCGTGCGATCGCGACGTTCCTGCAGCGCGTGGGTCGTTCGGGTCACGGCGTGGGCGCGCTGCCGAAGGGGCGGCTGTTCCCGCTGTCGCGCGACGACCTGGTGGAGTGCACGGCGTTGCTCGATGCGGTGCGCCGCGAGGAGCTCGACGCGATCCATCTGCAGGGCGCCGCGCTCGATGTGCTCGCCCAGCAGATCGTGGCGGAGGTCGCCTGCCGCGAGTGGCAGGTCGAGGACCTCTTCGGGCTCGTACGCCGCGCAGCCCCTTACCGGGAGCTGTCGCGCGAGACGTTCGGGCAGGTCGTGCAGATGCTCGCCGACGGGTTCACCACGCGCCGCGGCCGGCACTCGCTGCACCTGCATTACGACGCGGTGAACGGCCGGCTGCGCGGTCGCCCTGGCGCGCGGCTGACCGCGATCACCAACGGCGGTGCCATACCCGACCAGTTCGACTACGACGTGGTGCTGCTGCCTGCGGAACTGCCGATCGGCACGCTGAACGAGGATTTTGCCTTCGAGAGCCTGCCGGGCGACATCTTCCAGCTCGGCAATACCTCTTACCGCATCTGCAGGATCGAGACCGGCAAGGTGCTGGTCGAGGATGCGCACGGCCAGCCGCCGAACATTCCGTTCTGGTTCGGCGAAGCGCCGGGGCGCAGCGATGAATTGTCGGTGGCGGTGTCGCGGTTGCGCGCAGAGCTGGTCGCAATGCTCGATCAGGAGGGTGCCGGTGCGCACCACTGGCTCACCGCCGGGCTCGGGCTGTCCGACGCAGCGGCCGGGCAGCTCATCGACTATCTCGCCGCGGCCCGCAGCGCGCTCGGCGAGCTGCCGACCCGCGAGACCATCGTGCTCGAAAGGTTCTTCGACGAAGTGGGCGACAGTCACCTGGTCATCCACTCACCCTACGGCTCGCGCGTGAACCGCGCATGGGGGCTCGCGCTGCGCAAGCGCTTCTGCCGCAAGTTCAACTACGAGCTGCAGGCTGCGGCGCTGGAGGACAGCATCGTCATCTCGCTCGGCCCGGTGCACAGCTTTCCGCTCGTCGAGGTCATCGGCTACCTCCGCGCCGACACCGTGCGCGACGTGCTGGTGCAGGCGCTGCTCGCCGCGCCGATGTTTCCCGCGCGCTGGCGCTGGGTTGCCACCACGGCGCTCGCGCTGCGCCGCTTCCGCAATGGCCGCAAGGTGCCGCCGCAGTTCCAGCGCAGCGATGCCGAGGACCTGCTTGCCGTGGTGTTTCCCGACCAGATCGCCTGCGCGGAGAACATCGTCGGCGATCGCCAGGTGCCGGACCATCCGCTCGTCAGTCAGGCGCTGCACGATTGCCTGCACGAACTGATGGATGTCGGCGGACTCGAGCTGCTGCTCCGGCGAATCGAGACCGGCAGCGTGCGCGTCGAGGCGCGCGATGTCACCACCCCTTCGCCACTCGCGCAGGAAATCCTGACCGCGCGCCCGTTTGCCTTCCTCGACGATGCGCCGGCCGAGGAGCGGCGCACCCAGGCGGTGCGCACCCGCCACCTGCTCGACCCGGCCGTTGCGGGCGATCTCGCCCGCCTCGATCCGGAGGCCATCGCGCGGGTGGTGAGCGAGGCCTGGCCTGACCCGCGCAATGTCGATGAACTGCACGATGCCATCGTGCTCGCAGGCTTCATCGCGGCAGAGGAGGCGGGCAGGGCTCAAGCGGCCGCCGCCTGGTCCGCCTGGCTCGCCTCACTCATCGCGGAGCGGCGCGCCACCGTGCTCGTGACCGCTGGTGGCACGCGGCTGTGGGTGGCCGCCGAGCGGCTCGCGCAGCTTCTTGCGGTGCTGCCCGGCGCCGTGCTGACGCCGGTGATTGCGCCGGTCGGCGCCGGCTCGCGGGGCGCAGCGGCGAGCGCCGAGGATGCGTTGCGCGAACTGTTGCGCAGCCGGCTCGAGACCCTCGGGCCGGCAACGGTTGCAGAACTCGCCGCGCCGCTCGGTTGCGCGGCTGAGGCCGCGCGTTTTGCGCTGCTGGCGCTCGAGTCCGAGGGCGCCGTGATGCGCGGCCGCTACCGCACACCGCCGCAGGCGGAGGAGGAGTGGTGCGACAGACGGCTGCTCGCGCGCATCCACCGCTACACGCTCAAGCGGTTGCGCGAACAGGTCGAGCCGGTGAGCCCGGCCACGTTCATGCAGTTCCTGTTCGACTGGCACGGGCTCGGCGCCGCCCGCGGCGAGGGCGCGGAGGCGCTCGCACGCGCCGTGCACCGGTTGCGGGGATTCCCCGCGCCAGCCGCGGCCTGGGAGAGCGCGCTGCTGCCCGCTCGCGTGGAGCGGTACGCGGGCTACGATCTCGACACGCTCGTCGGCGGCGGGCGTTATCTGTGGCTGCGTGCCGGGGCCGAACCCGGGCAGCGTGCGGCAGGCCCCATTCGCACGACGCCGATCGTGCTGCTCGAGCGGCTCGAGGCGCAGGCATGGACCGGGCTGCCCGGCCACGGCGGCGTCGCTGCCACCGGGTTGTCGGCTGGTGCGCGCTCGATCCGCGATGCGCTCGCGCGCGACGGGGCCACGTTCTTCGCCGAGCTCGTGCAGGCGACCGGGCTGCTGCGCACGCAGGTCGAGCAGGGCCTGGCCGAGCTCGTCGCTGCGGGGCTTGTTACCGCCGACAGCTTCACCGGGCTGCGCGCGCTGCTGGTACCCGCGAACCGTCGCGCGAGCTTCTCGCGGCCGCCGCGGGCCGGCGAACTGAGCGTCGACCGCGCCGGGCGCTGGGCGCTGGCTGCATCCGCCACAACGGGCACGGCGCGGGAGGAGGCGCTGCCGATCGTCGCGCGGGCGCTGCTCGACCGTTATGGGGTCGTGTTCCGCGCACTGCTGCGGCGCGAGGGCTGGTTCCTGCCGTCGTGGCGCGAACTCGTGGGCGTGTACCGGCGGCTGGAGGCGCGTGGCGAGATTCGCGGCGGGCGCTTCGTCAACGGCTTCAGCGGCGAACAGTACGCGTTACCCGAGGCCGTCGATGCCCTGCGTGCCCGGCGCCGTGCGGGCGCGCCGGCGGAAGTCGTGGTTTCTGCGACCGATCCACTCAATCTCTGCGGCATCGTCACGCCGGGGCCGCGCGTGGCATCGGCTGCCCGTAACCGCGTGCTCTACCGCGACGGCACGCCGGTCGCAACCTGCGTTGGCGGTGAAGTCAGCTGGCTGGTGCCGCCGGATCCGGGCACCGAATGGGCCGGGCGCACGCTGCTCATCCGCAGCGATCGCGAACGCTTCTACGTGTCTGCCGCGACACGCCAGAACTGAACGATGCCCAGGCCCGGGCGGGACGACGGGACATTCACGGTCAATCCGGCATGCAGTACATAGAACCGCTGTATCGACCGCCGTCCGAGGCGCGTTCGTTGATCCTGCAGGTGACCAACGGCTGCTCCTGGAACCGCTGCACGTTCTGCGAGATGTACACCGCGCCGCAGAAGAGGTTCGCGCTCAAGCCGCAGGAGCGCATCGACGCGGAACTCGCCGCGGTGGCGCGTGCCGGCATGCCGGCGCGCCGGGTGTTCCTCGCCGACGGCGACGTGATGACGCTGTCTGTGCGCCGCCTGCGGCTGATCCTCGAGAGCATCAACCGCTACCTGCCGGCCGTCCAGCGCATCTCCTCGTACTGCCTGCCGCGCAATCTTCGTCACAAGTCGGTCGCCGAGCTGGCGCAGTTGCGCGCGCTCGGCCTGAGCCTCTTCTACGTGGGCTGCGAATCCGGCGACGACCTGGTGCTCGGGCGGGTGCGCAAGGGCGAGACGTACGAGTCCTCGCTCGCCGCGCTCGGCAAGATCAAGGCCGCCGGAGCGCGCAGTTCCGTGATGATCCTGAACGGCATGGGCGGCGCGCGCTACAGCGAGCAGCACGCGGTGAACTCCGCGCGGCTGATGAACGCTGCCCAGCCGGAGTACCTCTCGACGCTGGTAGTGAGCTTTCCGCGCGGCGCCGACCGCTACCAGGACGGCTTCGGCGGCGAGTTCGAACCGCTCGGCCAGGCGGGGCTGTTCCGGGAAATGCAGGTTCTTTTGCAGGCGCTGGAACTCGGGCAGACGGTGTTTCGCAGCGACCACGCGTCGAATTACCTGGTGCTGAAGGGGACGCTCGGCCGGGACAAGCAACGCCTGCTGCGCGAGGTGCAGACGGCGATCGAGCGGCCGGACGCGGCCTCGCTCAGGCCGGAGTGGCAGCGCGGACTCTAGCCGCCGCGCCTCGACCGGCCGCCATGGCCGGGAGAGGGCGGTTACTTGTCGCGCTTGTGGCCCGCGTCCTCGGCTTCCTTGCCGAAGATGGTCTCGGCAAAGCGCTCGTCCAGGTCCTGCAGGCGCAGCATGCCCGTGGCGCCGGTATCGGTGGCATCCATGGCGATCAACGGCACGGCCGGTACCGGGCGGGGCGCAGGCTCCGTGCTGCCGAACACCTCCGCGGTCGGCGAGCGCGCCTCGGTCGCGAGGCTGATGGCGGCAAAGCGGCCGGTTGCGCTGGTGTCGCCGCCTTCGGCGGTACGGCGCAGTTGCAGGGTCATCTCGCTCGGCGGTGGCAGATCCACGCGTCGGCCTTCACCGGCCGGCTTGTCGGGTGCCTGGGTGCTGCGCTGGCGCTCGCGATCGGCCGCAGCGGCCGAGATGATCGCGACTTTCGGTGGAGCGCTGCGGGGCGGAGCAGGGCGCGCCGTGGCGCCGGCCTTCTGCGCCGCGTCCGGCGATGAGGCAGGCGTCATGGGCTTCCAGCCGAGCGCCTCGGCCGTGCGGCGGACCTGGTTGCCATCGGGGCGTTCCACCTTCTGCAGGCAGGCATCGGTGAACACCGCATCGAGCAGAGTATTAATGAGTCGGGGCACGCCGGCCACGTAGCAGTACACGGCTGCCGCGAGGTTGCTCGACACCAGCGCGGTCGGGTCGCCGCCCGCCGCTTCGATCTCGTGGCGGATGTAGCGGTCCGTGTCGGCCAGCGTGAGCGGGCGCACGCGGTGGCGGAATGCGATGCGCTGGCGCAGCTGGATCAAGGCGGGCAGGTCGAGTTGCTGGTGCAGCGGGTGCGGGCCCATCAGCACGATGTTCATCTGGCAATCGTGTTCGCCGGCGAGATTTGCCACGCGCAGCAGGTGCCGGGCGACCTCGGTGCTGATGCTGCCGACGTCGAGGCACAGGACGAGCCGCTGATCCTCGCGCACGAAGCGGGCCATGGCGTGGCGCAGCGCATGCAGCGCGTGCACCGGGCGCGGAGCATTCGCCTCCTCACCGATCGCCAGCAGGATGGCGGCATAGAGGTCCTCGGGCTCGCCGTAGCGCAGGTCCACCCGCGCCACTGTCACGCGATCGGGGATCGCCGCAATCGCGCATTCGGCCAGCGTGGTCTTGCCCACGCCGGGCCCGCCGGTCAGCACCGCGATCGAGTCGCGCGCGGTCAGTACGTGCTGCAGGTGGGTCAGCGCCTCGGAGGCGGCCGAGCTGGCCGCAAAGAAACGCTTTCCCGGGGCGTGGGTGAAGGGGCGTTCGCTCAGTCTGAATTGATCGCGGTACACGGGCGTGCCTTTCCCCGCGCCGTCTGGCGCGGCTGGTAACGACCGCAGTCTGGATTATGTCGGCGCAGGCGGTCGTTGACGGCGTTCACATTCGATGGGTGAAACCGCGGTACGGTGCCGGCCCGCCTTCGCCTCGCGGCAGTTTGCACCGACCTGCTAACATGCCCCGCCTGATCACCGGGCGGCGCCGGGAGGCGGGCCGCCGGGGCCCCGCAACCAACAAACACGGCCATCGGCCGGGTGAGAACCATGTCCGCGAACCCCAAGCACTCCACCGACCTGCTTCAGCAGCTCAGCGCGGCGATCGGCCGCGAGCACGTGCTCTCCGACCCGGCGGAGCGCGAGTTCTACGCGATGGATGTCTACAACTTCCGCGAGCTGCCGCTTGCGGTGGTCCGGCCGGGTGCCGCGGCCGAACTGCAGGCCGTCGTGCGCATCGCGGCGGCAGCAGGGATCGCGCTGGTGCCCCGCGGCGGCGGGGCCTCTTACACGGACGGTTACCTCCCGGCGACGCCGGAATCGTTGCTCATCGACACCTCGCGCATGAATCGCATTGTCGAGATCAACGAGGAGGACATGTACGTCACGGTCGAGCCGGCCGTGACCTGGCACGACCTGTGGCAGGCGCTGAAGGCGCGCAACCTGCGCAGTGCATTCTGGGGGCCGTTCTCCGGCATCAAGGCGACCGTCGGTGGTTCCGCCTCGCAAAATAGTGCGAGCCTCGGGACCGGCAACTACGGGATCTCGGCCGACGCCATCCTCGGCTTCGAGATCGTGCTCGCGAACGGCGAGATCCTGCGCACCGGAGCGCATGCCGCCGCCAACGGGCGGCCGTTCTTCCGCTGGTACGGCCCGGACCTGACGGGGCTGTTCTGCGGTGACGCGGGCGCGCTCGGGATCAAGGCGAGCATCAGCCTGCGGCTGATCCGCCAGCCGCCGTTCGACGGCGCGGCGTCATTCGGCTTCGGTTCCTTCGAGCAAATGGCGGCGGGCATGGCGGCGGCCGCGCGCGAGAACGTTGCGGCCGACAACTTCGCGCTCGATCCGAAACTGCAGCAGGGCCAGCTCAGCAAGACCGACACCAAGGGCGCCGTTACCGCCGCGCTGGCGGTGGCGAAAACGGCGCGCAACCCGTTCGAGGCGGCGGGAAAGCTCGCGCGTATGGGAGCCGCGGGCAAGCGCTTCCTCGCCGGGCATGACTATTCGGCGCACTACACGGTGGAAGGGGTCTCGCGCGCCGAGGTCAACGGCAAGCTCACCGTGCTGCGCCAGGCGATGGCCGGCCACGGCGAGGAGATCGCCAACACCGTGCCGACGGTCATTCGTGCCATGCCCTTCATGCCGCTATACGCGATCCTCGGGCCGAAGGGTGAGCGCTGGGTGCCGATGCACGGCATCATGCCGTTCTCCAGGGTCCGGGAGTTCCACGAACGCCTCACGCGCCTGTACGCGGACAACGCCGAGCGTATGCGCCGTCACAAGGTGGACAAGGGTGGCATGTTTCTCGCGGTGAGCACCCACGGGTTCCTCTATGAGCCGGTGTTCTACTGGGAGGACGATCGCACTGCCTTCCACAAGCGCTACCTGCCGGCGGAGTACCTGAAGACGCTGCCGGAGTATCCGGCGAACCCCGACGGCCGGGCGCTGGTGGGCGAACTGCGCGGAGAGATCCGCAGGATCTTCGCCTCCGTCGGCGCCATCCACATGCAGGTGGGCAAGACCTATCCCTACATGGACGGTCGCCAGGGCGAGGCGGCGCGCGCACTGCGCGAACTGAAACAGCAACTCGACCCGCAGGGCATCATGAACCCGGGGGCGCTGCAACTGTAGGAGCGACGTCAGTCGCGACCGCAGATCGACGCGCTGCGGTGGTCGCGGCTTGCGCCGCTCCTACGGCGCTGGGTTCGGCGCTGCCGTCGGACAGGGCCTTGCAGGAGCGACGTCAGTCGCGACCGGAGATCGAAGCGCTGCGGTGGTCGCGGCTTGCGCCGCTCCTACGGCGCTGGGTTCGGCGCTGGGTTCGGCGCTGCCGTCGGACAGGGCCTTGTAGGAGCGACGTCAGTCGCGACCACCGCGACGTTCAGCGTTGTCGCGTGGCACAGGCCCTGACGTCGAAGCTGAAGTCTCGCCTGCACGGCCTCGTGCGTCGATCAGAAGGCGCCGAAGGGGTTGGCGGATGAATCAATGTACGTCTCAAACCGTGATCAGCGCCGCCGAGGACGCTGCGCTCGGCGCGCGGATCGTGGCGCGGCGGCGCCTTCCCGGCGTGGCGTCGGGTTCGGCGCTGCTCGCGATTGGTTCACGGCTTCTCGTCGTCCACGACGATGCCTTCCGCGTGACCTGGGTCGATCCTGTCGCGTTCACCGTCGAGGCCCAGATACTGCAGGGCGATGGGGCAGCGCTGCCGAAACCGCTGAAGCCGGATTTCGAGGCGGCGGTTGCCACTGCGGACGGCACGGTCTATCTCCTCGGGTCGGGTTCCGCGAGGACGCGCTGCACCATCGCCCGCATTCGCGGCGGGAGCGTGGACTTGTCCGACCACCCGGCGCTCTATGACTGCATGTCGCGCGCCATCGGCCTTGCGGGACGCCCGAACGTGGAGGGCGCTGCGATGCTCGCCGACCGCCTGCGCGTTTTTCATCGCGGGGCGGGCGGTGCGCCGAGTGCCGGGGTCGACCTGTCGCCCGGCACGCTGGATGGCGGTGAGCCGACCGTGCTCGGAGTGCTGCGGCTGGAACTCGGCGCGCTCGACGGCATTGCACTCGGGTTGACGGAGGTCGCCGTCTGCGGCCCGGGCCACTATGCGTTCGCTGCAGGGGCGGAAGATACGCCGGACGCGATCGCCGACGGCCCGGTCGCCGGGTCGGTGATCGGCGCATGGCGCGAAACGCAATGCGTGCGTGCCGGCTGGGCGAGGCTGCGCCAGGCGGGCGGCGCGCCGAGCGCGGACAAAGTCGAAGGGCTGGTCGTCGATGCCGACCGGCGCGGCGGCTGGATCCTCACGGACACCGACGATCCGGCGCGGGCCAGCGAGATCTGCCGGATCGAGCTCGAGGGATTCGCCGCCGGGTGATTCGGGGGCTAGCCCCAGGGCAACGGCTGCACACGGGCGCCGGGTGTCCCCGGCGGGCATCAGGCGTATGCTGCGCGGGCAGGAGCAGGTTTTCCTTTGGAAGCATCCGCCGGGGCCAGGGACGTGCGGCCGCCGCGGAGCACATCAAGAGGAGCCCTCACCATGGCCCGCATCCGAATCGCGTGGCGCCTCGCGCCGACCTTGGCCTTCCTCATCCTCATCGCCGGCTGTTCCGATCGCTCGCCACCGCCTGCGCAGGGCTCTGCCGGGCCGACACCGGCGCCGGCCGCTGCACCGCCTGCCACGGCGGGCACCGAGTTGCCCGTCCGGAAGATTCCGAACATACCGGCCGGCGGCGAAGCCTATTACGCCTCGGACAACCGTCACCTCATCGCACAACTCGATGACCCGCTCGCGCAGAAGGGCACGGGCTCCGGTGGCGGCGGTTCGTTGAGCTACATCTTCACGGACGACGGCACGTACAGCCGCCGCATCAACGATCGCGGCCAGGACGGCTGTTCCTATTTCTTCCCCGACATGAAACACGTCGTGTGGACCTCCACGCGCGACCACATGGATATGCCGCTCGGCAACTGGTTCGACGATGTGGACTATCCGCGCAGCGCCGAGCTGTATGTTTCCGATCTCGAAGGGGAGAACATCCGGCGGCTGACCAATAACGAGTGGTACGACGCGGAAGTATCCGTTTCCCCCGACGGCCAGTGGGTGGTGTTCGGCCGGCAGACCGACGGCAAGATGGACCTCTGGCGCATGCGGCCCGATGGCACCGACGAACAGCAGATCACGCATACGGATGACTGGCAGGAGGGGGCGCCCTTCTACATGCCCGACAACGAGACCATCATGTTCCGTGCCTGGCAGACCAGCGTGAAGAACGAGCTGCGCAAGCAGCAGCAGCCGGCCGGCCGGCGGATGATCACGCCGATGACGGTCTTCACGATCAAGCACGATGGCACCGGCCTCACCCAGCGAACGTTCGATCACGACATGAACTGGGCCCCGTATCCGGCCCCGGACGGACGCCATTACGTCTTTGTCCGCGTGGTCGATGGCAACAACTGGGAGGTGTTTCTCGGCGACCTGGCCGGTGGCGCGCCGGTGCGACTCACGTACAGCCCGGGTTTCGATGGGTTGCCGTCGCTGTCGCCGGATGGCAGGAAGATGGTCTTCGCCCGGCATACTCCACAGGAAGGATTTGCGGTCTACGTGATGGACGTGTCGTCCCTGAATCTGGGTCCCGAGAACTACCAGGGTATCCCGGCAACGCCGGTGCCTGCAGGGGCCTGATCCAGGGCGGTCCTGCAGACAGCGCCGCGATGTCCGTCGGTCCAGAGGGCGGGTCGGATCCGGCACGGCTGGGGCAGCGCGGGGTGTGCTGCGTCCGGTTCTTTCCAGCTTATGTCGTATCGGTGCGAGCCGCCAACTGGAGAAACAGGCGGTTATCGCATGATCGTTACCGCGCACATGAGCCCGGCCTGCGCCGCCAGAAGCCGGGGCGCGGCGTTCGATTGGCCCAAATTCACTCAAATGGTTATAGACACCAAGGCCGCGCATGACGTAGATTCCAACGCAAGGCGTCCGACAATTGCATGTCGGCACAACGGAAAATCAGTTCGCGGGGGAATCATGCGACTTTCCAATTGCACCAAAGTACTGGCGGTTGCTGCTACGGTGATGGCGGCGCCACTGGCGGCGAATGCCGTGCCGATTTATACGAGCTGGGGTTCGCTCCCCGGAGCCACCTTCGGCGGCACCGGCATCCCCAATGATTCGGTCGCCAAGACCGAAGTGTTCGTCAACGGGACCACGCAGGTGACGCTGGCCCTGACCGCGCACGGGCGCTATTCCAATCCCGTGGTCACGAACAACGGCGCCGGCGACTACTACGCCGGAACCGGCAGCAACTGCGGTATCGCCACGGACCCGGTCGGCTGCCCCAGTTCCAGCCAGGGCGCGCTGTGGAATTTCGGCTACTACATCAGCGTGGCGGGTACCGACCCGAACTTCGACAAGTTCGATGATTTCACCTTCACGCTGTACTACGACTTCGACCCGGGCGTCGGGACGGCCTTCGGCAGCCTCGGCAAGATCGACGTCAACAATTCGCTGATTGCAGCAAGCGTCGCGCCCTCGACGGTCACGCTCGTGCAGGATTCGCAGAACCTGATGTTCTCGGGGTTTTCCACCCCGCTGCCCCTGACGGTCATGCCACCTGTGTACGGGCCGTTCAATCCCAACGCGACGGGTGAGTACAACTTCTACATCGGGTTCACGTCGAACAACCTGCCGACCTTCAGCGGTGCGGTGGGTATCGACGTCAACGTCGTCCCGGTGCCGGCCGCAGTATGGCTGTTCGGCTCCGCCGTGGGCCTGCTCGGCTGGGTGCGACGCCGCGCCGCGCATTCCGCCTGAGACAGCGGATGGCCGGGGATGACCCGGCCAGAGTTCTGGACGGGGACAGGCCTGAGCCTGTCCCCGTTTTCATTTGGGTCTTCGCAGATCCGCGAAGAACCTTTGATTTGAGGAGCAAATTCGGCGGTCAGAACCAGGGCAACTGCCGACTTCCGTGCTGCACCCGTACTCCGGTGCCAATACAGGTGCCGGCGGGAACCGGGGGCCGTCTCAGGGAGTGCGTGTCACGCCCCGGCGCCTGGCCGGTCAGCCGGTAACGTAAAGCTGCAGCTGGGTAATGGTGAATTCCTGCTCGGCGATCGTCGCCTTGACGAGGTCGCCGATCGAGACCAGGCCCACGATGCGCTTGTGATCGAGGACCGGCAGGTGGCGGATGCGCTTGGCGGTCATCAGTGCCATGCATTCCTCGAGCGAGCGCTCCGGCGAGACGCACACGACGCTGTGGGTCATGATGGCGCTCACCGCGGAGTCCCGTGAGGCACGACCAATCAGCACCACTTTGCGGGCGTAATCGCGCTCCGTGAATATGCCCACGAGCTTCTCCCCGTCGAGCACGACCACGGCGCCGACGTCATGGTCGGCCATTACGCGTAACGCCTCGAGCACGGTGTCGGTCGGTTTCACCGACCAGACGGTCCGGCCCTTGTCGTTGAGAATTTCGGCGACGGTCTGCATGGCGACACCCCCTGTTCGCCCGGATTGCGTTGTCTGCAACGTATACCACCCGGCGGGCCGGTCCGGGTAGGCCCGCGATCAAGAACAAGGTGTGACGGGGCTTGGTGCGCTGGCGGTGGCGGCCGTCCACGGGGCCGCGCCTGGAGCCCGTGTCCCGCAAGCCCGTGAGGGACAGCGGCCCGGTCGTCGATGCGAGGCGGGCCTACAGCCAGCCGCGGCGCTTGAAGTACAGGTAGGGCAGCACGGCCGAGACGATCATCAGCCCGATCGCGAAGGGGTAGCCGTATTCCATCCGCAGTTCGGGCATGAGCTTGAAGTTCATCCCATATACCGATGCCACGAGCGTGGGCGGCAGGAACACCACGGCAGCCACCGAGAAGATCTTGATGATCTGGTTCTGCTGGAGGTTGATCAGGCCGAGCGTCGCATCAAGCAGGAAGTTGACCTTGTTGGAGAGGAAGGTCACCTGGTCGCTGAGTGCCACGACGTCCCGGTACAACAGCTTGGCGCGTGCGCGGGCGTCCTTCACCTTCTGCTTGTCGGGGCCATCGAGCGTCGTGTGATAGGTCAGCACGCGGTTGATGCTGACGAGACTCTCGCGCACTTTCGTCAGCAGGTCGCCGTCCTGACCGATCCTCTCGATGGTGTTCTGCAGTTCCTGCGTGCTGACGGAGGCCTTCTCGCCCGGCTTGCGCCGGAAGATGCTCCGCGAAAGGACGTCGATGGCCCGGCCGACGCCCTCCAGGGCATCGGCCATGCGGTCGCACAGGCCCTCGACCAGTGCCAGCATTACCAGCTCCCCGCTGGCGCAGGGGATCGAGTTCGGTTTCCTTGCGCGCGCCAGCACGGTGTCGAAGGCCCGTGATGGGGCGTAGCGCAGCGTGACCAGGGTGTCGCCCTTCAGGACAAAGGTGATCGGCGTGGTCGCGGGCTCCTCGGTGTCGATCCGCGTCACCGCGGTCAGCGTCATGAATGAGCTGCCATCTTCCTGGTAGAGCCGGGCCGAGACCTCGATTTCCTCCATCTCCTCGCGTGTCGGCAGCGAGATGGACAGCTGCCGCTCAACCTGCCGGTCTTCCTCGACGGACGGTGCCTGCAGGTCGATCCAGACAAGGCCGTCGGCGCCGGGGCGCTCCAGTTCGCCAGCGGACACCGGCTCGAGCCGGTTAACGACAAATCGGTAGGCCTGGATCATGCGGCCGGATTCTACATGCCCGGAGCAGCTTGGGGCCGGGCCTCGAACCGCTTCATCAGCGCATCGAACCTGGCGAGGTGGTCCTGGCTCGACGCGGGTGCTTCACCCGAAACGAAGACACCACACAGCGAGGAGCCGCTTGCGGCGCAGAATAGCACGCCGCCGGTCTGGCCGCCCTTCCCGGCGCATGTCGCGCGCGCAGTGGCGCTGTCGGGGGTAGCAGGTCCGCTCACCGCGGTGAGCGCAGGAGTGCCGCTCCACCCGGCGATGATCCGTGCCTCGTATCGAGACCTCCCCGGTCCCCCGCAAAGTGGATGAAATTCGGCGGCGTCGGATGTAACGTTACCGCAGGGAAGAGGGGGGTCGACCGGAGCGCCGGTCCATCGTTCCGGCAGGACGACTCCGCGGGCGGAAGTGCTTCAAGGGGGGAGTCATGATCCGAAGCGGATTTTCTGCAGCTATGGCTGTCCTGACCTCGGCCGCATTGCTCGTGCCTGCGGTCGGCCAGGGCCAGATCGGGGAAATCGTCGTCACTGCGCGCAAGATCGAGGAGAACCTGAAAGAGGTTCCGCTCGCCATCACTGCCTTCGACTCGGCCGCGATCGAATCGGCCGGCATCAGCAACCTCGCCGATGTCGCTGCCTTCACGCCGGGCCTGACCTTCTTCAACGCCATCGGCGAGTTCTTGCCGGTGCCGATCATCCGCGGCGTGGCGCCGACGGACATCTTCGGCGAGAACAACGCGGCGATCTTCGTCGACGGCGTGTTCATCTCGGGCCGTGAGGGCCTGAACTTCAGCCAACTCGACCTCGAGCGCATCGAGGTCGTGAAGGGCCCGCAGAGCGCGCTCTACGGCCGCAACGCCTTCGCCGGTGCCATCAACTTCGTCACCCGCCGCCCGTCGGACGTGCTCGAACTGAAGAGCGAAGCGACAGCAGGCAACGAGGGCAAGCTCGAAGGCTCGGTGTCGGCAAGCGGCCCGCTGATCGGAGACTGGCTCAAGGGCCGGGCGGCATTCGTCTACGACGAATGGGACGGTTCGTACGACAACCCGCTTGGCGACAACGATGTCGGCGGGTATCGCTACCGGACCTGGCAGGCGAGCCTGGAGTTCGAGCCGAGCGACACCTTCAACGTCCTGCTCTCCGGGTACTACTCCAACGACGATATCGACGACTCGGCGACCACGTCGCAGGCGGCGAACTGCGAGGATTCGGCGCAGGTCGACTGGGCCCTGTGGAATGCGGCGACCAACGCGCCCTACGGCCCGCGTCTGGCGAACATCTGCGGCAAGGTCTGGGATCTCGAGCAGGTCAACCGTCAACTGAACCAGAACGGGTTCAATCTCGACGACGACGAGATCATGAAGATCCCGCGGGCGCTCGGCGAGGATCGCGAGCTCAAACGTGCCAACCTCAATATCGACTGGGATGTCGGTTTCGGTTCGGTGAGCCTGCTGACGGGCTATTCCTCCACCGAGCAGACGGCACTGGTCGACGCGACGCGCAACCTGGGCAATTCCCTGCCGTTCCTGTATCTCTACGAGAACGCCACCATCGAGCGCTTCACCACCGGGCTGCTGCAGGATCAACCACCCACCGAAACCGACGAGGTCAGCCAGGAGATCCGGTTCACGAGTCCGCTCGATCGACCGTTCCGGTACTCGATCGGCGGTTACTACTACAACGTGGACATGGATGTGCGCGAGCGCGGCGTGGTTGCGATGCAGTCACTGCCCGTCGCAGCCACGTCGATGTCGTTCTGTCCGTGCCTGTCGACCGTCCTCGCGATCGGCGACGGTGCCTTCGGCCCCTGGTTCCAGCCCGGCGGCGACGTCGAGCGGCGCCTGTCCTACACCGAAGAAACCGACGCCTGGGCGGGATTCGGCTGGGTGGAGCAGGATTTCTTCGATGCGCGTCTGACCGCAAGGGCGGAACTGCGCTATTCCGACGAGGAAAAAGAGGTTACCTACAATCCTGACGTCATCAATACCGGATTTCCCGAGGCCCCCGCGAATCTCGGCCATGCGGAGGATAGCTGGGACTTCTGGACCGGCCGGCTCAGCCTCGAGTACAAGCTCAACACCGAGTGGATGGTTTACAGCTCCGTCGCCAAGGGTGAGAAGAGCGGTGCCCTCGACAGCAGCCTCGTCACCCTCCGGCGGGCAGACACCAGCCAGATTACCGATGTGCCCGTCATCGTCGGGTCGGACACCGAGAGCATCGTCACGACGGAACTCGGCATCAAGGGCGTCAGTGCGGACGGCCGTGTCGGCATGGACTTCGCCGTGTTCCACAGCGACTGGAGCGACGTATTGCTCCCGCAGATCGTCGAGTCCGACCCTCTCACGGGCCTGGCGCTGAACCAGCCCACCGCATTCAACGCCAATGCCGGTGACGCCACCATCTGGGGCTGGGAACTGCTGACCGACCTCGCCTTCACGGAGCACCTCACGGGCCGGGTCGGCGTGTCCTGGACCGATGCGGAACTGGATGACGGCCACCAGGAAAGCTTCAGCCGCTTCCCGAGCTACTACACCACCGACCCGACCTGTGCGCCGGAGGCGATCCTCGACCTGGCGACGGATCAGGAGCGCAGGGACAAGGGCGTGGCCTGTCGCGCCATCTCCGGCGATGTCTCCGGCAATTCGTTGCTGCGCCAGTCGGAGTGGCAGGGCAGCGCCAGCCTCACGTACCGGCGCCCGTTCCGGGACGGCTGGGATTGGTACAGCCGTGCCGATGCCACCTACCAGGGCCGCTGGTACGTCGGCAGCGACAACCAGGGGTACATCCCCAGCCACACTTACGTGAATCTGCGCCTCGGCGTGGAGTCAGGCCGTTACACGGTGGAGCTGTGGGGCGAAAACCTGTTCGAGAACAACGAGGCGATCGGCGCCTTCCGTGATGTGTACTTCAACAACACGCCGGACGTGCTGCAGCAGAATCCGCCGCAATCGAATTTCGTCGCCGATTTCTTCCCCTGGCGGCTCACGGTGTCGCACCCGAGGCTGCGTACCTACGGCGTCACCGCGCGGGTGCGTTTCGGCGGCGCCGAACGCTAGCGCGTCGGCTGCAACCCGGCCTGCGCCGCGAAAAGTCGCGGCGCAGCCGCGTTGACGGGGGTTGCCTGCGGCTGGCAGCGATGCGGTCAGCGGCGCTTGCGCACCGTGAAATCGATGCCCTGCGCGAGCGGCAGGTCGTCGCCCCAGTTGATGGTCACCGTCTGCCGGCGCATATAGGCCTTCCAGGCATCCGAGCCGGCCTCGCGGCCGCCGCCGGTCTCCTTCTCGCCACCGAAGGCTCCGCCGATTTCGGCACCGGAGGTGCCGATATTGACGTTCGCGATGCCGCAGTCGCTGCCCGTGGCGCCGAGAAAGCGTTCGGCATGCTGCAGCCGGTCGGTGAAGATCGCCGATGAGAGGCCCTGTGGCACCGCGTTCTGCCGCGTTACCGCCTCATCGAGATTACGGCAGGGAATCACGTAGAGGATCGGCGCGAAGGTCTCGCGCTGCACCACGGGCCAGTCGTTCTCCGCCATCACGATCGTCGGTTCGACGAAAAACCCCCGCCGTTTCAGGCGCCGCCCGCCGGTGAGGATCTTCGCGCCCAGGCTGCGCAGTTCGGCGATGGTTCCGAGATAGCGTTCGACTGCGGCCTCGTCGATCAGCGGCCCCATGAGCGTCGATTTTTTCAGCGGGTCGCCGATCTGCACCTGCCGGTAGGCGGCGACGAGCCGCGTGACCAGCGGCTGCAGCTTCGAGCGGTGTACCAGCAGGCGGCGGGTACTGGTACAGCGCTGCCCGGCGGTGCCGACTGCGCCGAACAGAATCGCCGGAACTGCGAGGTCGAGATTCGCATGTTCGTCGACGACGATGGCGTTGTTGCCGCCGAGTTCGAGCAGGTATCGGCCCAGGCGTGCTGCCACGCGCTGCGCGACCTTGCGCCCGGCCGCGCTGGAACCGGTGAACGACAACAGGTCGATGCGCGGGTCCGCCACGAAGCGCTCGGCAAGCCTCGTGTCGGGGGTGTTGAGCAGGCTGAATACCCGGGGGTAGCCGCCGTCGGCCAGCACGTCGTTGCAGATTTTCTGCACCGCGATGCTCGCAAGCGGTGTCTTCGGCGAGGGCTTCCAGATGCAGGCGTTGCCGCAGACGGCCGCGATGAACGCGTTCCAGCTCCACACCGCCACCGGGAAGTTGAATGCGGTGACGATGCCGACCAGCCCGAGCGGATGCCACTGCTCGTAGAGACGGTGACGCGGCCGCTCCGACGGCATGGTCAGCCCGTATAGCTGGCGGGAGAGGCCCACCGCGAAATCCGCGATGTCGATCATCTCCTGCACCTCGCCGTCGCCCTCGGCCTTGATCTTGCCGGACTCGCGGCTCACCAGAGTACCGAGGGCGTCCTTGTGTGCACGCAGCGCATCGGCGATGGCGCGGATGGCCTCGCCACGGCGCGGCGCCGGAATCTCGCGCCACTGCTGGCAGGCTTCCCGGGTGGCGCCCATGAGCTGCTCGTAGTCGCGCTCGGTCGCGCCGCGCACTTCGCCGAGGGGCCGGCCGGTCGCCGGCTCGATGGAGATGAAGCCCGGCGCGCGCGCGCTGCGGTGCCACCCGCCCGCGGAGGACACGCCGGGGTTGCTGCGCACGAGGCCGGGAGTTGCTGCCGGTCTGTTCATGACTCAGGGCTTGCCGTGGCTGCGCTGGTGCCCGGCCTGGCCCGCAGTCACGACCCGCAGCGAGACGTCCTTGCCCGAGCTGCCGTCGAAGTAGCGCCCGAAGCGGTTGGCGAGCACCTCGGCGAGCGGCAGATCCTCCTGGCGAACGAAACCGCGGAAACGACCGGGTGTGCCGAACACGAGATCGATGACGGCGCACAGTCCGGCGGCGGTCGTGACCTGGATCGCCGACCAGAGACGGCCGGCGATCAGCTGCGGGTACACCTTGTTCACGTAGTTCTCCTCGCGGAACTCGCCATCCTGCATGCCCGTGACGGCGACATAGATGATCACCACGTCCTGCAGGGTCTGGGGCACTGCGTTCTCCAGAATGCGCTTCAACGTCGCGCGGTCCTGGTTGAGCTTGAGGCCACTCATCAGGAGATGCATCTGCGCGCAGTGCCCCGGGTAGCGGATGGTCTTGTAGTCCATGCTCTCGACCTGCGCGCCGAAGCTTGCGGCAAGTGAGCCCAGGCCACCCGAAGTATTGAAGGCCTCGTAGAGCTGGCCGTCGATCTCGATCTCCTCGCGGCCTTCAAGCGGCAGGACCTCGCGTTGCTGCTGGTCGACTACGGCAATGCAGGGGTTGCCGTACTCGTTGATCAGGCCGTCCGTGGACCAGGTCAGCGAGTACTTGAGCACGTTGTTCGGGTGTTGCGGCAGCGCGCCGACCCGCAGTTTCACCGTGCGCAGTGAGGCGAAATGACGAATCAATTCTGCTGCGGCGATGCTGACGAAGCCCGGGGCGAGCCCGCACTGCGGCGCAAACGCGGTAGCGGCACCCGCCGCGACCCGCTGCACGGTCGCGGCGACCGACAGGTCCTCCGTGAGGTCGAAGTAGTGGCAGTCGGTGGCACGGGCGGCCTCGGCCACGCCCTGGTTGCAGTGGTAGGGCAGTGCAGAGACCAGCGCGCCGATGCCGTGCGCCGCCGCGTGGCGCTCGAGTGCCTGGCGGTCGGTTGCATCGAGATCCAGCGGACGGATCGCAGGCAGGCCATGCGCCGTGGCGACTTCGCGGGCGGCGCCCGGACGGCTGTCGGCGAGATATACCTCGTAGTCGCCGCTGCCCGCCAGGAGCCCTGAGATCAACGAGCCAATCTTGCCGGAACCGAGGACCAGGACACGGTGCATCGCTGGGTCTCTTGCGCTGTGAGCTGACGCCATTCTGCCAGCGGTCGTGGTACGGCGCGAGACGGCGCTTTGATTGGCCGGAGGCTTGTGGCAGAGTCCCTGACCATGCTTTGCGGACACCGACGGGAGGCAGGGTGGTGGAGCGCATGTCGCGTCGCGGTTTCGTGGGGGGCGTGGGACTGGTCGGCCTGGTAGCGCCAACAGCCGCATTGCCCGGTGTTGCGGGCACGCTGCCGCGGCGCGCACCCGACCTCACGGCGCCGGACGTCAATCTGCGCGCGCTGGTGCGCATGACCGCGTCGCTGCGCGAGCGCGACGTACCGTGGTGGTACGACGGCACCATCTACGGCGTCGTCGCCGGTGAACAGCCGCGGGCGCTGGTCAGGTTTGAAGGGATGGAGCTCTACTGGATGCGCCACCTGTCCGGCGGCGACTACGAGATGGTGGGCAACACGGTGACCTTTTTCCGTGACCTCGAGACCGGCCGGATGCTCGAGCACTTCCGCAATCCCTACACCGGCAGCGAGAACACCGTGAATGCTGCCACCCAGGGCGGCGGCGCAGGGCGTGGCTTCACCTACTCGGTGAACGGCGTGCGGCCGACTGCATTCCTGGACCGGATGCCGGAAAAACCGCTGGTACTCGACTGGAGCTTCGTGCGCGACATGGTCTGGCTGCACAACCACACCGCCTATCCGCCAGGCATGGCGCCACCGCGTATGCAACGCCAGACCCTGTTCGCTCCGCTGAATGCCTTCCTCGACGAGGATTCGGACAGCATCCCGGCGGTTTTCAGCTCCACCGTGCTCATGCCGTGGCTGAAGTGGATGGAGATGGGCGACGCCCCGGGGCACGTGGTATGGCACGCGGCAGGCGCGAAGCTCGACTCGATCGACGGATTGCCCGACGAATTCCGCCGGCGCGCCGAGCGGGAGCACCCGCATCTGATGACCGCCAATCCCGCGCGGCCGAAGGAAGTGCCCACCGACTTCTGAGCGGTACGCGGTACCCGTTTCACTGACCAAGGACAGGAGCCAGACACCATGTGGCAGAGCAGCCTGCTCAATGCGATTGCCGACCGACGCCAGGCGTTACGGACCTTCTTTTCACTGGGAGCGGCGGCCACCGGCATGGCGCTGGCGGGCTGCGCGCCACCGGCGGGTGAGCAGCGCACTGCGAAGCGCGTGCCGATCGATTTCAATGACCCGGCGCAGAACCTGCGGGCATTCATCAAGCTGACCGGGGATCTCGATCCGAAGGCGGAAACCGTCGGCTGGTTCGGCGGCACGGTGTTCGCGGTGACCACGCCCGATCAGCCGCTGCGGCCGCTGTTCGGCGTGGAGGGTTTCGGTGTGCTGCGGGTCACCGCCCAGCCGAATGGCGCCTGGCGCATGTTCAATCGCGAAATTGCCTTCTACAAGGATGTGCAGAGCGGCGAGTTCATCGACCAGTGGACCAATCCCTTTACCAGCGAGACGGTCGAGGTGAGCCCCATCCACAACAAGGTCGTGAACGCGGAAATCGCTCCGGTCATGAAGATGGATTTCGACGGCACGATGGTGGAAGTGCCTTTCCGGCCGCCATGGGTTCTCATGCGGGACAAGGCGTTCTCGCTGTTCGAGGTGCATACGGCCTTTCCAAGCCCCATGCAGCCGGCGCAGTGGCCGCGCGAGTCGGCTGGCAGCACGCTGCGCATCAGCGAAATGTTCCAGCGATTTACGACGCTGGCCGAACTCGAGGATCCGGATCGCAGCTGGAGCGACTACTCCGGCACCTGGACGCGCATTGGCCCGTGGCTGCCATGGATGCTGCAGGGACAGACACCCGGGCACCTTTTCTATCGCTGCTTCATGGACCGCACCGGCACGATCGAGCGCCTGCCGGCGCCGCTGCGCGCCCGCACGGAGCGGGATTACCCGGAATTCTTCCGCGCTCCCGGGGACGAGACCTGGGGCGGCCAGAACGACTCGAGCTTCAGTGTCTACATGGCCGAGCACGCGCCGAAGCGGTAGCGCCGCGGTTTTCGCGCGCCAGGCGCTGGCAGGCGGCTGCAGCATTCCGCGCTTCTGGTGCCTGCGGTCAGGGCGAGCGGCTGCAGTGCACATCGGCCCGGCGAAACGGAATTTTTTCCGGGCGGCTTTCGGCGCTAAACTACGCACATGGTGAAGTTTCGCCTCAATGGCAAGGACGTCAGCGCGGACGTGCCGGACGAGATGCCGCTGCTCTGGGTCCTGCGCGATACGCTCGGGTTTACCGGCACGAAGTATGGCTGCGGCATCGCCGTCTGCGGCGCGTGCACCGTGCACATCGACGGCCAGGCGGTGCGCTCCTGCGTGGTGCCCGTTGCCGGTATCGCCGGGCGCGAGATCACGACGATCGAAGGTATCGGGAGCCTCGAGAACCTGCACCCGGTCCAGCAGGCCTGGATCGACGAGCAGGTGCCGCAGTGCGGTTACTGCCAGCCGGGCATGATCATGGCAGTCGCGGCGTTTCTCGATGAGCACCCCGAGCCTGATGATGAGACGATCAACCGCTCGATTACCAACATCTGTCGCTGCGGCACCTATCCACGGATCCGCCGCGCCATTCACCGCGCTGCCGGGCTGAGGCGCGGTTTGCCCTGATCCAGTCAACCCTCAGTCAACTCCACGCGAAAGGACCTGACATGCGTCTTGGACGACTTTTCATTGCTCTTGCAGCGGCATCGCTGTTCGGTGTGACGGGCTGCGGTGGCGGCGGCAAGCCGCCGGCCGCCGGGAGCGCGGCACCTGCCGCAAGCCCGCCGCCGGCCGCACCCGCCGCACCGGCCGAGGCGCCGGCGGGCACGCCGGCAGCCGCACCGGCAGAGACCGCGGCGGCGCAGCCGGCCACTGGCGATCTCGCCGGGATGATCGCAGCCGCTGACCTGAAGAAAGGCAAGACGCTGTTCCTGCAGTGCCGCGCCTGCCATAGCCTTGCGCCAAAGTCAGAGCCGGGCAAGATCGGCCCGACGCTGTATGGCGTCGTCGGCCGCAAAGCCGGCAGCGTCGAAGGCTTCGATTACTCCGACGCGGTCAGGAACTCCGGCAAGGTCTGGACGGTCGAGGACATCGACCATTGGCTGGAGAAGCCGAGCGAGTTCCTGCCGGGCAACAAGATGGTATTCATGGGCATCAAGAACCCGCAGGATCGCGCCAACGTTATCGCGTTCATCCAGCAGGAATCGGCGACCGCCGCACAGTGATTCCCCCGCGCGGTGCCTGGCGCGGATCCACGCGTCAGGTACCGCTGCGGCCGGCGGCCACGCTGAAGCGGGCACGAAAGCCGCTCGCCCGCCAGCCCCACCAGCTCAGCAGGTAGTAGCTGCACATCACGAGGGCGAACAGCCACTCGATCACGTTCTGCGCGCGGTCGCGGTCCGGCGCGAAATTGTTCACGGGAATGCTGAGCAGCCCGACGCCGAGCAGGATGGCAACGACCAGCAGCTTGCCGCGGATGACCCGGCGCGGCAGCAGGCGTATGGCCGGGAGCCCGGGCCGGGTCAGTTCGCGCAGCAGGACCATCTGCGCCAGCGCGCTGAACGAGAAATACACGGTGACTCCGTAGCGGCGCATCAGGTCATAGGCCTCTCCCTTCGAGCCCAGGAATACCGCGTACAGGATCAGGAACCCGGCGGCGATCACGCCGAGCGCGGCCATGGCGCGCATCGCGGTCGAATCCGCGTGCCCGATGGCGAGCAACCAGCGCCGGCAAAGTGCCCAGTAGGCTGCGAGCAGCACGGCGGCGGGAATCATCCCGGCCTTGAACAGGAAATAGGCGACCCCGTGCCGGCCCGCTGCGCTGATCGAGGTGCAGCCGCTGAAGTAGGGGATGCAGCCGGGAACGATGTCGGCCTGCACCGAGATGAAGTAACACAGGTGCACGACGACGAACGGCAGCAGCCCCGCGGCCAGCGCGATCCAGGCGAGCGACACACCGCGGCCGGCCGTGGCGCTCACAGGATTGCCGCAAGAATGTCAGGCGGGATGGACAACCGCTGCGCCGCCACCGGGCGCGAGCCCCGCCACGACGCAACGCGCGCGCGCCTTCGGCAGCCGGCGGCCTGCCGGTGGGGCAGGCCGTTCCGTGGTGAAGGTATGGTTAAAAAAATATAATAAATAACAATGTGATACAGAATTTTTCTCATTTTATATCTGCTAGACTGCCGGACCGGTGCTGCATGGCTGACCGGCGGTGCCGGGGCGACGCCGATGGCAAGCCGGTAATCTAGCCGCAGCAGCAGCCGACATGCGAGCCGGTTTGTTGCTGTGGATTCCGCGGCCGGTTGCGGCAGCGGCGTGGGGCGGCGGTGCGGTTCGCCGCTGGCCGGATCGCGCGGACCGGCATCGGTCGATTGCAGCGAGGTACTGATGGCATACCTGATCAGGCGCAAGGAACCTGTCGATGCGGAATTGCGCCGCATTCTCGCCGAGCAGAACCGGCGCGCGCTCGGTCTGCTGCGTGGCTGGCAGGAGCATCCCCGCGAGAGCGTTCACCAGGCACGCCAGGTTTTCAAGCGTATTCGCGCCCTGTTGCGGTTGCTGCGCCCGGGTGCTCCGTACGTCTATCGTGTCGAAAACTCCTTCTACCGCGACCTCGGCCGCAGCCTGGCCTGTGCACGCGATTCCGAGGCGGTGATCGACGCATTGGGACTGCTGGAAGGACGCGTTTCCGGCCCGCTGGCGCAGGACTCCCTCCGCATGATGCGCAGCGGGCTGGAGCAGCGTGCTGTGCGCGAGCGCGAGTGCGAAGCGCACGACCTCGGCGGGCGTATCGAGGCGGCGTGTGCGGCGCTCGGTATCGCAGCCAAACGCATTCGCGACCTGCCGCTCGGCCAGATCCGCCGCAAACACCTCCGGCGCGGTGCCGACGCCAGTATCGAGAGCTGTGTCGCCGCGCTCGATCGCGTCCGGCGCAGCGGCGCGGATGGGGATTTCCACGCCTGGCGCAAACAGGTCAAGTACGTTCTGCACCAGGCGCGGCTGCAGCGCGATATGCGGCCACGCCGGGCATCGGACAGCAGCGCACGACTCGATGCGCTGGCTGGCAGCCTCGGCCGCCATCACGATCTCGTCGTCCTGGAGGATCTCCTGCGCCGCCAGCACGACGCGTTGAACATCGACGTGCACCTGCGTTCCATGCGAAACGCCGTTCGCCTCGCCAAGGGGCACTTCGCGGATGAGGCGCTCGCGATGGGAGCGCAGATCTTCCGTCGGCGCCTGCCGGGCGACAATACTGTGGTCCGGCTTGGTTCCCACGCCTGACGCGCAGCCGCCGCACTGCGCTCCATCCGGCGGCAGCCTGCTCCACGCCGGGGTGGCGTCGCTTGCGTAAGGTGTTTGTAATAGAGGCCTGCCCGACCAACAGGATCTTCACCAATCCGGGCCACAGATTGACCGAGGACTACGTCACCGGCCGATTCGGTTGAGGTCTGCGGCGTAGCGCCCGGCAGTACCGCTTGCCGGATCGCCCCAGCCGCAGCCTCGCGTCCACGTCGATGGCAGTCGAGCCATACGCTGCTGTCACATTCGCGTAACTTTCGCAAAACACACTGCGCCCCGATCACCGACCCAAGGAGAAGCCATGAAGAAGTGCAAGCAGCTCGCGCTGGCGGCCGGGCTCGCGCTCGCGAGCCCGATGAGCCCGGCGGCGGTCAGCGACGCCGAGTTCCAGGCGCTCAAGGACAGTGTCGCCGTGCTCGTCCAGAAGCTGAGCGCCATCGAGCAGGAACTCGCGACTGAGAAGGCGAAGTCCGCACAACTGGCGGCGACACCTGCGCCTGTCGTGTCCGCGCCGACTACGGCGTCGGCCGACAAAGTCAGTTTTCGTGGCGACCTGCGTGGCCGATACGAGAACATCGACAAAGAGAACGTGGATGACCGCAACCGCAACCGCATCCGGGCCCGCGCGGCCATCATCGCCACGCCGCAGGAAGGCCTCGAGCTGGGGTTCGGCCTGGCGACCAGCGAAGATGGCGATCCCGTGTCGAGCAACCAGACCATCGGCAACGGCGGATCGCGCAAGGACATTTTCCTCGATCTCGCTTACTTCAACTGGCAGGCGGCCGAGGGCCTCAATGCCATCGGCGGCAAGTTCAAGAACAACCTGTATAGGCCGGGCAAACATCACCTCATGTGGGACAGTGATCTCAACCCGGAGGGGCTGGCGCTGAGCTACGGGAACGGTGTCTTCTTTGCGAATGCGATGGGTACCTGGGTGGAGAGCGACAGTGCCAGCACGCGCTCCAAGGCTTACGGTGCCGGCGGCCAGATGGGCGTGGCGTGGCCTTTCGATGACGACCTGAAGCTCACCGCGGGGACCGGATACTTTTCGATCAACAGCGCGGGCAAGGGTCCGTTCTTCGACGCCGACTTTCTCGGCAATACGGTGGTGGACGGGCGCTACGCGTACGACTACGACACCATTCAGGGCTTTGCCGAACTCGCGCTACGCTTGCTCGGGCAGCCGGCGATGCTGTTCGTCGACTACGTGAAGAATACCGACGCCGGCGATTTCGACACCGGCTGGGCGGCCGGCGCGCAGTTCGGCAGCGTCGGGCCGAGAGGGACCTGGGAGGCGGTCTACACCTACCAGGACCTGGAGGCGGACGCGGTGTTCGGCCTGTGGACTGACTCGGACTTCGGCGGCGGCGGCACCGACAATAGCGGGCACGTCTTCCGTGGTGCTTATGCCCTGACCGACAAGGTCAACATGGCATTCACGTACTTCGTCAACGAGATCGGTGCGAGCACCGGCAACGAACTGGACTACAACCGCCTGCAGCTCGATATGAACTTCAAGTACTGAGCCGGGTGGCAGCGGCGGCCGGGGCTAAAGCCCCTCCTGCAGGGCTTCGTTCAGCGCCGCGGCGTCATCTGTCGCGGCTGGCGCCGCTCCTACACGGCTTCGTTCGGCGCCGCGGCGTCATCTGTCGCGGCTGGCGCCGCTCCTACACGGCTTCGTTCGGCGCCGCGGCGTTATCTGTCGCGGCTGGCGCCGCTCCTACACGGCTTCGTTCGGCGCTTCGTTCGGCGCCGCGGCGTCATCTGTCGCGGCTGGCGCCGCTCCTACACGGCTTCGTTCAGCGCTTCGTTCGGCGCCGCGGCGTCATCTGTCGCGGCTGGCGCCGCTCCTACACGGCTTCGTTCAGCGCCGCGGCGTCATCTGTCGCGGCTGGCGCCGCTCCTACACGGCTTCGTTCGGCGCCGCGGCGTCATCTGTCGCGGCTGCCGCCGCTCCTACACCGCTTCGTTCGGCGCTTCGTTCAGCGCCGCGGCGTCATCTGTCGCGGCTGGCGCCGCTCCTACACGGCTTCGTTCGGCGCCGCGGTCGGACAGCGCCCTGTAGGAGCGACGTGAGTCGCGACCACCGCAACACCCATCGCAACCCGACGCTACGCCGCCGCGCCAACGCCCCAGCCGCCGGCCGAGTAGCCCTTCGGCAGCCCTGCCTCCGGCGTAAACCCGTAGAGCGACTCCCCGGGCAGGGCATCGCGCAGGATGGTTCGCACTTCGAGCAGCTTCGCCAGGTCGATGCCGGTGCGCAGCCCCATCGAGTCCAGCATGAACACGAGGTCCTCGGTGACGATGTTGCCGCTCGCGCCCGGCGCATAGGGGCAGCCGCCAAGCCCGCCGAGCGAGCTGTCGAGGGTCGTGATGCCTTCCTCCAGCGCGGCGAGTGCGTTGGCGAGGCCGAGGCCGCGGGTATTGTGCAGGTGAATGCTGGCCAGCCGGTCCACGCCGATCTCCACGCGTACCAGCCGGATCAGGCGGCGCAACTGCTGCGGGTTGGCGTATCCGGTCGTGTCGGAGAGCCCGACCTCGTCCACGCCGGCGTCGAGCAGCCGGCGCGCGAGTTCCACCACCTTCTGCTCGGGGACGGCGCCCTCGAGCGTGCAGCCGAAGGCCGTGGCGACGTTGCCCTCGAAGCCGGGGCGTTCGCCGGGCGGCAGCGAGCGGATGTGCTCAGCAATCTGGCGCACCTCGTCGATCACCTGGGCGTGACTGCGGCGCAGATTGGCCTGGCTGTGTGTCTCGCTGGCCGACAGCGGCAAGGCGATCTTGTGGGCGCCGGCCGCGATGGCGTTCTGCGCTCCCTTGAAATTCGGCACCAGCGCGACGACCGTGAGCCCGGGCAGGGTGCGCGCGTAGCGCACCACTTCAGCCGCGTCCGCCATCTGCGGCAGAAGTTTCGCCGGCACGAAAGAGCAGACTTCGATCTCGCGCACGCCGGCGGCAGCTTCCGCGGCGATCCAGGCCTTCTTTGCAGCCGTCGGCATGATGGCCTTGATGCTCTGCAGGCCGTCGCGCGGGCCTACTTCACTCACCAGGACGTCGCGGTCATTGGTTTCCGGCATAACTCGTTCCTTCGGGTCGCGGCACTCTATTCTATATGGGGGCGAGTGGGCCATAATCCACGGCCCCGCGCGGTGCCGGCCCCGTGAGGCCCGCAGGCGCCGCATCCGGCGCCCGGCGACACCGCGCAGCGACAGAGGCATCTCATGGCAGGACAGCAGCATCTACCCCTCGCCGGCGTGCGGGTCATCGAGTTCACGCACATGGTCATGGGCCCGGCGGCCGGCCTGATGCTGGCCGACCTCGGCGCGGATGTCGTCAAGATCGAACCGGCGGAAGGCGACAGCACCCGGCGACTGCCCGGCTCCGGTGCCGGGTACTTTCCGATGTACAACCGCAACAAGCGCAGCCTCTGCGTGGATCTCAAGGCCGAGGCGGGCCGCGCGGCCGTGCTGCGCCTCATCGACCAGGCGGATGTCGTCATCGAGAACTTTCGACCGGGCACGATGGACCGGCTCGGCTTCGGCTACGAGACACTCAGCCGCCGCAATCCGCGCCTGATCTATTGTTCCGAGAAGGGTTTCCTGAGCGGCCCCTACGAGGAGCGCACCGCACTCGACGAGGTCGCGCAGATGATGGGCGGCCTCGCGTACATGACCGGGCCACCGGGCAAGCCGCTGCGGGCCGGCACGTCGGTGATCGACGTGCAGGGGGGCATGTTCGGCGCGCTCGGCGTGATTGCCGCGCTGTTCCAGCGGGTGACGACGGGCCGGGGGCAGTACGTGGTCGCCTCGCTGTTCGAGAGCACCGCATTCCTGGTGGGCCAGCATATGGCGCAGTTCGCCGTCACCGGCCAGCCCGCCGCGCCGATGCCGGTGCGCGTGTCGGCCTGGGCGATCTACCAGGTGTTCGACACCAGTGACGGCGAGCAGGTGTTCGTCGGCGTCGTCAGCGACAAACAATGGAAGCTGCTGTGCGACGCGTTCGATCTCAAGGCATTCGCGGCCGATCGCTCGCTCGACACCAACACCGATCGGGTGACGCACAAGGAGCGGATCCTGCCGGTCATCCGTGACACGTTCCGCCAGCTCACCAAGCAGCAGCTGATGGACAAGCTCGAGAAAACCGGCCTGCCGTTTGCCCCGATCACCAAGCCGGAACAATTGTTCGAGGATCCGCATCTGGCAGCCGGTGGCGGCCTGCTGCCCATCACCGTGACCGACGGGGAGCGCAAGGGCGCGAAGACCAAGCTGCCAGCGCTGCCGCTGGCCATGGACGGGCAGCGTTTCGGTGTGCGCCTCGACGTGCCGCGGGCCGGCCAGCATTCGCGCGAGATCCTGGCGCAGGCCGGTTATTCGACGAGCGAGATCAGCGCGCTGATCAGCGCCGGCGTGGTCGGGGCCGAGTGAGTGCGGCTAACAATAAAAACGAATGAATACGGGGGGTTATCTCATGCGTTTAACGTCAATTCATGCACCGTGGCTGATTCTTTTGGCCATCGTTGCAGCCGGGTGTGCCTCCGGGCCGGATGTGCGCGTGGACGCAGACCCCGCCGTACGCATCACGGACTACGGCAGCTTCGCGTTCTTCAGCCCGCTCGCCACGGACAAGGCAGGGTATTCGACCCTCGTGACCAGCCGCCTGAAAGAGGCGGCCCGGCGGGAGATGGAGCAGCGCGGCTACCGCTACGATGAGACGAACCCCGATCTGCTGTTGAACTTCCAGCTGAATATCGAGGAGCGGACGGAAATCCGCAGTACGCCGTCGGCCGGAGTGGGCTACGGCTATTACGGCTACCGCTCTTATGGGGTGTGGGGCGGCTACCCGCAGGAAATCCAGACGACGAATTACCGGCAGGGCACGCTGAACATCGATGTGGTGGACACGAAGCGCAAGGCGCTGGTCTGGCAGTCGGTGGGCGAGGGGCGCATCAAGAAGGAATCCATGAAGAACCCCGGGCCGGCGATCGACCGGGCAGTGACGCTGCTGATGGCGGACTTCCCGAGCCGCCTGCCGGCGCCTGCGACCGGCGCCGACTGAAGCGCTGCGCCGCGACGGTTACGGTTGGTGCGTGGGACTCTGCCCCTTCCCGGGTCTCGCCGCCGGCTGGCCCTGCGCGGGCTGCAGATAAACCCAGGGACGGCGCAGGCGGTCGCGGGCCTGAAAGGCCAGGATCTCGTCGTCGCGCTTCATCGTCAGTGCGATCGCGTCCAGACCCTCGAGCAGCATCTCGCGATCGGCCGGCGGGATGTCGAACGCATGCGCTGTGCCGCCGGGTGGGGTCACGGTGCAGGCCTCGAGGTTGACGGTGAGCAGGTTGCGCGCCGGGTCGCTTTGCACCGCGGCGGCCAGTGACTCCACCACGCTGTTGTCCAGCACCACCGGGAGAATCCCGTTGCGGACGCAGTTGCCCTGGAAGATCGCGCCGAAGCTCGGTGCGATGATCGCGCGTATGCCCCACTCGTGCAGCGCCCACACCGCATGCTCGCGCGAGGAGCCGCAACCGAAATTCGTGCCCGTCAGCAGGATCTGCGCCCGGCGGTAGGGCTCCTGGTTGAGCACGAATTCCGGGTTCTCGTCGCGGCTGCCCGGGGTGCGGTAGCGCCAGCCCGCGAACAGCCCGTCGGCAAGACCGGTTTTCGCGACCTTCTTCATCTCGCGGCTCGGGATGATCGCATCGGTATCGACGTTGATCCGCAGCAGCGGCGCGGCGATGGCGGTGAGGGTCGTGAATTTGTCCATATCCGTCCTGTTCAGCGTCAGGAAGCCTCGCGAAAACCGGTGCTGAGGTCGGAAGCCCGGGGCCGCCTGGCGCTACCACGATGGGAAAAGCGCGTCTCCGCGGAAACGTCGCAAGCGAGCGCAGCAAGCGGGGGCCGTCGGCACGCTCCGAAAAATGCCGAGCCTGCGCAGGCAGCAGCCGCTGCCGGTACATTAGCAGAATCAGCCGTGTGGGCATCGCCTTGGCCCGGTGCAGGCTCTTATTGTTCAGTCCGCGGCACGGGCGGTTGGTGACGACCGTAGCCTGCGGCGCACCAGCACGGAGGATGGCGCCGCTGCCGGCCCGCGCGTCATCCGCACGCTCATAGAGTAGGAGCGGCGCGAGCCGCGACCCAAGATCGCGACTGCCGTCGCTCCTACCGCGTGCCGCCGTGTGCGGTGTGCGGCCGGGCGGCGTGGGTAAACGGTGCCGGGTTTGGCTTATTGCGCAGGATCTTCACCATCTGCTCTTCGCTGAATCGGGTCCTCTTCATGGCTTCCTCCCTTGACCCTGGAAGCCATCCTCTCAAGAATCAGCTGGCCCGAAAATCGGCTAGCAGGTCAGGGTATGGGCGGCCACGGTCCGAAGGACAACTTTGGTCTCTTTGGGGCTGCGACCTGCTCAGACGCGTGAGCGTTTACAAGCCTCGTCGGACCAATCGGCCCCAAGCGACAGCCGGAGTGAGCGCTTTGCGCCCGACCGCATCAGCGCGCGAACTCGCGGGCATCCGCGAGCCGTCCGGCGATCGCGGAGGCCGCGACGGTTGCCGGGCTGGCGAGGTGCGTGCGGGTGCGCGGGCCCTGGCGGTTCTCGAAGTTGCGATTGGTGCTCGACACCACGCGTTGCTCGTGCCCGAAGCTTTCGCCACCGGCGTAAAAGCACATGGAGCAGCCGGATTCGCGCCACTCGAAACCGGCGTCGGTGAACGCCCGGTCGATGCCCTCGCGCTCGGCGGCGAGTTTCACCTGGGTCGAGCCGGGTACGCAGATCGCCCGGATGCCGGGGGCGACATGGCGGCCGCGGAGTATGCCCGCGGCGAGGCGCAGGTCGGAGAGCCGGCTGTTGGTGCAGGAGCCGATGAAGGCGGCCTGGATGGGGATGGTGTCGAGCCGCGTGCCGGGCTCGAGCGCCATGTACTCCAGCGCCCGTTCCATGGACTGGCGCCGGTTGGCGTCCGGTTCCCGGGCCGGATCGGGCACGACGCCGTCGATGCCGGTGCCGTGTTGCGGGCTGGTGCCCCAGGTGACCTGCGGCGGGAGACTCGCGCAGGGGATGGCGATCTCGCGATCGAAGCGGGCGTCGTCGTCGGTGCGCAGCGTGCGCCAGTGCTCGATGGCCTGCTCGAGCACGGCGCCCTGCGGGGCGAACGGCCGGCCCCGCACGTAGTCGAAGACCTGGTCGTCCGGGGCGACGATCACGGTCCAGGCGCCGAACTCGACGCCCATGTTGCACAAGGTCAGGCGTGCCTCGACGGCGAGCGCCTGCACGGCGCTGCCCGCAAACTCGATTGCGTAGCCGACGCCGCCGGACGCTGAATGCTCGCCGATGAGACGCAGGATCATGTCCTTTGCGCTGACGCCCGCGGGCAATAATCCGTCGAAGCTCACGCGCATGGACTTCGGCCGCTTGACCACCAGGGTCTTGGTGGCGAGCGCGTGCTCGGCCTCGGTGGAGCCGATGCCCCAGGCGAGCGCGCCGATGCCGCCGAGCGTGCAGGTGTGGCTGTCCGGGCACACCAGGGTCACGCCGGGCAGCGCAATGCCCTGCTCGGGGGAGACGACGTGCACGATGCCCTGCCGGTCGTCGCCGAGGTCGAAGAGGTTGATGCCGGCAGCGCGGGCGGCTTCGCGGGTCTGGGTGATGAACTCGATTCCGCCCGGCACGCGGGTGTGGTCGTTGCGCCCCCGGAAGGTGTCGACGATGTGATCCATCGTGCAGAAGACCTGCTCCGGGTTGCGCACGCGGCGGTGCGCGGCGGCCAGCTCCTTGAGCGCGACGCTGCCGGTGCGCTCGTGCAGGAATACGCGATCCACGTACAGCAGGCTGCTGCCGTCGCCCAGGTCGGCGACCTCGTGTTCGGCCCAGATCTTGTCGATGACGCTGCGTCGCATGGCTGCCCTGCTACGTGACGCGTCGATGATAGCTCAGCGCGTGCTGGCCGGAACCGATCGTTGCCACCGGATCCGGCGGCCAGACGCACGACCGCACGCCGTCAAGGCCACGTATCGTGGCCGCAGTGCCGGGCATCGGTGACTGGCCCGGGTTTGTAATCGGTGCTGCGCCGATCTGCGGGGGCGCCTGCGAAGTCGAAACGTTGGTCCCTTGCGGAATCCACTGGCGGAGCTGTCCGCACCCGGCTCGCGCGAGTGGTGGTGGCCCGCTGTCCGGCGAGCGCCGCGCCTCGCACGTCCCTGTGCTCGTCGCTACGGGTTACGCCGGCTGCTGCCTTCCTGGCAGCCGGCTCCA
>WYBE01000038.1 GCA_011526045.1 Nevskiales bacterium | reverse complement strand
GCCGACCAGTCGTGCCGCAGCGGGAAACGTTGCGGTGGTCGCGCCTCGCGTCGCTCCTAAAGGGTGGCGACCAACGCTCGCGGTGAACGAAGCCCCGTTGGATCGGCGCAAGCCGCGACGGAGCTGCAGCGCCGACCAGTCGTGCCGCAGCGGGAAACGTTGCGGTGGTCGCGACTCGCGTCGCTCCTACAGGGTGCCGACCAACGATCGCGGCGAACGCAGCGGTGTAGGAGCGGCGCAAGCCGCGACGGAGCGTCGGCGCCGACCCGTCGTGCCGCAGCGGGAAACGTTGCGGTGGTCGCGACTCGCGTCGCTCCTACAGGGTGCTATCCGGCGCCACGCATCGCGCCGGGCGGCGCCATGCACCCAATCTACTACGCGGCCGAGTGCTTTTCTTCCGCGCCGGCGGTGTGTCGTGCCGCGCGTCGGCGGCGCAGGCCATCCAGCATGCGCTCCTGGATGAGGAGAATGCTCGGCGTCAGCACCAGCGTCAGCACCGAGGCGAAGATCAGCCCGCCGATGATCACCGCGGCCATCTGCGACCACCACGCCGTGCCTGGCCCGCCGAAAAAGACCTGCCGGTCGGTCAGCACGATATTCAGCTTCATTGCCATCGGCAGCATGCCG
The DNA here is from genome assembly GCA_011526045.1 of Nevskiales bacterium. Lineage (GTDB taxonomy): Bacteria > Pseudomonadota > Gammaproteobacteria > Steroidobacterales > QUBU01. The sequence continues at coordinate 14,845 of WYBE01000038.1, read as the reverse complement.
AGGATCATGACCACCTTGGTCAGGAGCACCGGGCGCACCCGCAGGACGCAGGTGCGCAGGATGGCTTCCTGCAGTTCCATGCCGGATTCGCGCAGTTTGTTGAAGGTGTCGATCAGCACGATGTTGTTGTTCACAATGATGCCGGCGAGCGCGATGGTGCCAATGCCACAGTTGACGAGGCTGAACGGCTGGCGCGTGATCATCAGGCCGAGCAGCACGCCGCCGGTGGAAAACAGCACCGCGGTCAGCACCAGCAGCGGCTGGAACAGGCTGTTGAACTCCGCCACCAGGATCAGTGCGATCAGGCCGAGCCCGACCAGGAAGGCCAGCGCGAGGAAGTTGGCCGTCTCCTGCTGCTCCTGCGCGCCGCCCTTGAACCGGATCTGCACGCTCGGGTCGAGTCCCAGCGTGGGCAGCGCGGCGGTGACCGCATCGATGATGGGTTGAATCTGCCGGCCTTTCTCCAGGTCGGCCTGCACGAGCATCGTGCGGCGCGTGTCGGTGCGCATGATGGTGCGGGTGGCCTCCGCCGGCTCGCGACTGACGAAGGTGCCGATCGGCACGTTGCCCGCCTGCGTCGGGATGCGCAGGTCGGCGAGCCGGTCGAGACTGCGCTCGTCGGAGGGAAAGCGCACGCGGATGTCGATCTCGACATCGGAGTCATCGGGCCGGAAGGTGCCGACCTTGATGCCGTTGGTGACGAGCTGGATGATGTTGCCGACGAGGCTCACGTCGGCGCCGAAGCGGGCGGCCTCGGCGCGGTTGACCTTCAGCCGCCACTCGATGCCGGGCAGCGGGCGGGTGTCCTCGGCATTGTAGACGCCGGGAACGGCAGCCACGATGCCGCGGATCTTGTCCACGGCATCCTTCAGGGCATCGAGGGAGGGCGAGGAGGCCTCGATGCTGATCGGCTTGCCCTGCTGCGGGCCCTCCCGCGGCAGGCGCGGTTCGACCACGAGTCCGGCAATGCCGGCCGTGCGCTCCTGGATCTCGCGCATGATCTCGGTTGCCGGTGGGCGCGTGCGCCAGTCCGCGAAATTCAGGCGTATGGAGCCGATCTGGTCGGACGCGGCGCCACGGTTGGCCGTGCCGCTGCGCACGTAGATCGACTCGATGCCCTCGACCCCGTAGATGCGTTGCTCGACCTGGCGCACCAGGCGGTCCTTCTCCATCGTCGAGAGATCGCCGCGTGCGCGGATGTCGACGCTGCCCTGCTGCGGATCCACCGACGGGAACATGCTGAGCCCACGCCCGAGGAATCCGTAGGCGACGTAGATCGCCACGAGTACGCCGGACAGCGTGGCGACGGTGAGGCCCGGGCGGGCGAGGGCTCGGCGCACGACCCGCAGGTAGCGTCCGGTCAAGCCGCCGATGCTGTCGAGGTCGCCGGACTCGGCGGCCACCAGGGCGAGGCGGGCACCCTCGCTGGCATGGCCGGAGCGTCCGAACAGCGCGCCGAGTGCCGGCACGAAAAACATCGCGATCACCAGGGAGGCGAGCAGCGTGAATATCAGCACGATCGGCAGGGTCTTGAGGAAGTTGCCGATCAGCCCCGGCCAGAACACCAGCGGCAGGAAGGCGACGATGGTGGCCGCGATCGACGAGAAGATCGGCCAGGCCATGCGTTTGGCAGCCTCGGCATAGGCCCGCGTGCGGTCGAGCCCTTCGGCCATGCGCCGGTCGGCGAGCTCGACCACCACGATGGCGCCATCCACGACCATGCCGACCGCCATGATCAGGCCGAAGAACACCACCATGTTCAGCGTGTAGCCGAACAGGTTGAGCAGCAGGAAGGCGGCGGCGAACGAGGCCGGGATGGTGATGCCGGCGAGCAGGGCGTTCTGCAGCCCGAGGATGCCGATCAGCACGATCACGACCAGGATGACGGCGATGCTCACGTCGTTGACGAGCTGGCTGACGTTCTCCTGCACGTAGACGGACTTGTCGCGCGAGAGGACCAGCGATACGCCCGGCGGCAGGTCCCTGGCGGCTTCCTCCAGCACCTTCTTCACCGCTGCCACGGTGGTGAGCATGTTGGCGCCGGTGCGCTGCACCACCTCCATGCCCACCGCGGGTTCGCCGTTCAGGCGCGCGTAGCTTTCGGCGTCCTTGAAGGTGCGCCGGACCGTGGCGATGTCGCGGAAGTGCACGACGCGATCGCCGGAGACCTTCATCGGCAGTTCGAGCACGTCTTCGGCGTTCTCGATGACGCCGGGCACCTTGATCGCGAAGCGCCCGGTATCCGACTGCATGGCGCCGGCCGCGACCAGCCGGTTGTTGCGCTGGACGAAATTCAGCACGTCGGCGGGCGACAGGCCGTAGCTTTCCATCGCCACGGGGTCGACCGTGATTTCCAGCAGCTCCTCGCGGATCCCGATCAGGTTGACCTCGAGAACCCCGGCAACGCTCAGAATGCGTTCCCGCACGGCGCGGCTGATGCGGTTGAGGGTGCGCTCCGGCACGGCGCCGCGCAGGTTGATGACCAGCATGGGGTCGAAGCGGGAAAACTTGACCTCGGAGACCCGCGGCTCCTTGGCGTCGGCGGGCAGCTCCGGCCGGGCGAGGTCGACGCGGTCGCGGACATCCTGCAGCGCCTGGTCGATGTTCACCTCGGGCTCGAACTCGAGCGTCACGGAGCCGCGGCCTTCCGTTGCCGAACCGAGCATCTCCTTGATGCCTTCGACGTTGCGGATCTGCTGCTCGATCGGGCGCACCAGCAGCCGCTCGGCGTCTTCGGCCGAGACGCCCTCGAGCGCCACGTCCACGCTGACGTAGGGGAACTCGATATCGGGCTCCATTTCCTTCGGCATGGCGCGATAGGTCGCCACCCCGGCGAGCAGGATCACCAGCAGCGCCACCATGACCGCGCGGCTGCGCTCGACGCACAGGTCGATCAGCGCATTCACTTCAGCCGGCCTTCCTGCGCGGCGCGGTCGGCCGCCAGCGCGGTGTCCTTCTGCGCGAACACCGGCTCGACCTGCTGGCCCGCCGAGACGTAGCCCTGGCCCACGGTGATGATGCGCGCCGACTCGGGCAGCCCCGTGACCCAGACTCCGTCCGGCTCCGAACGCGCGATGTCCACCGGGTTGAACACGGCCCGGTTCTGCGCATCGACGGTCATCACGCCGATGCGCCCATCGGCCGCGAGCGAAAGGATGGCCGGGGACACCTTCTGCGCCAGCATTTCACCGGCCGGGATCTGCATCTCGGCGGTCACGCCCGCAGGCAGCCGCCCGTCTGTGTTCGGCAGCTCCAGTTCCACCGTGAATGTGCGGGTGGCCTCGTCGGCCACGGGTGCGATATAGCGGATGCGCCCGCGCGCCTGCTCGCCGGTCACCAGCTTCGCGGTCGCGGTGTTGCCGACGGCGACGAAGTGCGCGTCCTGCTCGGCCACGCTGCCGGTCACGATGAGCCGGGTGTTGTCCACGAACGTGAGCACCGGATCGCCCGCGCGCACGAAATCGCCGACCTCGACGTTGCGCTCCTGGATGACGCCATCGAACGGCGCGCGGATCAGCATGTAGCCGAGGTCGAGCTGGGCCCGCACCAGTTCCGCCTTCGCTGCCTCGAGCTGGGCGAGCGTTTCTGCGAGCTGTGTATCCGAGACGTAGCCCCTGGCTTTCAGCTCGAGCTGGCCCTCGTGGGCGGTCTGGTACTGCGCGACGTTCGCCTGTGCCTGTTCGAGCCGTGCCTGGCGGTCGCGCAGGTCGAGCCGCAGCATGACCGTACCGCGTGCCACCCGCTGCCCGCGCGCTGCCTCGATGCCGTCGACGCGACCATTGGTCTCGGCCTTGATATCCACGGTTCGCGCCGGCGCGCTGCGGCCGAACACGCTGATGGTGCGTGTGATCGGCCTGGCTTGCTGGGCACTGACCTGCACCCGCGTGACCGGCGGTGGGGTTTCTGCACCGATGGGGCCGGGCCCGGCCGGGACGCTCCGCCCACCAATGCTGCCGGAGGCAAGCCACAGCACCACGGCGGCAGCAACGAGCCCGGCGAGCAGCCATGGCCGGGAATTCAAACGGGTAGCGAGACTCATGATTCGGTTCCGGGGCGCGTGCCCATGTTCCAGTGTCTGGCGCAGCGCGCGGCCCGCGTAGGCGGCGGCCCGGCGCAGGCGATGCCGAATCAATAATGTAGGGATCCGCGGGCAACCGCACCACCGGGCCTGAGCGTCGGCCTGTCCTGGAATGGCCATCGCATCCGCCGGCCGTTACAAAAAAAATCGCGCCACGCCGCAGCGCCACGCGTACCCGATCCGGCCCGCGGGTTCGTCGGCAGTGGTTTGTAACGCTTTGTAACTTTTCGTATCCCGGGAGGGTTCGACCCGCCGCAGCGCACGGTTTGCGGGTGTCGGGTCTCGCCATGCGCGAACGCGCGGCCGTGCTGCTCGCAGCGCTCACGCTCCTGGCCGCCGCTGGCCCGGCCGCAACCCGGCCACGATCGTGACACGATCGCCTGACGAGGGCGCCGGCGCCCCAGTGGCTGGCGGACCGGGGGCTGCAGATGAATGGCCGGGTGCATGCTGGTAGCATGTGCGCCGTTTCCGGCGCCCGTGCCGTGATCGCGGGCGATGTCGATACAGCCAATCAATCCGAAGGAACGACGATGACCGACAAGACGATGACGCGCAGGGACTTCGTGGGCGCCGCCGCTGTGGTGGTGCCGGTGACCGCCATTTTCGCCAGCCGCGCCGCCGTGGCGCAGGCCAAGCCGCACCTCGACGAGAACGACCCCGTCGCCAAGGCCCTCATGTATGTGCACGATGCCGCCAAGGTAGACAAGGCCAAGGCGCCGAATTTCAAGCCGGGGCAGCATTGCGCCAACTGTGCGCAGGTGCCGGCGGGCTCCTCGGGGGACTGGCTCCCCTGCAACGCGTTCCCCGGCAAGCTGGTGGCCGCCAACGGCTGGTGCAGCGCCTGGGTCGCAAAGCCCGCCTGAACTTCCGCTGACCATTGAGCGACGCCGCGTCTCCGCCGTTCGGCGGGGGCGCGGCGCGAGTCGCGGTAATCGTTGACCCGACCGCGGAGCTGTCGCGACGGGGCGGCCTGACACGGCTACGGGCGGGACGGGCTGCAACGGGCGTGTGAGGCCGGCGCAGCAGGAGCGAAGCGGCAAGCCGAACTCGAGCGAGCGCAGAACAGGGATGTACGGAGCGAGCGTCCCGGCGCAGGCGCGTCCCGCGCGGAGCCTGCATGCACACAAACGGCAAATAACGCGGGTTGCATCACGCCCCCGCCAGGCGATCACGACACCGCAGAACGATGCATTGATCAGTTGCCGCGAGCGGGAAACGCGCCGGGCAGCAGCGGCGCCACCTCGACAATCTCCCCGGCAGCAAGCTCGCCATCACCCGGCGGAATGATCGCCCAGCCATTCGCCGTGAGCAGCGGTGCGATCCGGAAAGATTCCTGCCCGGCGAGGAGTTGCGCAGTGAGGGTGGCATCCGCGCCGACCCTGACCAGTGCTTTCGCAAAAAACGTCAACGCGGGCCGGCGCAGCACCGCCGCCTGCAGCCGCGCCGGAGTATGCACCTCCGGTGCATCGCCGAGCAGCGCGCGCACTGCCGCGATCACAAAGAAGCGCAGCCCGACGGCGACCGCCATCGGATTGCCCGGCAACGAGAAGAGCAACGCACCCTGTGGCAGTCGCGCGAGGAGCAGCGGCTTGCCGGGCCTGATGGCGACCTTGTGAAACAGGACTTCGCCGCCGATGCGCCCGATCGCCTCGGGCAGGCAATCGAGTCGCCCGGCGGACACCCCACCGGTGGTCAGCAGCAGGTCAGCCGCGGGCGCGAGGGCGAGCAGTTCACGCGCGAGTCGTTCCGGGTCGTCGGGGGCGCTGCGATGCGCGACGAGCGGCAGTCCGAGCGCAGTGAGCGCGGCCGCGAGGTAGGGGCCATTGGCGTCACGGATGAGGCCGATCGCCGCCGCAGCGCCTGCGTTGGTCAGTTCACTGCCGGTCGTCAGCACCGCGACGCGCGGTGGCGAACGCACCGGCAGCGAATCGAAGCCGGCCGCCGCAAGGGCCATCATCGCCGGCGCATCCACGCGCCGGCCGGCGCGCAGGATGACATCCCCGGGGGCGAAATCCGTCGCGGCGTCGCGCCGGTTGCGTCCGGCGGCCACGGGTTCGCGCAGCAGCAGCACCGCGCGGCGCGATGTCCCGGGCGTGCGCGTCGTGGCCTGCTCCACCGGCAGTACGGCGTCGCAATCGGCCGGCAGCGGCGCGCCGGTCATGATCTCCCACGCCGTGCCGGGTGGCGTTGCGGCCGGCGGCGCCTGGCCGGCGGCAATGCTGCCGGCGATCTCCAGCGTGACGGCGGCCGCGGCGCTCGCCCCGGCGGTTTCGGCGCTACGTAATGCGAAACCGTCCATTGCCGCGTTTGCGAACGACGGCACGGCACTGGTGCTGCGAATGTCTTCGGCTACCGCGGTGCCGAAGGCGTCGGCAAGGCGCACGGTGCGCGACGGCAGCACGTCCGTGGCGTCCAGGATGATCCGGGTTGCCGTCTCGAAACTGATCATGTGGCGTGTGTGATGTCGAAATGCTCGGGGCGCGAATTCTTGCAACCATGCGGGCCCGGCCCTAGCATCGCAGCGCCGCCCGATCCTGCGATGATCGTTGTCAACGCCTGGTGCGCCTGCGCTGGCGTAGCCTGCAGCCAATATGCCAGTTAGCACCGACAGACGAAAGTTGATCCAGGGCCTGGCGGCCTCCAGCGCGGTCCTCGCGCTGCGCTACGCGCCTGCCGCCGAGGTCGCCACGCCGTCGTACCGGCGCTGGGAGGACCTGATGCGCAACAAGTGGGCATGGGACCGCGTGACCCATGGCACCCACGGCACGAATTGCGCCGGCACCTGCGCCTTCAACGTGTACATCAAGAACGGCATCGTCTGGCGCGAGGAGCAGCAGGGCATGTACGCGCCTTCCGGGGACGACGTGCCGGACTACGGACCGCGTGGCTGCAACAAGGGCCTGCGACACGCGAAGTACATGTACGGCCCGCAGCGTGTCCTGTACCCGATGAAGCGCGCGGGCAAGCGCGGCGAGGGCAGGTGGCAGCGGGTGAGCTGGGAGCAGGCGACGACGGAGATCGCCGACAAATTCCTCGACCTTGCCAGCCGCTACGGGCCCGAGTGCGTGTCCTACGGCAGCGGCACGCAGATGTCGATCAAGCTCGCGTCCTCCGCGGCCTTGTCCCGCTTTGCGAACATCACCGGGGTGACGGTGCCCGAGTTCTATTCGGGCGTGGGCGATCTGCCGACCGGCGTCTACATGACGCTCGGCGCGGTGTACACCGGCGACACCATGGCGTCGGTCTTCAAGTCGCGCTGCTGCCTCGTGTGGATGGCCAATCCCGCGGTGACCAGGATCCCGGATGCGCATTTCTTCTGGGAGGCGAAGTACAACGGCACGCAGGTCATCGCGATCTCCCCGGAGTTCACCCCGACCGCCATGCACTCCAACCTCTGGGTCCACCCGAAGCCGGGGACGGATACCGCGCTCGCGATGGCGATGGTCCACGTGATCCTGGAGGAAAAGCTCTACAAGCCGGAGTACATCCGCGAGCAGACCGACCTGCCGTTCCTGGTGCGCCTCGACACGAAGGAGTTCCTGCGCGAGGAGGACCGCACGCTCGTCGGCAAGCTGGCCGTGCGGGAAAACGTCTACTACCTGTGGGACGAGGCCACCGGCCAGCCAGTCGTGGCGCCGGGCACCGGGCTCGCCGATCCACCGGTCGGCCGCGACCGGCGCAAGTTCGAGACGCTCGAGCTCGGCGCGATCCGACCCGCGCTGGAGGGCCGGTGGAAGGTGCAGACCCTGCAGGGGGAGGTCGAAGTCACGACGGTGTTCGAGCTGCTGAAGGACAAGGCGGCCGAGCACGCCCCGGAGAAGGTGACGGCGATCACCGGGGTGAGTCCCGCAATGATCCGCCGGGTGGCGCGCCTCTTCGCCGGGGCGCAGCCCGCGATGATTTATGCCGGCTACTCCGCCTGCAAGTGGCTGCACGGCGATATGCTGCAGCGGGCGATGCTGCTCATGCTCTCGCTCACGGGCAACATCGGCGGTGAGGGCAGCGGCATCCAGTTCGGCAACGCGCCGAAGCTGCGCGGCGTGACTGCCTTCGCCTTCGCCGATATCGGCCCCGCCCTGCGCATGATCTCGAGCACCACATGGGACTACGACCACGCGAACCTGAAGGCGCTCAACCGCGAGATCTACGGGGAGCAGCTCGCCAACCTGTACGACGAGCGCTACCAGTACAGCGTCAAGGAGGACTGGTTCCCGAGTTACAGCGACAAGGGCTGGCGCATGGCGTTTTTTGCCGGCGAGAACGCAGCCAACTGGCGCGCGTCGGGCAACCGCTGGCGGCGCGAGGGCTTCGACAAGCTGGAGATGATCGTCGCGCTGACGCCGGACATGAGCGTCACCGCCCACAACGCCGACTACGTCCTGCCGATCGCGCATCACTACGAGCGGGCCGATATCATGCTCCAGTCGCGCATCCCGTACGTGCAGGTCCTCGATGTCGCCGTGCCGCCGCTCGGCGAGTCGGTGGACGACTGGGAGGCGAACCGGAGGCTGATCGAGGCGATCGCGCGGCGTGCGCGCGAGCGCGGCATCTCGCCGGTGCGCGACGAGGTGGACGGCCGCTCCGTGCGGCGCGACTACACGCGTGCCCTGGATTACTACACGATGGATGGGCGCATCAGGAACGTGAAAGACGTCTGCCAGTACATCATCAACACGACCCCGGGAGTACCGAAGATCTCCTTTGCCGAAATGGCTGCGAAGGGCATCGTCCGGGTCGATCACTCCGGGTCCACGATCTGGGACCACGAAGACTCGCCGTACCACGACAACGTGGCGCGCAGCGTGGTGCACAAGAAACCCTATGAGACGTTCACCGGCCGCCAGCAGTTCTACATCGACCACGAGTGGTTCATCGAGTTCGACGAGCAGTTGCCCGGCCACCGCGACCCGTTGCGCATCGAGGGTTACCCGCTGCAGATGACCATGGGACACGCGCGCCACGGCGTCCACAGCATGTGGCGCGACGACAAGCTGCTGGTGGCGCTCCAGCGCGGCGAGCCGGATATCTACGTCAATCCGGACGACGCGGCCGCGCGCGGCGTCGCCGACGGCGATCTGCTGCGGGTGTTCAACCCGGCCGGCGAGTTCTACGCGCAGGCGCACGTGAGCGCCGGCATCCAGCCCGGCATGGTGTTCATGTACCACGGCTGGGATCCGATGATGTTCCCCGGCGGGCATAACTTCAGCGCGGTGATCCCGACCGCCGGGCTCATCAAGCCGACGACGATGGCCGGTGACTGGGGGCATCTCGGCTACAAGCCGCTCGCCTTCGCCCCGAACCAGACCTACCGCGATTTCACCTGCAACTTCGAGAAAGCGGACCGCGCCACCGCGGGCCGTCGTGCAACGGCGAGGTCCGCATGAGCGCAGCCGCTGGTCAGCCTTCGGCGCACTCCCTGCGGCGCGTGGAGGAAACCGGCCGCGCGACGGCAGCGACGGCCGCCGCCCGCTGTCGCGCCTATGCGCTGGTCTCGGCGCTGACCGCTTCGCCGCACGATGTGGACACACATCCGCTCGCCGGCGTCCCGCCACCGGCGCGGTCGGACCTGCCGTACGCATTCGACTGCGCCGCCCTGGTGCAGGAGGTCGCCGCGGCCGACCTGCTGCAGTTGAAAAGACAGTACAGCGCCCTGTTCGAAATCGGCAGCGACGGCCCGCCGGCGCCGATCCGCGAGGATCTCATGACGGGCCAGAAGGCCGGCACGCGCGAGGATCTCGTGCGTTTCTACGACTACTTCGGCTACCGCCTGGCCGATCGCTACGCCTGGGCGCCCGATCACCTCTCCGTCGAACTCGAGTTCATGCACTTCCTCTGTTACCACGAATCGCGCGAGTCAGCCGATCGCCTGTCCTACCAGCTCGCCCAGGCCGACTTCGCCGAGCGTCACCCGGCCCGCTGGGTGCCGCGCCTGGCCGATGCGGTGGAGCGGCTCGCGCCCGGCTCGCTCTACTGCCGCGTGGTTGCGGCGACGCGCGATTTCCTCGCAGCCGATCTCGCCTGGCAGGCCGGCACGATCGTCGCCGGCGAAGCGGAGCCCCGCCATGGGTAACCAGGTCGCCATGGTGATCGACCTGAACAAGTGCATCGGCTGCCAGGCCTGCACCGCTGCCTGCAAGTCCCTGTGGACCGACGAGCCGGGCCAGGAGTACATGCTCTGGAACAACGTCGAGACCAAGCCCGGCCCGGGGTATCCGCGCGGCTGGGAGGAGCACGGCGGCGGCTGGGAGCACGGCCGGCTGAAACCCGGCGCACTCCTGCCGAAGGAGGATTACGGGGACGTCGTCGAGCTCAATCACGAGCAGGTGTATTTCAAGGGCGAGGCGAGCGTGCTCGCGCCGCAGAAGCCGCTCGGCCGGGGCGCCAACTGGGACGAAGACACGAGCCAGGGCACGTACCCCAACAACTACCATTTCTACCTGCCGCGGCTGTGCAACCACTGCACGAAGCCCGCCTGCCTCGAGGCCTGCCCGGTGCGCGCGATCTACAAGCGCGAGCGCGACGGCATCGTGCTCGTGGACCAGGACAAGTGCCAGGGGTTTCGCGAGTGCAACAAGGCCTGCCCCTACAACAAGGTCTATTTCAACTTCGTGACCGGAAAGTCGCAGAAGTGCATTTTCTGCTTTCCGCGGATCGAGCAGGGCGTGGCGCCCGCCTGTGCGCGCCAGTGCCCCGGGCGGCTGCGATTCGTCGGCTTCGTGGACGACGTCGGTGGGCCGATCTGGAAGCTGGTGCACGAGTGGAAGGTTGCCCTGCCGCTGCATCCGGAGTTCGGCACGCAGCCGAACGTCTTCTACGTGCCGCCGATGCTGCCGCCGGCCTTCGACGCGAGCGGCGACATTCGTGAGGACGAGCCGCGCGTCCCGATGGAGTACCTGCGCTATCTCTTCGGGCCGGAGGTCGACGAGGCGCTGGTGACGCTGCACTTCGAGATGGAAAAAAAGCAGGCGGGCAAATCCTCCGAGCTGATGGACCTGCTCATCGCCAGGGAGTGGAAGTCGCTGTTCAACATCCCCGACGTGCGGGTGTTCTGACGGATTCCACGCGTCGGAGCCGCGACGCCCGGCGCTCGTTCCAACGCGGCCTGCCGGCGGTTTTCCGGCGGGCACGGTGGCAAGTCCGCATCGATCTTAGGTAGTTGTCCGTATAGGCCCGTCTGCCGGGCCTCCGGATACTTTTTTCTGGTTTTTCAAAGGGGATCTGCGCGTCGTCCGCTGGCAGGACACGGCGCGAACCGTCGTTATTTTCATGGCTGCCCAGTTCGCTCCGCAGGAGTACACAGTCATGGTGGTCGACAGCGACTGCCAGGTCTGCGCGAGCCTCGCTGCTCTGCTGCAGCGGGCCGGATACCGGACCCGCACCTTCCGCTCGGGCGAGGCAGTGCTCGACGATCTCGCTGCATTTCCCGCCCGCGCCTGCGTCATCACCGAGATCCAGTTGCCCGGCATCAACGGCCTGGAACTGATCGCGCGCCTGCGCCAGGCCAACATCACGGCGCCCACGGTTGTGCTGACGGCGCTCGGCGATGTCGCCACCGCGGTGCGCGCGATGCGCGACAGCGTCGCCGACTATCTCGTCAAGCCGTACGTGGAGCGCGATCTCGTCAATCGCCTGCAACTGGTCCTGTCGAGACAGGGCGCGGCCCCGCACTGAGTGCCCACCCCGCGCGGCTTGCCACTGGCGGTGCGCGCAGCTAAAAGACGCACAGGGCCCAGCGGCCCGGGCAGTGCTCCGTGGCAGAGTTCCCGACAGTCATTTCCCCCGGCGAGTGGATCAGCGTGTTCCGCTCCGTGATGCGCTGGCCGTGCGAGGAACGCGCGCTGGTGCTGAAGGCCATGCAGATCGAGCACCACGTGACCGAGCAGCCCGATGGCTGCCATGTGCTGGTCCCGGCGGCGCTGGTGCCGCTGGCCATGGAGCAGTTGCGCCTCTACGCGCACGAAAATCCGCGCCGTCACATCGAGCCCTGGCCGGACATCGCCGCCGCGCGCGGCATGGCCGGTGCCGCCGGATTCGTCATCGCGTTGCTGGTCGCCTACCTCATCCAGGCCGGTTATCGCTGGGGAATCGACTGGACCGAAACGGGCCAGTTGATCGCCGGTCGTGTCACAGCCGGCGAGTGGTGGCGCACGATCACCGCGTTGACCCTGCACGGGGATGTCGCGCATGTGGTGGGCAACATGCTCTTCGGCGCGTTCTTCACGTACCTCTGCGGCCAGTACCTCGGCTCGGGCGTGGCGCTGCTTGCGATCGTATGGTCGGCTGCGGCCGGCAACCTGCTCAATGCGCTGGTGCAGTCCGGTGCGCACCGGAGCATCGGCGCCTCCACCGCGGTGTTTGCGGCGCTTGGCCTGGTGGCTGCATTCGTCTGGGGGCTATCCCGCCGGTACGCGCTCGGCTGGGCGCGGCGCTCCTCGCCGGTGGTCGGCGCCGTCGCGCTGCTGGCGTACACGGGAACCGGCGATCAGCAGACCGACATCGTCGCGCACCTGGCCGGCTTCCTCGCCGGGGCGGTTGCCGGGCTGTTGCTGCTGCGCCTGAAGCGCGGCCAGACGGCCGGAGCACTAGCACAGGGGCTGGCGGGGCTGCTCGCGGGCGGCACGGTCATCGCGGCCTGGGTGGTCGCGATGACCGGCGGCTGAAGCGCGCGGCAGCGCCGCGCGCCGGCTCAGTGGCGCTGCTCGCTATCGCATTGATCGGAATCGCGGCCCGGACAGTCTTCGTCGCCGCTGTCGCTGGCGCCGGGCTCCGCCCGGCGGGGCCTGACCTTCCACTCGCCGGTTTTGCCGGTGAACAGCCCGGGGCTCTCCTGCAGTTCGCGACGGTTGTAGTGGGTCTCGCCGCTGCGGTCGTGCTGCGGCGGCCGCGAGGTGCACGCGGCCGCCGTGAAGAGCAGCACCACCAGCAGCAGTCGCAGGCCCATCAGAACCGTACCCGCGTGCCGCCGGTGAACACCCAGATATCGTCGAAGTCCGGGCCGATGGCCCGGTCGAGGCTCAGCAGGCGCAACTGGCTGTAGAGCTCGATGCCGGTGCTGCTGAAGACCTGGACCGCGGCGACGCCGATGGAGTCGCCCTGATCGCCGTCGCCCGTCACGTGCTCGGTATAGGTGTAGTCCAGGCCAAAGCCCGTGGGGCCGAAGCGCGTGAGCTGCGTGTCCCAGCCGATCTTGCCATACAGGTTGTAGGGGTTGTCGCCGTCCGTGCCGCTGTCGCGGCCGCCTGACACCGTGAAGCTCAGGCCGGTGTCGTTGTGGAGCATCGACCAGGACCCGGACCAGCGGGAGTCGACGCCGGGCACGTTGGGATCGGCGTACGCGATCGCGCCCAGCGTGGTGAAGCCGCCGAGTTGCATGCCGGTCCAGTGGTCGTAGTCGCCGCCGAAGGTCAGTGCCACGTCGAAGCGCTGGTCCGAACCGGCCGAGGTCGAAACCTGCATGGGCCCGAACATCGGCGTGTCGTAGCGGATCCGGTTCATCCGGTCCCCATCGAAATTGAAGAAGGCATCCCCGATGGTGACGCCGGTCAGGTCGGTGCCGTCGGTGAACTGCAGGCCGCCCATGGGGAAGGAGATTCCCGACAGCATCACCGGTGCGCTGACCAGAGAGAGGTCGAACTCTGCCGTGTTGTCCGCAGCGGAGGAACCGCGGCCGAACATGACGCGGCCGTAGCGCTCGTCCATCACCCAGACTTCGGCGCGGCGCGTCTGCATGAAGTCATCGGCCCGCTCGTTGTCCTGGCTGACGTCGAAGGAGTTGTTGCCGCTGAAGGCGATCTCCAGCGTGCTGCCCGCTTGTGGCCCGTTGGCAAAGGTGGCGACACCCGCCAGTCGCATGCGGCTGTTGCTGTTGTCGTTGTCGACGAAGTAACTCCGCGTGTTGGCACCGTCGTCCGCGAGGTTGTAGGCCTGGTTCACCTGCCCGGCGACGCTGAGCTCCAGCCCGGGGTTGTCGTAGCCCGTCAGCGGCTCGTCGCCGTCTTCCTTGTAGTACTTGGGTTGCCCGGCGGTCGGCTCCACCTTGCCACGCAACTCTTCGAGTTCCTTGCGCAGTTGCTGGATTTCCTGGCTCTGGCGCTGCAGCTGCTCGATGAGGACATCGATGCGATCCTGGGCCTGCGCTGCGGCCGGCCCGAGGATCAGGATGGCCAGTGCGCTGGCCCAAGGCGCCCGCTTCGACGCAAGGCGGCCTTCGGTGCGTGCCATGACGTGCATGATTCTCCCCGTTTCGAATTGAAGCGGCCGGCGCCCGGCCTGGCAACGCACCCGCCCATCCCTTCGGGTCCGCATGGCGGGTAAAGTACTCAACGGCGGGCCGGGTCCGCAAGCAGCAGGAGCCGGATGGATGACGCGGATCAAGTCCGCGCAGAGTGTTCCGGTTCATCGCCGATCTGCGGGGGCGCCTGCGACGTCGCCGCACGGATCCCGCGCACAGGGCCTGCTGGCGGAGCTGCGTGTGTCCTCATCCGGCAGCTGCGGGTGATGTGGTGCCCCGCTGCCCGCCGAGCGCCGCTCCTCGCACGTCCCTGTGCTCGTCGCTACGGGTTACGCCGGCTGCTGCCCTCCTGGCAGCCGGCTCCACACGTGCTCTCGCCGGACAGCGGGCCACCACCGACGTGCGCTCTGCGGCGCGTTCGCACGCACTGACCCGACCTCATCGGTGAACTCAACAGGGCTGCTGGCGGGGGCGTTGCAACGGGCGTGTGGAGCCGCGCGCAGCAGGATGCGCAGCGCGGGCGAAACCCGAGCGCG
>WYBE01000037.1 GCA_011526045.1 Nevskiales bacterium | reverse complement strand
TGTTCGGCCACCTGCCGCTGGTGCTGGTCAGCGGCCCCGGCGCGGCGGCGCGCAACAGCATCGGCATCGTGCTGGTCTCCGGGATGGCGATCGGCACGCTGTTCACGCTGCTGATCCTGCCCGCGGTGTACCTGTGGCTCTCCGGCGCGCATGAGGCAGGTCCGGCCGGGGAGGGCGTTGTCGCCGGCGGCGGGAGCACTGGGCGTTCGGCGGCCTCGGGCAGCAACGCACAGTTGGCGTAGGGTGCCTCCACAACGAGCATCAGCCGCGTAGGGCGCTCGCCTGCTGGACCCCGGCGGCCCCCTCAAAGGCGCTGC
Source organism: Nevskiales bacterium (assembly GCA_011526045.1). Classification (GTDB taxonomy): domain Bacteria; phylum Pseudomonadota; class Gammaproteobacteria; order Steroidobacterales; genus QUBU01. The sequence continues at coordinate 33,436 of WYBE01000037.1, read as the reverse complement.
CCCAACCCTGCGGTGGCATGGGTCTCCCGCGCCATCTGAGATTTGGCCTAACTAACCGGTTTCCGGCGACGTATCCAGGAGTGCTTGACGTCCGAGCTCACCGGCCGGCGGAGCAAAATAGACTAGAGCCTTTCACTGATGCGCTTCCATATACGCCCTCAGCAGGGCATTCATTCGCGACTGGTAACCAGGGCCTTGTGCCCGAAACCACGCGACAACATCCGCATCGACGCGAAGTGACAGCAGAGCCTTCTTCGGTACGGGCTTGAGGCCCTTGCGAGCTACCGCCCGGGCAAACATTTCCGGGTTCCATTCCGGTGCATCACCGTCTCGAATGATGTCGGCGTCACTCATGCGACGCAGTTTCTTCAGATCAGTACGTGATTTGCGAGAAGTAGAGACGCGCTTCATGTTTCGTAGCCTTGCGAATTGAAATAAGCCGAATCGTCTCACCGCGCTCGGTATGCGTTACCGACACCACCTGGTCTTCGAGCAGTCCGAGCGTAAGAAATCGCTGTTCACCGTAAATCTCACGATCGTCCTCGACCGTGAAGGTAAGGCCCCGGAAGATCCTTTCTGCATCCGCAAAATCGATCTTGTGCTTCCGCAGATTCTCTCGCCGCTTGGCTTCATCCCAGACGAACACAGCTGGAGTGTAGCTACGCGACGTAGATACTGCAAGAGCGTCTTTGCAAGAGGCTCTAACAAGTAGAGCCCAACCGGCCGCCTGAAACACCGCGATTACGCTGGATATTTCGCTGGAACCAACCATAATCGTCTAATCTGCTCGCCACCGCCGAGTGATGGCTGGCCTAAATGCCATGCTGGGCAGACCTGCCTGCATCGAATTCACTGGTCCACCATTTCCCATCAAGGCTGATGCCCCGCTGCCCCGGCGGATCAGGGGCGACTGATTCCTGGTCCATGGAGCAGGGGGAATACAAGCGATCTGAACCGCTCTTCAGGAGCCGTTCGGGCTGCACCCGGCCGGCTGACGGGGACGGCGTTGCCAGGAGCGGGGGAGGTCGACTAATGTCCTGAAACTTCGATTCGGGACAGGTATCGCTTCACCATGCTTGATCGGCGCACATTTCTCGGTGTCGCGGGCGCATTCGCCCTCGGCGGTTGCGGTTCGCGCGAGGAGCGCACGGACGTGGTCGTCATCGGGGCCGGTCTGTCCGGGCTGAATGCCGCCCGGGTGCTGGAGGCCACCGGTGCGCGCGTCATCGTGCTCGAGGCAGGTTCGCGTGTCGGGGGCCGGGTGGACACGCGCAGCGATGCGCCCGGCAGTCCCGAACTCGGCGCTGCCGATATCGGTGCCCTCTATGCACGTGTGCTGGATACCGCTGCAAGCCTGCAGGTCGAGCTTGCGCCCTGGCCCGATTTGCCCTCGGGTTACAGCTATCACTATGCCGGTCGCACGTTTACCGCTGCGGAGTGGCCGACGCTCGACATCAATCCTCTCGAGAACGAGCTGCGTACGGTCGCGCCAGCCGCGCTCGGCCAGAGGTTTGCGCCGCAGCCCAACCCGTTGCCCGATGCCGGCGCCTGGTTGCAGGAGAAGTTTGCCGCGCTCGATATCCCCTATGGCGAATATCTGCGCCAGGCCGGCGCGCCTGCAGCGGCGCTGCCGCTGATCGGCATTGGCCAGCAGCTGCCTTCGCTTGATGCGGAGTCCGCGCTCTGGCGGTTGCGCAACAGCAAGGTTGGTGCTCTCGGCATGGCAGCCGCGATGGCGGCCAGGCAGCCGACCCGCCGTTACGTTCGTGGCGGCATGAGCCGCCTGCCGGAAGCCATGGCCCGTTCGCTGAAGGAAGGCGTGGTACGGCTCAATCAGCCCGTGGTCGCCATCGAGCAGGATGCCCGCGGCGTGACGGTGCGCACCGCCTCCGGCACCAGCGTGCGTGCCGCGTTCGCCGTCTGCACGCTGCCGCTGCCCGTTCTGCGCCAGGTCGCCTTCGATCCGCCATTGCCGGCGCTGGTGACCGAGGCGATCACGGACATTCCCTATGGTGCGGCGACCAGCGTGGTGTTTCACGTCACGCAACCCTACTGGGAGGCCGATGGCCTGCCGCCAAACCTCTGGACCGACTCGCCGCTGCAGCGCGGGTTCCTCAACCCTTCACCCTCTGGTGCGGGCCATCACCTGTGGATCTTCAGTACCGGGGCGGCGGATCTCTCCGCGCGTGGCGGGTCAGACGCGGAAATCGGCGCGTATGTCCTGCAGGAGCTGATACGGCTCCGGCCGAGCATGGACGGACGCGTCGCCATCGCTGCCATGCGCAGCTTTACGCGCGACCCGCTGGTGCGGGGAACCTACGCGCACCGCGCGCCTGGGCAGATCCGCCGCTTTGGCAATATCTTCTCGAAGCCGGTTGGCCGCCTGCTGTTTGCCGGCGAGCACACCGCCGAACTTTCATCCGGCATGGAAGCCGCGATGGAGTCTGGTGAACGAGCTGCGCTGGCTATCGCCACCCAGCGCAGCTGATGCCGGCAACCGGTCTACATACTTGATGGGAGCCCCGGAGACATCTATCTCGGCGAGGCCTTCAAGACAGCCGATTTTGACTCCATGCGCCACCGCCTTGATGGTTACACGGCGCAGTACCGGGCATCCCGTCACACGAAGCTGATCACTTCAGGCTCGCGTCCCGGGTTTCTTCCGGGCACCTGTCTAGTTGTCCGGGTACTCGCTGTTGCTCATGGAATTGGCGAGCAGCGTCAATCCGGAGCCATCAGGGCGTATCCGGTAGACATTGAAGCCGGCAGGGTTGCCGTCGTACTCGAGGCGGTGGAAATAGATCAGCGAACCGTCACTCGACCAGTCGGGCTTGCTGTTGATCTCCAGATCGCTGGTGACCGGCACCTGGTTGCTGCCGTCGGCGGCTGCCATCCGGATGTTCCACACGCCTGCCGGATAAGCAGCGGAGGGCTGCTGCGTCTCCGTCAGCCAGGCAATGCGTGTGCCATCGGGGGAAAAATACGGGTCGTGATCGCGAAGTGAATCCGCGGTCAGCCGCGTGGGGCTGCCCGTGCCGTCGGCGGGTGTCACATGGATTTCGTAGCCGGCGGGAACGAGACCGCAACCGCTGGCCTCGCAGCCGGCAAACACCAGTTGCCGGCCGTCGGGCGACCACGACGGGTCGAGCCAGAAACCCGTGCCATCCGTCACGCGCTGCGTGACTGCGCCGGTATCGGTCGTGATGTAGATCTGCGGATTTGCGCCGCTGCCGCCGAACAGGACCAGGTGCCTGCCATCAGGCGACCATTCGGGATGTCCCTGCAGCGCCCAGCCGTCAGCTCCGGCGGCTCGCAGCTGCGTGAGGTTGCGGCCATCCGCATCCATGGACCAGATGCTTGCCTGGGAGTAGTCCAGGTCGTGCGTCCCGCGCGGCGTGCGCACGAAGACGATCCGGCGCCGATCCGGTGCGAGGCGTGGCCACCAGCTGTCATGGGCGGAATCATTGGTCAGCCGGACCACGCCGCCGCCATCGCTGCGCATGGCATAAATCTCGAAATTCCCGCTCTGGTCGGAATCGAACACCAGCTGGTCCAGGGGCAGTGCGCCGGGCAGCGCCGGCCCGGCCGCCGGCTCCCAGCTGCCGCCGCCACCACCGCCGCAGGCGACCAGGCTGCAGGCAGCCGCGATGATGGCCAGGTATCTCATTGCATCACCCAGGCACACAAAATGGGCACACATGCGCCAGGCAGATTGGTGGTGCTCACTCGCTGGCGCATTCACCAGCCATCCGGTCAGGAATGCCGCTCGCGGGACAGCAAGGTCAGGCCGATCAGGCGCGAGACGATCAGCGCCAGGTACATGATGCCGACGAAGATCTCCAGGCTTGCTAGTGCACGGGCCTGATTCGTCGCCGGAATGATTTCGCCAATGCCCGTGCTCGAAAGCAGCACGAAGCTCAGGAACAGCAGTTCGGTCCAGCTGCGGACCTGATCCGGATTCCCCGCTGAAAAGCATCCCGGCTGCAGCGCCTGGCAGAGCACGAACAGGTGGGTGAACGCCCAGGCCAGCAAGGTGAAGGTGGCCCCGGCCGCATAAAGCTCGTCAGTGGTGGCGCGCTGGTCGGCGAGCATGTAGGTAATCAGGCACCATGCGGCATAGAAATAGAACAGTGCTTCGAGGGCCGCTTCCCATGCCACCAGCGCGTCCCAGCCGAGCATCGCCGACGGTGTCTTGAGAGCCACCACCGCGATGGCGATGGCCGCGCTGATCCAGACCCGTCCGGCAGTCCGGTGCACCATCGCGATCGACAGGCACAGCACGAGAATGCCGAAGGCACCGAGCAGCAGATGCCCGGCCGGCATGTTCTCGATGAACGGGTACAGCAGCAATCCGGCAAGCTGCACGAACAGCAGGATTGCCGAAGGGTGCTGGTAGATGCGCACCAGTGTCCGCAGGTGCCCGATGCGTCGGGCGCTGCTGGCCTCCTGCCGCAATGGCGGGTTGGTAGTAGTGACGCTGCGCCTCACGGCAGCGGGCCGATCTTCGACAGCCAGGACGGCCTGCCGACGCAGGCCGAGTAAACGGCGTTTGCCCCCAGCACGGCGAATGCCGTGCCGGCCCCGAACCTCAGGAGCGGTTCGGCGTCGGAGAGGGCCAGCGCATACAGGCCGGTGCCCAGCAGCAACAGGCCGAGCGCTCCCAGGAATACCCGGTGGAGCGGACCCGTGTTGTTATCCTGATGTTTGTCCATGACTTCAGGACCGGATCATGCCACGGCCCGGATGCCGAGGCAGACCTGGAAAACAGCATCCGCGATACACGGCCCGGCCAGAAAATGCTGACTCAACCGACATTGGCTGGTAGCGCATAGCTGACCTTCGTGCCATCGATGGAAATGATGCCCTGAGCTTCCAGTCCGGCGAGCAGCGACGCGATCTCCTGGCCTTTCGCTGGTGGCCCAACTTAGCAGCGGGTTCGTCCCGACTCCATGACTGCGGTAACAGAATTTCGCAGGCTCTAAGCTACTTGTCACCCATCAGCACGGGGAATTCCGCAATAAACTCCTCTCGCGCCTTGGTTCCGCCCGGGACGTCGGATTTTTCATTGCGGATTTCCAGGCGTGCGAAAACAACTTGCCTCCCGGCTTTCTCGGCCCAGCCAACGAACCAGCCTTGTGGCTGGCTTTCATCTATCGCGCCGTGACTGTCCCGCAGCCAGCCGCTGCCACTCTTCCCGTGCACAACCCATCCTTCAGCGGCTTGATACTGCGGGATCGTGACGCGGGCCATGTCGTAGGCATTGTCAGACACGGGCAGCTTATGTGAGGCAAAACGCAGAAGAAACTGAATCTGCTCCTCGGGGGAGATGGCCAGCGACGACATCAGCCACGCCTGAGTCAAGCCATCATGCTTTCCTGGATTGCCGGAAACGTCTTGATTGCCATAGCCGAAGCTCCTCACATATTTCTCAAACCGTTTGCTGCCCAGGCGGCGCGTCAATTGCTGTGAGAACCAGACGACCGAGTCGCTTTGCCATAGCGCCGGATAGACCTGCTTGTATGCCTGCTCCCTCGGAGAGGGGTTGTACTCCGGTTTCAACTCCCACGTGGGTGAACTTGGCGACTGCAAGATGCCACTGTCAAACCCGATGATGGCCAATGGCAGCTTGAAGGTCGAGCACGGGGACACACGCCGGCCGCACTCCCCGCGTTCAAGCAGGGTTTTGCCAGTAGCGGCGTCCGCGATGATGGTGCACTTGAGTGTTCCGGCCGCATCAGCGGCCACGGCATGGATCGGGAGAGTGGCAGAGAAAAGCACCAACAGATGCAGCAGCAAGGGTTTCATCATTGGAAGATCTTTCGTGGCGTCGTTGGGCGCTTCAGCGAAGCATGGCGTTGGAGGAGGGGAGAGTTCCGTCTAAGAGGGGATGCCCCTTGGCTGGCTGCACTTTCCCTCAAGCTCCATCAGAGAGGGATTGGCTAGAGGGGCCCCTAATTAGAGACTCCATGCAGTTTCCTGTTCGGTTCGACTTTCAGGCCAGGGCGGTGGCCTGGCAGGGGGAGGCCTACCGCGCACCAGCACTCTATCGACTCCCGCCCGCCGCAACGGATTGCTAGCCGCCACCTGGCAGCTCCTGCAGATGGTCTGCGATGCGTCTTAAGACAGCGAGTATGACATCGCGATTTGCAGGATTGCGGTTCACAAACATGGGGCTAGGGTGAGGTGTCTCGAAGATGACGGCTTCCGGAACCTGGGACACTACGAATGTGCGAACAGTGGCCGCCTTGCGGCCTACAAGCGCAACCACTCGAAGGTTACGAAGAAGACCGAACAATTCGCCAAGCGAGGGCAGAGCGGCCTCTATGTCACGGCCGCTAACGGCGCGAATGTTCGTGCCGGTACCGACATACCACGGCACGACATTCCAGATGACCGTTCTACTTCGGTCGATGCCTGCCTGGCTATTCAACAAGAAGAAGTTCCTGGCTGTCTCGTCAGGATTATTGCGGGAGACGAATCCGGATCTGATGGCATTTGGTCCCGGAGCCTCCAGGAGAAACAGGCACTCCGCATTGATGCCACCGTCGAGAGGATCAAAGTACGGAATGTGACAGTTCGGGCCCATGCGCGAGCGCAGCGCATCAACCAAGTCTGTGAGCGGCGCGATGTGCGGCTGATGGATCGCACCGAGCCGAGCCTCGCGAACGGCTGCATTGGCAAGCGCTTTCGGTTCATCCACGACACTCACGGTGGCAACTAACGCCGCAGTTCAGCGGCCGCCGTTCCGAACCGCGTCCGGGTGTACTCCCGGGCGCTTTCCGGAGGCAACTTCACCGTTCCCGGGCCACTGCGCACGAAGAAGTCGCCCTCCGGGGTCGCCTCGAGCGCCTTCCACTTGAGGAACACCGGCTCGGGACTGCGCTGGCAGCTCACCACGCACACGGTCTTGCCCTGCACGACCTGCGTCTTCGGGTCGATACAGGTGCCCGCGCGATCACCAAGGCCGTTGCGCACGACTTGGGCGAGGTGGCGCATGAACTTGTCGTCGCTCTCGAGCTGGTCGCGCTCGATGCCGACGATGGAGCCATCGTCGGCGACGCCGATCAGCAGATCGCCGCCCTCGGTGTTCAGAAATGCGGCGATGGTCTTGAGCACCGCGTGGGTCACGCCCTTGTCGTCCTGGCGGTCTTCCTTCAGGCTCCAGCGCAGCGTGGACTTGAACTCGAGCGTCTTCGACTCGCCACGCTTGATCAGCTCCTCGGCGTTGCGGTGTGCGCGCAGGTACTGGTCGAAGAGGAGGTTCTTGATCGCCTCACCGAAGGCACGGTCGTCCGTGATGCGCTTGTAGAGGTCGAAGTTTGAGTCGACGATCTCCTGGATCACGTGCTCGACCTTCTGGTCGAAGGTCAGGCGGACGTTCTCGCGGGTGTTCACGCGAGCCGCGGCGTCCAGGGCAGCGTCGTCGTCCAGCTTCTCCATCATCTGGCCGAGGGTCACGCGGTGCTCGGGGCCGAGGTTGAGCCCAAAACGTTCGTTCAGCTCGGCGATGATGCGGGAGAGGGTCTCCAGCTCCTCAGGCGTCGTGCCCTGGAGTGTCCGGCTGCCCGCGGGATCCAGTACTCCCGGCTTGCGCTCCAGCGCGATCTTCCCGCTCCCCGTCTGCTGGATCCGGTACGACTCCATGTCGATGTTCTGCTGCACTTCGTATGGCAGCGCCTCACGATCAGCGGGCAGCAGCCTGCGCAGGTGCCGTGCGAACACGTAGAGCTTCTCGAGATCGGCGTCGGCGAAGGTGAGCACCTGCGCGAGGAAGGCGTAGAGCCGCACGTAGTCGGTGAGCTGGCCGCGGAAGTCCGCGCGCTCCTCCTCCGGCAACTGCCCGAAGCGTTCGACCAGCGGCGCGAGCACCGCGTAGAGCCGGTCCTGGGTCGCCTTGGGGTCGAAGTAGACCCTGGCGAACGTCTCCACGTCGGCCTCGGTGTAGACGGGGAAGGCGGCGAGGCGGGTCTGGATCTCGTAGAGCAGGTTCGGGTCGGTGGCCTCGGAGAGCAGCGTGGTCTCGTAATAGGGTTCGAAGGCGGCCTTGATCTCGTCGGCCTCGTTGGCGAAGTCGAGCACCAGCGTGCCCTTCTTCTCCGGATGCGTTCGGTTGAGCCGCGAGAGCGTCTGCACCGCGTTCACGCCGCCGAGCTTCTTGTCCACGTACATCGTGTGCAGCAGCGGCTGGTCGAAGCCGGTCTGGAACTTGTTGGCGACGATCAGGAAGCGATATTCGGGGCGCTCGAAGGTCTTCGCGGTCTGCGCTTCAGAGAAGCCGTTCATGTTCGCTTCGGTGTATGACTGCCCGCCATCCTGAACGGTGCCCGAGAAGGCAACCAACGCCTTGAACGGGTAGCCGCGCTCGGCGAGATACTTGTCCACCGCGAGCTTGTAGCGCACCGCGTGCAGGCGCGAGCGTGTGACGATCATCGCCTTTGCCTTGCCGCCGATCTCCCCCTGCGCCTGCGCTGCAAAGTGCTCTACGCAGATCTTTACCTTCTCGCTGATCGCGTGCGGGTGCAGCTCGACGAACGACTTGATCAGGTACTCGGCCTTCTTCTTGTCGTAGCGCGGGTCGGTATCGACCTTCCGCATGAGCCGCCAGTACGCCTTGTAGGTGGTGTAGCTCGCCAGCACGTCGAGGATGAAGCCCTCCTCGATCGCCTGGCGCATGCTGTAGAGGTGGAAGGGGCCGAACTTGCCGTCGGGGCGCTTCACGCCGAACAGCTCGAGCGTCTTCGGCTTGGGCGTGGCGGTGAAGGCGAACGTGGAGAGATTCGGCAGCCGCCCGCGCCGCTCCATCTCGGCGAGGACGGCGCTCTCGAGTTCCTCCTCCGGCGTCGCCGCGCTGGCCTCTTCCGCCTCGGCGGCCTCGAGCGAGCCCGAGGCGAGCACGGCCTTCAAGCTCTTCGTACTCTCGCCCGACTGCGAGGAGTGCGCCTCGTCCACGATCACGGCGAAGCGCTGGCCCGGCAGCTCGCCGATCTCCTTGGCGATCACCGGGAACTTCTGGAGCGTGGTGACGATGATCGTCTTGCCCGATTCGAGCGCGTCCTTCAACTGGCGTGACGTGGTGTCGATGTTCTCGACCACTCCCAGCGTCTGCTCGAACTGGCGCATCGTCGTCTGCAGCTGGCGGTCGAGCACGCGGCGGTCGGTGATGACCACGATCGAATCGAAGACGCGCCGGTCGCTCGCGTCGTGCAGCGTCGAGAGCTGGTGCGCGAGCCAGGCGATGGTGAAGCTCTTGCCGCTCCCCGCCGAGTGCTGGACGAGGTAGCGCTGCCCGGCGCCCCTCACGCGCGCGTCGGCAAGGAGCCGGCGCACGCAGTCGAGCTGCTGGTAGCGCGGGAAGATGAGAAAGCGCTTGCCCGTCTTCCTGCCCTTCTCGTCCTCCTCCTCGACCTCGTGGATGAACTGGCGCACCAGATCCAGCACGCTGTCGCGCGACCAGGTCTCTTCCCAGAGGTACGCGGTGGCGTAGCCCGTCTTCGTGGGCGGCACGGGCGGGTTGCCGGCGCCGCCGAACTTGCCCTGGTTGAAGGGCAGGAAGCGCGTCCGCGCGCCGGCGAGGTGCGACGTCACGTAGATGAGGTCCGGGTCGACGGCGAAATGCGCGAGGCAGCGGCCGTAGGTGAGGAGCAGCTCGCGCGGATCGCGGTCGGTCTTGTACTGGCGGATCGCGTCCTCGACGTCCTGCCCGGTGAGCGGGTTCTTGAGTTCGGCCGTGAAGATCGGGATGCCGTTCAGGAACAGCACGAGGTCGAGACTGTTCTCGTTCGTCGTGCTGTAGCGGAGCTGGCGAACGACGGCGAACAGGTTCGCGGCGTGCAGCCGCCGCGTCTCCTCGTTGAGCCCGCTCGCGGGACGGAAGTAGGCCAGCCGGAACTTGCAGCCCGAGTCCTTGAGGCCGTTCCTGAGCACGTCGAGCGCGCCGCGCCGCTCGATCTCGGAGGCTAAGCGCTTCAGGAACTGCTCGCGTACAGCCGCGCCGTGGTGCTGCTCGAGCTTCTTCCACTCCTTGAGCTGCGTGGCGAGGACGAAATCGACCGCGTCGCGCGGCAGCAGGCAGAGGGCGCGGTCGTAGTCTTCGAGCCTGCGCCTGCGGTAGCCGCCCGGCGGGTTCTCGCCGTAGGGCGGCGGCGTCTCGCGCACGGCAGAAGCGTCGCCCGCGCAGGCGTCGGGGCCGTACTGGAGGAGGGCGCACTCGATCGCCCGCTCGAAGGCGCGCTCGGAGATCTCGGGGCTCACGCGGCCTCCTTCCGTACGTCGATCTTGCCCGTCACCGCGGCGGAGATGAGCGCGGTGCGGAGTTCCTTGAGGCGCTCGATGGCGTCGCGGATCTTGGCGATGAGGGTGTCGATGCGTGCCGCTTCCTTTCGAATGACCGAGACAATTAGCTCTTGTTCGGGGAGCGGCGGAATCGGCGCCGAGAAGCGTCCTACGTCTGGCATGTAGATCGTCTGATGCGTTGAGCCCATCGTCAGCCGCCGGAACTCATGTTGCATCGAGCGGAAAACGTAGAGCATGTACTCAGCGCGAAGCGTCGGGCCACAAACCCAGTTTGCAAAGTCCTGTGTGGTCGCCATGTCGACGCCCATAATCGCAGAGAATCCCACGGACGCTGTTCGCGACAGCATGACGGTGCCCTTCGGGAGCAATCGTGCAGCCGAATTCGCAAGCCCAAGCTCGCTGATCTTCTCGCTGGTCTCGTAAACGTACTCGACTTGTCCGTCGCGGATCTGCCAGACGTCGGCTAGCCCGAACCAGGGAATGGTGCATTCCACCCAGTATTCCGGGTGCTGCCGGCTTGGCGTGTGTCCGGATCGGAGCCGAGCAGCGAACTTCGTCCGGTTTACGTCCCAATGCGCCGGAATCTCCCCCAGCCACTCGACGCCGGAGTCCTTCATGGGGACGGTCGGGTCGAGGCCCTTGGTGACGGCGCGGGTGATGAGCGCGGTGCGCTTCTCCTGGAGCAGCTCGATCAGCCGCTCCTTCTTCGCCACCAGCGCATCGATCCGCGCCGTCTCCCGGTCGAGGAACGCGGCGATGGCGCGCTGCTCGTCTGGCCGGGGGACGAAGACTGGCATCTTCCGCACTTTGTCCGCATTCAGATTGTCCTGCGTGTTGCTCGAGGACAGCAGCTGGACGTGGTTCTGCATGAACTCAAGCCACCAGCGCAGGAAGTCCCGCAATACAAGTTCGTTTCGCGTGACAACGCCGAGAATCGCTTGGTTCACAGCAGCGTCGATCTCCAGCAGGGCGACTTTCCCAAGCGACGCATACATCGAGTACAGGAGTGTTCCTGATGGAACAATAGGCAGGTGTTTCGAGTGGAGTCCCCGATCAGTCAGACGCTTCGCGGTATCGTGTATGTGGAACGACCGCGTCATGTCCGAGATCGCGACCCAAGGCACTCCTGATTCATCGTCCGTCCAATACTCAAAGTTGTCCGACTCCGGAGTGCCTCCCGACTCCAATCGTTGGACGCAGTTTTTTAGCCGTTTCGCCTCCCAATCTGCTGGCATCTCCCCCAGCCACTCGATGCCGGAGACTTTGTACGACGGGTACGGCTTGAAGCGCCGCCGCAGCCCTTCCTCGGGGGTGCGCGAAACGGCGCTCACGACGCCGCCTCCTCCGCCAGTCGCCCCGGATTCCAGATCCGCTCCGCGAGCTTCTGATAGAGCGCCTGCCGCGCGTCGAGGTCGGCTTTCCTGAACTCGCCGCGCGTCCGGATCGGCAACCGGCTTCGCTTGATTGTGCCGTAGCGATCTGCGAGGAGTTCGCGCGAAGGTCGGCAGCTGGTGGTCATCGCGTCTCCGTTGGCAGTCGCTGCGACCACGGGCCTCCCGGCGGCCAGGTGCCCACGGCCGCTCGCTCGCTGCGAAGATCCTGCAGCACCGGCGAGACGAACGCGTCGAGCGTCCGCGCGCATTCGTCGGCGAAGTCCTCGGCCACAGCGATCCGAGCGCGCCGGGCGAACGCGCGCACCTGCGCTGGCCGGGACGGGTTGCCCCAGTACGCGCGCGTGAGCGCGATGGGCTGGTCCTGGGGAATCGGCGTGCGTCGTCGCTCGAAGGTCCGCCGCACCGCCTCGGCCAGCGTGGCGCGATCGAACTCGAACCGGGTTGCCATATGGTGCAGGTCGAAGAAGTCCTTGATCCGGCTGTTCCGGTCGCCGAGCACCACCATGGCTTCGACCTTTTCCGCCACCACGGCCTCACGCGGGTAGACGAGCAGTTCGGGGGCCGGGAAGTCGAGCAGGGTCGGAAACGTACGGGTCTGCGGTGCCGGCCATACTGCGTCCGCCAGACCCATGTCGATCTGAAGCATGAGGCGCGCACTGCCGCAGCGCGCCGGCAGCGTAGCGCGCGTGCCGGCGTATTCGTCCTCGGCGCGTATCGCCTCGATGCCGATACGCTCGCCGTCGAACTCCACGGCATCAGCCGGGGCCGGCGTCGCGATGATCGCACGGAGGTCCTCGCGAATCGCGTCGAACGCGCCGTCGCCCCGGCGCAGCAGGTCGAGGTCGAGGGTGGCTCGGTACGGCCGGTCAGACCAGAGTCGCAGGAGCATCGCGCCCTTGAGCACGAACCGCTCGCGGCGGTCGGAGATGGCGAGTCGATAGAGGAAGCGTTCGAGGCAGTAGCTCGTCAGCAGGGTCTGGTAGTCGTCGCCCGCCTGCCTGGCGCGGTTGAGCAGGCGCGCGGCGACGGAGGCGGCGAGGTTGGGCTTGCCGCTCATGCGATCGCGTCCAGGTAGGGCTGCAGGATCCGCGTGACGCGGCAGATCCGCGCGAAGCGGGCGAGGTCCGTGGCGCCTCCACGGTGCTTGCGGCTGAAGTCGCGCAGGGCCTCGACCGCGACATCGACGCCGATCTTGTTCCGGTACTTGAAGCAATCGGCGACTGTCTTGGCGGGGGAGTAGACGCGGATCGTGACACCCTCGATGCGGTGCTCCTGGATGCCCTCGCTCAGGGCCTCGCCCGAGAAGCGCGCCACGCGCAACCGGGGATAGTCGAGGCGCGGGCGGCGCGCTTTCTCGGGCAGCGCGATCCAGACCTCTGCGGGGGATTGAGTCGTCAGCCCGTGGAAGCGCAGCGCCGTCAGCAGGCAGAAGACCCCCTCCGGCACGCGCTTCGCGACCTGCGCCAGCGTGTGCCCGGCCGTGAGCGCGTGCCGGGTGGCGACGTAGACGCCCCGGGCCTGCCGCAGGACAAGTCCCTGCTTCACCAGTCGGGCAAGTTGCGCCCGAGTGATGCCATGGGCCTCGAGATCCCTGGGGCGCGTGAGCCCCTTCTCCTCGATCACCCGCAGCGCTCGATTCCTGCTCGATCTCACCATTTCGAAGGGATGATACGAAAGGTCGGGGTTTGATAACAAGTCCCGACCTTTCGGGAAGCGATGTGCTGAGACACAAAACGTCGGCACTTGTGCGTAAGTGCCGACGTTCTGTCTCCTCTACGGTCCAGCGGTCGTCCCCGTCACCTCCGCCAGCATCCGCACGATGTCGCCCTCGATCGCCCGGATGTCGGCTTCGATCTCCTCGAGGGGGCGCGGCGGGGTGTAGCGGTAGAAGTAACGGTTGAAGTTGATCTCGTAGCCGATGAAGCCGACGCGACCGTCCCTGGAGTCGCGCTTCGTCGTGTCGATCCAGGCGTCCGGCACGTGGGGCTTCACCTCGCGCTCGAAGAACGCGTGGACGCTAGCCGTCACGCCGTCGGCATCCACGGGATCGTCGCCGGCGGGCAGCGGGACGCTCTCGGTGTCGCGCAGTTCGGGATCGGGTTCGGGATTGCCGTCGGCATCGCGGCAGATGGCGGCCGTCTCGTCGCGCTCGGAGAGTGCGGAGAGGATCGCCTTGCGGACGGGCGCCGGGAGCTTCTGGCCCGCCTTCCGGACGGCGGCATCGAGCGCGCCTTCGAACTCGGCGCGGTCCTTGAACAGGGTGGACGGGAGCCCGCGCACGAGGGCGCGGATCGCCTCCTGCTGCTCGCGGCCCTCGGCCTGCCCCTTCGCGCCGGCCGCGCCCTTCTTCTTCGACTGCGCGAGCGACTGGAAGCCCTTCTCCTCCTCGAGCCGCGAGATGCGCTCGGCGCTCGCCTGAAAGTTGAGCCGCAGCGGACGCTCGACGGTGATCTTGCGGAAGCCGAAGTCCGTCGTCGGGAAGACGCGGCTGACGACGACCTCTACCTCCTTGCCGTCCTTCGTGACCCGGCGCGTCTCGCCATCGTTGAACTCGGCGAGGAGCCTCACGATGTCCTGCGCCTTGTCCAGCGGGATCTCGCGCCGCTTGTCGCCGAGGCTCTTGCGCATCGGCACCCAGAACGAGGTCGCGTCGATGAGCTGCACCTTGCCGCTGCGCGCCGGTGCCTTGCGGTTGGTCACTACCCAGACGTAGGTGGCGATTCCCGTGTTGTAGAAGAGCTGCTCGGGAAGCGCGATCAGCGCCTCAAGCAAGTCGTGCTCCAGGATGTAGCGACGGATCTCGCTCTCGCCGCTGCCCGCGTCGCCGGTGAAGAGCGGCGAGCCGTTCATGATGATGGCGACGCGCGAGCCGCCCTCCTTCGGCTCCTTCGTGTGCGCCAGCATGTGCAGGAGGAAGAGGAGCTGGCCGTCGCTGATCCGCGGCAGCCCGGGAGCGTAGCGGCCCGCAGCGCCGCGCTCGTGCTCGGCGCGCACGGCGTCATCGTCGCGCTTCCAGTCCTTGCCGTAGGGGGGATTGGCGATCAGGTAGTCGAAGGACCGGCCGGCGTGCTTGTCGTTGGAAAGCACGGTGCCGTAGGCGATGTTGTCGGCATCGCGTCCGGTCGGATCCTTCATGAAAAGGTCCGACTTCGAAATCGCCCATGTCTCCGGGTTCACCTCCTGGCCGAAGAGGTGGATCTCCGCGTTCGGGTTGATCGCGGGCCGGAGCAGCTCGCCGTTCTTGCGCAGGCCGGCGGTGATGTGCTCCTTCGTGATCATGAGCATGCCGCCGGAGCCGCAGCATGGATCGTAGACCGTGCAGACGATCCCTTTGCGCCGGATGCGGTCGGAGTCGCCGGCCAGCATCAGGTCCACCATCAGGTGCACCACGTCGCGCGGCGTGAAGTGCTCGCCGGGATTCTCGTTCAGCGCCTCGTTGAACTTGCGGATCAGCTCCTCGAAGATCGTCCCCATCGTCGGGTTGTCGATCCTGTCCGGGTGCAGATCGACGTTCTTGAACCGTTCAAGGACCTGGAAGAGCAGGCCTGCCTCGTCGAGCTTGCTGATCGTGTTGTCGAAGTCGAACTTCTCGAGCACCTCACGCATGTTCGGGCTGAACCCGGCGATGTAGTTGCGCAGGTTGGCAGCGAGGTGCGGCGCATCAGCGAGCAGCTTCTCGAAGTCATAGCGGGAGGTGTTGTAGAAAGCGAAGCCTGAGGCGCGTCGAAGTTGCGCATCGAGGTCCTCGAGCCCCTTGCCTTTGAGCTGTCCCCGCCGTTCGAGGACTTTGGCTTTGGTATCCCCCAGGACACAATCCAGGCGGCGTAGCACGGTGAGCGGCAGGATGACGTCCTGATACTTTCCGCGCTTGAATGTGTCACGAATGAGGTCGGCGACGCCCCAGAGGAAGCTGACGATCTCGCTGTGGTTCACGCGTTCACCTTCCGGTCGTTCTCGGTATTGGTTCCGCTTCGTTGGGGATGTCTAACGCCTAAGCTAAGCGGCCTGCGCGGCCGGGGTGTGTGAAGTAATTTGAAACTTGCCCGCGCAGGTCCGCTTGAGCGCATAGTTAGCCATGCCTCGCTACCCAAACAGCTCTCGCTCGATGAGCTTGAGGTACTTGTTGACGTAGAAGACATCGGGTTCGTGGCGCGCGGCGCGAACGCGGATTGAGAACGAAGGCTCCTTGGGGCTGGATGCATTGAACAGGATGAATCCGATGCCGAAGATGCGTGCCAGGGCGTCTAGTCTCGAAATGTCTTCTTCGGCGGAGTTTTCGGGGACAACGATGTAGGCGCGATGAGAAAAGAGCTTGTAAGAGCAACACTGGCCAAAGGCTGTGATGAGGCCGCTCTGATCAATCTTGATCTCGGCTGTGACAATCTCGGTTGGCGGCTTGATGATGTCACTCCGCTTTGCTTCTCGGATGCCAATGACGTCTGGAGTTCCCCATTTGTCACGGAAAACATTGCCGCCTACAGCAATAGCGTTAGTGCATTCTTCTAGCTCATTAACCAGCCAGTCGGCAAACGGCTCATAGAAGGCATCTTCTCTGATTTTTGCCGCCGTAGGCTTTGGCGTAGGAACGACCTCCGGAGGTTGAGTCTCTTCGCGGAACTTGATAGCGCGATATAGACCCTTTGCAGGTTGGTAGATCTCCGCCGGAAGCTCCGAGCGGAATTTGTGCAATGCTCCATGGATCGTGTTGGGTGGGATGTCGGGGAACTGGGCAGCGATTCGCTGATGGAGCTTCGCATAGCGAATGCCGTCGGGAGCGCCTGCGAGAAGCTCGCGTGCTGTCGCGATGACCTTGCCAGTGCTTGTACTCACTTGCTGAGGACTCCATGCATGGCTAAACGTTTGACATAACCGACGCCGGAGCGCGCAGCGCGTAGGGAACCCAAAAGCGCAGCTTTTGGGCGTCCGGTTGATGGAATTGTTAGCGTGCTAGCCACCAATGGCCTCCTTCAGGCGCCGAATGGCTTTGATGGCGTATGCACCGGGTAGCTGCGCGACAAGACCGTATGTCATTGCAGCCGTGGCGACGGCCCAAGGCTCTGTAACAAAAATGGCAAGAGCAACGAGCACAGCAACACCCAAGACAACACCAACGAATGCGGCTTGATTCTGAGGCACGCCGAGGATTTGATTCTGTGGCCCTTGAAACTTCAGCTTCACACCTTTCTGAGCCACGGAGAGCCAGATGCTGGGCATTGCATTGGTTTTTGCTGAATTCAAGTACGTGATCTTGATTGACTGGCCGCGATTGAAGATGGGAATGATGTACTCGCGCTGACCGTTGTAAGTGGCCCATTGCTTTTCCGAAGGCTCACCACCTGGCTCGACGTGCAGTTGATTCTTATATTTCTCGGACCATTCAAGAATATTTGGCGTGTCTAAGAGTTGAGTTTGCTCTGTCATCAACCGGGAGTCATTTGTGAAAGCGCAGACAACTACGTTTTCGTAGTCATTCATGCTTTCGTTTTTCATCTCGATTGTTGATAGGTAGAGATTCTGGACAGGATTTCCATTCCACGACACGGCAACGTTACCGAAGATGGCGTCTTCGGCTGTGACGCCAACTCGGGTATGAGTAACGGAATAGGTGAATATCCCTCGTTTATTGAGGACGCGCTGCGTCAGAAATGCCGTGGCGATGCCGCCAAGGACGCCAGCAAGGATGGATATGTACTCACTTTGTAATAGCTGCAAGATGTCCATTTGAGCACGCTAACTATATGTAGAAGGCCTAACCAGCCAGCTGAAACCCGACAATTGCGCCGGATATGACGCTGTAGCCGGCAGCCATCGTCGGACTTGCTCGCCACCGTCAAGTGATAGGTGGCCAAAATGCACCGGGAGACAGGCGAATCGGCGGTAACGAGGAGGCTCCTCGACATTCCCGCCGAAACGCTGCACAGCTGTGGCGCTGCGCAGACCTGTCCGCATTGAACTCACCGGTCCACCGTTCCCCATCAAGGCTGACACCCCGCGGCCCCTGGCCGATCAGGGCCAGACGATTCTTGGTTCATGCAGCGGGGAATGCAAGCGGGCCGCACCGGTCTTCAGAAGCCGTTCACGCTCTGCCCGGCCACGCACCCTCGCAAGGCCAGGGCTCTTGCAACACCTGCATCCGGCAAGGATGATGGATTGCCGGCCCGAACCATGAATCTGCAACCTTCGGTCCGGCACCCTGCAGGAGGACAGCCGATGTATCCAGGCCACTGGGCGCGCAAGTTCCCGCACAAGGCGGCATTCATCGATGCGGCCAGCGGCGCGAGCATCACCTACGGCGAGTTCGATGCACGTTCGAACCGCCTGGCGCAGCTGATGTGGCAGCGGGGCCTGCGGCCGGGCGGCCACGTCGCGCTGTTCATGGAGAACGACCTGCGCTACTTCGAGGGGATCTGGGCGGCGCTGCGCTCGGGGCTCTATGTGACGCCGGTCAACCGCTATCTCACGGCCGAGGAGGCCGCCTACATACTCAATGACTGCGAGGCGCAGCTGCTGGTGGCGTCGGGCACGCTGGCGGGCGTGGCGCGTGAGCTGCCGCGCCTGGCGCCGCGTTGCCATACCTGGCTGGCGATCAACGGGGCGATCGAGGGCTACGAGGACTACGAGGCGCAGCTGGCGGCCCAGCCGGCGCAGCCGCTGGCGGCGGAGCCGGAGGGCCGCTTCATGCTCTACAGCTCAGGCACCACCGGGCGGCCGAAGGGCATCCTGCGCCCGCTGTCGGGGCTGCCCATCAGCGAGGGTGCGGCCCAGCTCGCGGGGCCACAGCGCACGCTCTGGGGCTTCGACGAGGACACCGTGTTCCTCTCCACCGCACCGCTGTACCACTCGGCGCCAACGGGCTTCGGCGTGGCGGCCACGGTGCAGGGCGGCACGGTGGTCGTGATGCCGCGCTTCGAGGAGATCGAGGCGCTGCGCGCCATCGAGAGGTTCCGCATCACCCACAGCCAGTGGGTGCCGACGATGTTCGTGCGCATGCTCAAGCGCCCGCTGGCGGAGCGCAGCGGCTTCGACCTGTCCTCGCACCGGGTCGCCGTGCATGGCGCCGCGCCCTGCCCGGTGGTCGTCAAGCAGCAGATGATCGAATGGTGGGGGCCCATCCTCTACGAGTACTACTCGGGCAGCGAACTGCATGGGCTCACCCACTGCGACTCCCGGGAGTGGCTGGCGCATCCCGGCACGGTCGGCAAGGCCGTGATGGGCATCCTGCACGTCTGCGACGAAGAGGGGCGCGAGCTGCCGCCGGGCGAGTCCGGGCTGGTCTACTTCGAGCAGTCCGGCAATCCGTTCGAGTACCACAAGGACGCCGACAAGACCCGCTCGGCGCGCCATCCGCAGCATGGCAACTGGAGCGCGCTCGGCGACGTCGGCCACGTGGATGCGGACGGCTTCCTCTACCTCACCGACCGCGCCACCTTCATGATCATTTCCGGCGGGGTCAATATCTATCCGCAGGAGATCGAGGACCGGCTGGTCCTGCATCCCGCCGTGGCCGACGTGGCCGTGTTCGGCGTGCCGGATCCCGAGATGGGCGAGGCGGTGAAGGCGGTGGTGCAGGCGGCGCCGGGCGCCACGCCGGGCGATGCGCTGGCGGCCGAGCTCATCGGCTATGCCCGCGAGCACCTGGCGCATTACAAGTGTCCGCGCAGCATCGACTTCGTCGACGAGCTGCCGCGTTTGCCCACCGGCAAGCTCTACAAGCGCATCCTCAGGGACCGCTACTGGGGCAATGCCGGCTCACGCATCGTCTGAGGCGGGGAGGGCGGCATGAACCTGCAACTGTCCGCCGAGCAGCTGCTGCTCGAATCCAGCCTCGAGCGCGTGTTCCAGGAGCACAGCAGCGGCGCGCGCATCCGAGCCGCCGAACCGGTCGGCTTCGATCGCGAACTCTGGGACATCCTCGTGGACCTGGGTATTCCGGCGCTGCGGGTTCCCGAGGACCAGGGCGGCAGCGGCATGAGCCTGATGCATGCACTGCTGGCGGCCGAGCAGGCTGGGCGCGCGCTCGCTCCGGTGCCGCTGGTCGAGGCGGTGGTGGCCAACCGCCTGCTGGCACTGGCCGGTGGCAGCGAGGCTGCCGCATTGCTCGAGGACTGCCTCGCGGGGCGGGCCATCGCCACGCTGGCGCTGCACGATGCCGCTGCCAGGCCGCGGCAGCTGGTGCCGGCGGGCGCGGTGGCCGATGCGGTGCTCTGCCTGCAGGGCGATGCGCTGTCGATCCGTCGCGGCGTGGCGCGGCTGCCGATGCCGGCGGATGGCGCCGGCCAGACACAGCATGGCGCGATCGCGGCGCAGCTTCTGGATCTCGATGCAAGCGATTCCCGGGTGGACCTCGCGGGTACCCGCGAAGCCTTCGCCGCGGCGCTCGCCGAATGGCGGCTGCTCGGCGCGGCACAGCTCGCGCTCATCGCGCGCCGCGCGATCGACAGCGCGGCGGAGTACGCCTGCGAGCGCGAGGCCTTCGGCCGGCGCATTGGCGAGTACCAGGCGGTCTCGCATGTGCTGGCGGAGGCCTTCACCCGCGTCGATGGCGCGCGGCTGCTGGCCTGGCGCACGGTGGATGCCATCGCGCGCCGCGAGCCAGAGGCTGCGGCGCTGCTGGCGATGCTCTGGTGGTGGGCGGCGGTGAACGCCCACGAGGCGACGCTCGGCGCGCTGCGCATCTTCGGCGGCTACGGCACGGCGCTGGAATACGACGCGCAGCTCTGTTACCGGCGCGCCGGCGCCCAGCTGCTGGTCGGCGGCGACCCGGAGAAGCAGCTGCTGCTCGCGGCGGACCTGCTGTATGGCCCGGCGACGGGGCGGGAGGTGCCCGTCGTGGCGCTGCCGGACGCGGGCGAGGTGGCGATCGATTTCGACTGGGGCGCCGAGGCCGATGCCGCGCGCGAGGAGGCCCGTGCCTTCCTGCGCCGGCATGGCAGCGAGGCGCGCCGGCGCTTCATGCGTGATTCGCTGGACGGCTTCGACCCCGGGCTGCAGCAGGCGCTCGCCGCCGCGGGCCTGCTGTACCCGGAGCTGCCGCGGGAGTACGGCGGCCCCGGCCGGTCGCCGCGCGCCGCAGCGGCGATCCGCGAAACCCTCGCCGAGGCCGGCTGGCACATGCTCATGCCGGGGATCACCGACATGCTCTGGAAGGTGATCCACCACGCCGGCAGCGACTGGCTGAAGCAGGAGCTGCTGCCGAAGATCGCCGCCGGGGAGGTCTACCTGGCCATGGGCTACACCGAGCCGACCAGCGGCTCGGACATCTTCGCGGCCCGCACCGCCGCCACCCGCAA
Organism: Nevskiales bacterium; assembly: GCA_011526045.1. Lineage (GTDB taxonomy): Bacteria > Pseudomonadota > Gammaproteobacteria > Steroidobacterales > QUBU01. Next base: position 12,459 of record WYBE01000037.1, on the reverse strand, counting down.
GGGCGACGGCTGGCTCATCAATGGCCAGAAGATGTTCACCTCCTCGGGCCACCGCTCGGACTACAACCTGATGGTGACGCGCACCGCGCCGGACAAGCACCGCGGCATCACCCTGTTCCTGGCCCCCGTGCGCCAGGCCGGCTACTCGGTGACCGAGATCCGCACCATCGGCGACGAGCGCACCAACGTGACCTTCTACAACGACCTCGAGGTGCCGGACCGCTACCGCATCGGCGAGGTGAACGGCGGCGTGAAGGTGCTGGCCGCGGCGCTGGCGATCGAGCAGTCCGGCGGCGACCTCTATGTCAACTGGTTGCGTGAGCTCGGCAGGGCGGCGCTCGAATGGGCGCGCGAGCCGGGCGCGGAGGGCCGGCCGATCGACGACCCGCGGCTGCGGCTGGCACTGGCCGCAACCGCCGCACGCATGCAGGTCACCGATGTGCTCTCGCGGCGCAGCCTCTGGGCCTTCGAGCATGGCCAGGCGCGCAAGCACGAGGGCCCGATGGTCAAGCTCATGGGCAGCGAGTCCTGGATGAACTGCAGCCAGCAGCTGCTGCGCCTGGCGGCGCCGGACACGCTCCTGCGCGGCTACACCGGTGCCGGGCTCATCGAGTGGTCGGCCCGGCGCAGCATCTCCAGCACCATCTTCGCCGGCACCAGCGAGATCCAGCGCAGCATCATCGCGGAAGCCGGCCTCGGCCTGCCGCGCACCCGGAGTTGAGTTCCATGACAGCAATCATCCTGCGTTCGGCACTCGTCCTGGTCGGTATCTGGCTGCTGTTCGAGGCGCTGCGTTCCCTGGCCAGCGGCGAGACCGTCGGCCGGGAGGGACGCAAGGAAGGCCCGCGCTCGGTGGTGCGGCGCGCGGAGATGCCGGGCTACTTCGGCTTCCTGGTGGTGGTGCGCCTGGTGCTGGGCATTGTGGCCATCGCCGCGGGCATCTTCGCGCCGGCCGGCGCCTGAAGCCGATCGTGCAGCCCAGCCTCTGCGGCTACGGCTGATCCACCGGCGGCCGGTCGAGGGTCTTCCGGCCGTTGAGCATGGCCGAGACCAGCGAGCCGCCTTCGCGCAGCTCGGCGCGGACCACGGCGCCGATGTGCAGCAGGGCGCCACCGAGCAGGATGTAGAACACGGCCTCGTGGATCTGGATGAAGGGCTTGCGCAGCGCCCGCATCTCGGCCCAGGCGCTGGCATCCACCAGCGTTTTGTCGCCGGGCACCAGGGTCGAGGGATCCACGCCCGCGGCCGCCACCCAGCCGGCGATCCAGGCGCCGAAAGGCGGGTAGTAGATGTCGGTGCCGGCGAGCACCAGCCCGCTCAGGGCCTGGACGGTCATGAGCAGCAGCAGCGCGGTGACCATGAGGCGTCCGAGCGGGTTGTGGCCGAGGTAGCGTGGTGCATCACCGGCGCGGCTGCCGGCCAGGTAGCTGCGCAGCGAGTCGAGGTAGCCGCGGCCGAACGGCAGCAGGGCCCGCCAGCGGCCGAAGGGACTGCCGACGAAGGCCCAGGCGAGGCGCAGCGCCAGGTTGGCCGCGAACAGGTACCCGATCCAGACATGCACGGTCTTCAGCAGGATCTTGCCCTCCGCCGAGACGCCGAGCTCCTTGTCCCAGAGGATGGCAGTGCCGATCGCCACCAGCCCCAGCAGGCAGCCGACGTTGAGCCAGTGGAACAGGCGCTGTACCGGGTCCCAGACCCGGTACAGCCGCAGCCCGATCGCCGTATCCGTAGTGCTCATTGCAGCAGCCGGACGCTGTCGACATCCACTTCCACGCCGGGGCGGTACCAGTCCTTGTCGATCTCGCCCTGGATTTCGATCCTGGTGTCAGGTGTCGCTTCCACGCCGTTCCAGTCTTCCTTGTCGATCTCCACGGTGATGGTACCGCTTTCGTCCCGGAACTCGTATTTCTCGTCGCCCAGCGACCTGATGATGTGACCTTGCAACTTCACCGCGCTGTCGTCAGCGAGCGTGCTCGCCTCGGCAGCGGTGACGAGTCGCAGTGAATCGGGGCCCTTGAACCCGCCGGCCGGTTCCGCGGCCTGGGCAGCAAGGGTGAAGAGGGTGAGAGCCGTTGCGGCCAGGATCTGTTTCATCTGCAGTCTCCTTGGTTGCTGACAGTACGACTGCAGTCTGGCGCGGCGCGCATTACAGATACCTTACGAGGCGAAGGCGAGCCGGACCTTCAGTCCGGGCTGGCCGGCGTCATTGGCCAGAAACTCCAGGCTGGCGCCGTGGACCGCGGCGATCCGCTGGCAGATGGCGAGCCCGATGCCGAGGCCGCCACTGCGGCTGTCGAAGCGGGTGAAGCCCTGGCCCATCTGCCGGCGCTGCGCTTCGGGGAGCCCCGGGCCGCTGTCGCTGACTTCCAGCACGGCGCGGCCCGCTTGCTGGCGCAGGCTGACCCGCAGCGCCGTGCCCGGCGGACAGTGCTGGAGCACGTTGTTGAGCAGGTTCTGCAGCAGCGCCTGCAGCAGGGTAGCTTCGCCGCTGACCGTTGCCGGGTCCAGCTCACTGGCCAGCCGCATCCCCGCACGCTGCAGCCGGTCGCCGTAACGCTCCAGTTCGCGCGCATACAGCGTCTGCAGGTCGATGGCCGTGAAAGCCTCGTGCCAGCGTCCCTGCTCGAGCCGGGCGAGGATCAGCAGCTGCTCGACCAGCCGCGCGAGCCGGTCGACTTCGGCCTTCAGCGCCTGCCGGTCCGGGTCGGCCGTGGCGAGTTCGAGCTTCAGGGTCGTCAGGGGCGTGCGCAGCTCGTGCGCCACGTCGCTTGCGAACTGGCGCTCGCGCTTCAGCACCGAGTCGACGCTCGCCATCATGCGATTGAGCGTGTCGCGCAGCACGGCGATCTCCGCGGCTATGGTCGGCTGCAGCAGCGGCGCGAGGGAGTCGGCATTGCGGCTGCCGATCTCGCGCACCAGCCGGGAGAGCGGCCAGAGGCTGAGGCCGATCAGCACCGCGAGCAGCGCCAGGTTCACGGCGCTGCCGGCCAGCACCGGCAGCGTGATGTCCTCGAGGATGTCTTTGCCGATGTCGCCAAAGCGGTCCGCCCGGCGCAGCAGCTGCACCACCAGCTGGCCTTCGCGATGCTGGTAGCCCTCCCAGTCATGACCATCGAGCTGCAGGCGCAGCTGACGGGCCTGCGCATCTGCCAGCGGCAGCGCATGCGGCAGGTTGCTGGCGAAGCGGCCGTCGGCGGTGTCGTAGACATTGACCCAGAGCGTGTCCTCATCGTCCGGCCGGAAAGTAGCCCGGAGCAGCACTGCCAGATCCGCGGCCGGCAGGCGGACCTGCCCGGCGGCGAGCAGGCGTGCCAGCAGGCGGCACTGGCTTTCGAGGTCATCGTCGAGCACGTCGCGCAGCTCGTCGCCCGCCTCGCGGTAAGTGGCCACCACGCCGGTCACGGCTGTGATGACCATGGTCGCGGCCAGCAACGCCGCCACCCAGGTCAGCCGCAGTTTCACGAGGCCACCAGCCGGTAGCCGAGGCCGCGCACGGTTTCGATCCGCTCCCTGCCGAGCCGCCGGCGCAGGCCGTGGATACGCACCTCCAGCGTGTTGGAATCCACGCCATCGCCCAGGCCGTAGAGTTGCTGCAGCAACCGCTCGCGGCTGACTGGCCTGCCGCCGGCCTGGATCAGCACGGCGAGGAGGGCGCGCTCCTGCGGGGAAACGCCGAGCGGGGCGCCGTCGAGATAGAACTGCTGTGAATCTGGCGCGTAGCTGAGCGGCCCGGCCTCGAGGCGTGGCTGGGCCGAGCCCGCCTTGCGACGCAACAGCACGCGGATGCGCGCCAGCAGTTCCTCGGGCTCGAACGGCTTGACCAGGTAATCATCCGCGCCGCGGTCGAGGCCCTTCACGCGGTCGTCCAGCTCGTCGCGGGCCGAGACGATCAGCACCGGCGTCTGGCAACCCGCGGCGCGCAGCGCTTCGAGCCACCGCACCCCGTCGCCATCCGGCAGGCCGAGGTCGAGCAGCAGCACATCGTAGCCGGCGGCGGCAAACCGCTCCTGCGCTGCGGCGAGCGTGCGCACCCAGTCCACCCTGAAGTGCTCGCGGAGGAGCTTGTGCAGCGCCTTTCCGAGGTTCAGGTCGTCTTCCACCAGCAGCAGGTACATCGGCAGACCCGTGTTGCGCCCGGCCATTGTCCCGGGGCGGACCTGACAAATAGATTAACGACCCGCGAACCCCGCCGTCTGGACTTTCGTGACCGCGCCGCGCAGGCTGGAACGCGACTCAGCTGGAGGCAAGGCGATGATCAGCGTGAAACGTGCCTATGAACCAGTGGCGGCCAGCGATGGCACCCGCCTGCTGGTGGAGCGGCTCTGGCCGCGCGGGCTCACGAAGGAGAAGCTCCATGTGGCCGAGTGGCTGAAGGAGGTCGGGCCGAGCACGGAGCTGCGCAAGTGGTTCTCGCATGACCCGGCGAAATGGGACCGCTTCCGCGAGCGCTACGCACGGGAACTCGATGCCCATCCCGAGGCCTGGCAGCCGATCGTGACCCTGGCGCGACGCGGGAAGGTGACGCTGGTCTACAGCTCGCACGACGAGGAGCACAACAACGCCGTGGCCCTGAAGGAGTACCTGGCGGGCAAGATGCGCCGGCGGCGGCCAGCCGCCGGGCCGCGCAAGCGGAAGTGACTGGCAGCTAGCTGCGCCGGCGGCGGGCGCGGAATGCCAGCGCGGCCAGCGCGGTGCCGGCCAGCGGCCAGACCGGCGGCAGCGGCACGGCTGCCACGGTCAGCACCACCGAGTGATCGAGGTACAGCACCTCGAACAGCAGGGCGGGATCGAAGCCGACGGCGGCGATGCTGCCGAAGCTGCCCGCGAGATCGGTGGCGTCAACCACGCCGTCATCGAAGGTGATGATGGTGAAGCTGTCGCCGAGCACCGGGTTGTAGCCGCCGAGGCTGGTCACCTGCAGCACGCCTGCGAGCGCCAGGTTGCCGAGCACGTCCATGGAGTCGAACGCCGCCAGCGACGCCAGGTTCACCTGGAACAGGCCGGCCGCACCCTGGCTGAAGTTGCCCGCCATGGTCAGGCTGCCGACGGTCGTCGCGGTACCCGGGCGCACCTCACCGGCATTGATGACCGCGCGGCCCGCGGCCGGATCGTAGGTGCCGGTGCCCTGCAGGATGCCGTGGTTCTGCAGGTCCACCGAGGTGCTGGTGGTGGCAAAGGTGGCCGCGTCCGCAGTGCTGATGCTGCCCTGGTTGTCGAAGGCGTTGACCACCTGGACCGTGCCGGCGTTGACGTTGAACTGGCCGGTATTGTTGAGGTTCACGCCGAGGTCGAACAGCGTGACGGAGCTGCCGTTCTTGTTGTAGGTGCCGACGTTGTTGAAATTGTGCGGCCCGCCGACGTTGTGCTCGACGAAGGCATTGAAGCTGTTGTCGTCGTTGAAGGTGCCGTTGTTGTTCAGCGTCGCGCCGTTCCAGAAGCGGATCGCGTTGTTGTTGTTGGCGGTGTTGCCGCTCCAGGTCGTGGTGCCCTGCAGGTTGAGGGTGCGTCCGGCCTGGAGGGTCTTGGTAGCGGCGCCGCTGATGCTGACATCGTTCGTGAACGTGGTGGACTCGAAGCCGCCCGTGCCGTCGCCGGCGATCGCGCCGCCGGTCCAGCTGACCGGACCCTGGAAGCTGTGATCCGCGCCGTTCATGGTGCTGCCGCTCAGGGTGAAGGCGGTGGTATGGCTGCCGCCGTTCACGGTGACGATGGCATCGGCGCCGACATTGTCGCTGCTGATCATGAGCAGGCCGGCGCCGCTGGTGGTGGCCTGGTCGAGGGTGCTGTTGCCGTTGCGGAAGTCCAGCGTGGCGCCGGCGGCGATGACGAAGCTGCCGGTGCTGCTGCCGCCGGAGGGCCGGAAGGTGCCGGCGTTGATGTTGACCGTGCCAGCGTTGTTGAAGGCGACGCCGCCGTCGACGGTGGTCACCGAATTGCCATTCTTGTTGTAGGTGCCGGCATTGTTGAAGTTATGCGGCCCGCCGACGCTGTGCTCGATGAAGGCGTCGAAGCCGTTGTTGTCGTTGAAGGTGCCGTTGTTGTTGACCGTGCCACCATTGGAGAAGCTGATGGCGTTGTTGTTGGCGCCGGTATTGCCGGTCCAGGTGGTCACCGCATTGAGGTTGATGGTGCGCCCCAGGTAGATGCCCTTGGTGCCGGCGCCCGAGATCGTCAGGTCGTTGTTGAAGCTGGTCACCTCGAAGTCGCCGGCGCCGTCGCCGCGGATCGAGCCGCCGGTCCAGGTGGCGGTGCCGTTGATGGTATGCGCGGTGCCGTAGAGCGGGCCGCCGCTGAGCAGGAAGGCGGTATCGACCTGGCCGCCGTTGATCGACGGCACGCCATCCGCGCCGACATTGTCGGTGCTGATGACGAGCGTGCCTGCGCCGGAGACCGTCACGCCGTTTAGCGTGTTGGTGCCATTGCGGAACTCCAGCGAGGCGCCGGAGCCGATGCTGATGGGTCCGGAATGCGTGCTGCCGTTGAGCAGCATCGAGCCGGCGTTGATCGCCAGGCTGCCGGTATTGTTGAAGGCAATGCCGATGGTGGTGGTGGAGTTGCCGCTCTTGGTGTAGCTGCCGGTGTTGTTGAAGGTATTGGTGCCACTGAAGTGGCTGAGGGCGGTCGAGAAGGCGTTCTGGTCGTTGAAGCTGCCGTTGTTGTTGATGGTGCCGCCAGCGAAGCTGATGGCATTGTTGTTGTTCGCGGTGTTGCCGCCCCAGGTCGTCGTGCCCTGCAGGTTGAGGCTGCGCCCGCCGGAAATGGACTTGGCGCCGGGGCCGCTGACGGCCAACGTGCCGTCGAACTGCGTGGTCCCGGCCCCGGACTGCGTGCCTGCTGTCCAGCTGGAGGCGCCAGTGACCGTGAGCGCGCCGGTGCCTGACAGGGTACCTGCGGTCTGGGTCAGGCCGGCGATCGTCGCCGGCGCATTCAGCTGCGAGTTGCCGCCATTGATGACGGCAATGTCGGCGGCACCCGGCGGGCCGGCGGGAACCCAGTTGCTGCCGAGCTGCCAGTCACCCGTCGAGTTGTTCCAGGTCAGCGTGGCGCCGAGCGCGGCCGGAAATGGGAGGAGGGCGGCTGCGGTGATGAGGCAGGTCCGCAGGCGAGCACGGTAGCGTGGGCTCATGACGGCGCTCCTTGTCGTTATTGTTGATTGGACAGAACGGCGCGTCGGTGACCGATTGTAGTCCTCCCGCAGGGCAGCACAAGGGCCAGGGGCAGGCCCGGGCCGCGTTATGTAAAGGTTACGGCCGGCGCGGGATCACCGCACCGGCGGATCGCCGGGCGCGCCGGCTCAGCGCGCGCCCTGTTGCAGCCGCAGATGCTGCTCGGGCACCGGATAGCCGGCGGCGCCGAAGGTCTCGGCGATGACCCGGTTGGTGTCGAAGAACACCTGCCAGTAGTGGTCGTTGTGGCAGTAGGGGCGTACCGCGAGTACCGGGCCCATCGCCGTGAAGTCGATGATCTCGACATCGGGCGCGGGGCTGGTCATCACGTTCGGGATCTTCGCCAGTGCGGCCTTGAGGCGCGCGGCGGCGTCCTTCGGGTCCACGCCGTGGGCGAGCTGTGCCAGCCGGTCCACCCGCCGCCAGGGGTTGACGGTGAAGTTGCGGATGTTGTCGCTGAAGATCTTGTTGTTGCCGACGATGGTGTGGACGTTGTCGCCGCTGTTGATGGTGGTGCCGAACAGGCCGATGGCCTCCACCACGCCCTCGACGCCGCCGGCGGCGATGAAGTCACCGACCTTGAACGGCCGCAGGATCACCAGGAACACACCGGCGGCGAAGTTCGCCAGCAGCCCGCTCCAGGCGGCGCCGATGGCGATGCCCGCCGCGGCCAGCAGGGCCGCGAAGGAGGTGGTCTCGAGACCGAAGTAGCCGAGGATGGCGACCACCAGCACCACGTTCAGTGTGACGCCGATGATGGAGCCGAGATAGCGCTGCAGGGTCGGGTCCACCTGCTGGCGGCTGAGCGCCTTGCCGGTCAGGCGGATCACCAGGTTGATGAGCCAGCGGCCGACGATCCACGCGGCGAGCGCGCCGAGGATCTTCAGGCCGAGGTTGAGCGCGAGCGTCGTGCCGGACTGGAGCAGATTCTCGAAATCCATGGTGACTGTTTCCCCCGTCAGTTGAGCACCTTGTAGCCGCGGCCGCGCAGGCAGTTGCGCACCACGTTCGCCTTCTCGCGATCGGACATCCGCGCCGACTGCGCGCCCCCCGAGACCGCGCCGATGCCGGCGCCCTTGCCGGCACTGCCCCCGGCGATGGCGCCGATGGCCGCGCCCACCGCCGCGCCGCCGGCGGCGCCCTTGGCGACGGCGGTGCCGGTGGATACCTGCGTCGCGTAGGCCTCGCACTCGGCGAGATCCTGCTGGTAATGCGCCATGTCCACGCCCTTGGTGTCGATGATCGGCCCGGTGGCGCCGGAGCAGCCCGCCAGCAGCACCACCATGCCCGCAGCCAGTCTTTTCATCGGCCTGTCCTCCGTCCCCGGATTGTGACCGTGGCCACAGCGGCCCCGGCCCGGGTGGCTATTATGACCGGGCATCTGTGCCTGCGTTGCAAGTCCGGGGCTTCCAGTGCTGTTCAAGCGTCAGAAGATCGAGACCGCCAACCTCGAGCGGGGCATGTTCGTGGCCCAGCTCGACCGTCCCTGGCTGGAGACCCCGTTCCTGTTCCAGGGCTTCGAGATCCGCGAGGACAGCGAACTCAAGCTGCTGCGCAAGTTCTGCAGGCACGTCTATATAGACGTCACGCGCAGCTCCCTGCCGAAGGAAAAGGTGCTGCAGGCCCTGCGTCCGCGCAACCACGAGGCCGTGATGAACGGCCGTGCCCCGGCCCACAACCGCAGCCATGCCGAGCCCTCGACGCTTGCCGGGCGGCTGATGCGCGCCGTCACCCGGCTGGATCCGACCGGCGCCCTGGCCGCCCGGGTCGACGGCCACCGCGAGTACCGCAACCAGGTGAGCACCGCCCGCGAGGCACCGCAGGCCATCCGCGCCTACGACGCCGCCGTGGCCACGATGAACGAAGTGCTGGTCCACATCCGCAAGGGTGCCGGGGTCGATGTCGAGAAGGTGCAGACGGCCGTCAAGCCGATGATCGACAGCGTGCTGCGCAACCAGGATGCCATGGCCTGGCTGGTCTACCTGCGCAAGCGCGACGAATACGCCTACCACCATTCGATTGCTTCATCCGTCTGGGCGGTGATCCTCGGGCGCCACCTCGGCTTCGATCGCCAGGGCCTGGATACGCTGGCCATGGGCGGCATGCTGCTCGATATCGGCAAGGCGAAGCTGCCCGAGAGCCTGGTCGGCAGGGAAGGCAAGCTGTCAGCCGTCGAGTTCGACGCCGTCAGGAAGCATGTCAACTACGGCCTCGACATGGTCAAGCTCACGCCCGGGATCAATGCCGACGTGCTGGCGATGATCGAGGGCCACCATGAACGCGCCGACGGCTCGGGTTATCCGCGCGCCCTGAAGGGCGCGGAAATCCCCGTGTTCGCCCGCATCGGCGGCCTGGTGGACTGCTACGACGCCATGACCAGCCACCGCCCCTGGGCGCCCGCCAAGTCCCCCTACGATGCCATACGCGAACTCAACGCACTGTCAGGCGTGCAGTTCCAGAAGGAGATGGTCGAGCAGTTCGTGCAGGCCATGGGCATGTTCCCCACCGGCAGCGTCGTCGAGATGAACACCGGCGAGGTGGGCATCGTGGTGGAGCAGAACCGCATCCGCCGCCTGCGGCCCAAGGTGCTGCTGGTGCTCGACGCCGACAAGCAGCCGCTGCGCGAGTTCCGCAGCCTCGACCTGCGCAAGTGCCCCAGCGACCCCAGCGAACGCAATGCCAGCTGGATCGTCCGGGGCCACGAGACCGGGGCCTTCGGCCTGGATCCGAAGAACTACTTCATCGGCTGAGCCAGCGGCCATGAACGGCAAGCCGCAGGATTCCACGGCGACCCAGTTCCGCTACTCGTTGCTGCTGCGCGAGATCGATGCCCTGCGCGCCCGCAGCGGCTCGCCCACCCTGGCGCTGATGCTCGTCCAGCTTTCCGGCCTCGAGGAAGTCAACAGCCGCTTCGGCTACCTCGGCGGCGATCGGGTGCTCGATGAGATCACGCAGCGGCTCGCCGCGGTAGCCCGCGCGCAGGACCGGGTCTTCGGCGTCAACAGCCGCACTTTCGCGCTGCTGATCGACAACCCCCTGCACGAGGGCCACGCGGTGCTGGCTGCCGACCGGGCGGCGCGGGCGGTCACCGAGCCGGTGGTCATCGGCAACGGCCGTGCCCGGGTGCGCGCGCGCACCGGCATCTCGCTGCTGCCCGAGCCGGCGCGCAGCGGCGAGGAACTGCTGCGGCAGTGCGAGGTGGCGCTCGATGTCGCCCGCAGCCGGGACGAGCCCCATGTGCTGTTCACGCCGTCGCTGCTGGCGGCGCCGGGCGCCACCAGCCCGTACACCTGGTTCGATGTCGAGGAAGCGCTGAAGGCCGGGGAGTTCGAGATCTTCTACCAGCCGCAGGTCGATCTGCGCAGCGGCCGACTCCACGGTGCCGAGGCACTGGTGCGCTGGTACAACCCGCGAGCCGGCTATGTGCCGCCGGGGCAGTTCCTGCCGGCAATCGAGAACACCCAGAGCATCCGCTCGCTGCTCTGGTTCGTGCTGAATTCCTCGCTGCGCCAGGTGGCGGCCTGGAGCAGCGCCCATCCGACGTTCAACGTCTCGGTGAATCTCGCCACGGGAAATCTCGCCGACCCGGATCTGGTCGATCTGATCGAGAACGCAATCAACGTCTGGAGCCTGCCAGCGGCCCAGCTTACCCTGGAGCTGACCGAGAGCTCGCTGATGCAGAACCCCGCTGCCAGTGCCCGGGCGATGGGCAAGCTGCGTGGCCTGGGTGCCCGCACCTCGATCGATGACTTCGGCACCGGCTACTCCAGCCTCGCCTACCTGCGCGACCTGCCGGCCGACGAGCTGAAGATCGACCGCGCCTTCGTCACCCGCGTGCTCGCCGCGGATCGTGACCGTGACATCGTGGCGTCGATCGTGCAGCTCGCCCACGCGGTGCAGCTGGAGGTGGTGGCCGAGGGCATCGAGGACCAGGCAACACTGGCGGCCCTGGCTGCCATGGGCTGCGACCTCGGCCAGGGCTTCCACTACGGCGCCCCGATGCCGGCCGCGGACTTCGAGGCCGCCTGGCTCGGCCACGGCGGCCAGCGCGCCCGGGCCTGAAGCCGCGCGGCGCCGGCAACCGCGTGGCGCGTCTTCCGCGCCAGCGCCGGATCCCCCCGTCACCAGCGCTCGCTGCTGCCCGCGGTTTGCATGGCAGCAAGCGCGATTTCCCGCGCTGCTGGCTTCCTTGATTGATTCCGGCTGTTATGTATAAAAGATAGGCGTACTGTGAATGCGCTCACAGACTTCTGTTCAATGGAGGACGAGTCTGGGAACGCAAACAGCGGACCGGCACCACGGCGCCGGCGGATCCATGACAAAGCCAGAGGCAGAGGTTCAGGGAAGCGCGCAGGTCGGTCGGCAATAACAACAGCAAGCGAGGGCACGGGCTTCTTCAGCGGATCTCTTCGGATCAGGGAGATTGAGCATGACGGGCTTGACGGACTCCAGGCACGAGGCTGTTCCGGGACGCAATGGCGACAGCCTGATCGAAGAGATGGCGAACTTCGCCACTCACCACAAGGCCTCGCGCTGGCGCGGCACCTTCGCGGAATTCCTGCGCGATGTCTTCCCGGCGGCTGCGCCGCAGCTGGTCCGCACCAGCCACCAGTATCTCTACGACATGCTCGGCTGGTACCGGGCGGAGCGACCGGACACGACGGCCGGCACGGCTGCGGGCAACCCCAAGGACCTGTTCACCAGCGAGCTCTACGGCATCGACGAGGCGCTCGACCGCGTGGTCGAGTACTTCAAGGCCGCCAGCGCCGGATCCGACGTCGGCCGCCGCCTGCTGCTGCTGCTCGGCCCGCCGTCGGGCGGCAAGTCCTCGGCGGTGATCCTCATGAAGCGCGGCCTGGAGGAATACAGCCACACCGATGCCGGCGCGCTGTATGCCCTGCAGGGCTCGCCGCTGCACGAGTCGCCGCTGAACCTGGTGCCGGCCAGCCTGCGCGGCAGGTTCCGCGAGACCTGGGGCGTGGAGATCAGCGGCGAGCTCTCGCCCTACAGCCGCGCGCGCCTCGACGAGGAATTCCGCGGCGACTTCATGCAGTTCCCGGTGGAGCGCATCTTCCTCTCGGAGGCGGCGCGCGTCGGTGTCGGCACCTATGCGCCGCATGATCCCACCACGGCCGACATCGCCGACCTCGTCGGCTCGGTGGACCTGTCGAAGGTGGCCGAAATCGGCGACGAGGGCGATCCGCGCGCCTGGTCCTGGAGTGGTGCCGTGTATGCCGCCAGCCGCGGCATGCTGGAGATGATCGAGATCCTCAAGGTCAAGCGCGAGTTCCTC
>WYBE01000036.1 GCA_011526045.1 Nevskiales bacterium | reverse complement strand
GTCCGAGGTGTGCCCGACGAGATCGACCAGGATGTCGATGGCGTCCTCGCGCACCCGCTCCGCCACGGCCTCGTCCTCCATGCCGGAGATGTGGCGCCAGTGGTCGGCCTGGGCCTCGAACGAGCGGATGAAGCCGTCCATGTCGGCCGCAGCGACGTCGCAATAGGCGTACACCTCGACCTGCTCGCGGTTGTGCCTGCTGAACAGGTTGCGGGTGAAGTGCGCGACCGAGTGCTCGCGCAGGTCGGGGGACAGGTAGCCGACCCGCAGCTTGCGGGTCGGGTCGCGCAGGTTCGCGAACGCCGGCGCACGCGGCGCGAGGCGTTGCGCCTGCCGGCGGTCGAACTGCTGCGCTTCCTGGAAGAGACGTTTCTGCCGCCAGCCCGCCTGGTAGTTCATCGTCATCAGCAGGTTGGAGTGCACCTTCGCGAAACCGGGCTGGATCGCGAGCGCCTTGCGGAAGCTCGCCATGGCGCCGTCGATGTCGTTGCAGACGACCTGCACGGCGCCGAGACAGTTATGCGCGAGCGCGGAATTCGGCTGGCGCGCGATCGCGTCGCGGAAGAAGGCGGTCGCTTCCTCGAAGCGGTCGGCCTTGCCCAGCGCCAGTCCGAGTTCGACCAGCAGCCCGGGATAATCCGGGTGGCTCGACGCAAGCTCGCGCAAGGTCGCGATGGCCTCGTCCTGCTGGCCGGCGCCGGCCAGGGCCATGCCCAGGTGGAAGCGCACCTCGGGGAGATCGGCGCGCAGGCGCAGCGCCGTCCGGCAGGTTTCCACCGCCGCCGCGAACTCGCCCTTCTGGCGCAGCACGGCGGCGAGGTTGCCGTAGGCGGCCAGGTACTCGCCGTTGAGCGCAATGGCCTTGCGGTAACAGGCGATCGCCTGATCGAGGTCGCCCCGGTGACGGTGGCAGTTGCCGAGGTTGTTGTGCGTCGAGGGGTCCTGCGGATCGAGCGCAAGCGCGGCCTCGAGGTTTTCGATGGCCGCGGCCGCGTTGCCCGCGCTGAACTGCGCGATCGCGAGGCCCTGGCGGAAGGCCGGCTGGCCGGCATCGAGTTCGATGGCCCGGTTGAAGTGACGGACGGCCCGCTCGTGCTTGCCGCGATGCACCGCAATCCGCCCGAGCATGCCGTGGGCCTCGGCGTGCCCGGGTTCGGCCTTGAGGAGCTGGTTGCAGAGCTGCTCGGCCTGGTCCGGCCGGCCGCCATCGAGCAACGCGCGCGCCTCGCGCAGGCGCGGATCTGCGCTCGCCACCGCCTCGCGCGGACGCTTGCCGAGGAGACTTTTCAGCTGCCGCAGCATCACGGGGACAGTCTACCCATTTGCCCTTGATTGAATCAGGTCCGCCCGCGGCCCGGCAGCGCCAGTGAGCAATCGGCCCCGCTCACTTCTTCTCGGGCAGCTTGACCAGGCGGAAGCGGACCGACTTCGGCATGAGGCTGCGGAACTCCGCGAGCCAGGGCACCTCCAGCGTGCCCGAGCGCTCGCCGCGGAGCGTGAGGATCGCGCCCATGTCGGTCTCGAATCCGGGGTTGCCCGTGAGCACGTTCGGATAGGCGTCCACGGCGCTGACCTCCGACCATGGGATGTACAGCGGGCGGTGCAGCAGCGAGAGTACCCGCGCGATGCCGAGGCCGGCGCTCGAGCCGAAGGAACGTGTACCCCAGTACGTGTGGCCGGAGAGCAGCGCCTTGCCCGCACCGTAGTTGCTGCGGTCGGGGGCCGGGTCGAGCGGCGCGGCGAAGCGCGCGCGCAGCGCCCGCCAGGCGACGTTCTTGCGCCGGGCCACATCGAACGCGCCGAGCACGATACCTATGAAGGGCAGTGCAGCCAGCGCAAGCAGCCAGCCACGGCCGGCGCGGCCCGGCCACAGACCCCCGCCCGGCAACCGCTCCCAGGCGGCGTACATCACCAGGGCGACGAGGCAGGCGGCCAGCACGATCGCCGCCTGCAGCGCGGCTGCGTCGTAACGGGCGGGAGTCGTCGGGTTGCTGGCGGCCTTGTCCATGGAGGGCGTCCGCTACGGCGCCGCCGGGCCGGGCGGTTTGCCGAACAGCGCGCGGAAGAGCGCGAGATCCGTGAAGTTCACCTTGCCGCCGCTGCCGTCGAGATCCGCATCAGCGTTCTCCGTGCCGAAGGCGCTGCGGAAGGTGGCGAGATCGGCGTAGTTCACCATGCCGTTGCCGTCGAAATCCCCGTCGCAGAGGTTGCCGAAACCATCGCCGTCGGTGTCGCGCTGGCTCGCGCCACCGGCGTCCGGGGCGAGCGGGCCGTTCGGCACGTTGGTGCAGTTGTCGAGCGCGTCTTCAACGCCGTCGCCGTCGGCATCCGGCGGCGCGGTCGTGGCGATGGTGAGCGTCCAGCCGCCGATCGAGCCGCTGTCGGAGGCCTGGTCATCGACGGCAAACAGGCGCCAGGTGCCGTTCGGCGCGAGCCCGTTGAATACGGCGAGATCGGTGCCGTAGGGGCCGGCCGGCGCGGGGCCGGGCAGGGATTCGCCCGGCGCGTAGTCGGCCGGCTGCACGGCGCCGCCGGCGATCACGGTATTTTCCAGTACGGTCGCGAACGCCGCCGGGTCGAAGGTCAGCGCCAGGTTGCTGAGATTCGTGCCGCCACCGGCATCCGACATCAGCATCACCGCCTGTCCGCCCGGGCCAACCAGCACCATGTCGATATCGTCGGGATAGGTGTGGGTCAGGCCGTCGAGCCGCACGGTTACCTTCGCGATGCTGCCGGTCAGCCCGGCCACTGCGATGGTGGAGGGATACGGCGCACCGGCCTGGTTGTCACCGAGCGTGATCGCGCTGCCGGTGAATGCGCTGCCGCCGGGCGGGGGCGTGGCCACCGGCGGCGAGCTGGCGCCGAGGTTGGCCACGAGGCGCAGTCCGGTCGAATGCCAGAGGTTCTCGCCCTCGCTCGCCTCGTGCGGCAGGAAGCCCTCGTACCAGAGCACCGTGTCGGCGGCGCTGATGTCCTCGAGGTTGTTGAACCGCACCTGCGTGTTCGGGCCGTAGGTCCAGCCGGTGTCCTCGCTCGCGCGATACACCCGGCCGAACACCGAGTGATTGTCGTAGGCGGTAACGGGCACCGTCGTCGTGCCGTCGGGAATGCTGAAGTCGGGGAATCCGGGCAACACGTCGACGTAGGCACCGGTCGTTGCATCGCGCACGCGCCAGGCATGGTTCACCGCCGCCGTCGCGCGCCCGTCGAACTCCTGCGGCAGCAACTCGAAGCCGATGCCGCGATCGCCGAGCACCTGGTCCGCGCCGGCGCCGTCGATGTCGAAGTCGATGCGCCAGTTGGGATAGTGCACGTGGTCGGTCACGCACTGCAGGCCCTTGCTGTAGATGTGCGCGTCGATCGTCCCGCCCGCGCTGAGGTAATACGCCTGGTAGATGTCGTAACTGCCGATCTGGTCGCGGATGCCGATCTCGTACCACTGCTCGCCGTTCAGCGTGAACTCGCGCTGCGCGAGCTTGGAATTGCCCGCCCAGGGAATCACCGACAGCGAGCCGCCGAGCCGGTCGGCGTAGGGCCCGCAGTCGTTGTTTTCGTAGAACACGCGCATCACGGGCATGCTCAGCTTGTGGATGAGCTTCTTGCCCTGAAAGTGGACGTTGGAAAGCGACAGGCCGTCGTAGTCGCCGCTCACGTCGTGGTCGAAGGTCCAGCCCTGCCAGGAAACACTGCCGGCAGCGGCAGCGGGCTGCGCGATGGCTGCGGCCACCAGCGCGAACAGGAGCGCGAAGGGATTCTGGTTCTTGTTGTTCATAGCGCCGGAGTCAGTATAGGCGACGGCGGGCGTCGTGCCGCAAACTGTGCCACATAATAATGGTTTACCGCCTGTTTGGAGGTTGGCCGATCCGCTGACCGCTGGGGACCGGACCTTCGTCCAAGGGGCCAGTTCACTGGTGCTCTTCTTCGCCGACGCCGGGATACGCGCCCCGGACGCGGCCGGACACGATCCGTTCGCGACGCTCGATGACCTCATGACGGTGATCGACGCGCTGTGCCCGCGCTGGCCGCCACGCGAACCTTTTTGGGCCGAGGGATCATCTGCGCCTCTGACCGGGTACACATCCGCGCAGACGACCTGGCGCTGCACTTGTAGAGAACGGTTCTTCGCTGATCTGCCGGGACGGCGCAAGCGCGGGCTACGGCTCCGGACGGCCTGCGCCGGGACGCTCGCGACGCACCTCCCTGTGCTGCGCTCGCTCGGGTTCGGCTGCGGCTGCGCTCCTGCTGCGCCGGCCTCACACGCCCGTTACAGGCCGTCCGGACCCGCAGCTCTCGTCAAACAGCGCACGGCATTGGCTTGCCTCCGCCACGCCCGTCGCAACGTCTCCGCCGGTCGGGCTGATGAGCTCGCCGGTGAGGTCGGGTCAGTGGCCGCGCATCGTCCGCGCAACGCCGTCAGAGAGTGGCCCGGTGTCCGGCGAGAGCACGTGTGGAGCCGGCTGCCAGGAGGGCAGCAGCCGGCGTAACCCGTAGCGACGAGCACAGGGACGTGCGAGGAGCGGCGCTCGGCGGACACCGGGCCACCACCACTCGCGCGAGCCGGGTGCAGGCAGCTCCGCCAGCCGCTCCCCCGCCGATACGGCTAGAATGCCCCCCGCCATGCCCAACCGCGGCTGCCTCCCGATACTGGCCCTGCTCACCTGCCTCGCCGCCGCCGCCCACGCCGCGACCGGCGACGCGCCGGCGGGAACCGATTCCGCCCAGCCCGCGCCCGCCCCCCAATCGCCGGCCAACATGATCGACACCGGCCGCAAGCTCGACGCGCTTGCGGCCGAGCTCGCCAGCCTCGATACGGACCTGCCGGAAACCGCGTCGGCTGTTCGGGCGAGAGCGGAGCTCGATGAGATCGAACCGGAACTCCGGCGCTATCTCGCCTCTTTGCCCGCAGCGACGGCTGCCGGCGCCTCGCTCATCACCCGCGACGGCCTCGATCAGGCGCTCGCCCACATCGACACGGAACTTGCCGCGACACGACGCCCACTCGACCGGCGCGTGACCAAGCTGGAGTCGCACCGCGAGGCGCTGATCGCCGGCACGGACCTGGTCGCCGCAATCCTCGCGACGGATCGCGAGGACGTGGACCTGCCGGAGGCGGTCCTGCAACGCGCCACGATGCTCGCCGCGGGACTCGACTCCGCCCGCTCGCGCCTGCGCGCGGCACTCGACGTGGCGGTGACCGACACGCAACGCGCGGCGACGATGCAGCAGCAGGCGAACGACGGCCACCAGGCCATCGAAGCGGCGCGACGGGCGGAGAACGAGGCGGCGTTGACGCTCGGGCAGCAGCTGCGGCCGCTATGGAAGACACCGCCGCGACTCGGCGAGATCGTCCCGACCATCGCAACGAACCTCGCGTCCGCGCGGGTCATGTTCCTCGATTCGTGGCAGGCCAATGCCGGGCGCTGGTGGCTGCTGTTCGCCGGCCTGCCGCTGCTGATTGGAGGCATGGTCGCCCTGCGGCGGGCGGCCGGGCCGGCGACGCCGGGCGAGACGCAGGCGCTTGTCCTGCAGCACCCGACGGCTGCGTCCGTGCTGCTCTGGGCGGTGCTCGGGCCGGAACTGGTCGGCATCGGCTACACGAGCAGTTACGGGCTGCTGCGCATCGTGATCATCGTCGCGGCCGCCTGGCCGATGCTGCCGATCATCGCGCCGGCGAGCGTGCAACTGCTCCTGCGCGGCCTGCTCTTTCTCGCGGCGGTTGCAATCTGGCTCGCCGCGCTGCTCGGCGCGCAGGCGGGCGCGGCCGGCTTCGTGTTGATCGGCGTCCTCGGCCTCGTGCTGTTCATCCGGTTGCGTTCGGCCACGGCAACCGTGCGGGAACCAGCGCCGTCCGGCCTCCGTGGCATCCTGCGCTTCGGCATCAGCGCCGGGATCGTGCTGCTCGCCGTGGGCGTGATTGCCGCCGTCTTCGGCAACCTGCGCCTCGGCCAGCAGTTGATCGAGGGCGTGCTCGTCTCCACCCTGCTCCCCGTCGTCCTGTTCGTCGCCGCGCAGACGCTGCGCGAACTCTGGGACCAGGCGCTCGAGCGCGGCCCGGCGCGCAACCTGCGCGCGGCGCGCACACACCCGGAACTCCTGCGACGTCGCGGTCACCAGTTGATCAACTTCGCGCTCGTACTGCTGGTGCTGCCGATCCTGCCGCGCCTCTTCCCGTTCACCAGCCTGCTCTGGAGCGCGCTCGACCAGATCCTGCGGGCGAGGCTCGAGGTCGGCGGCATCAGCCTGTCGCTGCTCAACATCGTCGCGCTGTTCGTTGCCGTCACGGTCGCCATCGTGCTGGCGCGCTTCGTGCGCTTCGCGCTCGACGAGGAGATCATGGCCCGACTGCCGATGACCACCGGCGCAGCCTCCGCCGCCTCGCGGCTGGTCTATTACCTGCTGCTGGTGATCGGGCTGCTGATGGCGCTGGCCGCCGCCGGCTTCGAGCTCGGCCAGCTCACGCTCGTGGTGAGCGCGCTCGGCGTCGGCCTCGGCTTCGGGTTGCAGAACATCGTCAGCAACTTCGTGTCCGGCATCGTGCTGGCCTTCGAGCGGCCGTTCCAGATCGGGGACGTGATCGAGGTCGGCCAGCAATCGGGACGGGTACTGAGCATCGGCTTGCGCGCGACCAACGTGCGCACACCCGACGGCGCCGAGGTGATCGTGCCGAACAGCACGTTCATATCCGGCAACGTCATCAACTGGACGCTGTCCGACCGCATGCGCCGCATCGAGCTGACGCTGGGCGTGGCCTACGGCAGCGACCTGCGCCGCGTGCAGGCCATCATCCAGCAGGTCATCGACCGCATGCCGGATCTCGCCCGCAGCCCCGAGCCGCTGGTGGTGTTCACCAGCTTCGGCGAGAGCGCGCTCAACTTCCGCGTGCTGGTCTGGACGCCGGACGGCGACCGCACGCTCATCACCACCAGCGAACTCGCGCTGGCGATCAATGATGCGTTCCAGGAAGCGGGCATCGAGATTCCGTTCCCGCAACGCGATATCCACATTCGCACACAGGTACAGGGGGTCTAGATCATGGGACCGTTGACCAGGCGTTTTCTCCTCGTATGCGCGCTCACCGCCGTGGTGGCGCCAGGCGCCGGCGCTGCCGCCGGCCGCCACGTGCTCGTCTTCGGCGGCACCGGGGCGCTCGGCGCCGAGATCGTGCGTCTGCTGGTCGACCAGGGCGACCAGGTCACGGTGTTCACCCGCCCCGGCTCGGACCGCTCGCTCCTCGCCGGGCTCGACGTCGGCTTCGTCGAGGGCGACCTCCTCAACGCCCCCGACATCGAGGCGGCCTTCCGCGGTCGCGAGGTCGATGCGGTCATCACCGCCGTGCGGGTCGAGACCGGCGACATTCATTTCTACGGCAAGATCATGCCGCCGCTCACCGCTGCGGCGAAGCGCGCGGGTGTGCAGCAGTTCATCCACAGCGGCGCGGTGGGTGCCGGGCGCAACGCGGAGCGGTTCACCGGCATCGGCTGGGAGCGCGTACCGGGCCTCCTCGACCGGCTGAAGGACCAGGGCGTCGGCGAGGACATTCTCCGGGCGAGCGGCGTGCCGTTCACCATCATCCGGAACACGCGTCTGCATCCACCCGGCACGCCGGCGACCGGCAAGGCCGAGCTGACCGAGGACCAGTCCACGCTGCTGCCCATGACCCGCGCCGATCTCGCGCGGCTCACCGTCGGCTGCCTCGGCAAGGCCGATTGCCTCGGCAAGACCTTCCACGTGCGCGATACCTCGCTCACCTGGCCGCCCCCCGGGACACCGGCACGCTAGAAGCGGCAACTGCGGCCGGTCGGCACTGCAGGAGCGGCGCAGGCCGCGACCAATTCCGGCGCCTCCACCCCCGGCCGGCTGCATGGTCGCGACTGACGTCGCTCCTACCGGGTGCTGTCCAGCCACTGCGTTGAACGACGCGCCGTAGGAGCGGCGCCAGCCGCGACCCCGGACGCCCCTACCGGGTGCTGTTCGACCGCAGTGCCGAACGACGCGCCGTAGGAGCGGCGCGAGCCGCGACCCCGGACGCCAGCCCCGCCAGATATCCCGCCTTGTCGTATGATCCGTCACGGAGGAATGCGCCATAGCCGGCCAACCGAGGCTTGGGCGCAGGCCCAACGCATCGAATTGGGGGAGACAGAGCCCTGCAGCAGTTGCACACCGGCGTTGCGGCGCCGTTTCGCTCACCGGCCGGCACGGCCGCCTCGTGCGGATGAATCGCAAGGCGGCAGCCCGCAGCCTCGACCGGATCGAGACGCAGATTGCGCAACTCGAGGCGGCGCGGCGCTCGCAGGAAATCGCAGCCTTCGGCGCCGAGTGCAGCGACGAGCGCCGGCGCGAACGCTATTTCGCGCTCGGCGATGAGACACTGCGCCGCGAGCTGATTGCCCGGGAGCGCGCGCTGCACGAACAGCGGCGCCAGCGCTGCCAGGTGGCCGTCGAGTATCGCAACACCATCGTCACCGGGACACGCGCCAAGCTCGCGGACCTGCAGAGCGATGCGCCGACCTCGGCCTGGCGGCGTGGCCTGTGGTGGGATCTGCTCACGGTGTTCTGGGTGCTCGTCGGTGCCGGCTGGCTCGCCGCGCAGCTGCCGGGCGCGCTCGCCGGCGTCGTCGCCGCACTGGTCTGCGGCGGGTGGATCGCGCGCCGGCGCGCACCGGCGCGCCTCGCGGCCATTCAGGCGGGCGAAACCCTGCTGCGCTCGGCCGAGAGCGATCTGCAGGACGCGCTGCGCGAGGCGCAACAGCTGCCGCCCGAGGCGCTGTTCACCGCCGCCGAGGAGGCCGCCGGCGCACCGTAGCCGCGGCAGGAACAGATGACCGGGCTCTGGCAGAATCGGTCCATTGCCCAGCACCGACCGGAAGCCACGCCATGCACCCCGCCCGCCGACTCGCCATCGCCGCCCTGTTTGCTTCTGCCGCCGCCGGCGCGGGCGACGACGCCACGGCGCTCGCGCAGGCGAGCGGCATGGAACTGTTCGGACAGTTCTGCGCGAGCTGCCACGGCCCGTCGGGCCGGGGTGACGGCCCGGTCGCGCCCACGCTGAAAGCGACAGTGCCGGACCTGACCGCGATCGGCGCGAGAGACGGCAGCTTCCCGGCGCAGCGCGTGCGCGACATGATCGACGGGCGCGCGATGATCCCGGCGCACGGCACACGCGAGATGCCCGTGTGGGGCTACGAATTCGAGGCGCGGGTAACCAGCGGCCTGCCGGCGCGGGCCACTGCCCAGAACATGACCGACCGGGTCGTGGAATATCTCCGGTCGATCCAGCAACCCGCCACGCGCTAGCAGCGGGCGTAACCCGTAGCGACGCGCACAGGGACGTGCGAGGAGCGGCGCGCGGCGGACACCGGGCCGCAATCACCCACCCCTGCCGGACCAGGGTGCGGGCGGCTCAGCCCGCGCCGTCGGCGAGCTTCAGCCCGACGATTCCCATCACGATCAACAGCACGGACACGACGCGGGCGGCGCTGCGCGGCTCACCGAACACCAGCACGCCGACCGCGAAGGCACCCACCGCCCCGATGCCGGTCCACACCGCGTAGGCCGTGCCCATCGGGATCGTCCTCTGGGCGAGCCACAGGAACAAGCCGCTGAACGCCATACAGGCCACGGCGAGCGCGATCCCGGACCAGCGCGAGGCGGGATCCTGCGACATCTTGAAGCCGATCGGCCAGCCGATTTCCATGACGCCGGCAAGGACGAGATAGATCCAGGCCATGAGCCACTGTACGAAGCCGCCGGCGGGCACTCAAGCGGGGCTTCGGCCGCGGACTGTGACCGGCCCCGCAGCAGCGGTGGCCGGTTCGCCGCCACAATTCACGCAGGTCGTGGAGGCCACCGCCATGCGCGTAGTCCCGGTTATTGCCCTCTCGCTGCTGGCCGCGGCAGCCAGCGCCGACACCGCCGACGAGAACGTCTTCGAGGAGGCGAAGCTCTGGACGGTGCAGATCCGCACCGCGGTGGACCGCGCCTTCTCGGAAGACGAGCAAGGTTCGTTCTTCGGCGCGGGGCTGGTGGTCGACGCCGCGCGCGGCTGGGTGCTCACCAATGCGCACGTCGCGAGCCACTCCTACAGCGAGGTGAACGTCATCTTCCGCGGCGAGCGCGCGCTCATCGCCGAGCGCCTCTACGTGGATCCCTACCTCGACATCGCCGTGGTCGCCTACGACCCCGGCGCGCTGGCGCACCCACCGCCCGAGCCCCGGCTGGAATGCGAGTCGATGCCGCCGGTCGGCCACCCGGTGGGTGCCTTCGGCCATCCCTGGGGCTTTCGGTTCACCGGCACGCGCGGCATCGCCTCGGCGGTGACCTCGCGCCTCGGCCCGGAGATGCTCCAGACCGACGCGCCGATCAACCAGGGCAACTCGGGCGGGCCGCTCATCAGCCTCAGCACCGGCCGCGTGGTCGCCGTCAACGCCGCAACCATGCGCAAGGACCGGACCGAGGGCCTGAACTTCGCCGTGCCCATGCCCTACGTCTGCACCATCCTCGACCTGCTGCATGCGGGGCGCGACCCCTCGCCGCCGGCAAACCTCGTGGATTTCGCCAGTGACGAGGACGGCGAGCAGACGCTGATCGTCGCCCGCTCGCGGCTTCCCCAGGGCAGCCTCGCCCTGCAGCCGGGCGACGTGATGCGGGCGGTCGGCGCGGCGGCCGTGCCGCTCGAGTCCGAGACGCAACTCGTCGATGCCCTGCGTGGCGGTCTTGCCGACGTGACGCTGACCGTGGAGCGCGACGGGCGCCCGGTCGTCCTGCGCGGCGCCTGGCCCGCCGCGCCCCTCGTGACCGAGCGGCAGGGCCTGTGGATCTCCGGCGCCCTGTTCGCGGCAGCCGACGTCCTGACGGCCGGGCAGGTCACCGGCATCCCGCAACTGATGGTGCATCACGTGGAGCCTGGCTCGCTCGCCGACGCCACCGCCATCAGCTTCTCCGACCTGCTGGTCAGCGCCGACGGCCTGCCGGTCGACTCGCTCGACGCCCTGCAACGGATCGCCGCGCGGGCCGCGGCCGAAAGGCGCGAACTGCCGCTGCTCTTCCTGCGGATCGCCTCGGCGGAGCACAACCGGCTGTTCAACTACGAGCGTCGGCTGCTCGATGCCTCCGACCTCCAGTTCATCGGGCCGGCGCAGCCGCTGGCGCACGCCCGGGCGCTCGCTCGGGAGCGTGCCCCCGGCATGGAGTGACGGCGGCAATTTCCTTTCTCCCGCGCGCGCCTTAGAGTCTCACTGCCCGCCGCCGTGACGGCTCGGGGAGAGCCGCTGGTCGCATGCTCGAGCGCTACACGTCCAGCTTCGAATTCGACCTCTACCGCAACGCTGCGGCAGAACTCGGCATCGACTTCGAGCCGCTGCTCGGCGAGGACGAACCGCTCGGCTACTTCTCGCTCGGCGCCAAGCGGCTGTTCGTGCAGCGTGGCCGGCTCGGCGTCAACAACGATGTGTCGGGCGCGATCGCGCACAGCACGCTGCGCACCTACCGCCTGCTGGAACGCTTCCGCCTGCCCTGCCCCCGCGCCGTGCTGTTGAAAAGCGACGGCACGGTGGAGCGCGTCGCGGGCGAGGCGGGCCGGCTGCGCCGTCCGTTCGTCGTCAAGTCGCGCGCCGGCGCAAGGGCCACCGGCACCAGGCTCACGGACAACGCCGACATCGTCGCCGCGATCGGCCGCGCCCGCCGGGCTTCGCGGGCGGTGCTCATCGAGGAACACATCGACGGCCGGAGCTACACGGCCATCGTCCTCGGCACCGCGCTGGTCGATGTCATCGAGCGCATTCCCGCCCATGTGGTCGGCGACGGCGTCACCACGCTGCGCCAGCTCATCGAAGCGAGAAGCGATGAGCTGATCCACGCGGCTCGCACCGGGATCCGCCTCGACCGCGAACTGCGGCGCATCGTGCACGAGCAGGGCCTCGACCTGGCAGCGGTGCCCGCCAACGGGCGGCCGGTCGCGTTGCGGGCCGACGCCGATGCGGCCACCGGGGCCGGCAGCAGGCGTCTCGACCTGCGCCGTGACCTGCACCCGGACAATGCGCGGATGTTCGTCCGGGCGGCGCGCCGCATCGGACTGACGCTCGCCGGAGTGGACTTCGTCACGCCCGATATCGAGCGTTCCTGCGTCGACTGCGTGTGTGCCATCGTCGCGGTCAGCCGCGCCCCGGCCCTCGCCCCGCACTACTTCGCCGACGACGCCGGGGACAACCGGGTGGCGGAGAAAATCCTCGCAAAACTGCGGCTTGCCGCCCACTGAAGCCGGGCCGGCGCTTGCCGGCTCCGACCGGGCCCGCCGCCGCCTGCAGCAGTTGCGGGGCCATTTCGGGGTACACTGGCGCCGCCTTGCAGCTATGCTCCAGCGCTACACAAAAAACATCGACTTCGACCTGTACCGCAACGCCGCAGAGCAGGTCGGCCTCCCCTTCGTCCCGGTGCTCGGCGAGAAGGAGCCCTTCGGCTATTTCGTGCTGGGCAAGAAGCGCCTGTACCTGCAGCGCAACAAGCTCGGCGTCAACAACAACGTGTCGGCCGCGATCGCGCGCAACAAGAACCGGACCTACGCGATCCTCCGGCGCTTCGAGCTGCCCTGCCCGCGCTCGGTGGTGCTGACGAGCGACAGCACCGTGAAGCGGGTGGCGGCAGACCTCAAGGCCTTGCGCAAGCCGTTCGTGGTCAAGCCGATGCGCGGCTCGCTCGGCAAGGGCGTGAGCGTGAAGATCGACGGCACCGACGAACTGGCCGAAGCGGTCGAGTTCGCGCGCCGGACGCACAAGACGACCCTGATCGAGGAATTCATCGCGGGCACGAACTACCGCATCAATGTCTTCCAGGAGCAGGTGCTGGATGTCATCGAGCGCATTCCTGCCTATGTCGTCGGCGACGGCAAAGCCACGATCCGCGAGCTCATCGGCGCGAAGAACCGCAACAGGGAGACGCTCGGCCTCAAGCCCATTCGCATAGACCACGAACTGAGGCGCATCGTCAGGGCCCGGGGCCTCACGCTGCGCAGCGTGCCCGCGCGCAACAAGCGGGTGGAGCTGCGTCTGAACAGCAACATGAGCGCGGGCGGCGAATCGCATCGAGTCGACCTGCGCCGCGAGGTGCACCCGGACAACCTGAAGATGTTCGTCGAAGCGGCCCGGGAGCTCGGCCTCACGCTCGGGGGGATCGATTTCATCACGCCCGACATCTCCCAGTCCTGGCGCAGCATCCCCTGCGCGATCAACGAGATCAACCGGGCGCCCTCGCTCGATATCCACTACTTCGCCGACTTCGCCATGAACAACGTGGTCGGGGAGAAGATCCTCGGCAAGCTCCAGCGCGCGATCCGCTAGCCGCGACACGCGGACGCCGATGCCCGCGCCCGACGACGAGGAGAACGACGAGCGCCGCGACTGGCCGGAGGGCCTCGTGGCCGTCGGCGGCTCGCTCGACCCAGACAGCCTGCTCGCCGCCTACTGCGCCGGGGTCTTCCCCTGGTCGTCCGAGCCGCAGATCACATGGTGGTCGCCCGAGCCGCGCGTGATCTTCGACCTCGCGAGCTGGCAGCCGCATCGCAGTGTCGCGCGCAGCGCGCGCCGTGCCGGCTGGCGCTTCACCACCGACCGCGATTTCACCGGCGTCATGCGCGCCTGCGCCGCGCCGGCACCGAACCGCGAGAGCACATGGATCGGCGAGGACTTCATCGCCGCGTATACGGAGCTCCACCGCCGCGGTTACGGCCACAGCGTCGAGGTCTGGGAAGGCGACACGCTGGTCGGCGGGATCTACGGCCTGGCGATCGGCGCGTTCTTCGGCGGCGAGTCGATGTTCCATCGCCGCACCGACGCCTCCAAGGCCGCGCTGGCGCACCTCGTCACGCATCTGCGCACACGCGGCTACGAGCTCTTCGACGCGCAGGCCCGCAACCCCCACCTCATGCGCCTCGGCGCGGTGGCGATTCCGCGACAGGAGTACCTGCAACGCCTGCGCCGTGCGCTGAAGCGCCGTGTCAACTGGAGTTGATGTGTTCTGATCGTGGCCCGGCCCCGCGCACTGACCTGCGGCCGGGCGCGGCCGCTGGCAGCATCCGCGCTGCGGGCTGCAGCGCCAGTCGCCACGACGAGGCGCAAGGAATACGGCAACCTGCTGCAGGCCCTGCCGCCTGACCCGGGAGTCATCACCCGATGCGTAAGCCCCTCGCGACCGCACTCGCCCTGCTTGCCGTCATCGTCGCAGGCACCCTCCTCTATATATATGGCTTCCTGCCACGGCAGCGGCCGGCGCCGGATTTCCGCGTCGTGCCCACCCCGGAGCTGCTCGCGCGCGGCGACTACCTGGTCAACCATGTGCTCCTCTGCAACGACTGCCATTCCGAGCGCGACTGGACGCTGTTCAGCGGACCGGCCCGGCCGCCGCTCGGCGCCGGGCGGCCGTGCATGGACGAGAACACGAAGGCGGTCGGGATCGACTTCGGCATGGGCGGGTTCCCGGGCCGGCTATGTATCCGCAACATCACGCCCGACGTCGAGACGGGCATCGGCGGGTGGAGCGACGGGGAAATCGTGCGCGCGATCCGCGAGGGCGTGAGCCGCAACGGCGAGGCGCTCTTCCCCATCATGCCGTGGTTCATGTACACGCAGCTCGCCGATGAGGATGCCGCGGCGGTGATCGCGTTCCTCCGCGCCCAGCCGCCGGTGAAATCCTTCCGCCCCGACCGCCGGCTCGACTTCCCGCTCAACATCGTCTTCCGCTTCTATCCGCGGCCGCTCGACGGCCCCGTAGCCGCGCCCCCGCGCAGCAACACCGTCGCCTATGGCCGGTACCTCAGCAGGATCGCGCGCTGCGAGTTCTGCCACACCGCCCGCGAGCGCGGCCGCCTCGTGCCGGTGGCGGACCGGCTCATGGCCGGCGGCGTGCCGTTCGTGATGGGCACGCGCACGCAGCACTCGATGAATCTCACGCCGCACGAAAGCGGGATCGGCCCCTGGACCCGGGAGATGTTCATCGGGCGTTTTCGCCTGCACACGGCGCCGTTTCCGGTGACCGAAGAGGAGAACACCGAGATGGACTGGATTGCCTTCTCCGGCATGACAGACGCCGATCTCGGCGCCATCTGGGACTACCTGCGCAGCCTGCCGCCGCTGCCAGCGCGGCTGCTCGAGCGGGCCGATTAGCGCAACGCGCTCGCCGCAACCGCGGCGGCAATGAACGAAGCGCTGTAGGAGCGGCGCACGCCGCGAGTATTCGTGCCGCAGCGGGAAACCTCGCGCTGGTCGCGACTGACGTCGCTCCTACAGGGCGCTGGCAGGCGGCGGTAAACGAAGCCGTGCGGTAAGCGAAGCGCAGCAATGAACGAAGCGCTGTAGGAGCGGCGCAAGCCGCGAGTATTCGTGCCGCAGCGGGAAACCTGGCGCTGGTCGCGACTGACGTCGCTCCTACAGGGCGCTGGCAGGCGACGGTAAACGATGCCGTGCGGTAAGCGAAGCGCTGTAGGAGCGGCGCAAGCCGCGACCGCGCGCTCTTACTTCTTCGCGTTGCGCAGGCCGATGTAGATGGCAATCACACAGACGACCACGACCGCGAAGAAAGCGGCGTAGTACGGCAGATTGGCACCGAAATAATGCTCGTACATGGCTGGCCGATCCGGATTCCTGACGACCCGCTAAGCGTAACGCAAAGCCGCCGGACCTGTGCAAGCCTCAGTCGGGAACGTCCGCATCGGTGCCGATGATCTCCAGCCATTCCCCGGCCGGGCCGATCGTCACCGCGACGCGGCGTCCATCGTAAGGCGTCGAGCGGATCGCGCGCGGTGTTGCCCGCCAGGGCGCATCGATCGCGTCGAGCGAGCCGGTGGTGAAGCTCACCATCGCCCAGCCGCCCGGCAGGGCGCCAGCCGTGCGCCGCCGTGGTGTTGCCGTCGGCGGATAGGCGTCGAGTTCCACCATGAACTTCTCCGGCAGCACGGCTCCGGCCAGCCCGAAGCGCGATTCCGGCGGCAGGTCGTGCGCAGCCGCCAGCACGCTGACCTGCCACTCCCCGAACTCGGTGATCGGCAGGCCGAGCGTCTCCTTGTAGAAACTGCGCAACGCATCGAGCGACGGGCCGCCCACCACCACGATGAAGACGCGATCCACCGCGGTGCGCGCCCGCCCGAGGTCGAGCCCGCCACCGCCCGGCAGGAAGCGCGTCATGTAGAAGGGCTCATCGGCCGGCCCGAGCGCCTGCAGGGCGCGGGGCGCGTTCTCGCCGGGGCCGAGGTTTTTCGGTCCGCCGATGACGCGAAATGCAGAGTCGGTGAACCGCGCCGCGAGCGCGTCCGGGTCGGTCACCAGCAGCTCGGTGACGTTCCAGCCGTGCGTCCGGAACGGCGCGACTGCCCTGGTGCCGGGCGCGGCTTCCACGATGCGCAGGTACACCGGTTCGCCGCTCTCCGGTTGCATCAGCACGTAGCGCCGGTCGGCCATCGCCGGCGTATCCCAGGCGCGCACCAGCTCCTGCGGCACGCGACCGCGTTCGACGACCCGGTAGTGCAACTCCTGCTCGTAGGCTGGCTCGACGCCGGCGATGCTCTGGACCACGAGCGTGACGATGGCAATAGACTTCAGCACCGGCGAGCCCCCCTTCCGCATGGTGGCCCCGCCAGAGTAACGCCGTCCGACCTGGACGCAACCCGGTTCCGCGCAACCGATCGGAGGCGGCCGTCGGTGACGCCGGTCCGGGACGCACAGCGCCGGCGCGGGCTGCGGATCCGGACCCGCAGCTATCGTCAACGGCGCCAGTCGCAACGTCCCCGCGCAGGATCGACGCATCGACGCCGCAGCAACGCTCGCCGGACACCGGGCCGCCTCAACTCGTACATGCCGGATGGCGACGCGTGCGCACCACTCCAATCAGCAAGGCGCCCGACTTTTTTTTGGTTCTTCGCCGATCTGCGGGAATGCAGCGGCTCGCTGGTGGACGATGCGGTGGTCGTGCCCCCGGCGCGTGCCGCTCCTCGCACGTCCCTGTGCTCGTCGCTATGGGTTGCGCCGGCTGCTGCCCTCCTGGCAGCCGGCTCCACACATGCCCGCGCCGGGGCCGTGACCACCGCTGCGCCCGCCTCGCCAGGCGCGATGCGTCGCAAGGTGCTCGGG
>WYBE01000001.1 GCA_011526045.1 Nevskiales bacterium | reverse complement strand
GGGTCGAGAAGCAGAATTCCGTCATGACGACCTCGTGCATGCTCGGGAGCTTCCGCTCGCAGCCGCAGACCCGCAACGAGTTCCTGCGCCTGATCGGCTGAGGAGGACGGGTTCGTGGGCCGCCTGGTCCGACGTCGCGGTGGTCGCGACTCGCGTCGCTCCTACAGGGTGCTCACCAACCAAGACGCTGAACACAGCGCCGTAGGAGCGGCGCCAGCCGCGACCGTTGATGCCGCAGCGCTGAACGGAGCGGTGGTCGCGACTCGCGTCGCTCCTACAGGGTGCTCACCAACCAAGGCGCTGCACGAAGCGCCGTAGGAGCGGCGCCCCGGCTCCCCTACGGCGCGAAGGCGGATGGCCCCGGCGCCTTGCCGAACCGGTTCCGGAACAAGGCGAGATCGGTGTAATTGACGATCCCGCCGCTGCCGTCCATGTCGGCGTCGGCATTCGCGCTGCCGAAGGCACCGCGGAACTGCGCGAGGTCGGCGTAGTTGACGATGCCGCCGCTGTTGTCGAAGTCGCCGTCGCAGACGTTGCCGAAGCCGTCGCCATCGGTGTCGCGCTGGCTGTTGCCGCCGCCGTCCGGGATGAGCGGGCCGTTGGCGACGTTGATGCAGTTGTCCTGGTCGTCGTGGGCGCCGTCGCCGTCGGCATCGGGCAGCAGTTGCCAGGCGAGGCCGTAGTCATAGCTGAACGAGGAGCCGGAGCCGCGGGTCACGCGCAGGGTGTACTGCGCGTTCGCCGGGACTGCGACATAGATATTCTCGGTGTTGTCGTTGGTGCCCTGCGAACTCGTCACCGTCGTGGAGTTTGCGGTGTTGACCACAGCCAGCGCCAGGTCGCGCAGGGTGGCGGTGCTGTTGAAGTTCGACTGCGTGCCGCCGTTGATGTCGATGTTCCAGGCGAGCGTGGCGGTCAGCAGGCGTGGCGTGGCCGACACCGGCATCGGGTAGTTCGCCGTCGAGTTCGAGCCGCTGCCGCCGCCGAACGCCGGATCGTAGTCGAAACCGCGTTCGGCACTGCCCACGCCGGCGCCACCGTCCTCGGTGCTGTTCTTCTCGCCGGCGGCGATGATCCAGTAGCTGTTGCGGATGTTGGCCTGGCCGGCGCCGTAGCGGGTGTCGAGTCCGTTCGCCGACTGAGTCCCGATGCTGTCACGGAATGGCGGCAGGTCCGCCATGCTCGTGTTGTGGGTGACGCGGTCGGCGCCGGCCATCAGTGCGGCCTTGATGACTTCCGCGCGCTCGGCGTTGCGGATGAGGAGTCCCGCCCGGTTGGTGAAACTTTTCACCGCAGGGTCGGTGGAGAGCGCCGCATTGCCGTGCCCGAGTTCCACCAGCATCGCGATCATGGAGGCCGCCAGCGGCGTCGTGGCGCTCGTGACGGTGAGCGGCAGGACGACATGAGGCCGCACGCGGCCCGAACCGTAGGTGGCATCCACCGCGACGGAGCCGCTCCCGTGCTCGAGATCGCTGCGGCCAACCGTCAGCGAATTGAAGCCGCTGGCGAGGAGCGCCACGCTGCTCGGCGCAGCGCCGTTGCTCATGGCGACGGCCTGAATGAAGTCGTCGGTCTCGATCACCCAGTCCAGCCGGCGCAGCACCTCCGTGTTGATGTCCGCATCGTTCGCGTCGCCCACCCAGCTGTGATTGCCGATGCGGGTCGTCGAATACCCGGGCCGGACACTGCCACTGGTTTTCAGCAGGTCGCTGCCGAGCCATGCGTCGGCGTAATACACCGCAATGGACGTGATGCCGCCGGCGAGCGAGGTGGTATTGCCGTAGTACCGGCGCCCGACGTCGGTGGCGTGGGATGAGTACACCCCGGCGGGTGCCGGCGGAACGGAAGCGTTGGTGATGGTCTTGCCCACGAACTCCGCGTGCGATGGATCGGGCATCCAGGTGTCCTGACCGCCGACGGGCATCGAGGCCTCGATCTGCGAGACCGGCACGCCCGCGCCGTCCGGTGTGTTGCCTGCGCCGAGTTCGGCCTGCAGCGCCGTGTAGCCGACATCGTCCCGGTAGGACGCAGACGCAGCGAGCGGCGCGAGGAGCAGGCCGAAGATGAAGCACGCGGCGGGTGCGCGGCTGGCGCGTGGGGTGGCTGGCATGGCGGTGCGGTGGCGCTGGTTCTGGTTGGCGTGGCCTGAGGAGCCACTGTCCCCGATCCGTTGCGTCATGGCAAGGCCGCAGCAGAGGTCCGGTCGCGACCGGTGCGAACGGCAACCCCGCAAAGCGGAGCCCTTGTTTGAGGGGTGCCTGCAGCGGTGATGTTGTGTTTATGTTAAAGCGCCGGGAGCGCTGGTTTCATTGAGTCAAAGATGCATTGCGGTCGCTGCAGGATTGCGCTAGCGTTGGCGCATAAATGACTGCCCGCATCGAGTTCAGCAGCGCTCGGCCGGGTGGCGAACAAGTCGCAAGAGAACCCGGGGGAGATTGTTCCATGTTGTCCTCGATCAAGCGTGCCGCGATTGCCGCCGTCGCCCTGTGCGCGGGTGCCTCGGCGCAAGCGGCGTCCGTGTATCTGTCGCCGGCGACGGTCACACCGGTCGGCGTCGGCACGGTTCCGGCATTTTTCACGGTGATGCTGGATCTCGAAGGTGTTACGGCGCAGGGTGGCGGGTTCGAACTCGACTTCAGCGGCGTGTTCAGCTACACGACGTTTATTCCTTCCGATTTCTTCAACGACCTGAACACGGACTCGTCGGGCGACACGGATTTCACCGGTTACGGCAATCCGCCGGGTGACGCGGAACTCGAGATCTACCTCGGCAGTTTCGCGGGCATCACCGGGCTGAACAGCCTCGGTACGATCCAGGTACTGCAGGCCGCGGGTGCGGTGGGTGACATCGTGCTCAGCGCGAGCCCGAGCAATCGCTGGGGCGGATTCGTGGGCCTCGACACAGCACCGATCGCCGGCTTTACCTACGACGGCGCCACCGTGGTGCCGCTGCCCGCGACCGCGTGGCTGCTCGCCACGGGCTTCGGGCTCGCCTCGTTCTGGCGCCGCCGTCGCCACTGATCGGATTTTCCAGGGACCCGACACCAGACGGCCGCCGCGGCCAACCCGGCGGCCGTTTTCTTTCGCCCATCAGGTGCCGGGTTTGGCTTTTTGGCTTATTGCCATGTTTAAAATGACCGGCATCGTGCTGTCCTGAAATAAGCCAAAAAGCCAAACCCGGCACCATCAATGTTCGGCTATCTCGTGCTGACCTACCTGTTCACCTGGTCGATCGGCATCACGCTGCTTGCGGCGCGACGTGGCTGGATCGAACTCGGGGTTCCGGAGGGCTGGGAGGCCGTGTCGGCTTTCGGTCCGCTGCTCGCGGCGCTGTTCGTCATCCGGCAGACGGAGGGCCGTGCCGGGGTGTGGTCCCTGCTGCGGTCGATGTGGCGCTGGCGGGTGGCGCCGTTCTGGCTTGCGTTCAGCGTCGCGAGCCCCGTGGTTCTGCTGGCCGGTGCGCTCCTGATCGTGCGGGCTACCGGCGGGGCATGGCCCGATCCCGGCAAGCTGGTCTCTGGGCCGCTCGCGACGAGCGCGGGTGTCATGCAGTTGCTCGTTGTCACCGGGCTCGCGCAGGGTCTCGGCGAGGAGCCGGGCTGGCGCGGCTTCCTGCTGCCGCGGCTGCGGGCGCGATTTTCGCCTCTGGCGGCAACCTTGCTGCTGTTCCCGCCCTGGCTGCTCTGGCATCTGCCGGCGTTCCTCGGGCGGCCGGAGTTCGGACTCGCTCAGTGGCTCGGCTTTTCCGCCGGCATCCTGGCGGCGGCAGTCTGGCTGACGCTGATTTGGGAGCGTACGCAGAGCGTGCTCCTGGCGATTCTCTGGCACATGCTGATCAACGTCGCGCGCGGTGTCGCGGTCGCGATCTCGATGCCGGTGTTTTTCGCGATCAGTGCGCTGGTGATGGCCGGAGCGCTGGTCATCGCGGTGAGCTGGATGTTTGGCGGGAGCCGGCTTGCGCGGACGCTATGAAGTCGATGCACTGCCTCGACGTCTCCGCCCACCACTCGGGTAAGTCCGACGTTGAGTTCGGCTCAGCGGTTGTATGACGTCCGCGAACCGCCCCCAGGGGTGGCCCGGTGTCCGGCGAGAGCACGTGTGGAGCCGGCTGGCAGGAGGGCAGCAGCCGGCGCAACCCGTAGCGACGAGCACAGGGACGCGCGAGGAGCGGCGCTCGGTGGACACCGGCCCACCTCTCGCACATCCCGGATGACGGTCCTCGGAGAGAGGGCCGTGCCCAGCTCAGATCGTGCCGTTGACGATCGGGTTGAAGGCGGTCAGCGCGTCACGCAGTGATGCCGGCCCCAGCCCGTGCATGGGGAACAGGCTGGCGAACTGGCCCTGCTCGCCGTGCAGCGCGAGGTAGTTGAGCGCCACCATTTCGACCAGCAGGTTGACGTTGTTCGCGCCCGGCGTGCCGGCGGTCTCCACCGAGCCGTCGGGCCGGAACCAGCCGAGCTGCTGGTGGCGCTCGGCGGGATTGCCGTCGCCGGTGAACAGTGCCGCCCGTCCGCCCGGGTTGTAGACCATGAAGAACGAGGCGGCGGTGGACTGGTTGTCGCTGGTCCATACGCCCTTGCCGCGCGCTTCCGCTGAGTTGTCGGTGCTGCCGTTGGAGTCCACCGAGCCGTCGCTGAAGACATAGAGCATGAGCGGCACGCCGACGCGCGCGGCGTACTCCAGGCACGCGCCCATGCATACGCCGGCACGGAAGTCGCGGACTTCACCGGTGGAGCGGTCGCCCGTGTGGTAGTCGAAGCCGCCCATCGTGATCGTGCCAGCGCCCGCGTAGCCGTTGATCACCATCTTCATGACCGCGGCGGTCTTGCGAAACTCGCCGTCGGCGCTGAACTCCGCATCGGAGAAGATGCCGGTCGAGCCCTTGATGTTCGGGTCGAGCTCGGGGTTCAGCGCGGAGGGGTTGCCGTAACGGTCGGCGAGCGAGGCGGACTTGACGTAGCCGCAGCGCACGAGATCCTTGATGACTGCGTCGGCGCTGACCTTCGTGTCCACGTGGCCGAGCTTGCGGTCGCTCAGGCGCTGGATGGACTCCATCACGGCGACCGCATCGTCCTGGCTGAGCAATCCCACGAGCTTGCCGGTGTCCACCAGTCCCGTCACGTCGCTGGTGCGGTCGACCTTCGTCGGGCGCACGGCGACGTCCACCGTGGCAGCCGGCGCCATGGAGTTGCCGCCGGATTCCGAGCTCTGCGAGCCGATCAGCGTGAGCAGTTCGCCGTCGGCGCCCGCTCGCCAGATCGAGTACATCGGGTTGTGCGGGTTGTTGCCGGTGTCGTTCTCGGAGCGCGCCGGGATCACCGCGCCGGTGGTCGCCGCCGCAGTGCCGGCGGAGACCCGCGTCATCATGCCGCGCAGGAACGCGCTGTCGCTGTGGAAGGCGAGCCCGAGGCTGCTGTCGATGAAGGAGCTCGTGCCGGTCTGCGGGTTGACGACCGCCGGCGTCATGTCGCCGGGCAGCCCGAGCTTGCTGTAGCCCGCGGTGGAGAGGAAGTCGAGCTGGCCACCCTGCTTGCCGACCAGCACGTTCGAGCCGGCGATGTTCGCGCCGCCGGCGAGATCGAAGCAGATGAACGGGATCTTGCCGGCGCCGAGAGTCGAGATGCCGCAGGGGCCGAGCAGCGCCTGCAGGTCCGGCGAGAGCGCGGCGCGGGCCGCCCGGGGGTTCGCGAACAGGCCGAAGATGGTGGGACCCAGCACCAGCGCCCCGCCCCCCGCGAACCCCTGGGCGATGAAATCCCGCCGCGATACGGGCCGGCGATGGTCCGGGTGGCGCAGCGGATCGTTCAGACCGAAGTGCTTGCGTTTACGTGCCATGGTTGAGATCTCGTCAGGTCCGTGTCGGGGCCGAAGCCCGTCCTGCTGGTCGGTTGTCGTCGCGGTTGCGGCCGCGCCTCCGGGGCGTCATTGAAGCAGCATCCCGGAGCTGCCAAGCACCGCGGCGCAACTGGCTTTCACCACCACGGCGGTGCGATCGCTCGCGCAGCCGCCACCGCAGGCGGTCAGACGGTCGATCAGGTTGTTCAGCTCCGTCTTGACCTCGGCCGGCGTCGGCTGGCTCGTCATGCTGCCGTCGGCGGCGGCGGGGTTGCTGTTCAGCGCCTTCGCCAGCAGCGGGTCGAGCACGAGATTGCGGTCGGCCGGCGGTGCGAATGCCGCGTTTGCGCTGAGGCCGAAGTTGAAGCCCGGGAAGAACGCCGCGCGCAGCGAGGTGTTGTCCACGAGCGCGTTGCAGTACTCGATGGCGAGCTGGGCGACCGCGACCTGGTGCGCCGCGAGGAAGCCTTCGATGCTCTCGACCGACGGCAGCTGCTGCCGGATCGTGGTGTAGGTCGTCTTGACCGCCGGCGTCTGCGGGCTCACGCCCGTGATCTGCGCCATGGTGGCGTTGATCTCGTCGAACACGCGCACGCCGATGTCCGGCCGCGGCGCGCCGTCGGGCGGCGACGGCGGGATGAGCGGCGCCGGCTCCGTGCGCACG
The DNA here is from genome assembly GCA_011526045.1 of Nevskiales bacterium. GTDB lineage: Bacteria > Pseudomonadota > Gammaproteobacteria > Steroidobacterales > QUBU01. Next base: position 36,922 of record WYBE01000001.1, on the reverse strand, counting down.
TTCGTCTGGCTGCCGAGCACCTCGAAGGTCAGGAAGAACTCGTCGGTATCCGGACCGCGATTGAGCGGGATCACCGTGCCGACGTCGTGCAGCACCTGTCCCGAGGCACCGATGGTGGTGTCGAGATTGACGTAGGCCTGGCCCATGGTGGATTCGACGCCGTTCACCCCGATGCGCATGGCGCGGATGGGAATGGACAGCGGCGGCGGGTCGTCGGCCAGGACCATGAATACCGGCTTCTGGAAGAGGTAGCTGTAGCTGTCGAACTGGCTGACCTCGAACATGATGTAGGCGTCGGCGACGCCGACCAGGTCCGCGACGGAGAACAGCAGGAAGAAGCGCTCACCGACGCCAACCGCGAGGTTCTGCTGGACCTGCGCCTCGGTCAGGGCGCGGTTGTGGATGGCGACGAGGCGCAGCACGCCTTTCCATTGTCGGTCGCCGGAGACCTCGTTGCCGAGGACGAACGCGAAGCTGTTGTCCCAGTCGTTGAGGTTGCCTGCCGCAGCCGGGTCCATGTCCTCGGTGAAGGCGCCGTTGACGTAGATGCGACGCCCGTTGACCGGGTCGTAGGTGACCACGACGTGTTGCAGGGTCGCCTGCAGGTCTTCATCGGCATCGGCGGTGGACAACTGCGGGTCGCCGTTGCCGTCGGTCGTGCTGCTGCGGTTGAAGAAGTCGTAGTTGTAGAGGGTTTGCCCGAGCGTGAAGTTGCGCACCGTGGTGCCGGCCGAGTAGCTGACGATGCGCGCGTCTTCCTGCGTCACGTTGCCGGGCGCGACCCAGGCCTCGATCGTGTACTCGCCCGTGGCCGTGATGAGGTCGTGCAGCTTGCGGCTCGCGTTGGTCGAGCCCTGGGCCTTGCCGCTGGCGATGTCGATGCCCCAGCCGCCTACCCAGCCTACGTCACCGGAGAGCGTGAGATTGATCGCCGGGTCCACGCCGCTGGTGTCGAAGGCGGTCGCGCCCTGGCCTTCCTTGAACTCCCACAGCGCGATCTGATTCGTTTCGAAGCGGTTGCCGCCGCTCGCGACGGTGCCGTCGTAGAGCGCGAGCGCCTTGCTCACCACGAGCGAGGGGTCCACCGCGGTGACCGGCACCTGCGCCTGGAAGGCCTCAATCGCGGCCTGCATCTCGGCGGCGTTGGCGGCGCAGTCGCTCCAGCAGTTGTGGAACTCATCGCGCAGGCGCAGCACGAGGCGCGAGTTGTCCGGGTCGTCGAGGTCGATCTTCGGTTTCGCGGCATCGTAGGCGATGGCGATGTCCGGATCGGCGAAGAACGGCTGCTGCGGAGTCGCCGCGGAGGAGTTGTGACAGGTGGTGCAGTAGTCCTGCAGCACCGGGTACACGGTGCTCGCGAAGATCGACGGATCCGCCGGGAAGCTGCGGCTCGCGCCGACGTCTTTCAGCGTCGGTGCCTGCAGCGCGATCTGCCGCCCGCCGCCGGCGCCGCTGGCACCTGCCCAGTTCTCGATCCAGGTCGTGAGGATGGCGGCGCAGGCCTGCAGGCTCGCGCCGTCCGAGCCGAGCCAGCAGTTGTGGCCACCGGCGACCTTCGCAACCATCTGCGAGGCGCCCGGGTCGGTGAGATCGACCACCGTGTTGGCGGCGTCGTAGGCGAGATTGACGTCGTCCTCGCGCGCGAACATCGGCGCCTGGCCGCCCGCCTCATGGCAGGAGCCGCAGCGGTTGTCCGGGCGCACGTTCTGCCACAGCGCCGACATGAAGCTCTGGGTGTCGGCGGTACGCGGGTTCGGGCCGTTGTAGGTCGAGACCCCGGGGCTGGAGAGATTCGGGTTCTGCGTGACGTCGGCGCCGCCGCCGCAGCCCGCGAGTGCGAAGGCGGCAACGGCGGCAAGCGCGCAGCGCTGCGCGAAGCCACGTCGCCGGGGCGGCGGCTTCAGCCCTGACATCAGGTCAATGGCCGGTCCTGCAATGTGCTGCTTCACCACCGTCAATCTCCCCGGCAGTACACGGCTGCCTCGGCGAACACGCGCTTGAGCCGATAGCCGCTCTTGAACGACGTGACCATGGTGTCCACCTGGGCCCGATCGGCACCGTCCACCGGGTCGCGCAGGCAGACGTTGCGGAACACTTTCTGCACCTGGCAGCGGGCGAAGGCGTCGCTCGCGCCGAGTTCCTGCCCGAGGGACTGGGCGCCATTGCCCGAGCCGGGCAGTGCGCTCGACCAGCCGAGCAGGCGGTTCTGGCCGTGCCGCCAGTAGTTGTCCCAGCCGTCGTCAGGCGTCACGTAGCCCGGCCGGAAGTTGTCCGGGTTCTGCAGGTACTTCGGCTGCACCACGCCGGGGGTGTACACCATGCGGCCGGCTGCAACGTCGAAGTTGTAGTAGGCGAACGCCTGCGTGAGCGGTTCCATGCCGGTGTGACAGCCGGCACAGTTGTTCATGAAGATGCGGCTGTCGCCACCCGGCGAGCGCGACACGTCCTGCCGGATGCGATCCACGGGCAGCGTCGTGTCCTTGATCTCCTCGAGATCCTTGCAGAGATGGTTGAGCACCGTGAAGCGGAACATGGCCCGGTTGGTGCCCGCGGTGAAGAAGGCCTCGGCTGCGGCCCGCGTGGTCATGACGCCGGCAGCCGCCGTGCCCGGCAGGCCCGTCAGCGAGCTCTGCGTGGTCTGGGCCAGCGTGGTCTTGAGGTCGAGGCCCTGGTCCTCGATGGCCTCGTAATGCGCGTTGCTGGAAGTCGAGTACGGCGGATTGACGCCGGAGCCGACGTAGAGGATGTCGGCCGAGAGCACGGTGTTGAACGGCACGTCATCACGCACCATGCCGATCACCGTGGCCGTGTAATCGTTCAGTGGCACGAACACGCTCTGGTCGCGGTTGGTCCACGGCGCGGCGAAGTTCTTCAGCGTGACGTTGTAGAAACTCGGTGCTTCGACCGCAGTCAGCGCCGCATCGAGCGGGTTGCCGCCGGCGATGTCGGCCGCCATGTCGTCGAGCGTTGCGGCCGAAGGAGGCACGCCGGCGAGCCGGTCGTGCATGCGCCGCGCCTGCTCGCGTGGGCCGGCCTGGGCCGTGGCCGCAGCGGCCAGGGCACAGGCGGCAGCAAGCAGCGCAATGCCGCCGCGGCGGCTTCGCGCCAGGCCACCCGGGCGGACGAACCTTTTCCTGGCGAAAGCCGCGCAGGGCTTCCGCAGTAGCAGACCAATCATGACGCCCATCCACACAACACAGCGCATTGCGCGCTGGTTGGCAGTGTAAGGCTGCGGTCGGCACCGCCTTCTGTGATCGGATTAACAGTCCGCGGAAAACGCGATGCATTACGTTAGCTCGTCGGCGATTGTCCCGGGTCCGCGAGTCCAAACTGACGGCGCGTTTTCCGGGGGTGTTGTATGCGTTTATCTGCGCGAGGCCTGCGCGTGCGTGGTGTTGTCCAGAATCTGGCCGGCCTGTCGGCCGCTGCCTGCCTGCTCGTCGCCTGCGGCGGCGGTGGCGGTGTCAGCGTCAATGTCGGTGCCGGGCAGGGCCCGGATCCGGTCGTGCTCGATATTCCGATCGCCTACGTGCAGCGCCCGCTGGCCGTCAACGGCCAGGGGCAGCTCATTGCTTCCGATGCCCGCCGCCTGCGCAGCTTCAACATCGGCGCGGATCTCTTCGTGCGCGATCGCGCGGCGCCGAGCGCCGCAGCACGCAACGTCACCGGGAGCATGACGCAGGGTCTCTTCGACATTCGCGACCTGGAGGCGTCATACGACGGCGAACGGGTCGTCTTCGCGATGCGCGGCCCCTTCATCGAGGGCGCGGACGAAGAGGACCAGCCCACCTGGAACATCTGGGAATACGACCTCGTCGCCGATGCGTTGCACCGGGTGATCGCGTCGGACGTGACCGCGGAGGCCGGTCACGACGTCGCGCCGCACTACCTGCCGGACGGGCGCATCATTTTCTCCTCGACCCGCCAGCGCCAGGCCGGCGCCATCCTGATCGACGAAGGCAAGCCGCAGTTTCCCGGCCTCGACGAAGACCGGCGCGAGCCGGCGTTCGTGCTGCACGTCATGAACGCCGATGGCAGCGACATCCACCAGGTCTCCTTCAACCAGAGCCACGACCTCGATCCGACCGTGACCGCGTCCGGCGAGGTGGTGTTCAGCCGCTGGGACAACGCCGGTGGGGTCAACGAGATGTCCCTGTATCGCATGAACCCGGACGGCACGAACCTGCAGCTGCTCTACGGCGCGAACAGCCACGAGACCGGCACCGATGGCGCCACCGTGCAGTTCCTGCAGCCGCGCGAACTCGCCGACGGGCGCCTGCTCGCGGTGCTGCGGCCGTTCGTGGCCGCGAGCCAGGGCGGGAATCTCGTCGCCATCGATGTCACGCAGTACGTCGACGATACGCAACCGCTCGCCGACAACGTCGGCATCCTCACCGGGCCCGCGCAGGTGTCCGCGAGCGTCAACGAGGCCGTCACCGACGGCAGCATCTCCCCGCAGGGCGTGTACGCGGCGGCGTTTCCCCTGCACGATGGCACCGGCCGCATGCTGGTCGCCTGGAGTCAGTGCCGCGTGCTGGAGAACCTGCAGCCGATGCCCTGCACGGCCGCGCGGCTCGCGGTGCCGGGCGTGCAGGCCGCCAACCCGATCTTCGGCATCTGGATCTACGATCCGGGAGCCGGCACACAGCTGTCCGTTGTGCCGCCGGCCGAAGGCCTGATGTTCACCGAAGTGGTGGCGCTGGAGCCCCGGCCGCCGCCGCCCGTGATCTTCGACAAGGAAGCCACCGGCGAACTCGATCCCGATCTCATGGCCGAGGGCGCGGGGCTGCTGAAGATCCGCAGCGTGTATGACGTGGACGGCGTCGCATCGCAGGCGATTGGCGCGCTCGCGGATCCGTCACTCACCACGGCCGACCAGCGTCCGGCGCGCTTCCTGCGCATGGAGAAAGCGGTTGCGATCCCCGACGAGGATGTGCGCGACTTCGACAACGATGCCTTCGGCGCGACCGCGGGGCAGGGAATGCGCGAAATCCTCGGCTACACCATGGTGGAACCCGACGGCTCGGTGGTCGTGAAGGTGCCGGCGAACGTGCCGTTTGCGGTGAGCGTGCTCGACCGCATGGGCCGGCGCATCACGGCGCGGCACCAGAACTGGCTGCAGTTGCGCCCGGGCGAGACCCGCAGTTGCAACGGCTGTCATAACCCGGCGAGCGATCGCTCGCACGGCCGCGATGGCGTCTTCGACAGCGTGTGGGCCGGCGCCGCCCTCGACGGCCTGCCGTTCCCGAACGCGAATCCGGCGCTGTTCGCCGACATGGGCGAGACCATGGCGGAAGCGCGCGCGCGTGTGTCCTGCGCGACCGACTGCGCGGCGATCACGCCCAGCGTCGATGTGCGCTTCGATGACGTGTGGACCGATGCCGTGGCGTCGGGCCGCGCGCCGGATGCGAGCTTCGCCCGGGCTTATGCGGACCTCGACACGCCCGCACCGGCGAGCGCCCAGTGCCAGACGGCGTGGACGCCGGGCTGTCGCATCGTGATCAATTACGAGACCCATATCCACCCGCTCTGGAGCCTGCCGCGGCAGGTGCTCGACGGCGGCGGTGCTGTGGTGGCGGACCACACCTGCACGGGCTGCCACAACGTGGTGGACGGGGCGAATGCCGCCCAGCTGCCGGCCGCGCAGCTCGATCTCTCGGATGGAGCGTCCGACGTGAACGCCGCGTACTTCAAGGCCTACGCAGAGTTGTTCTTCGGCGACAACGAGCTCGAGCTGAACGGCGGTGTGCTGCAGGAGCGCCTCGTGCAGGTCGGGGTCGACCCGGTGACCAACGACCCGATCTTTGCCCCGGTGCCCGTGAGCCCGGTGATGTCGACGGCCGGCGCGCTCGCCTCGCCGGCGTTCTTCGAGCGCTTCAACGCCGGTGGCAGCCATGCCGGCTACCTCAGTGGTGCGGAGCTGCGCCTGCTCGCCGAATGGGTGGACCTCGGCGGGCAGTACTACAACAACCCCTTCGATGCGCCAGTGAACTGAAATCATGCGGACCCGCGCCACCATGTTTGCCATGCTCGCCGCGCTCGTCCTGGTGGCACCTGCTTATGCAAAACGCGAGCTGCTGCGGGTGACGATCGCCGATCCCTACATCGAGATGCATACCGGCCCGGGACGCGGCTACCCCATCTTCCACGTGGCCGATCGCGGCGCGGAGATCGAGGTGGTGAAGCGGCGCACCGACTGGTACCAGGTGCGCACCGCGCGCGAAGTGGAGGGCTGGGTGCGCGCCGAACAGCTCGCGCGCACGCTCGACACCGGCGGGCAGCCGCTCGCGCTCGCCGAGCCCGGCTGGGATGAGTTCGCCGGCAGGCGCGGCGAGGTGGCGGTAATGCTCGGCGACTTCGACGGCGCCAGTGCCATATCGCTCACCGCCGGCTACCTGTTTTCGGCGAATCTCGCGGCCGAGCTGCAGGCCGCGCACCTGAGCGGAGACTACTCCGACGGCTGGCTCGCGGGGGTGCGGCTGGTGCACACGCCGTTCCCGGAGTGGCGCATCGCGCCGTTCTTTCTGCTGGGCACCGGCGTGCTGCACATCAGTCCCCAGGCCAGCCTGGTCAGCTCGGAGGATCGCACCGACCAGTATGGCCAGGCCGGCGCCGGCGTTCGCGCCTACCTCACGCGCCGCTTCATGGTCCGCGCCGAATACTCCGGCTACGTGGCCTTCACCAGCCGTGACGAGAACGAGGAAGTGGAAGAATGGAAAGCAGGATTCGCGTTTTTCTTCTGAGGCTGGTCGTGGCGGGCCTCGGCGCTGCACTCGCAGGCGGGTGCGCCAGTCGCGCGATGGACGCGGAGGCCGAGGCCGACCGCGCCCGTCCCGTGATCGAGCCCGAGGTCGAGCGGCGCGACGCCAGGGCGCCGGAGATCGACACCGAGGATTTCGAACTCGGCGCCTTCATCGGCTTCCTCAGCATCGAGGATTTCGAGAGCAACACGGTGTACGGGGCGCGTCTCGCGTACCACATCACCGAGGGGTTGTTCACCGAGGCGACTTACGGCCAGTCGGACGCCGGCAAGACGAGCTACGAGATCCTGTCGGGCAGCCAGGCGCCGCTGCTGTCCGACGACGATCGCGAGTACAAGTACTACAACATCGCGCTCGGCTACAACGTGCTCCCGGGCGAGGTGTTCATCGGGCGCAACCGGGCGTTCAACAGCGCGCTCTACGTCGTGCTCGCCGCCGGCAACACGAGTTTCGCCGGCGATGATTTCTTCACGTTCAGTTACGGCGCCGGCTACCGCATCCTCGCCACGGACTCCATCGCGCTGCGTTTCGACGTGCGCGATCACATGTTCGACATCGACATCACCGGCGAGGACAAGACGACGCACAACATCGAGTTCACGCTCGGTGCCAGCTGGTTCTTCTGAAGGAGCGCGTATGCAGATGCTCACGAAAAGTCCGTTGAACTCCGCGCCGGATTGCGCCACGTCGGGAGACGACTCCGGGTCGCGACGGCCACCGGGCGCGCAACCGATGAGCCGGCGGATGGCGGCAGCGGCGGCGATCTGCGCGCTGCTGGTGACGCTGGCGCCTGCGGCCACGGCGGGCGAGGCGGCCCCGTCGCCGGCGGCCGACTTCACCCTGCCGCAGCGTGCCGGCGGCGATGTGTCGCTCGCTGGCCTGAAGGGGGAGGTGGTGCTGATCAACTTCTGGGCGACCTGGTGCGGACCCTGCCGCCAGGAGATGCCGCTCCTCGAGCAGATCTACCAACGCTACCGGCCGCTCGGCTTCACGCTCCTCGGCGTCAACGTCGAGGAGGACAGCGAAGGCGCGCTGCGCTGGCTGCAGCAGGTGCCGGTGAGCTTCCCGGTGCTCTTCGACCGGGAGAACCGCGTGAGCAAGCTCTATGACGTGACCGCCATGCCGAGCACGGTGATCGTCGATCGCCAGGGCCGGGTGCGCTACGTGCACTACGGGTACACGCCGGGCACGGAGAACCTCTACCAGGACCAGATCCGCAGCCTGATCCGGGAGAAATCATGAACGCCAGGTATCTTGCGATCCTGCTGCCGCTCATCGCGCTCGGTGGCTGTGCCGTCGAGCCGTGGGTGAAGCCCTACGAGCGCGACCGGCTTGCCGACCCCATCATGAGTTTCGAACGTCACCCGGTGTCGGCGGCCTACATGAATCACGTTCGCGAGGCGCGCGAAGCGTCGCGCGGCGCTTCCGGCAGTGCCGGCGGCGGCTGCGGCTGCAACTGACCCGGATGTGCGGAGTGACGCGATGATGCTGGCCACTGTGATCCTGCGCCTCCCCGAGGCCCAGCGCCGGGCGCGGCTCGCGCGGCCAGCGCGCGGCGGTTACCGCGTCGTCGCCTGCATGGCCCTGATGTCCGGCCTGCAGGCCGCATTCGCTGGCGTGCTGCCGGAAGACCGCGCCGACGCGCTCTATCACTACTACGACGGCGGCGGCGTGCAGATCGACGGGCCGTCGATCCTCGTGCGCAAGAAGCTGGGCACGAACGTCTCGGTCGCCGGCAACTACTATGTGGACACCATCAGCAGCGCATCGATCGACGTCGTGACGCAGGCGAGCGAGTACTCCGAAGAGCGGACGGAAGCGACCGTCGGCGCGGATTACCTCCGCGGCGACACCGCCATGAGCCTCGCGCTGACCCGCAGTGACGAGGACGACTACCAGGCCGACACGCTCAACCTCGGCATCAGCCAGGCGGTGTTCGGCGGCCTGACCACCATCAGCATGGGCTACGCGCGCGGCTCCGACGACGTCGGCATGCGCGACTCCGATTTCAGCGAGGAGGCCGATCACTGGCGTTACCGCGTCGGCGTGGCGCAGGTGCTGACGCGCAACCTCCTGCTCGGGCTCGACTACGAGGCCGTTGCGGACGAGGGCTTTCTCAACAACCCCTACCGGCGGGTGCGGTTCCTCGATCCCGACAGCGCCACGGGCTTCAGCTTCCAGGACGAGGTGTATCCGCGCACGCGCGACAGCAACGCGGTGGCGCTGCGCGCCCGCTACTTCCTGCCGTATCGGGCGGCGGTCTCCGGCTCGGCCCGCTACTTCACAGACAGCTGGGGTATCGACGCCTCGACAGTGGAGGTCGGATACACGCACCCGCGCAATCGTTTCACCTACGAGGCCGGATACCGCTACTACAGCCAGACCGCGGCAGACTTCTACAGCGATCTGTTCCCCTACATCGATGCGCAGAATTTTCTCGCCCGCGACAAGGAGCTGAGCACGTTCACGAGCCATACGCTGCGTTTTGGCGTCGGCTACGAAATGCCGCTCGAGATCGGCACCCGCATCGAGAAGGGCGCGGTCAATTTCGTCTGGGATCACATCATGTTCAGCTACGACGATTTCCGCGATATCAGAGCCGGCAGCACCCCGGGCAGCGAGCCGCTGTACGACTTCTCGGCTGACGTGTTCCAGATATTTTTCTCGCTCTGGTTCTAGAACGCTTCGGCGCCGATCAGGCAACGCGTTCGATACGTCACCGCCCGATCGCGGATCAGGTCCGCGCAGCAGGTCTGAGAGAGGTTCTCGCCCGGGCTGCTGGCGGGGACGCTGCGCCGGGACGCTTGCTACGGCCGTCCCTGGCCTTCGCGCGCTCGGGTTGCGCCCGCGCTGCGCATCCTGCTGCGCGCGGCTCCACACGCCCGTTGCAACGTCCCCGCCAGCAGCCCTGTCGAGTCCGACGGTAAGTTCGGATCAGCCGCTGCGAACGCCCCGCTGAGCGCGATGATGAACCTCTAGAATAGGCGGGCGGCCGGATACCTCCGGCAGGAGTTACCGCGTTGCCAGTGACCCGATGGCCGTCATCCGCGCGCGCCGTGGCATCCCTCGCGGCCGTGGGCCTGCTGGCCTTGCTCGCCGCCACGGCTGTCGAAGCCTCGCGCCGGCTCGATCTCGCGCGCGACGAACTCATCTGCGCGGCGGGCCACACGGTCTGCATCCGTGGATCGCTGACCTATGACACCAACAGCCGGGTGCTGGCGTTGCGCGGGCGCCTGCAGTCCGCGTCCGGGCCGGGGCTCTTCCGGATTACGGTCCGCGGCAGCAACCGGCTCGGTCACGTCCGGTTTGCGCCCATGGAGATCAGGCTGCGCGGGAATCGCACCGAGATCGTCGACTTCCGGATGATTCCGGATCACCCCGACGTCGCCAACTGGCAGATCGACCGGGTCGAATTCATCGCCGCTTCCGCCCGGGAGTGAGGTCGCCCCTGGCCGCGGCGTAGCGGCGCGGCGGTGCTGCGTTCGGCGCAACAGCCGTGCGGCTCCCGGGTGGCGCCGCTTGCGCTGCGGTCGGCCACCTCCGCGGTCCACGGCTTGCGGAGAGGTAATAATGTAATAACATTAGGCCCGCCTGGCCGGTGGCGACCGGCGTCCGAAACCCTGCAGCAGGAGCCGTACGATGCGCAGCCGCCCGTGGTACCTGTCGATGCTGATCCTGTGGATGTTCGCAGCCGCCGCGCCGGCGGCGACCGTGACGACGCAGGTCGAGGGCACCTTCAACGAGCCGCAGGAGAATGCCTGCATCCACGTCTCGTTGTTCTTCTATCTCACCGACTGCACTTACTCGCGCAGCCGCGCGGAGATCGCGGGCAACACGCTGCCCTGGACCGGGCCCACGGTGAACCCGGTGTACTACAAGCCCGGCAGCGAGCAGGCGTCGCCGAACTTCGTGCCGAAGCCCGGCGACGGGCGCATCGCCCCGGCGCTGAACGGCACGCTCGTCATCGACCATCGCGGCACGGACGATCCGGCTGACGACGCGATCAGCGGCACGCTGGTGGTCGGGCCGGCGGCGCGCAGTGTGGTAGCCAACGTGAACGAACTGGCTGGCGGGCCTGCCGGGCGGCCACCACGCGCGGTGATCAGCTGGTCGGGCATGACGCACACGCTCGCGCCGACGCCGGTGACCGCCGCCCGTCGTATCGAGGGCGGCGACATCGAATACGTGATCGCGTCGAAGGGGTTCCCGGTCCGCATCTGCCGCAAGGCCGACCCCAGCGACTGCTTCCCGAGCGCATTCGCGCCGAAGACTACCGACGGCCAGGACGCGGAGGGCGTGTGGGCCGGGCCGGGCAACGTCGGCATTACCCGTGACAGCGCGATGGACGGCAATGTCGGTGCGCGGACCACGGCCGTGATGGCGGATTACACCTGCACGGACAACCGTGGCGGCATCACCTGTCCCGCGCACAACGTGGTATGGAGGAACGGCAAGGAGCCGAAGCCCGGCGAGCGCAATCTCTCCGAGGCGCCGGGGCTCGACAACCTGCTGCTCCGGGTGGTCACCGACAGCCGCGGCGCGGTCAGGACGGCCGAAGGCTTCTGGGTTCAGGAGTACAACCTCACTGCTGGGCCCGACTCGTTTCAGGTCCCTGACGGCCACGACAATTCCTGGCAGGGCGGGTATCTGCAGCTGAAGGGAGCGGGCCAGTGAGCAATGCGCGCATGGCGAAGCGGGCTGCCGGCGGCTTTCTCCGCACCTTATTCTTCGCGGTGGCTGCCGCCGCGGCGGACTCGCCGGCCGGCCCGGGCAGCCTGCGTGTGGCCGAGGACCTGAACCCGGCGCCCGATGTGCTCGAGGTGCGGCTGACGGCCGCGCGCACGGCCGTGGACCTGAGCGGTGATGGCCTGCTCGCCAACGCGTACACGTTCAATGGCACCACGCCGGGTCCGGAACTGCGCGCCCGCGTCGGCGATACCGTCATCGTGCATTTCACCAACCAGCTCGCCGAGCCCATGCGGGTGCACTGGCACGGCATCGAGCTCGACAACGCCAACGACGGCACGGCCGTCACCCAGAACCCGGTGCCCACCGGCGCGACCTTCACCTACCGGTTCCGGATCGTGCGTCCGGGCGTGTTCTGGTACCACTCGCATGCGATGCCGTCGAACCCGGAGTTCAAGGGGCTCTATGGCCCGCTCATCGTCGAGGATCCTGCCGCGACGCCATTGCTCGAGGCGGGCGTCCTGCCCGGCCCGGCCAACACGCGCACGCTGATGCTCGCAGATACCACCGTGTGCAAGGCGCCGGGCCAGAACGACGCCGCGACTTTCGCGCCGGGTGCGACGGTCCCCTGGGCGTTCTCGAAAGAGCTCGGCCCCTTCCCGGGAAATGTCGCCTACCCGACGCCGAAGGATCTCTGCGAGACCCCGCGCGACCGGCACGGCAAGCCGCTCGGCAGCGGGCCGCTCCAGGCCGGCGATATTCCGAATATCCAGCCGCCGGGGAACTGCGGCGGCAAGACATCGTGCCGCGTGAATGAAGGCCAGCTCGTGCTGAGCAACGGGCGCATCGCTGCGGCACGCGCCGGAACGCCGGCAGCGCCGGGCGCGCTCGCCGCCGATGCCGAAGTCATCGAGGCGGGCGCCGGCGAGGGCGTGCGCCTGCGCCTCGTGAACGCCGCAGTCAGCCGCTACTTCCGCCTGCGCGCCACCGACCCGCGGGGCCGGCAGGTGCCGCTCTACCGGATCGGTGGCCAGGGCGGGTTGCTCGACACGGTTCGACTCGAAGGCGGCATGCTGGGCGAGGTGGATACGAAGTTCGCGCGCGGCGAGATCCTGCTCGCCAACGGCGAGCGCGCCGACGTCGTGCTGGCGGCTGCCGGTGAGCCCGGCGATGTCCTGACGCTGTGGACACTGGACTACCAGCACTACGGCACGACCGAGTATCCCTTCGGCTATGCGCCGGTGCCGACGGTCCCGGTGGCGCATATCCGGCTCGTGAAGCGCGCCGCGCCGGGCGCGGCCTTCAGCATCGCGGCAGGCGACGCGCTGCGTACGCATCGGCTCGTGCGCCAGCCGATCGAGAACATCAAGTCGCTGCCGGTGACCGCCTCGTTGCTGAATCCGGCCGGGTTCGAGCCGCCACTGCCCGGGACGGCCGCCAGCGAGATCCTGTTCACCGTCGTCGGCCGGCGGGAATCCATCGACGGTGTCCATGCGCTGCCGCTGGAAGTCGGCGTCGAGGACTTCCGCAAGGTGCCGCACCAGGCGTCGAGTCGCTTCGCGCGCATTGGCGATCTGCTCGAACTGAGGATCCGCAACGGCACCCAGGCGCACCACCCGATGCACCTGCACGGCTTCTCGTACCAGCCGGTCCGCATCGAGGATACGGTGGGCAAGACGGTGTACACCTACGACTACAACGAGTTCGTGGACACCGTCGATGTCCCGGCCACGCACCAGGTCGTCTTCCGCGTCCGGCTCGACGACCGTGGGGCGGTGGACGGGCCCGCCTCCGGCGGCGGCATCGGGCGCTGGCTGCTCCACTGCCACATCTTCAGCCACACTGAAATGGGGATGATTTCGGAGATCGTGGTGCTGCCGCGCTGAGGCGAGAGCCGGCGCGTCACTGGCCGGTCGGCAACTCGTGCCGCTTCCTTTCCATGCGGCAGTCCGGTGCCGGTTCGCCTACACTTGCGCGCATGATTTCAATGGTCTGCCGCCTGCTGCTCTGCCTGTCGCTGCTCGTCGCCGGTGCCGCACGCGCCGAGTGGTACAGCGAAGAAGCCGCGAAGATGGGCACGCGCATGGAGGTGCGTCTCTGGCACGAGAACGAGGCCGAGGCGCGCCGGCTCATTGCCGTCGCCATGGCGGAGTTCGACCGCATCGAGGCGGCGATGAGCACCTACCGCGACGACTCGGAGATCTCCCGCGTGAACCGGCTCGCGGCGAACGAGCCCGTCGTCGTCAGCGAGGAGTTCTACCGCCTGATCGAGCGCTCGCTCGGGATGTCGGTGCTCTCGCAGGGCGCCTTCGACATCACCTTCGACAGCGTTGGCCAGCTCTACGACTTCAGGAAGCACGAGCGTCCGTCCGTTGCCGAAATCCGCGAGCATCTGCCGCAGATCGATTACCGGCACGTGGTGCTCGATCCCGCCAAACGCACGATCCGCTTCACCACGCCGGGCACCCGTATCAACCTCGGTGGTATCGCCAAGGGCTACTCGGTGGAGCGCGTGATCGAGCTGCTGCGGGAGGCGGGCGTGCGCCACGCGTTTGCCACGGCCGGTGGCGACACGCGCCTGCTCGGCGACCGGCGTGGGCAGCCCTGGACCGTCGGTATCCGCGATCCGGACGATCCGAAAAAACTCGTCACCAGCCTGTCGCTCGCCGACGAGGCGATCTCCACCTCGGGCGATTACGAGCGCTTCTTCGACGAGGATGGGGTGCGCTACCACCATATCCTGGACCCGAAGACGGGGGCGTCGGCACATGGCGTGCGCAGCGTCACGATCGTCGGTCCCGACGCGGTGATGACCGAGGGGCTCACCAAGACGGTGTTCATTCTCGGGCCCGACAAGGGTCTCGCCATCGTCGAATCGGTCGGCGATTACGAGGCCGTCATCGTCGATGACCGCCACCGCGTCCTCTTCTCCGAAGGGCTCGCAGCAGCGCAATGAGCCCATGCGGCAATTGCTGCCTCGGACCCTGCCCATCCCCGGGCCTCGCCGCCAGCTGGCCCTGCGGGTGCCCTCGCAGGCATGCTCGCTGCGCAGGGCGCGCCACTCGACATCCCTGGTCTCGTGGGCGCGCAGCAGCGGCACGCGCCGGGGCCACGACCTCCGCCACCGTATCGTCCACCGACGGTCCGCTGCATTCCCGCAATTCGGACAAGAACCGCATTCTGTCTCGACGGCCCCTGTGAAGCCCATCACAGGAATCGCCCCGGTACCCTGCCAATATTTCCCGTCGGAACCCCCCGCCGCCCTCAAGCGGCGCGGCGGTCCGTGCAGCGCCGGTTGCCAAGGACGGTGACCGGCACTGCGATTCGCAGCGGAGCCGGTCGCCTTGCGGCGCCCGGCGCCGCCGTTGGTCTGAACAGGGCAAACTCGCTGCAAGGCGGGGACGCAAAGCCTCCGGTCTGACGCGCCAGCGAAAGCGGCGCAGCAGATAGCGGGGTTGCCGGATCGGCACGGGCCGTGCAGTCTGCGCCGCCCCGTTGCGTACCTCATCTTCCATCGCGTGAGCCCGGCAAGGGCTCTGGCATGACGAGGTCGCGATCAGATCACTATTCGGAACCCCCGGGCACGCGCGGGCGCGGGCGGATGCTCGCGCGCGCGGTTGCGATCCTGCTGGCGGCGGCGCTTGCCGCCCAGCTCGTGCGTGTCGCATTCGCCGCCGGGAATCCGGCATCGCAGGCACCGGACTTCGCGCTGAAGGAAAGCAGCGGCAGGAACCTGCGCCTTTCGGAGTATCGCAGCGAAGTCGTCGCCGTTGCCTTCTGGGCGAGCTGGTGCGGCGCCTGCCGCGAACAGTTGCCCGTCCTGGAGGGCCTGCAGCAGTCGCTCGGGCCGGAGGGGCTGCGCGTGCTCGCGGTGAACTTCGACGAGAAACCCTCTGTGGCGCAGGAAACAGCCGCGGCCGCGCGGGTTTCCTTCCCGGTGTTGCTCGACGCCGCCGGTGACGTGGGGCGGCTCTACGACGTGCAGGAATTGCCGATGGTGGTGCTCGTCGACCGCACCGGACGGCTGCGCGGCAGCTACGCCGGCAGCGACGCGGCAGACGGACGCGAGATCGATCGCGCCGTTCGTGCGTTGCTCGCGGAATAGAGCGGGCGGCGTAATCGCATCAGCAGGAATGACGACCATGAAAAGCGCATCGCGATGGCTCTTGATCACGATTCTGTGCAGCGTGGCGGCGTTGGCTGCGGAGGAGCCCGGCGACGCCCAGGCGCCAGCCGCGGGCCAGGCGATCGACCAGGAGGTGCAGGGACTCAAGGACGAGGTGCTCGACCTGAACCGGGAGCTGTTCATGCTCGAGGAGGAGCTCCTGTTCCCTGCCAACACCCAGGTCGCAGTATTCGTCTCGATGGACGTGGGCGAGTACTTCGCGCTCGACTCGGTGCAGCTCAGCCTGGACGGCAAACCCGTCAGCAAGTACCTCTACACCGAGCGCGAGGCGAAAGCGCTTCTGCGCGGCGGCGTGCACCGGCTCTGGCTCGGTAACCTCAAGGCGGGCAACCACGAGCTGGTGGCTATCTTCACGGGCGAGGGCCCGCACACCCGCGACTATCGTCGCGGTGCCACGTTGAAATTCGATAAGGGCGTCGGCGCCAAGTTCGTGGAACTCGCGATCTCCGATCGCCAGAGCAAGCAGCAGCCGGAATTCCTGGTCCGCGAATGGGAGTAACCGGTGCGCAATCGCCCGCCACGACTCGGTGACTGGCTGACCGTACTCCTGCTGCTCGGCGGAGTCGCGGTGAGCGGCACGTCGAGGGCGGCCGGACCCCCGGTGGCCGGTACCGTGGTACGCGATCTGTACTACGGCGAGGCGCTGTTCCAGTTCTACCAGCAGGACGACTTCACGGCCCTGACGCACCTGCTGGCCGCCCGGGAGGCTGGGCGGGTGCCGCACCATGAAGCCGATGCCGAGCTCCTGCTCGGCGGCCTGTATCTCTCCTATGGGCAGCACGAGCGGGCTGCCGCTGTCTTCGAGCAGTTGCTGGCGGGCGCGCCGTCTGCGGCGGTGCGCGACCGCGCGTGGTTCTATCTCGGCAAGGTCCGCTACCAGCGCGGGCTCTACCCGGATGCGCTGGCCGCATTCGCCCGGGTGGGCGCGGCGCTGCCGGAAGCGCTGAGCCCGGAGCTGCCGATGCTCGTCGCGCAGAGCCACATGGCGCTCGGCGACTGGGACGAGGCGCAGCGCGTGCTGGAGGCCTGGGATGCCCCGGAGACCTGGCTCGCTTATGCACGCTACAACCTCGGCGTGGCGCTGGTGCGCCAGCAGCGCACCGCGGACGGTGCCCGCCTGCTCGATCGGGTCGGCCGGATGGACGCAGACACCGCCGAGCTGAAGAGCCTGCGCGACAAGGCGAACCTGGCGCTCGGCTACGCCTGGCTGCAGGCGAACGACGCCGAGCGCGCGCGCCCGGTGTTGCAACGCGTGCGCCTGCGCGGACCTTTCGCCAACAAGGCGCTGCTCGGCGCCGGCTGGGCCGATGCCATTTCCGCCGATTACCGCTCGGCTCTGGTGCCGTGGCTGGAACTGACCGATCGCAACCTGCTCGACAGCGCCGTGCAGGAATCATTTCTCGCGGTGCCGTACGCGCTCGGGCACATGGAGGCCCACGGAGCGGCGGTGGCGCGCTACCAGCGCGCACTCGGCAGCTTCGACGCGGAGATCGTCAGTCTCGATCGGGCGATGCAACGCATCCGCGGCGGCGAGATGCTCGACACGCTCCTGGCCGCCGATGACGGTGAACTCGGGCGCTGGTACTGGCAGCTCGAGGAACTGCCCGACACGGACGACTCGCGTTACCTCTACCACCTGCTGGCGGGGCACGAATTCCAGGAGGGGGTGAAGAACTACCGCGACATGGCAGCGCTCGCCCGCCACCTCGATGCGTGGCGCGAGAACCTGGATACCTATGCCGCGATGGTGGATTCCCGCGTCGAGGCCTTCCGCACGCGGCTGCCTGCCACGACGCAACGCCTTGAAACGGTGGATCTCGGCACGCTCGAAGCGCGGCGCAGCGCGCTCGCCGGCCGCCTCGACCGCGCGGAGACGGATCGTGACGTCGCGGCGCTCGCGACGGCCACCGAACTCGACCAGTGGCGCCGGCTGGAGGCGCTCGCACCACGGGTTGTCGCAGCGGGCGATGCGCCGCTCACCGAACGACAGCGGCTGCTCAAGGGCATCCTGCTCTGGGACCTCGACCGGACCTTCAAGGAACGGCTCTGGCACGGACGGCGCGAGCTCGCGGAGGTGGAGCGTGAGCTTGCCACCGCGCAGGCGCGTTTGGCCGGGGCCCAGGTGGCAGAGACCGCCGAGCCGCAACGCTTCGATGAGTATGCCGAGCGCATTGCGGCGCTGTCGCCGCGCATCGATGCCCTGCGTGCGGCCATCGATCACAGTATGCACCGCCAGGAAGGCGTGCTGGTCGCACTCGCAGTCGATGAACTGCACTCGCAGCAGGAGCGTCTCGCCAGTTACCGCGTGCAGGCGCGCTTCGCGCTGGCGACGATGTTCGACCGCGCGGCGACGCAAGCCGCCGCATCCCGGCCGGCAGGTGCACCGCAGTGATCCCGGCGCTTGCGCTCGCTGTCACGCTCGGCGCCGGGCTGTGGCCATTCGGGGCAGCCGATCGCGGCGCGGATGCCACCATCGGCAGCCTGCGGGGCAAGGCACCGGAGGTGGATCTCAGGCAGCCGGTCGAGAACGGCGGCGCCCAGGCGCGCGACCACTACCGCGAGTTTCTCGCGCTGCCGGCCACGCCAGGCGACATGCGCGCGCAATCCATGCGCCGCCTCGCCGACCTGCACCTGGCGGCCGGCGAGGAAGCCGAGATCGCCGACGACGGGGTAGCGAGCGAGACCGAGTATCGCCAGGCCATTGCCCTGTACCGGCAGTACCTGGAGGAATTTCCCGCGCGTGGTGAGACCGATACCGTGCTCTATGCCTTGTCGCGCGCCTACGAGGGCGTTGGCGAGCCGGAGACGTCCCTCGCGATCCTCGACGACCTGGTGCAACGCTTTCCCGCGAGTCCGCTCGCCGCCGAAGCGCAGTTCCGGCGTGCCGAGCGGTTGTTCATCGCGCGCGACTACGCCGCGGCCGAGCGCGCCTACGCGGCCGTGGTGGCGGCCGGCGAGAACGCCGAGTTCTACGAGCAGGCGCTTTACAAGCAGGGCTGGTCGCTGTTCAAGCTCGGCTTCTACGAGGAGTGCCTCGACCCGTTCCTCACCGTGGTCGGCCGGCGCCTGGCGCCGCTCGCCGATGCGCCGGACCGCCGCCTCCTCGAGGGCCTGGGCAAGGCCGAGCGGGAGCTGGTCGAAGACAGTCTGCGCGCCATGAGCCTGTCGGTGTCGCAGCTCGACGGTATCGCGAGCTTCGATGCGCTGCTCGACCGTCGCGGCACGGTTGCCTTCGCCGACGTCATCTATGCCTCGCTCGGCGATCTCTACCTGGCGCAGGAGCGCTACGGCGATGCGGCGGCGGCCTACGCCGGTTTCGTCGAACGCGAGCCGGCTCATCCGCGCGCGCCGTACCTGCAGGCCGATGTCATTCATGCCTACACGCTCGGCAAGTTCCCGAGCCGCGTGCTCGAGGCGAAAGCGCAGTACGTGGAGCTCTATGGCCTCGACACCGCGTACTGGGACGCAACGACGCCTGCCGCACGCCCGGTGGTCGTGCAGTACCTGAAGGAGAGTCTCGCGGACCTCGCGAGCTACGACCACGAGCGCGCGCAGCGCACGCGTGCGCCTGATGCCTACCAGAAGGCGGCGCTCTGGTACCGCCGCTACCTGCAGTATTTCCCGGAGGACCCGGAGTCCGCACAGCGCAACTTCCTGCTGGCCGAGATCCTCTACGAGGGCGGCGACTACGCCGCGGCGGCGGATGAGTACCGGCGCACCGCCTACGAGTACGGCGCGCACCCGAAGGCCGCGGAGGCGGGCTACGCCTCGCTGCTCGCCGAGCGCGAGCGCGAAAAGCAGCTCGACGATGCCGGGCGGGCCGCATGGCGCGCGACCTACATCGAGGAGCAGCTGCGGTTCGTCGCCGCCTTTCCCGATCACGCCGAGGCGGCGGCGGTACAGACCCATGTGGCGGAAGATCTCTTCAATCGCGGCGACACGGAGCGCGCGCTCCAGGTGGCCGGCGAGGTCGTCGTGCGCACGCCGCCGGCGAGCCCCGAACTCGAGCGGGTCGCCTGGACGGTGCTCGCCCACGGCCAGTTCGATCTCGGCCGCTATGCGGAGGCGGAGCACGCGTACCTGCGGTTGCGCGACCTCGGCAGCCCGGAGCCGGAGCGGCGCGCGGAGATCGAGGAGCGCATCGCCGCGGCGGTCTATCGCCAGGCCGAGGCGCGCCGTGCCGCCGGCGACGACGCTGCGGCGGTTGCGGAGTTCCTGCGCGTGGCCGACGCCGCCCCGGATGCTTCGATCCGGCCGAAAGCGATCTATGACGCGGCCGCGCTGCTCGTCACGGACGAGCAGTGGGGTGCGGCGGTCGGCGTGCTGCAGCGCTTCCGGCGGGAATTCCCCACGCATGAGCTGAGCCCCGAGGTGACGCAGAAACTTGCGGTGGCGCTCGCCGCGGATGGTCGTGGCGCCGAGGCGGCGGCCGAGTTCGAAACCGTGGCCGCAACGACGGGTATCGCGGAGGAGTTGCAGCGCGAGGCGCTGTGGCGTGCCGCCGATCTGTACGGGCTTGCGGGCGATCGTGGGGCCGAGCAGCGCGTCTATGGGGCGATCGTGGCCCGCTTTCCGCAGCCGTTTCCGGAAGCGATGGAGGCGCGCTCCAGACTTGCCGATCGCGCGCGCGAGACCGGCGACCTGGCGGCATGGCACCGCCAGCTCGAAGACATCGTTGCAGCCGATGCCGCGGCAGGCGCCTCGCGGACGGATCGCAGCCGATATCTTGCCGCGCACGCGACACTCGAACTCGCGGTGCCGTTGCGCGACTCATTCGTCGCGGTGCCGCTGCGCGCGCCGCTCGCCTCCAGCATGAAGACCAAGAAGCAGCGCATGGAGCTGGCGCTTGCCGCCTATGGGCGGGCCGCGGATTACGCGGTCGCCGATGTGACGACGGCGGCGACCTTCGAGATCGCCGAGCTCTATTTCCGGCTCGGCGCCGACCTGCTCGGGTCTGAGCCGCCGGCGGATCTGTCGGCGGAGGAGCGCGAGGAATACCAGTTGCTGCTCGAGGAGCAGGCGTTCCCGTTCGAGGAGAAGGCGATCGAGTTGCACGGGGTGAATGCGGAACGGGCCGCCGACGGCGTCTTCGACGAGTGGGTGCGGCGCAGCTTCGAGCGCCTGGCGGAACTGAGCCCTGCGCGCTATGCGCGCACCGAGAGGAGCGAGCGTTATGTCGCCGACATCGATTGAAATCCGTTCGGCCTGCTTGCTGCTGCAGCGCCCGGGTGGCGCCAGCCGGCTAAATCTCGCTCGCCATCCTTGGCTCGTTCGAAGCGGTTCGGGCTCGCTGTCGCAATCCATGCTTCGCTCGCCCTCAACGCCGCCGGCTGGACCACCCGGGCGCCGTGGTCCCATTGATCACGGGGCGGCCACCGCTTGGCTTCCTTCCTGTAGCGCCGAGCCGCAATGGCTGACGACGATACGCCCGCTTGTGCTCGGTGCCCTCATTTTGCTGTTGACCGCCTGCGGCAGCGCCGGCCCGCGGCCTGAGGAGGGCGCAACGGTCGAGACGGGCCCCGCACCTGCGCTGGTCGCCGACTACCAGCAGGCCCTGCGCCAGCTCGACGACGGCGACGAGGCCGGCGCGCAGGCGCGCCTGCAGGCGTTGGCCGGGGAGCACGCGGAGTATTCCGGCCCGCTGGTAAACCTCGCGCTGATCCATGCGCGGCGTGGCGAGCTCGATGAGGCAGGCGCCTTGCTCGAACGCGCCGTCGCGGTATGCACCCGGTGCGCAGAAGCCTGGAACGAACTCGGCGTCGTGCAGCGGCGCCAGGGTCGCTTCGACGAGGCCGAGCGCTCCTATCTCGCGGCGCTCACCGCTGATCCCGGGTACGGCAACGCCCACTTCAATCTCGGCGTCCTGTACGAGCTCTACCTGCGACGCCCGGCGCTCGCGCTCGATCAGTACACCCGCTATCTCGACCTCCATGCCGAAAGTCCCGAGGCGGCCGATGTCGAGAAATGGATGGCGGACCTGAAGCGGCGGGTCGGAACGGTAGAGCGCTCCGCCCGACTCGAGGAGCCGACATGATGACCCGTGCTGTCGCCGGCAGGCGTGATGCCACCGGCCATCGTGCGCGTGGGCGATGCACGTTGCCCTTGCTGCTGGCCGGCCTCCTGGTCACGACGATAGTGCAGGCCGAGGAACCGGCTGTACCCGCGGCAGCGCCACCGCCGATGGTGGCAGCGGCACCGGTCGCGGCCGCACCGCGGGCGCCCGACCGGCTGGAGCTCGACCCGACCTCGATCCGCGGCAATCAGGAACTGCCCAAGGTGCTCTACATCGTGCCCTGGAAGGAGCCCGGACCCGCCCAGCCGGACGGCCGGCCGCTCGGCAGCCTGGTCGACGAGGCGCTCGCACCCGTGGACCGTGAAGTGTTTCGCCGACAAATGCGTTACTTCGATCAATTGTATGCAGGGCCGGGGGATGGACCGGGCGCGGCGGAGCGCCAGTCCGAGTAATTCGACGTTGTCCACCGTGTGACGGCGGTCACGCGGTGCCGTGTGGTTGTGAGGAGGCTGTGAGTCATGGAGTTCTATTCATTCATCGTAGGGTTCTTCCGCGACGGGGGTATCTTCCTGTACCCGATGGCGGTCATATTCGCTGCTGGCGTGGCGATCTCCATCGAGCGCTTCATCGTGCTGACACACAACAGCACCGTGAACCGCAAGGCCTGGGATGCCATCACCCCCAGCATGCGGGCCGGCAACATCCCGGAGGCGCTGAAGATCGCCGAGAAATCCGCTTCTGCGCTCGGCACCGTGCTCTGCTACGGTCTGTCGCGGGCTCGTGTGGCCTATCGCCGTGACGACATCGAGAAAGCCATGGAGGAGAGTCTCCTCGAGATCATTCCGCGGCTCGACAAGCGCACGCACTACCTGGCCTCGCTCGCCAACATCGGCATGCTCATGGGCCTGCTCGGCACCATCGTCGGCCTGATCGCGGCCTTCAGCGCGATCTCGACCGCCAACCCGGCCGACAAGGCGAGCCTGCTGGCCGCGAGCATCTCGGTGGCGATGAACAACACCGCCGGCGGCCTGGTGGTGGCGATCACGCTGCTCAGCTGTCACATGTTTCTCGAGGCGAAGACGACCGCGCTGATCGACAGCCTGGAAGTCGGGGCGCTGAAGTTTCTGAACACGATGATGGATCGCACCGCTGCGCAGAACGCCACGCCGCCGCCGGCACCGGTGGTGCCGCCGCGTGGTGCGCCCGCCACGGCCCGGGGCACGGCCTAGTCCATGAAGGCGTCAAAGCACGTCCAGCGCGTGCGCCGCCAGCACTCGCGGCGCCGTGGCGCGGCCGACCTCAATCTGCTGCCGATGATCGACATGATGGTCATCCTGGTGTTCTTCCTGATCTTCACGGCGGTGTTTTCGCGAACGAGTATTCTCGAGTTGAACCTGCCGGCCGGCGACGCGAGCGTGCCCGAACTGCCGCAGGGTCTGCAGCTCGAGGTGATCGTGCGCGAGGGCGTCATCGAAGTCGCAGACCGTCGCACGGGCATCATGAAGAACCTGCCGAGTGCGGCCGGCGTCTACGACCTGCAGGGCCTGTCCGAGTACCTCAAGGCGGTGAAGGCGAAGTTCCCCGACAAGGACGATGCCACCATCCTGCTTGCACCGGTCATTCCCTACGACGTGCTGGTGCAGGTGATGGACACCGTGCGGATCTATGACGTGCCCGGCAGCAGCGGCTGGGCGCGGGTGGAGCTGTTCCCGCAGATCGCGGTGGGAGATGCGCCGACATGACACCGACTCGCGTCAAGAATCATCGCAAGCGCAAGCACACGACCGGCGGCCACATGGCGCTGGTGCCGTTCATCGACATGATGACGATACTGGTGGTGTTCCTGCTGCTGCACACGGCCGACGTGGATATCCTGCCGAATACACGCGAGATCGCCATTCCGCAGTCGGTCTCGGACGTCAAGCCGCGCGAAACCCTGGTCGTGATGGTTACGCGAGACAGCGTCTACGTGGGCGCCGATCGTGTCAGTTCGCTGGCTGAGGTCGCCGGCACGCCGGGTCCGATCGTCGAGCCCCTGCGTGCGGCACTGCTCGGCCAGCGCGAGCGGCTGCGCGGCAGCGTGGATGAGAACGGTGAGCCCTCGCACGAGGTGACGATCATGGGCGACCGTACCGTGTCCTACAGCGTGCTGCGCAAGATCATGGCGACCTGCACCAGCGCCGCATTCAACAAGGTGTCACTGGCCGTGCTCGAACGCGAGGGCCGCTCCAGCGCCGGCGGTAGCGTCGGATGAGTGCTGCCATGGCCACTCCGCTCCTGTACCGGCAGTTTGAACTGCCGTGGTCCTCGGACGACGCTGGCGAGCGCCGCTTCCGGCGGATCCTCCGCAACGTCTTTGTCGTCTACGCGCTGCTCGCCATCGTCATTCCCTTTCTGCCCGTGGTCGAGCGTGAACGTGACCAGGCGCCGGACCTGCCCGAGCGGGTCGTACAGTTGATCGTCGAGAAACCGAAGCCGCCGCCCCCGCCGCCTCCGCCGGTCGTCGAGCCGCGGCCGGAGAAGGTCGTGGCCCGGGTCGAGCCCAAGCCGGTGAAGCCGAAACCGGTCCCGGTCGACCGCCGGGCCGAAGCGCGGCGCAAGGCGAGCCGGGCGGGCCTGCTGGCGCTGACAGACGAGCTGGCGGAACTGCGTGACCCGAACCTGACCACCTCGCTCGCAACCAACAAACCGCTCACGGGTGCCGTGGGCGATGCCGCGCGAACGGAGCGTTCGTTGATCACGGCGAAGTCGGGGCGCGGCAGCGGTGGCATCAACACCGCCGCGATGAGCCGCAACACCGGCGGCAGCGGCCTGCAGGGCCGCGCCACCTCGCAGGTCGAAAGCTCGCTCGCCGGGCTGGCGGCCAGCGCGGATACCTCGCCACGCCAGGGCGACGGCAAGCCCTCGCGCAGTCGCGAAGAAATCGAGATGGTGTTCGACCGGAACAAGGGCGCGATCTACGCGCTCTACAGCCGCGCGCTGCGACGTGATCCGGGCCTGCAGGGCAAGCTGGTGCTGAAGCTCACCATCGAGCCGAACGGCGCGGTGTCCGCCTGCGAGGTGGTATCGAGCGAACTCGGCGACGAAGAACTGCTGCAGAAGCTGGTGGCGCGGGTCCGGATGTTCCGTTTCGAGGACAAGGACGTCGCCACGGTCACCACGACCAAGCCGATCGACTTCTTCCCGGCCTGAGCGTTGCGCGGGCGAGGGTCGGCGCCCGTCAGCCGGAATGAGCCGGCGAGAGCAGCGCGGCGATCAACGCAATCGAGCCGATGACGTGAATCGCGAGCGTCGCGCGGATGCCCCGGCGCAGCGCCGTGTGCGAGCCGCCAAGCCAGCGTGAGGCGATCAGCGCGGTGGCGAACAGCAGTGCGAATACGGCCAGAGTCCAGGCGGGCAGCAGTTGGCGCACAATGCAGGCCAGGCCGGCGAGCAGGCCAGCGCCTTGTACGATCGCGTAGAGCCGCGGCGTGCGCACGCCGAGGCGTACGGCGAGCGTGCGCTTGCCGGTGGCGGCGTCGGCGGATGCGTCCGGGATCTCGTTGGCGAGAATGATTGCGGCGACCCAGGCGCTGACAGGCAGCGCGAGCAGGAGCGCCATGGCATCGAGCGAGCCGGTCTGCAGCCAGGCGGCACCGGTGACCGGGAGAATGCCGAATGCGATCGCAATCGTCGCTTCGCCGAGACCCCGACCGGCGAGGCGCAGCCCGGGCAAGGAGTACGCGGCACCGAGCGCGCCCCCGACCAGGCCCGCACCGAGGACTGCGGGGCCCGCCTGCCAGGCGAGCAGTAGCCCGACGCCGATGGCGAGTGCCGCCAGGGCCAGTGCCAGTCGGCGCATCGAATCGCGCGACAACAGGCCGTCCTGGATTAGCCGCGACCCGCCCGAAAAAGGATGGAGGTGCGCGGTGTTGACGCGGTCGGTGCCGAGCAGGTCATCGCTGACGTCGTTGTAGACGTTGCTGGCCGCATGGACCAGCGCGGTCGCCGCCAGCGCGAGCAGTAACGCGGTTACGTCGAGCGCGCCAGCGGCGCGCGCGCCCCAGGCGCTGCCGATGAGAATGGGCAGTATGGAGGCCGGGAGAAATCGCGGTCGGGTTGCCGCGAGCATGACGGAAAACGGGGGCATGTGGCACCAGCGTGATCGTGTTCGGCCGTGAGTTACGGCTGGTGCTGCTCCTGCAGCTCGCTGCATGAGGCACCGTAGCGGAAGCAGGCGAAGCAGCGGTGATGCGTGAGCATCACCCGCTGGCGCATCGCTGCAGCAAGATCGGCGCCGAGGTCGTAGCCCGGGTCATCATCCACCAGCGTGCAGGCGTAGACACGCATTCGACCGCCGATCTTCACCACCATCTTGCTGAAGGCGCACATGAAGGCGCGGCGGGTCGCCTCGGTGTGATAGCGCGTCATGCAGTCCTCGGTAATCACCGGCACTGCGCGGCACTCTCCGGGCGTGCCGAAGTCCGGAAACGATACGATGCGCAGATCCGCGGGCAGCCCGTTCGCCGCGAGCATCAGCCGGTACTGCGCCTCGATGGCGCCCGTGTCCTCGTCCGGCTGCATCTGCCGCGCGAGCGATACGGAAAACCCGAGTCGATGCAGCGCGCCGAGTCCCTGCAGGGCCTTGCGGAAGGAACCGGCGCCGCGGCCGGCGTCGTGACGAGCCTCGTCCGGGTAGTCGATGCTGACCCGAAAGGAGACCGGGTGCGGCGCCGAGCGCAGTTGCCCGACCTGGCGCAGCCGCCGCAGGACCGGATCAGTGCCGTTGGTCAGGACCAGGCAGGGGCGCGCATAGGCTGCGTGAGCGAGGATGCTCACGAAGTCGCGCACCACGAACGGCTCGCCGCCGGTGAAGGAGAACTGGCGCACGCCGAGCCCGACCGCTTGCTCGACGAACGGGCGTGTGTCGGCAAGCGTCATGCGCTGCAGCCGCTGGTCGCCGGGCCGCGATCCCTCGAGGCAGAACGGGCACTCGAGATTGCATGCCGTGCCGACGTGGAACCACAGTTCGTCGAGGGCGTACGGCTGGATATAGCCGCGCGCCGCGCCGGCGGCCGCGGGAGCGATCACCGTCTCTGCTCGCGGTAACGCCGCGCGAGGCGCGACGGCGACGTGCCCGCCATAAAGGCCAGTGCAAGCGCGCGGTTTTCCAATGTGCGGCGCAGCCAGCCGTCGCGCTCCCAGCGGCGCGGGCAGACGGTGATCGCCGGGGCGAGACGCACGAAGCGTCCGGCGCGGCGCAGGCGCTTGATCAGTGCCACTTCCTCGAACAACGGCAGGTCGGGGAACCCGCCCGCCGCATCGTAGGCGCGACGCGTGGCGAACAGCCCCTGGTCGCCATACGGCACGCCGACGCGGGTGCGCAGGTTGATCAGCGCAGCCAGCGCCGTCTTGTGCCAGGCGGGCGAGCCGCCGAAGCGGAAGCGGAAGTATCCGCCGACGGCATGGTCGCGCAGCGCGGCGAGGATGGCCGTGGTGGCGTCGGGCGGGATGACGGCATCTGCATGCAGAAACCACAGCACGTCACCGCTGGCGTGCGCTGCGCCGTGGTGCAACTGGTGTCCGCGGCCGGGGCGGGTCGCCGCGTAAGCTGCGGCTGCCCGCTCGCAGAGGGTGCGACATTCCGGGTTCGCGCCGCCATCCACTACCAGGACTTCGGCCGGCGCGGGCCGCTGCGCGTGCAGCTGGATCAACAGCCGGCCGAGTGCCGGTGTATCACCGAGCACCGGGATCACGACCGACAGGCGCGGCAGCGCCGCTGTATCCGCCATCGTGGCCGCCTTACCGGATCAGGTCGCCGGCCTGCTGGTCGAGCCAGTCGCGCAGCGCGCGCCGTGCGGGACGCGGATCGGGCGCGAGGTCGCGGTACAGGCGCGGCAGGATCCCGGCGTCGTCCACGTCGTAGCGACAGTCGAGTTCGCGCACGGTCAGTCCGCGTGAGCGGCAACGGCGGTCGAGCTTCCCCGCGAGTTCCGGGCTGCCCCAGGGCAGGTCGGCGATATCCGGCCAGGCGACGCGTGCCGCCATCAGCGTGACGCCGCCGTCCTCGGCCGGACCGAGCACTACGTCGCACTGGCGCAGCGCGATACGGGCACGGGCGTAATACGCCACATCGAGCAACGGCGCGTCCGAGCCGATGAACACGAGTTGCCGGTGGCCGCCTGCGCGCAGCACGCGGTCCACATGCTGCAGTCGAGCGCCGAGCGAGCCCTCGGCCTGCGGTACGACCTCGGCGGCGCGCGCCAGCAACCCGGCGGCCCAGTCCCGGTCCGCCTCCACCGCGGGCGAGAGCGCGACAGGTCCAGGCCAGGTCGCGGCATCTTCGAGCGCGGCAGCGAGCAGGCGTTCGCCGAGCCCATGGGCAACCACCGGACCCGCCACTGCGGCCACGCGCTGCTTGCCGACGCCGGGCGCGGGGCGCCGGCAGAACACGACGAGGGTTGATGCATTCGGATCGTTGGCGCTCACGGTACTGCCAGAGCATAGCGGAAGCCCGGGCCGCGCCGATTCGCCCCGCTGCAGCAGCTGGGCTGCGGATCGTGGCTCGCTGTCGCGGTCGGCGTAGCGCCGGCATGACAACGGCTGTCGGAGGCCAGACGGCCTGCGCTGGCCTGCAGCAATGCGGTTCACCGGATGGATTCAGCCTCGTTGTGCCGGTATTCCCAGCGTCTGGACCGCACCACGGGGACCATTCGACCGGCCTGCGGGCCGCTGGGCAGAGCGCAGTTCGGCGATCGGAACAGGGCCAACCTGCGGCGGTTCCTGTTGCTGAAATTGCAACTAACTGAGTTTTAAAGGAATGACTCCGACGGTTGCGCGGCGGCCCGAGGCAGGCCCGGCAACGGCCGCCCGGTGTCTGGTGACAGAAGGCTGGCTGTGTAATGAAAACAATGAGTTACTTGTCAGGTGCTGACCATGAATCGGCCTGTGGAGCGTAACCCGCCGGCACCGCTGCGATGCCGGCTCACTTGTATATACTTCGGAGGCACTGGCCACCCGAAGTCCTGCGCCCCGTCGACCGCTGGTCGGCGCGGCCTTCGTCGGGGATTCAATGCCAGCCAAACGCCAGACGGATCCAGTTTGCGTCCGGCGTCCCGGGAAGCAGTTCTGCCGCGGTCTCCTGTCGGGGTGCACCGCAGGTGGGGATTTCCGGGGCGCCGGACCCCCTGCGCCTGCGGCGCGGGGGGGTCGATCGGGCAGCGCGATCAGCGCAGCCGTGCAGGCGGGGCTTCAGCCCCGATCACCACGAGGTCGCAATATCCCGTCGGCACTGAAGTGCCGACTGCAGGGTGACGTTCAGCGACAGCGTTCGCGCCGGGCGCGCTCGAGTTTTTCGCGCCGCGCGTTCAGGCGACGGCCTTGTTTCGCCGTGTAGCCCGCGCGCCGCTGCGATTCGATCTCCTGCAGTTGCCGGTCGGTGCGGGCGCATTCCTCACGGTTGTTGCGCCGCCATTCGGCCGCTGCCGGCGCGGCGATCAGCATGCAGAGAAACGCCCGACGATCCATGTTTCGCTCCGGTGCCTTTGCAGCGTGCCCATGCTGCAGGTCCGGTAGCGGTATGACGAGTCACGATAAGGATGCAGTACCGCTGCATTTTCGCTGTGCTCAGGAGGACGACGGCGCGGCAATCACGTACTCGGCGACGGGGACGCCGCCAATGAGGTGCTCCTGGATGATGCGTTCGAGTACCTCCGGCGTGCAGCTGCGATACCAGACGCCGTCGGGGTAGACGACTGCGATCGGCCCGCCCATGCACACCTGCAGGCAGTTGACCTTGCTGCGGCAAATGCCGCCGGCACCGGTCAGCCGCAGTTCCGTCAGGCGCTTCTTCAGGTACTGCCAGGAGGCGAGTCCGGCTTCGCGCTCGCAACAGTTCGCCACGGTCTGGTCGGCGCAGAGAAAGACGTGGTGGCGGACCGATGCAAGGCCGAGCCGTCTGACGCGGTCCTCGATCGTCTCGCCGGGTGCCGCTGGTTTGCCCATCTGCTTAATGTGCCTCGAGAAATGAGAACAGGTGCTGTGCGAACTCCGCTTTCTGCCCGCGTCCGGCGACGACGTGCGCAGCCTCGCCCATGAGCACACCCCGGGCTCCCGGGATGCCGTGCTCCAGCGCCTGCGTAACCCGCGGCCCGGTCACGATGTCCTCGCCGGCGTGAATGATCAGCGCCGGCGCCCGGATCCGGCCGAGTCGGTCGAGTGTGTCGTGCCGCAGGCAGGCTTCGACGAGGCGTGCGTGCGTTTCGTAGCGGCCCTGCAGTTCCTGCCACGGACCGCCCGGAGCGAGCAGGCGCTCCCGGTTGGCGTTGTAGTAATCGGGACGAAAAGACATCAGGCAGACGTGCCTGCGAAAGGCGTCGAAGCCGCAGTCGCGGTGAATGTCGCGGAACATCTCCAGCTGGTCCGCGAGGAACGGATCGCAGCGTGCCCACGCACCCATGTTGACGAGGCTGCGTGCCAGGTCGGGGCGCTCGATGGCGACTTCCTGGCCGATGCAGGCACCCATGCCGACGAGGCCGATGAGGTGGACGTTGGTCCAGCGCAGTTCATCGAGCAGGCCGATGACGTCCTGAGCATGCAGGGCCATGGTGGCCGGAGTCGCCGGGTCGTCGCTCGACTCGCCGAGGCCGCGATAGTCGATGATCAGCGTCTGGTAGCGGTCGGTGAGACCGCGCGCCAGGTGCCGTTCACCGCCGTGACAATAGGTGCCCCAGCCGCCCATGCAGATCGCGGGTGGTCCACGACCGTGGACCTCGTAGTACATGCGGTGGCCGTTGATGTGCGCGACGGGCATGGCGGGCCTCAACGTTAGCAGAGGACTCGGCGGCCCGGGCCACCTTTTCGCGCTGCGGACTGCGCCGCGATAACGGTGCGTGGCGGCGGCGGACCCCAGGCCGCCAGCGGCTGTTCGCCAAGCGGTGCCCCGGCGCTCCGGACTGTCGGGCCACG
The DNA here is from genome assembly GCA_011526045.1 of Nevskiales bacterium. GTDB lineage: Bacteria > Pseudomonadota > Gammaproteobacteria > Steroidobacterales > QUBU01. The sequence continues at coordinate 6,330 of WYBE01000001.1, read as the reverse complement.
CGGCCGGCCACTAGACTTGCGCTCCCTCCAGGCAACGTCCCGCAACGGAGCAGTACCGATGAGTGCAAGGTCCGAAACCAAAACCATCATGGAATTCCTGACGGAGAACCCCGACGTGGATGTCTCCCGCGCCTGGGAGCGCTGCCTCGGTATCCATTCGAAGATCGTCGAGCGCGTGCGGGCGCGCTTCCCCGTGCAGCGCCACCGGCAGAACGAGGGGCAGGACTACTGGACCTCGCCGGACCGGCAGCTCGAAGGCGGCTTCTGGGGCTACACCGGCGAGCAGGTGGACTGGCTGGTGTATTCCTGGCTGGGCAACCGCAAGGCGAGCCTGCTCGACATGAACGCGACCGCGTTTCTCAGCCAGCAGACCCGTGTGCCGCACATGGCGGTGATCTTCGGCACGATACCGAAGCTCTATTTCTACGCCGAGTACACGCCGCGAGTGGATCTGCGCGTCAACCACGACTATCTCGTGCGGTACTACGAGCCGGCCAACGAGGGCTTCCTGAAGTTCCGCAGCGACCCGAAGTGGACGCGCTTCGTCAGTCACGGCACCTACCTGCGCGCGCTGATGTCGCCGGTGGCGGTGAGTTCGTACGCCGAGCTCAACGACGAGAACATCGGCACCTGCGAGAAGTTCCTCGAGCAGTTCGTGGACCGCTGGTTCCGCTGGCTCGACGACGCCGAGCCGGTGCCCGAGCACGAGCGTGCGGCCCAGCAGGCCTACGACTACACCGTGCGGGAGCTCGGCTACCGGACGGACCCGATGAACGTACTGCCGCAGCGGATCCTCGGGCCCGAGGAATTCAACCGCCGCCTCGCCATGCGCACCGGTACCGAGCAGATGGCGGAGACACGCGGGCGCTGGACCCGGCGGTAGGCGAGGCGCGACAGATCCTGCCAGGGCAATCGACCAAACAGTGCTCGCGACTAGCGTCGCTCCTGGCGGGCCGCGGTTTGACGCAAGTGATGAACGCAGCCCCGTAGGAGCGGCGCAAGCCGCGACCCTGCGCCCGCAGATGTAAAACGGAGCCAAAAAAAACGCGGCCGAACGGCCGCGCTGGCGTGATCGGGAGGTGCGGGGCCAGGCCCGCCGGGTCCCCGAGCTTCCGCTCAGCCACCAACGATGGCGAGAACGACCGCCACCGGGAAGAACAGGGCGATACTCACTACCACGACGGTATCGAGCAACTCACCCGCTTCCAGCCAGTCATTGCGCATAATGTTCTCCTTGGCTTTTTGACAACTACCCAACTCTCGACCGAAAGCCTACCGTCCCTTGGTTGCCGTTTCCTTGCAGCGCCGTAACGGCCTGTAACGCTTTGTAACAGCGCGAAGCGCGGTCGATTTCCGGGACGTACAATTGCCCCTGCGCAGCCCGGCAGGGACACTCCAACGCACGGCCGCGTACGATACGGACTGCATCGCGATGAAACTGTGAACCATGCCGCGAATCCTCCTGATCGACGACGACGAGAAACTGGGCGAGCTGCTCGGCGCTTACTTCAAGCGCTTTGACCTGGATCTCGTCGCGGCGAACCATCCGGCACTGGGCCTGGAGAAGCTCGAACGCGAGCAGCCGGATCTGGTGATCCTCGACGTCATGCTGCCGGACCAGGACGGGTTTGCGGTGTGCCGGGAGATCCGCCGCAAGAGCTCGGTTCCCATCATCATGCTGACCGCGCGCGGCGACGTGACGGATCGGGTCGTGGGGCTGGAACTCGGCGCGGACGACTACATGCCCAAGCCCTTCGAGCCGCGCGAACTGGTGGCGCGTGTGCAGAACGTGCTGCGCCGGACCGTCGGTCGAGAGGAGCCCGGAGAGCCCGGCCGGCTGGTATTCGAGGACCTGGAGATCAACCTGGAACGGCGCACGGTGGACCTCGAGGGCAGTCCGCTCGAACTCACCACGATGGAGTACCAGTTGCTGGTGCTGTTCGCGAGCAACCCGGGTCGGACATTCACCCGCGACGAGATCCTCAACGAGCTGCGCGGCATCGACGCGCAGCTCTTCTCGCGATCCGTCGACATTCTCGTGAGCCGGCTCCGCCAGAAGCTCAAGGACACCACGCGCCAGCCGCGCTTCATCAAGACTGTCTGGGGAACGGGCTACACCTTCGTGGGTGCCGAGGTCCGGTCCTCGTGATCGACCGGATCACCCGTTCGCTCTCGGCCCGGGTGCTCGGCGTATTCCTGCTGACCTCGCTCGTCTACGTGGGCGCTTCGCGCTACGTCTTCGATCTCGTGTGGGGCACCGGCTATCTCAGCGAGGTGATCGGTGCGCACATGGCGCTGCACGTGGAGTACGTGCTGAACGACATCGGCCTGCCGCCCAACGTCGAGCGCGCCAGGGCCATCGTCGACAAGGTGCCGGTGGATATCATGATCGTCGGTCCGGACATGCACTGGGAGTCGGACAAGCGGTTCCCGCCGCTCGACGAGGTGCCTTTCTCGCGCAGCCGCTTCCTGGTGCCGGGCGTGCTCTACGAGGTGCAGCCCTGGACCAAGACGATCGAGCTGCTCGAGCTCGCGCGTTACGAGAATCGCGCGTTCGTCAAGATCCAGGACGGCCCATACCAGATCATCTTTGCCTCGCCGAAGTTCGCCGAGCCGCCGCGGCCGCAGATTGCCACGCCCATCATCGCCGTCCTCTCGGTGATCGTGCTGACGGGCTGCTACATGGCGGTGCGCTGGCTGGTAAAACCGATCCGCTGGATCAAGGAAGGCGCGGCGCGCATCGGCCAGGGCGATCTCGATTACCGCATCCCGGTCACCCGCCGGGACGACCTCGGTGAACTTGCCGCCGACATCAACCGCATGGCCGACGACGTGCACGCGATGCTCGAGGCAAAGCGCCAGCTGCTGCTCGCCATCAGCCACGAACTGCGCTCGCCGCTGACCCGCGCCAAGGTGGCGCTGGAGTTTCTCGAGGACGCGAGTGTGCGCGAGAATCTCCTGCAGGACATCGGCGAGATGGAGCGGCTCATCGCCGACCTGCTCGAGAGCGAGCGGCTCAACACCCGCCACTCCAAGTTGCAGCTCACACCCGTGAATCTCGGCGAGCTGGTCGCAGCCGTGGTGGACTCCGACGTCGCCGGCGCCGAAGGGCGCGTTACCATTGACCTGCCGCCGCAGCCGCTGACCATCCAGGCCGATGCAACCCGGTTGCGGCTGCTGGTGAAGAATCTTGCGGAGAACGCGTTGCGCTACACGACGCCCGGCCAGCCGCCGGTGGAAATCGCGGTCCGCGCGAGCGGCGATTCGGCGGAGATTCGCGTCTGCGACCACGGGCGCGGCATGTCCACGCACGACCTCGCGCGTGTCACCGAGCCGTTCTATCGCGCCGACCCGGCCCGCAGTCGCGTCACCGGCGGCCTCGGGCTCGGCCTGTATCTGTGCCGGCGCATTGCCGAGGCGCATGGCGGCTCGCTCGCCATCCAGAGCGAGCTCGGCTGCGGCACGCAGGTTACCGTGTGCCTGCCGCGGCGCGCGGGCGCTGCCGCGTGAACGGCTGCACCGGGGTGCGGCCCCTGATCCGGAGCTGACCATGACGGACAACGGTCGCTACGTCGGTAGTGCCGGTATCCCGATGCTGGCCGCGGTGGCGGATGCCGAGAAGGACTTTCTGTCCGGGCGCCGCCATCATGGCGCGGACCTCGAAAGCGCGGTGCGCCTGTTCCTGGAGTTTCTCCGCGGGTTCGAGGCGCTGGAATTCAAGGGGCCGTGCGTGACCGTGTTCGGCTCGGCGCGTTTTACCGCCGGGCATCCCTACTACGAAACGGCGCGCGCCCTCGGCAGTGCGCTCGCGCGTGCCGGCTACGCGGTGATGACCGGGGGCGGGCCGGGGATCATGGAGGCGGCGAACCGCGGGGCGCGCGAGGCGGGTGGCCTGAGTCTCGGCTGCAACATCCGGCTGCCGCGCGAGCAGAAGCCCAATGATTATCTCGACCGGTTCGTCGAGTTCGAGCACTTCTTCGTGCGCAAAGTCATGCTGGTCAAATACTCCTGCGCTTTCGTGGTGATGCCGGGCGGGTTCGGCACGCTCGACGAGGCGTTCGAGGTGATGACGCTGATCCAGACCCGCAAGCTCGAGAGGTTCCCCGTGGTGGCGATGGGCGGGCAGTTCTGGCAGTCTCTGCGCGCCTTCCTGCTCGATACGCTGGTGCCCGAGGGCACCATCGGGACGGATGAGCTCGCGATGCTGAGTCTCGTCGACGACGTCGATGAGGCAGTCGACATCATTAGGCGCACGGCGGTTTGCCCGTAGGGCCCGTCGCAGGGGCGGCGAACGGATACTGCTGAACGGGGGAGCTAACGCATGCGATTTCCAACATTGGTGGCGCTGATACTGATGGCCTTGCTGCCGCCGGGGTTGTCGGCCAGCGAGGCGGGCGACTACCGCGTAGCGATCACTCCGCTGGTCGGTTACCGCATGGGCGGGAGTTTCGATGCCGAGGAAGGAAACGATGAGGTCAGCCTCGATGATGACGCCGTCGTCGGCCTCATCGTCAACCTGCCTGCCGAGCGGGTGCGCGGCGACGACTATACCGAGTGGGAGTTGTACGTCAGCCGCCAGTCCGTGGGGCTCGACGATGCACCCGCCGGCGTGGATCCCGGGCTCGACATCGACATCAGCCACGTGCTCCTCGGTGGCACTTATGTCGGCGCAGGCGCGGGGGCAAGCTACCGACCGTACCTTGCAGCCGGTATCGGTGCGGCGCATCTGAGTCCCGACGATTCGGGGTACAGCTCGGACACGGTGTTCGCCTTCGGCGTCGGCGGCGGCGCGCAGTTGTTTCCGGCGGATCGCATCGGAGTCCGGCTGGAGGCCCGCGTACTCGGCTCCGTCATCGACAGCGACACCTCCATTTTCTGTCGATCCGATTCCGAAGGGGCGGCCTGCGCCTTTCGGGCCAGCGGCGACATACTCTGGCAGTGGGAGGTTTTCGCCGGGCTCACCGCCAGGTTCTGAGTTTCCTGCGGCAGCCGTCCGGGCGCTGCACGCGCCCGATCGGTTACGATGCTCCCTAGGGCAGTCGCGATGCCATCGCCCGCGCGAGGTTGCTTCCATGACCACCACAGACCCAGCGAAAACTCCCTTCGACCAGGCGGCGGAGCGGGTGATCGAGCTCGGTAACCGGATGCTCGACCAGGACAACGGCGCCGATACCTGGGAAGTCGCCTCGGGGCTGCTCGCGGGTGCGGTGCAGTTCTGGCTGTTTTCCAGGCAGCCCTGCGACGACCCGTTCTGCGAATCCTGCGCCATGGTGAGCACGGCCGAGAGGCGCGTGCGCACGCTGATCGAGGAGGCGCGCCAGCTCGCCGAAGACAGCGATTACTACGCCTCGCCGCACGACCTGAACGCGGGCACGGCCTGATTCGATACGGGGGCGCCCCGGCCGGGGCGGCGATTGCGGTCAATGCGCATGCTCCCGCCCGCGGTTGCCGTGCTATATTGCGCGCCCTTTTTCACCACCCTGCGCTCAGGTGAGGTATGGCGAAGATTCACGTGACGGATCGCGAGGGCCACGAGCTCGACATCGAGGCCAAAGACGGCCTGACCCTGATGGAGCCGCTGCGCGACGTCGCAGACGGCATGGAAGCGTTGTGCGGCGGGATGTGCTCGTGCTCGACCTGTCACGTCTTCATCGCGCCCGATTGGGCGAAGAAGCTGCCGGCCCCCAAGGACGACGAAATGGAGTTGCTGGAAGGGTCGGAGAACTATCGCCCGGGCGAGTCGCGCCTGGCCTGCCAGGTGCGGGTGTCGCCGGCGATCGAAGGCATTGCGGTCATCATCGCGCCGGAGGAGTGAGCGGCCGGCTTGGTTTGCCCGCGCGGCCCGGCTAAACTGCCGCCGCCGAACGAGGCAGCGCGTGGGGCGGTAGCTCAGCTGGGAGAGCGTCGCGTTCGCAATGCGAAGGTCGAGGGTTCGATCCCCTTCCGCTCCACCAGTCTCACCGCAAGGCCGGTCAGCGCGACCGGCCTTTTTTGTTTCTTCTCCCACTGCTGGGTGCTGGACTCTGCCCGGCGACGGGCAGAAGCGCGGCCGTCGGGCAATCGCATCCGCACTGCAGTCGTCGCCTGAGACTACGCGCATCTTTGCGCCGCAGCAGCGGTGGTCGCGCCCCCGGCACGTGCCGCTCCTCGCACGTCCCTGTGCTCGTCGCTATGAGTTCCGCCGGTTGCTGCCCTCCTGGCAACCGGCTCCACACATGCCCGCGCCGGGGCCGTGACCACCGCTGCATCCGCCTCGCCAGGCGCGATGCGTCGCAAGGTGCTCGGGGCGCAGAACCGCTTGTCAGGCTGCTGCGACTCCGCCCGTCTCCG
>WYBE01000035.1 GCA_011526045.1 Nevskiales bacterium | reverse complement strand
TGGGCGGCGGCGGCGATCTTCGTCTTGTAGTAGGCCTGTTCGAGCTGCGTGTCGATGGCCGTGAGGGCGGCGGCGGGCTCGAGCGTGGGGTTCATTTGGAAGGCAAGGATCGACCGCGCATGGGCCACTTCGGCTGGCAGGCGCGCGGCGAGGTAGGTGTAGGCATTCGGGCAGGTGTCCACCTGCACCGGATTGCCGTAGGTCGTGAAGCGGGCCGGGTTGGGCGTGCCCATCAGCGACCAGATGTCGGTGCTGCGCGCGAAGGCGGCCGGGTCGATCGTCCCGTCCTGCAGGTCGTAGACGGTGCAGTTGTGGACGAAGGCGATGAGGTCGGTGCGCAGCTGCGGGTCGGCCACGTTCGCCGCGCGGGAGGCCTGGATCAGCCGGTTGCCGAACATCACGCCGTTCTTCTGGTACGCGAGCTCGCCCGGCAGTTGCGCGTTCGGGGCCGGGATCACCTGGAAGGCGGTCTCGAAGAACCGCGTCATCACGTCGCCCACCTTGCTGGTGGCGTGCCCGAAGAAGGCGACGCCGATCGGCACGTTGCCCACGGCCACCGGTGCCTGGCTGCCGAGCTTGTCGACGATCACCACGGTCGACTTGGGCAGGAAGAGCGCGTAGTAGACGAGCAGGAAGCCCATCAGCCAGCCCCAGCCGTGGAATCGGCCGGGCGTGAAGAGTCCTGCGAAGGCCGCGACCAGCACGCCGGTGACCGCGATGGTCTTGATGAGGCCGAAGTAGTCGGCCCCGCCCATGATCGCGGCGATGGCGTTGAAGACGCCGGTCAGGGAGTCGACGTTGCCGTAGGCGTAGATCTCGAACATGCGGGCGCGAGCGTGTCGGGCCCGGGGTCACGAGCCGCGGGCGCCGCTGCTGGCGCTGAAGTCGAGCATCGACTTCACGGACGCGGGCATCGTGCTCCAGAGCTGGCGCTCCAGCGTCTGCAGGTCCTGCGTCATCGACGAGACCGAACGCACTTTGGCATAGGCGGCCTGCTTCTCCGCGAGGATCTGCCGCTGGGCCTCCTGGGCGTTCTGCCGGATTGTGTCGACGTACTGCTGCTCCACGCCGTTGCGCTTGAGCGATTGCGACAGCGCGCTCAGGGCCTGGCGGATGGCGCGGTTGAGGAAGGTCTCGGCGTAGTCGAGCGCGATCACGTCCTTGTAGGTCTCGATCAGCGTCTCGGCGGTGCTCGATCCCGGCACGGCGTTGGCCACCGAGAGCATCTTGTAGACGGGCTCGGTGGTGTTGTTGACGAAGCCGATGTCGGCGGGCGACTGCGGGCTGCGCGTGGCGATGTTCTCCGACATGCGGTGCAGCCGATCGGCCACGAGTCGGGTGAAGGGTTTGGCCGAGACGGTGGCGCGCCCCGGGTTCATGCACTCGACGGGCTCGTCGCAGACGTAGACCTCGATGTCGACGTTGCCGTCGGTGGCGGGCGGGCCGCGGCCGAGCAGCAGGTCGCGCAGGCCCACGACGGTGGGCTCGGCGTAGCGCGGCGTGGCACCGCTGCCGTCGTCGGCCGGCGGGGTGAGGATCACGGTGCCGATCACGCTCATGATCAGCTCCTTCTCCTGCTGGCTGATGCCGCCGCCCACTTGGTTGAGCGCGAGCCAGGTGACGTTGCCCTTCACGAAGGTGACGTTGCGCACGTTGGGGTCGGCGCTGTTGGCTGCGGCCTTCACGACGGCGGGTGCGTTGCTCGCGCAGGTGAACCGGGCCTCGGCTCGGTCGGAGACGCTGCCGAGGTACTGAGAGATGTTGGCGCAGCCGCTCATCATCGAGTTGTCGTACTCGCCGACGACGCCGTTCACCAGCGCCTGCGCGGCCTCGCAGGAGTTGATGTTCATCGCGTTGATCTTGTTGATCTGGTCCTGCAGCTCGGTGAGCAGCTTGTCGATGTCGGGCGAGATCGACTGCAGCGCGAGCTTGAAGGCATAGCCCACCGCGTTGGCGCCGATGTTCTGCAGCAGGGCGATGAACTGCTGCTTGTTGATGAAGGAGAACGCTCCGCCGTAGAGGTCGATGCCGCCGCAGCCAGCGCGTAGGCTCGGCAGCTGGACGCTGGCCAGCGGATAGTTGCGTCCCGGGGCGCGCATCATCAGGCTGCCGCCTGTGTAGAGGTTCATCGCCTGGCCGCGGAACGCGCCGGGCGTGGTGACGTTGCCCAGCGCGCCCAGGTCGTTGAACATCGCCTGCATCTCGGCGTTGAGATCCGCCGGGCGGCTCGCCAGCGGCGTGGCGGCCAGCGTCACGGCGAGCAGGCTGGCGATCAGGCGCTTGCCGGGGGGGCGGGCCGGGTGGTCGTTCGGGCGGCGTGCCATGGTCGGTTCCTCAGGGCTGGCGGGCGCTGGCCTTGGTGTCTTGTGCAAGCGCGGCGATCCGCTCGACCAGGTCGGTCATCGACATCACTCCGAAGCCCACCGGCGCGATCTGGCGCGTGGCGGGAGCGGTGAGGTAGAGCGCCGGCACGGCCTTGGCGTCCAGGCGGGCGGCCATACCGTTGTCGGGCTTGGCGTTGGGGTACTCGGGGATGGCGCGGCCGTCCATGCTGATCGCCAGCACGGTGAAGCCGAACTCCTGCTCGAAGCGCTTGAGGATCGGCGCGAAGCGGTGGCAGTGCGGGCAGTCGCCCCGGAACACGAAGATGAGGCCGTGGGTCGCGGCCAGGCTCCTGACCGCTTGCGCCTGCCGATCGCGTTGCTGCTCGTCGAAGACGTTGATCGCCAGCGCGTTGGTCGGGCGTCCGGTCAGGCCGTAGTCCAGATCGGGCATGGTCCACACCAGCCGCTGCCAGCGTTCGGCGAAGCGCTCGGACTTGTCCATCACCATGCGCTGGTAGCGCATGTAGGCCGTCAGGTTGCCGTCGGTGGGGTTCATGACGGCCACGCGCTTGAGTTCCTCCAGGCGCTTCTGCATCGCCTCGAAGTCGGCGAGTTCGCGCGGAACCTTGGGCGCCGGCGGCGCGGCCGGCCGCGAGGAGATGGGCGGGTCGCGGTACCAGAACCAGCCCTCGCGGTTGCGCAGCCAGTACGCGAGGTCCTGCGGGTCGGTCGCGATCGCGATCGCGATCGCTTCGTCGCTTGCGCCTTGCGCCCACGCCGCGGGCGCGGCGAGCGCGGTCGAGAGGACCAGCAGAGCGCCCGCGATGTGCGCGTTCAGGCGGGGCGAACGGACCTTCGCACGCATCTACCGCTTCTCCGGAAAACTGCCGTCCCGGCAGAAACTCACCTGCCAGCGCAGTTCCTGATCGGCGCGCTTGCCTTGCTCCGGCACGTCGCGCTGGCGCGTGGTGACTTCGAGCCGCGCGCAGCCGAGCTGGGGCAGGGCGTGCAGCGTCGCCACGTCGATCTCGATGGGCGTGGCGGCATCGAAGCGGCGCCGCATGTAGTCGGCGCCGGGACCGGTGAGCACACCATGCGCGGCGCCACGCTCGGCGGCGAGCGCCAGCAGGGGCTTGATCTCCGAGACCGGGATGCGCTGCGTCGTCTGTGCATGCCCTGAAAGAGCGAGCAGTGCGCCGAGCAGGACCGCGGCGAGCGCGTGTCGACGCCTTGGGACGGACAGGATGGCAGTGATGGAGGTCATGGGCCGAAGTAGCTGTTGACCTTCTGCTGGGCCCGCTGCTGGATGTCGCCGAGGTTCGGCAGCGTGGGCGCGATCTCCGCGTAGAACTCGGTGAGGTCCATGCGCGAGAAGTCGAGCGCCTGCAACTGCGCGAGGCTGAAGCCGCTGCAGTCGGGGCCCTGGGCGCCGCCCCAGCCGCGGGCGAGTTGCGCGCGGCCCTGCTCGTTGATGATTCGCGACAGGCGCGAGTTGAAGCAGCAGTAGGTCTCGGTGGTCTCGATGCAGGTGCGGATGATCGGCAGCCGCGCCGAGCAGTAGCTGCCGACGCCGTGGCACAGCCGGTTGTCGCGCTTCATGGCGAGGACCTGCTCGGCGTCCTCGCACGACAGCAGCCCCGAGAGCTGGATCGCGAGCATCGCGAGCGTCCACGGCCCCGGCACCAGCGAGGTCACGAACGAACCGACCGACAGGTCGCCGGCGATCAGCCCGGCGAGCGCCGAGGAGCCGCCGCCCGCGCCGAAGAGCGCCTCGAAGCCGGCGATCACCAGGTCGGGCGCGTCGGAAGTGAAGAGCGCGTCGTACGTGTAGCTCGAGCCGATGGCGCCGATGGCCTGGCCGCCGGCGCCGGTGATCAGGCTGAAGGTCGAGAAGAGCGAGCCGTCGGTGCCGCCGCCCTTGCAGCAGTTCACCAACCCGAAGAGCTTCTTGCGGCAGCGGTTGTCGAAGCCCTTGAAAACCTCCAGCGTGTTCGGATCCAGGTAGCGGCCGGCTTCGCGCTGCGCTTCCAGTCCGGCGACCGCGCGCGCGAAGTCCGCATCGGGGCTGTAGCCGGTGTCGAAGCAGCGGCCGTCCAGACAGAACTGCTGGCCGCCGCAGTTGGTCACCGTCGAGGTGGAGCCCGTGGCGACGCGGCACTGCCAGGTCTGCTCGTAGAGCATGCAGGCGCCCTGGGGGTTCGTGTCCATGCAGCGCGAGTCGACCTGGCTGCAGCCGCGATCGCGCAAGGGCTGGCAGTCGTCGGTGCTGTTCTGCGAGACGCAGGTGTAGGACGCGCGGTAACGCCAGCAGTCGCGCTGCACCGGAAGACCGCCGATGTCGCGCGTCTCCGGGCCTTCGACGCAGGTCTCGGCGGTCTGGTAGCAGTCGGCGGCCATCGCCGGCGTGGCCGCGAACAGACCGAGCGCCAGCGCGCCGACGGCGATCCA
>WYBE01000034.1 GCA_011526045.1 Nevskiales bacterium | reverse complement strand
CGCCGGTTGCTGCCCTCCTGGCAACCGGCTCCACACATGCCCGCGCCGGGGCCGTGACCACCGCTGCATCCGCCTCGCCAGGGGCGATGTGTCGCACGACGACCGGGGCGTGGATCCGGATGCCAGGGCGGTGCGACTCCGCCCGTCTCCGGGCCGAGCCCATCAGCCGGCTGGCCGAGCAGGCGTAGCGAGCAAGGCTAAGCTCGCAGAGGCAGCGGCAGGGATGCCGCTGCTGCGCGCCCACGAGACCAAGGACGTCGAGTGGCGCGCACTCCGCAGCGAGCACGCCTGCGAGGGCACCCGCAGGGCCAGCCGGCGGCGAGGCCCAGAGACGGGCAGAGTCCGGCACGCGCCGGCGGGCGGGACCACCGCATCGTCCACCAGCGAGCCGCTGCATTCCCGCAGCTCGGCGAAGAACCAAAAAAATTCCGGCAGCGTTACCGCGGCCGGGATGGTTGGTTCGCAAGCGCCCCCATTCCCCGGTCACGGGAGCCGGCAGGCGTCAGGCTTTCTTCGCCGCGCTGGCCGCGGACTCGGCCGGAAGCAGCGGCACCGCCGGCAGCACCCAGCCCTTATGCTGGCGCCGGCCGGGGCTCGGGATCGCGTAGGCGGTCGTCTCGTAGTCGGCGCGGACCTTCGCCACGTCCAGCCGCCAGCCGCGCTGCTCCCACTCGCGGCAGTAATCGCGGTAACGGCCGACGCACTTGTCGGCCGGGACGAAGAACTCGTTCCGGTTGTGGTGGGGCGTGATTTTCGGGTGCAGCGGTTCAAGGACGTAGCGGTCCTGCTCCGCGACGAACAGCGCACGGTTCTCGAAGGTCTGGTCGTACCTGGAGTCCGCGAGGAAATTGCGGCCGAACAGCACGTAGATGCGGTCGAGCTTCTCGTGGATCGGCGTATGAAAAGCGAAGCCGTGCATCTGCGCACGGTCGGAGGGGTGTATGTAGGTCCAGGTGCAATGCGGACCGTGCGTCCCGGCGCCGCCCTCGATCCACTTGTCGCCGGTGCGGCCCGCCGCGTCGTTCATGTCGCGCTGCGCCAGCGTCGGCGCATGCATCCGGTTGATGAACCCGGTACCCCAGGGCTGGTCGCGAAGCTGGATGTCCTCGACGTGGTAGTCGTCCTTCGTGCCGAGGAAGCCGTGGGTCGGGTGCGTGAATTCGTTGTGCCCGGGGTCGATCGTGTTCTCCAGCGCCCTCTTGTAGTCGATCTTCCACTCCAGCATGAGCGTGATGAAGCGCCAGTCGGCAGAGCCGAACTCGGGTATGTCCAGGATCGGCGGCCGCTCCGCTTCCGGGAGGTCACCGAGGAAGACATGGACCAGGCCGTATTTCTCCTCGACCGGGTAGGCATCGACGCGAGTGCGGTCCGGGATCTTCGCCCCGGCACCGAGCGAGGGCAGGCGCACGCAGTCGCCCGCGCCGTTGAAGGTCCAGCCGTGGTAGGGGCACTCGACGCAATCGCCGCGCACGCGTCCGTCACCGAGCGCGCCACCACGGTGGCTGCAGGTGTCGCTGATGCACTGCACCCGGCCTTTCTGGTCGCGCCAGAGTGCGAAATGGTGCCCCAGCATCTGCACCTTGAGCGGCTTGTCTGCGCCGAAGGTGATCTCACCGCTGCGCGCCGCGACATACCAGAAATTGATGTACATGGCCTGCTTCCTCCGAGCGCCCGCCCGGGGCGCGCTGCCGTCCGCCACAGGCCCGAGTGTAGGCTGCGACTGGCCGGCCCCGTCTTGATCCACGTCAGCGGCGGCATGGACGCAGCAACGGCGAAGTTCGCGGTCCCCGGGCCGGCCTAACCCCCGCCGAAACGGTACCCGATGCGCAGGCCATAGCTGCGCCCGTCGGGTTTGATCGGCGTCTGGTTCAGCGGCAGCACGAAGGTGAACGGCGGCGGCGCCGGCACGACCTGCATGCCGGCGTTGTAGGTGTTGGCAAACGTGCTCGTCACCGTATCGTCGTCGAAGGCGTTGTCCACGTAGGCGAGGACATCCCACTGGTCGTTGGTCACGCCTCCGCGGAACCCCACGATGGTGTACGAATCGAACTTCAGCGTGTTCGACTGGCTCGTCCAGCGCTCGTCCTGGTAGCTGGCGTCGCCCTCCACGAGCCAATCCGTGCTGCCGACCAGCGCACGACGGTACGAGAACCCGGCCACCAGGGCGTTGTCCGGCGCGAACTCGAGTTCGTTACCCGAGTAGTCCACGAGGCAGGCGTTGCGCGGCGGCACCGTCGGCAGCGCCACTACATTGCAGTTGCCCGCATCCGCGATGGTGGAGGCACCGGTCTGGGCCACCTGGAAGTTGTCGTACTCGGTATCCAGCCAGGTGTAGGACATGAACAGCCGGAGGTGGTCAGTTGCCGCCCAGTCCGCCTCGAGCTCGACCCCGTAGACCTCCGCCGAGGACGCGTTCACCGGCCGCGATGCCAGCAGCCCGCTGGAGTCCGGCTGCTGCGTGCTCGCCTGCTTGTCGCCGAAGTCCTGGTAGAACAGGCTGCCGTTCAGCACCAGGCGTCCGTCGAGCCAGTCGCTCTTGGCGCCGAACTCGTAGACATCCAGCTTTTCCCGGTCGAAGCGGTTGTTCTCGAAATCCACACCGGTCATCGCGGCGACGATGGAAATTCCCGCCGGCTTGTAGGCCCGCGCCCAGGACGCGTAGAGCATCGCCTGATCGGTCGCCAGCCATTGCAGCGTCACTTTCGGCGAGAAGAAATCGTCGTCCACGGAGTCGGACAGCTGACCGTAGGCCGGCCCGACGGCATTCGGGAAGGTTCCCGGAAACGCCGGACTGAATCCCGGGGGGGCGCCCGTGTCGAAAATGCGCGGGCGCGGCGGACCGGCGCTGTTCGCGTCGTCGCCACGGTCCGGACCGGTCACGTCGAGATCCTCGTCGGAGTAGCGTCCCTCGAAGATCGCCCGCCAGTCCTCGGCGAATGCCACCTCGACCAGTCCATAGACCGACCAGTGGCTGGTGTCGCGCTCCCACAGATCGATCTCGCGCGAAGCCTTCGTCGGGAATCTCGCCGCCAGCGATGCACCGCAGGGTGACTGCCCGGGAGGAAGCTCGGCACAGTTGATGCTGCCGTCATGAAAATCGGTGTCTTCTTCCCAGAGCAGCGCGCCCGCCGTCCAGCTCACCATGCCGTCACCGTTCGACTGCAACCGCAACTCCTGGCTGAACAGGTCGGTCTCGTCCTCGGCCATGAACTCGCCGCGGAAGTAGTTCACGAGGCTCGTGGTGTCCGTCGTCGCCTCGCGCCGCGAGTCCTCGAACATGGTGACATCCGAGCTCGCGAGGTGGGTCAGCGATCGCAGCGTTACCGGACCGAAGTCGTAGTCGAGCGTCAGGGTCGCCCGGGCGATCTCCCGGTCCGTGCCCGGGTAATCGGCCCCGGTGCGCGGGTCGCTCCAGTTGGTCACCGACATGTCGTCGCCGTCGGGCAATGAGCGCACCGCCAGGATCGAGGTCACCGCCGGTGAGATCACCGTGCCGAGCGCGCTCGGCGGCATCGCCATCGGCTCGGTCGGCGCCACCGCCTGATACGGCGACTGCTCGAACTCGTCATCCGTGTACTCGGCGCGGAGACGCGCCTTGAACTGCTCCGTGACGTGCCAGACCAGGTCGCCCGACACGCCGTTACCGTCGGTGCCGCCGGTGTCCGCTCCCGTATACGAGTTCTTGTAGAAACCGTCGTTGGTCCAGCTGGCCACATTGAGCCCGCCGTACAGCGTGCCTTCCACCAGCGGCCCGCTCACGCCACCCTTGACCTCGATGTTGTTCTCGCTGCCCACGTCCATCGACACGCGGCCGTCGAACTGCTCGCTCGGCTGGCGGGTGATGTAATTGATCGCCCCCGCGAACGCCGTGCGGCCGTACAGCGCGTTCTGTGGGCCTTTCACCACCTCGATCCGCTCGATGTCGAACAACCGCGGGTTGATCAGCAGGCCACCGCCATTGGTCTGGATCGCCTGGTTCGCGATGTCGATATCGTCCACCAGCACGGCCACGTTCTGCCGCCCGCGCGAGGGCGCGAGGCCGCGGATCGTGATGCGCGTGTCCTGCGCAGAGAAACCCTGATCGAAAATCATGCCGGAGTCGAACCGGGCGATGTCGGCGGTGTCCCTGATGCCGAGCTGCTGGATCTGCTCGGCCGTGATGGCGTTCACCACCACCGGCACCACCTGCAGGTTTTCCTCGCGCTTGCGCGTCGTCACGACGATCTCGTCGATCTGCGACCAGGCCTCGGTCGAAAGCCCGAGCAGCGCGAGGCCGGACAAGAGCATGCCGGTCCCGCATCGAACAATCCGCACCCTTCCCATCTCCGGATCCCCCCTTGAAACGACGTAACTCATGTAGCACGGACGAGAAGCACCGCGCAACGGATTCAGTGGCGCCAGCTTCCACGATTAACCGCGACGCTTACGATGGGTTATCCTGTCGTATGGCACCGCAGCCTGTCGCATTCCTCCTGCGCGCGATGCTCGTGCTGGCTCTGTGCGCAGGACCCGCCCATGCGGCCGCAGATTCCGTCGTCACCACCAGCGCCGGCGCCGTGCGCGGTGCGGCGCGCGACGGCATCGTCGTATTCAGGGGCATCCCCTACGCCGCCCCGCCCGTCGGTCCATTGCGCTGGCGGCCGCCGCAGCCGCCCGCGGCCTGGGCCGGCGTGCGCGACGCCACGCGCTTCGGCCCGATCTGTCCGCAGCTCGTGCGGCCCGGGGCGAGCGACTCGCCGCAGAGCGAAGACTGCCTCACGCTCAACATCTACGCCCCGCTGGAAACTCCCGCGGGCGGCCTGCCGGTCATGGTGTGGATCCACGGCGGCGCATTCACGCAAGGCGCCGGCTCCTTGCCGGCGTACGACGGCGGCGCCTTCGCGCGCCAGGGCGTGGTGCTCGTCACCCTCAACTACCGTCTCGACCGACTCGGTCGCTTCGGCCACCCGGCGCTCACCCGCGCACAGGCCGGCGAAGGCCTCGCCAACTACGGGCTGATGGACCAGGCGCGGGCGCTCGAATGGGTCCGCGACCACATCGCCGCCTTCGGCGGTGACCCGCAGCGGGTGACGATCTTCGGCCATTCCGCCGGCGGCGTGTCGGTGAACTACCTGATGACCGTGCCCGCCGCGAAGGGCCTGTTCCAGCGCGCCATCGCGCAAAGCGGCGGCGTCAGCATCGAGGTCACGCAACGGCTACGCGAGCCCGCCGGCCGCTTCCCCGCCCTCGAGCAGGACGGCCTCGAGTTCGCGGCGAGCTTCGGCATCGCCGACGACGAGCGCGCGCCCGGTCGGCTGCGCGCACTCGACGTCGCGCAGGTCCTCGCCTTCAGGCACGAGAACAATTCCACCAACCCCGTCGTCGACGGCCGGTTCGTGCAGGAGGATGTCGGGCGGGTTTTTCGCGACGGGCGGCAGCACGCGGTGCCCTACCTCGCCGGCATCGACAGCTGGGAGGCAAGCCTCATCCGGCCGCTGAACCTGCCGCTGCAGGCGGTGCTGCTCGGAGTGCCGCAGGCCCGGGTCCGCGAGGTCTACGGGCCACTCGATGATCGCGCGCTGACGGAAGCCTACTTCTCTGACGTGCTGTTCCTCACGCCCGCCTGGACCCTGGCTGGAGACATGGCCGCAGCGAATACGCCGGCCTGGCTCTACTACTACGCCTACGTCGATGAGGCCCGGCGCGGCAAGGTTCCCGGCGCCGCACACGGCGACGAGGTGAGCCACCTGTTCCAGCAACCCCGACGCCCCGACGACGTGCTGAGCGCCCACGACCTCGAGGTCTCGGCGCCGCTGCGCCGCTACTGGGTGAACTTCGCCCGCAGCGGCGACCCGAACGGCGCAGATCTGCCACAGTGGCCGCCGTTCCGCCGCGAGGCACCCGCCATCATGGAATTCGGCGAGCGCCCGGTGCTGCGCACCACGCTGTTTCCCGAACGGGTGAAGTTTCACGAGGAATTGATCCGGTCCCGGACACCGCTGCAGGCGCCGCCGGCCGGACGCTGAGCGCGACCGCAGCCTGCCTCCACCGTGGGCCGGCGTTATACTGCGCCCGCGCACGCACTCGCTGATTTGCAGGGACTCTTTCCATGACTCGCATTGGCTCTCGTCCTCTCGACCGCCGCACACTGCTCACGGCCGCTGGAGCGGCGGCGGCGGTGGCGGCCACGCCCCGGTTGCTGCGCGCGCAGACCCGGAGCACGGTCCTGGTGGTCGGCGCCGGTTTGTCGGGCCTCGCCGCTGCTCTCGCTTTGCAGGACGCCGGCGTGGACGTGCGCGTCATCGAGGGCCGCGAGCGTGTCGGTGGCCGGGTGCTGTCCCATCGCAACATACCCGGCAACCCGGAGTCGGGCGGCACGGGTTTCGGGCCAGGCTACGCGCGCCTGTTGAGCGCCGCGAACACTCATGGCGTCGAACTGCTGGACCTTGCGCCGGTCATCCCCTTCATCTTCCGGCGTGAACTGTTCCTTGGTGGCGAGAGAATCGCCGCGGATAGCTGGCCCACCCACCCGAAGAACCCCTTCCCCGAGCCGCTGAAGAAACTGATGCCATGGGCCTTCCTCGGTGCCACGGCCGGGCCCAAGAACCCGCTCCAGACCAACGAAGCCTGGGTCGATCCCGCGCACGCAGCACTCGATATACCGCTCGGCGACTGGCTGCGCAGCATCGGCTGGTCCGACGAGGCCATCCACGTCGCCTACGACATCAATCCGGGCTGGGGCGACTCCGCGGCCGGCGTCTCGACGCTGATGGTGCTGGCCGCCCTGAAGTTCCAGCAGACACAACAGGCGTTCTCCAAGGGTAACCGCGCCGCCTACGTGGCGCGTGGCGGCAACCAGTCGATCCCGGAGGCGATGGCCGGGGCGCTGAAGCACCCGGTGGAGTTCAAGCGTCGCGTGGTCGCCATCCGTTCTGACAAGGACGGCGCCGAGGTGCGCTGCGCCGACGGCAGCCGCTACCGCGCCGACCACGTGGTGTGCTCGATTCCCACGGCGGTGCTGCGCAATGTCGCCATCGAGCCGGCACTCACCGGCGTGCAGGCGCGCGCTGTGCGCGAGCTCGGCGTACAGGCCATCAGCCTCATGCACATCGTGCCGAAAAAGCCGTTCTGGGAGCAGGATGGCCTCGCGCCCGGATTCGTCTCCGACGGCCTCGTCAACATGATGGTGGCCGAACACAAGGGCTCGCGGCCGGAGGAAGTGACCAGCCTCGCGGTGTGGCTGCGCGGCAAGAACGTCCGCAAGCTCGACACGATGAGCGAGAAAGCGGCGATCGGCGCCATCCTGCGGGAAATCGAAACGCTGCGGCCCGCGGCACGCGGACAACTCGAGGTGCTCGCTTATCACTCCTGGATGCAGGATCCGTTCTCGCTCGGCGACTGGGCGGTGTGGGAGCCCGGGCAGGTCAGCGCGTTTGCGACCGAAGTCGGCAAGGCCCACGGCCGGATCCAGTTCTGCGGCGAGCACACCGCGATCTCCAATCGCGGCATGGAAGGCGCGATGGAGTCCGGCGAACGCGCCGCGCTGGACATCCTGCGGCAGAGCTGAGGCGCAGGCCATGCCCACCCTCATCAAGCCGTTGCGCGGACTGCGGCCGGCCCCCGGCCGCGCCGCCGAAGTCATCGCGCCGCCCTACGACGTGCTGAGCTCTGCGGAGGCGCGCGAGCGCGCCCGCGGGCGGCCGGAGTCCTTCCTGCATATCTCCAAGGCCGAGATCGACCTGCCGGCCGACCTCGACCCGCACGACCCGCGGGTGTATGCGCAGGCCGCAACGACCTTCGGCCACATGATCGACCGGGGTGTGCTGATTCGCGACGCGGCGCCCGGCTACTACGTGTATCGACTGCAGATGGGCGGGCACCGGCAGACCGGCATCGTCTGCACCGGCAGCGTCGCCGCCTACGATGACAACCGCATCCGCAAGCACGAGTTCACCCGGCCCGACAAGGAAGACGACCGCGTCCGCCAGATCCTGGCCTTGCGGGCCCAGACGGGCCCGGTGCTGCTCGCCTACCGGAGCCATGACACGGTGCGCGGGTTGCTCGACGGCGTGGCCCGGGGGCAACCCCTCTGCGACGTCACCGCCGATGACGGCATCGTGCACACGCTGTGGCAGGCGGGCGACCCGGAGGTCATCGCCGCACTGACGCGCGAGTTCGATGACATGAACGCGCTCTACATTGCCGACGGGCATCACCGTTCGGCAGCGGCTGCGCGGGTTGCGGCCATGCTGCGCGAGAACGCACCGCAGCCGACCGGCGAGGAAGCGCACGAGTATTTCCTCTGCGTCGCGTTTCCTCACGACGAGATGCGCATCCTCGATTACAACCGGGTCGTGAAGGACCTGGCTGGCCTGTCGCCGCAGGAGTTTCTCGCCCGTGTCGGCGAGCGCTTCGCCATCGAAGAGGCAGGCGGGCAGACCCAGCCACGCAACCCGGGCGAGTTCGGGATGTTCATGCAGGGGCGCTGGCGCCGGTTGTCGATCCGGCCCCAGCTGGTTCCGTCCGACCCGGTCGGACGCCTCGACGTGAGCCTGCTGCAGGAACACCTGCTCGGCCCGCTGCTCGCGATCTCGGACCCCCGAACCGACAAGCGCATCGATTTCGTCGGCGGGATGCGCGGGCTGGGGGAACTCGAAAAGCGCGTCGCGAGCGGCGAGATGGCCGTGGCCTTCGCGCTGTATCCCACGCGCATGGACGCGCTCATGGCGGTTGCCGACGCCAATCGCGTGATGCCGCCGAAGTCTACCTGGTTCGAGCCCAAGCTCGCCGACGGCATGGTCTCGCACCTGCTCGACTAGGCGCGGGGTCAGACCGGGCCGTGCACCGGCGTCCACCCCTGCTGGCGGCGGGCGCGGCGTTGTTCCAGTGATTCATTGCGGTGACTGAGCGTGCGCGCGGCCGGCATTCCGCGCGGGCGTTCCCGCAGCGTGTTCACATTGATTGCCGCCACGGCGCCGGAGCCGGTCATCATGACGGCGCCAATGTACATGCCGCACTCGCGACAGAGCAGGAAATCGGTGGTGCGAAACGAGAACCGGTAACGGCGCAGCCGGTCGGGCTGCACGTAGCGGAAATGCACCGCCCCGCCGGGATCGGACACGGTCACGGCACCGTGCCCGCGGCAGAACGAGCATTGACAGGCACGCGGTTCCCAGCGCCGCGGCGCGAGTCGTGTCTCGTAGGTGAACTCGAGCGCCCCGCAATGGCAGGAACCCTCGAACGACTTCGGCTGCGGTTGTCCGCCCATGCCTGCTACTCCGTTGATGGCGCCGCGGGATCCAGGCCGTTGCGATCCTGCCTCTTCGCGGGCGGCAACCCCGAAACGCTGGCCTCGTCGGGACCGGGCGCCAGGAACTCGGTCTGCGCATAGCCGGTGGG
Organism: Nevskiales bacterium; assembly: GCA_011526045.1. GTDB lineage: Bacteria > Pseudomonadota > Gammaproteobacteria > Steroidobacterales > QUBU01. Next base: position 65,503 of record WYBE01000034.1, on the reverse strand, counting down.
CTGGGCGAACACCGCAGCCGCGATGTCCCCGCGGCTGATGGCCGTCACCTCACGGGTGACGCGCTCGCGCTCGAGCGCCTCGGCGGCAACCTCCCGCTCGTGTACGCGCCGCTCGATGATGTGTCGCAGGAAAAAGCCGCGTTCGTACATCTGCGCCACCGCGTCGCGGATCTCGCGCCGCGCGACCCCTGCACCGCCGTCCTCGGCCACGCGCAACTCCCGCCAGGGCGCGAGCGCCGTCTCTTCGCCGGGTAGCGCCGCAGCCCAGAACTCGTGCCGCTCCTCGGTTACGACCGCCGCGCCCGGGTGTTCCTCCGGCGGGAGCTCCTCGTAACTCAGCAGATAGACGTAGTGCCAGGTCGGCAGTCCGAGCAGCATCGGCCCCTGCTCGTCCATCTGTTGTTCCAGGCGTACACCATCGAAGCGGCGGGCCGCCGCCGTTTCCCCCGACGATGCCGGCACGGGATGCATGTCAGCGGCGATGACCGGCGCAATCGTGGCGCGGGACGGATCGACGAGCATTGCATCGCCGTCGGCGATGAGCAGGAAGGCCCCCGGCGGCAAGAGGGTATCGGTGCTCTCCTCGAACACGGCCTTCAGCTGACCGGCCTGCGCGAACACGCGCCGTACCTGCCGGGCGGGTGGTGCCGCGCCGGCCTCGGTCAACTCTGTCTCGCTGAACACAAGGCCGGCCGACGCCGGCCCGGCATCCGCCACCAGCGCAAGCGCCACGATGAAGAAGCGAATGGTCACGGGAGCCGTCGGCGGGAACCGCCGCATGGTGATTGCCGGGAGAGCGCTCACGCCTGATGCCTTCCCTTGTCCGGCCACAACGCCGCCATGGCCCCGCGGCTATTCTCCGCTTCGACGGGGCTGCCTGACAATGGTTTTCAGGCGTTGCGGGCACATCGCATGGGCCGGAACGTGACGCATGCACGGTCGCATGCCGTAGTATCGTCGGGCGGTCCGGCGCAGGCATGGCCATCGGGGAGCAACACCACATGATCAGCGGATTCCACCATGCAGCACTTTCCACGCCGGACCTCGACCGCTGCATCGAGTTCTACACCGGCGTCATCGGCTGCGAGGTGGCATGGACATTCGCCTGGCCGCAGGGAAGCCGCGCGGCTGACGAGGTGACGGGTCTCGCCGATTCGGCGGCACGCGCGGCCATGCTCAGGCTCGGGTCGAGTTTCCTCGAGGTGTTCGAGTTCAGCTCGCCGATTCCGCGTGCAGTGCATGCCGACCGGCCGGCCTGCGATCACGGCATCTCGCACATCTGCCTCGAGGTCGTGGACATCCACCAGGAGTACGAGCGGCTGCGCGCCGCAGGCATGCGCTTTCACTGCCCGCCGCAAAGCCAGGATACCGGCTGGGTGACGTACGGGCGCGACTGCGACGGCAACATCGTCGAACTGCTGGAGTTCGCCGTCCCGGCGCACGACGTCGATTGAGGCAGGCGCGCGTGCGCCGCGCTACCGGCGCCAGACGATGCACCGGGGCCGGTTCCCGTCAGGCGCGCTCGCGCGGCGTGCGGGCAAAGTCATGCCGGCACTGGGGACACTCCGGGCGCCGGAACAGCGGCCCGTAGAGCCCCGCATCGAGGGCGGCCTGCCAGAACCAGCGGCTGCGGCAAGCCGGGCATCGCACCATCAGGCATACGAAGGCGTAACCGGCGACGGCGAGCACGGTGCCCGCGGTCCAGGAGATGCCGGTCACCGTGGCCAGCGGGGCGAAACTGCCGATGAGCAAGGCCGCAGCGCCGAGGGCAAGCTTCCAGTTCTGGCCGGTCAGACCGATGACAGAGGACGTGGCCATGGCCGTGCGCTTCCTATGCGCGTAGTGAACCGCTGCAGATTCCCAGCTCGTCGCTGCGAATGCAAGGACCGGGACCGGACCCAGGTCGCAATTCGCCCGCTGCGATGGAAATGCCGGCGTCCTGCTGAGCGCGGCCCGGCTCAGTCCCGGTTGATCCGGACCTCGATGTTACCGGGCGGACCGAAAACGGCCGCGGCCACCCAGCTCACCAGGCCCACGATGATCGCGCCCCAGAACGCATCCCAGAAACCGTGGATACTGAACCCTGGCAGCAGGCCGGCCACCAGGCCGAGCATGAGCCCGTTGATCACCAGCAGGAAGATGCCGAGCGTCACGATGGTCAGCGGCAGCGTCAGCAGCACGAGCACCGGGCGCACCAGCGCGTTGACGACGCCGAGCAGGATGGCGGCGAGGATCAGCCAGCCTGGCCCCGCGAACTCGAGTCCATCGACCATCTCGCTCGCGAGCCACAGCCCCAGCGAGGCAATCGCGGCGCGGAAGAAAAACCAGGTCATCGTCATGGTGGCGATGCTACGCCCCGGATCGCCTCACCGTCCAACCGCGCTTCGACAGCTCCGCCACCAGCACCTCGCGGTGCTCGCCCTGGATCTCGATGAGGCCGTCGCGCACCGTGCCGCCCGCACCACAGCGCTTTCGCAGTTGCGCAGCGAGGGCCTCGATCTCGGCGCCGGCGAGTGGCACGCCGCTGACCACGGTGACGCCCTTGCCCTTGCGGCCCTGGGTCTGGCGGCCGACGCGCACGATACCGTCGCCGGGCTTCGGCGCCGCCGCGCCACGCGCGCACGCACACTGCGCCAGCGGCCGGCCGCAGGCCGGGCAGGTCCGGCCATGGCCGGTCGAATACACGACGCCCCGAAATGTCGGCGTGCGGCGCGGCTTCATCGCAGCCGGCCGTTCAGCCCACGCACCTGATGGTCTTGCGCCTCAGCCATCCCGATACCTGCTCACGATCTGCGAACACCAACCGCCAGCGTCAGTGCCCGGTGGATTTTGCCGCAATAATGGCGAGCGGTTCGCAAGCTTATGTCTGCTGCCCATGGCGGCGAACCCGCCCGGCGCCTATTCTCGCCCTTGTTGTCGGTGCATTCGGGTGACGCTCATGGACGCGGGTCTCGCCTCGATTTCTTCCAGCCTCTCTGGCCTGCGCCGCAGCCTCGACGGGCTGCGTCGCGATGCCCAGACCGTCGCACACGCGGTGGTAGACGGCTCGACCGCCGATCTCACCGCGGCCATGGTGCGCAACGTCGAGCAGCGGCAGGCGGCCGAGGCCAATGCCGCCGCCGCACGGCGGGTGAGCGATACGCTCGGCTCGACGATCGATATCCTCGTTTAATAACGGTGCCGGGTTTGGCTTGTTGGCTTATTGTGCCGGCTTATGGTGCGGAGCATAGTTTTAGAAGTTTTCGTGCTTGCCCAACAACTTCGAAACCTTCGACCCGGCACCGTCTTCCCTTCAGCGGACCGCCGACCGATCGGCACCTCTGCGGTTAGGATAACGCCGGATAGCGAGCCCCTTTATCCGCTTGCGCGCCTGCGCCAGGTCGTAGGCCATCTGCAGCGCGAGCCAGGTCTCGGCACTTCCCCCAAACGCCTTGTCGAGCCGGATCGCCATGTCAGCCGATATGGCAGCCTTGCCATTGACGACGTTATTCAGCGCCTGCCGGGTAATACCCAGTACTCTGGCGGCCTCGGTAACCGTCAGTCCGAGTGGTTCCAGGCAGTCGTGGCGAACCGATAGGCCCGGGTGTGGCGGTTCTTTCATAGTCACCAGACTTCTTCCTTGGATATCAGTGGTAATCAACCAAGTCCACGTCCCACGCATCGCCCTCGTGAAACCGGAAGACGAGCCGCCAGTTCGCCGATACCCAGACAGATCAGAAGCCCGTCAGGTCTCCCTTCAGCGGATGCAGCCGCCACCCCGGCAAGTTCATCTGTTCGACGGACTGCGCCACGTCGAGCCGCGCGAGAATCCGTGAAACCTTCGGCAGAAGGGCGGGCGTAACGCCCTTCGCGCTGTCGTGCTCATAAAGGCGGGCGAGACCCTTGTGCCGAAAGCTGCGAACCAAGGGAGGGTCTTCCCGGTAACTTCGGGTGGGAAAATACGATGACAAGCATTGCTTGTCAATGGCGAGGACCTCTTATCGACACTGAACCAAAATACGACGCGACAGAAGCCCGCGCGATGGCAGAAAGAGCCGCCTTGGCGGAGATTTGAGCCAAAAAGCCAAACCCGGCACCTGACACCCTCTTCTGGACGAGGGTGGACGTATTCATCACAGCTCCAGGACACGGCGAAGCCGGGCAACTGAGTCAGCGTACTTATCTCGATTGCGTTTCAGAGCCTCAACATTGTTGAGCTTCCACGATAACGCCGGTAGTTCGCGGAGATGCGGGATCGGCAACAGGTCCCACTCCGGCTCGCCCAGCTTGATGGAAAGCAGAAACCGTCGTTCGGCTTCCGAAAGACTGGATCGCAATATCGCTGGCAGCGTCGCCTGCGTGGACTCGATTTCCTGAATCGTCACCGGCTCTCGCGGCATTCCCGCAAACTCACGTGCGAAGAGATCGCCCAGCGGATTTGGCTGAGGCTCGAGCAGTTCAGCCATTGGCCGGTTGTGGCTGGCCAGGTACACGACAAACGCCTGTCGCAGCCGGTCGTCGATGGCGCCCGGTTTCAACAGTGGCATCACATCGAACCAGTCGCGAGGATGCCCGCGGTCGAGCGCAGCGCAAAGTTTGCCAGCATAAAGATCCGGCACGGACGCGACTGTGGCCGTCGCGGACATTTCGAAGAACTCTTCGGCGGCTGCCGACAGGCGTCGCTTCTCGGGGTAAAAGGCCGTACCGCGGAGGACTGGATTGGGCTCGATCTTGATCTGCGCAGAGCTGGTAGCGGCTATCTGCTTCGGCGCGTCGGCCGCACCCGTTGCGGTCACCCGCAATCGGGGAACAAGCTTCTCAGCGCGTTCACCCACCCGTTCCAGCGCTTCGCTCATTTCTTGCAGAGCCTGCGCGCGTTCAATCAGTGGCGTAAAGACAAGGTCGATGTCCACCGACAGCCGCGGCAGCTCACGCACGAACAGATTGATAGCCGTGCCACCCTTGATCGCAAAACAATCCGCGGCGCCCAGCGCCGGCAAATACCGCACCAGCAATTCTGCCTGCGCGTAGTAGGGCGAGGCTCTCACTGCGCGGCTTCTCTCGGAACCGTGATGTTGTATCGAGGATCGAGAACCCCTCCGGGGACGACCTGGCGCTTGCCGGAGCCGAGGTTGATGCGATCGTCCGCAAGCTCGCCACGCCAGGGCATGTGCGTGACGTCCGCGAGGTACAGACACAGCCGCTTGACCTTCACCGAGGTGCAGACTTCGAGCAACTGCTGCATGTGACCTGGCCGCAGCGACGGCAGGCCCTCCATCAGCAAACGGGCCTGCTCGAAGCTCATGACACGTGGCACGCCGTCGAGCACCTCCAGAATGGCCCGTGCCGGAGACGAAACAGACAACTGGAGTTCACCGATGGTCGAGAAACATGCATCCACCGGGCCCGAGAACAGGCTCGTACCGAAGTACCGCAGGTTCACCCCCCAATTGTGGTTTTTCATCCAGCGCGGAAGCCGCTCCCCGGACGGTCCGTACAGGTGTGCCTCAGGCCGGGCCGACATCGGCAGGAAGTGGGCGTAACCGGAAAGTTCGAGTGCCGTAAGCCCGCCGGGATGGATCGACTTGCGCGCGTATCGCTGGAGCGCGTAGACAGCACCTTCCCAGCCCACCCTGTCTCCACGGCGCACGAAAGCGCCGCGGCCGAGCGAATCGATCCAGCCCCGCTTCCGGTACTGCTCGGCCAGCTTGCGCGATACGCCGTGCTGCAAAAAAAAGGAATGCAGCGCCACAGTCCCGCGTGGCCACGCCTGCAGGAGCTGGTTTATTTTCATGCTGGGATGACTATCCATAGGGTACATCCCTTCGGTGAATCAAACGATACTCAAACAATTGGTTTGATTCTATGGATATTCGTATCCTTTGAATAGGCGAATGCGCGTTATTTCAAACCAAGCCGGGGCACATCCCTAGTTACACTCAGTGTAACCAAGCCCTCACCCCACCCCCAAAATCCACCCCTCTCGTTCGGCCCGGGTGCGCTCCGGCAGCGTCAGCGGCAGCTCGAAATAACGCGGCAGCAAACCCCGCGCACCCGCCTCCGACAGCCAGCGCGCCACCGCGTACGCATCCTGCTCGTCGCTTGCGCGGCCGGCGCGCTCGTAGCGATTGCGAAATATCGAGGGGTACACCTCCGCGATCACCGCCTTGCCCGCCGCCGGCACCCAGCCATCGAACGGCCAGAAATGCATCCGATCGCCCACCGCATCGCGGATCCGCTTCAGCCACGGAATTCCCGCATGGCTCGACGTCGCCACCTGTCCCTGTACGTCGAACTGGAACACGCTCTTCGCCGACGAGGTCCACTGCTCGCACAGCCGGAATTCCGACGCCTTCCCCGCCCGCTGCCCCGGCCCCGGCCAGTTCTCGAACCCCGGCTTCCCCGTCAGCGCGCCGTCACGGACGAAGCACACATACACATGCTCCCGATCCGTCGGCCAGTGCCGGCAGAAATCATCGAGGAACTGCGGCCAGGACTTCAGCCCGTAACGGTCGAAGTAACCCTGCGGAAACGAAAACGCATGGTCGATGCCCGCAACGAAGCGTACGTCCTCGCGGACCAGACCGATCAGCCACTCCGCGATCTCAGCACGAGTCCAGTTCGCTGGACTCCCATCCTGCCGCCGCGCAGGCCCCGCCTGTTTCTCCGGCAGACGACCCGGTTGCGCGGCATAGATCTGCAGGCTCTTCAGGCGCGAGCCGGAGGTTTCAGCGCCGGAGTAGTCGATGCCGATAGAGAGGTCGAAATTAAACATCGACCATCATCGCAATAAGCCAAAAAGCCAAACCCGGCACCGGCGCTACACCGGTGCGCGGCGCGCAGCCGGAATGACGAGCGCGGCTGCCAGAACATAGACCACCAGCCAGGCGGCCGCCGACCACCACAGCACCAGCCCGCGGTGGCCGGGCAGCATCCAGCCGCCGGCGACCCGCAGCGCGACCGCGAGCGCGAACAGGATGTGCAGGCCGTGCAGCAGCACCGCTGGCGCAACACGACCGCCGGCGCGATGGCGTGTCACCCGCAGCATCATCACCAGCGTCACGGTACCGATCGTGCCTGCGCTCAGGGCATGCAGCGCGCCGGAGTCCGGCAGCGTGAGCATCCCGAGGCGGTCGAGACCGGTCAGCACGCAGCCGGCCGTGAGCCACAGGAAGCCGGCGTGCAGCGGCCAGACTTCGGGATCCACCAGCGTGCGCAGGCCGTGCCAGTCGCGCATCTGCGCTACGAACAACGCGGCAAGGCCGAGCGCAGTGAACCCGGCCACGCGCTGCGCGCCGGCCGCGTCGGCCAGCGCGAGCGCGAGTAGCGCGAGCAGGAGGGCGAGTTCCAGGGCCGGCCGCGGCGGGATGCGGACGATGAGGCCTTGCGCGCGCAAGGCACCGACCGTTGCGGTGGGCACCAGGCGCCCGCCCATGAGCGCGATCAGGGCCACGACCACGTACACGGCCAGCGCCACGGGGTCGCGGCCGGGCGCTGGCAGCAGCCCGGCCTGCACACTGCCTGCACCCACCGCCGCCACGCCCAGCGCGACGAGAATCAACGGAAACGGCAGATTGCGTGCGCGCTTGACGGCAGCAAAGCGATACGCGCCGAGCGCCGCGAGCACGAACGGAAACGCGCCCGCGAGCGTGAGCCTGATCGTCACCGGCCATTCCGGCACGAGCCACAGCAATCGCCCGGCCAGCCAGGCGAACCACAGGAGGAGCAGCGGCGGCCACCGCATGGGTTGCAGCAGAAACCCCGCGATCACCGCGAAACTGTAGCCGAACAACATCTCCGCCCCGTGCCAGGCGGCCGACTCGATCCCGGCCGGCGCGATGAGACCGTCGCGCGCGGCAAGCCAGAGCAGCACATTGAGTGGCGCGAGCAGCAGGGCCGAGGGAAAGAACAGCCGCCACGGCCCGACCCGCTTCGCGGTCGCTACGGTCTCGGTCACGGGTTCATCCAGGGCGGTCACGGCGGGGCATTATCCGCCATGCGGCCGCGATGTCGCCCGCTGCGTTCGTGCTGCTATAGTGTCCGGCCATGGATTTCGACGTTGCCATTGCCGGAGCCGGGCCGGCCGGACTGAGCTTCGCACGCGCGCTCGCCGGCAGCGGGCTGCGTATCGCGCTGATCGAGAAGCTCGACAGCGCGAAGCTCGCGGACCCGCCCTTCGACGGGCGCGAGATTGCGCTCACGCAGCTGAGCGCGCGGCTGATGCGCGAACTCGGCCAGTGGCAGCGCATCGACCCGGCGGAGATCTCGCCGTTGCGCCGCGCCAGGGTGCTCAACGGGCCCTCCCCCTTCGCCATGGTGGTCGAGCCCGATGCCTCGCACGCCGAGCTCGGCCATCTCGTCCCGAACCATCTCATCCGGCGCGCAGCCTTCGAGGCGGCGCGCGACACCGAAGGCGTCACGCTGCTCGACGGGCGCACCGTGCGCACCGTGCGCAGCAACCCCGACTGCGCCGAGCTCACGCTCGACGACGGCACAGCGCTGCGCGCCCGCCTCGCCGTGGCGGCAGACAGCCGTTTCTCGGAGACCCGCCGGGCCATGGGCATTCCCGCCGAGATGCGCGACTTCGGGCGCACCATGATGGTGTACCGCATGGAACTCGGCCGGCCGCACGAGAACACGGCCTGGGAATGGTTCGGCTACGGGCAGACGCTCGCGCTACTGCCGCTGGCGGGACCACTCGCCTCCGTGGTGCTGACTCTGCCGCACCGGCAGATCGACGCGTTGCTCGCCCTGAGCGACGATGCGTTCAATCGCGACATGGAGCAGCGTTTCGATCATCGCCTCGGCGCCATGCGTCTCGCCAGCACGCGCCACCCCTACCCACTGGTCACCGTGTACGCCGAACGCTTCGTAGCCCGGCGCTTCGCCTGCATCGGCGATGCGGCCGTCGGCATGCACCCGGTAACCGCCCACGGTTTCAATTTCGGGCTGCGTGGCGCCTGTTCGCTGGCCCGCCACATGCGCGAGTCACTGGCGAGGGGCGGCGACTTCGCGGCTGCCGGGGTCCTCGACGCCTGGCAGGTCGAGCACCGCAGCGCCACCCGGCCGCTGTACCTCGCGACCAATGCCCTCGCGCGGCTGTACTGCGATGACACGCCGCCAGCCCGCCTCATGCGCAACGTCGCGCTGCGCGCCGGCCAGGGCCTGAAGCCGTTCCGCGAAGCGCTCACCGCCGCGGTCAGCGGCGCGAGCGAGCAGCCGCCGCTCGTCTCGCGCATCGCCGGCAGAACGCTCGCCGCGCTGCGCCCACGGCCGCGCGACGCCGCCTGACCGCAGACACCCGGCGGCAAGCCTCGCACTGCTGCGGCGATCCGGCAGGACCGGTTCGCGATGCGGACAGTCCTGGCGCTGCCGCACACGCTCCCTGACCTCACGGTACAGTCGATGCCATGACCCGCGGGACGCGGTCCTGCACAGGAGGTTGCCGGCATGCCATCGATATTCGTGCGTGACCTGACCATCGGCCGTCGCGAGGCGGTCGCGTCGCTCGTCGCCCTGGCCGCCGGCGCGGCGATGGAACCGGCCACCGGCGCGCCGCGCCGGGAGGGCGGGCTCGATTTCGCCAACCCGCGCGACAACCTGTACGCCTTCGGCAAGATCTGGGCGGGCTACGACGCGCCGGTCATCGGCGCTTTCCACGGCCTGATGTACGCCCGCATCCCGGGCAAGCGCCTCATTCCGCTGTTCGACTACACCGGCACCGGCATCATGCAGGCGCGCATCGAGCCGAACGGAGATCTCTCGATCAAATCGCGCGAGACCGGTTACTTCGCCGATCTGCGCACGGGCGAGATCCTCGAGTTCTGGGACAACCCGTTCACCGGCGAACGCTGCGAGGTGTACCACTTCTACAATGACATCATCGGCGGACGGCTGACGGAACTGATTCCGACGTTCCTCGCCGGCGGCGAGGGCGAGTCACCGACCCGGATGAACGAGGGAACACAGTTCCCCGACGAGCAGGGCAGGTATCCCTTCCTCCTGCCGTTTCGCCAGTTCGCCGATGACGTCCTGCTGTCGTGGGACTATGCCCACGAGTACGCGAATCCCGTCACCCCCGCGGGCTGGCCGGGCTACTCGACGGGATCGAAGGTCACCCCGTCGGAGCATTTCACCATGCACTGCTCGCGCCGCGCGCTCGAGGACCGCAGCCTGCCCACGGTGCGCATGGTCGCCGGTTTCACGCGGCTGTCCGAATGCTGGCCGTTCATGCGCATGGGCAAGGCGCAGGATCCGGCCATCCGGGAACTCACGCTCTTCGGGCGGCAGTTCAGTCACAAGGGTTTGGCGGGATTCGGCGACGTGCCGCCGAAGGTGCTCGCTTACATCGAAAAGCACGCGCCGGAATACCTGACGCTGCCGCCGGAATGGCCGATCAGCAACGAGCGCCTGGAGACCTGGAAGGCCTTCGTCATGGACGTGCCGCCCGAAACCGCAGGCTATCCGTGGAAGTGGGCGGGCAAGGAGCGGCCCGTCGCCATGCCACCGCCGACCGGGCTGGGCGCGCATTCCTACCGACCGCCCGACCGCGCGTAGCGCCGACGGCCGGCCAATCACACCGGGAGCACAGGCGTTGCCCTACGCGCCGTGCGCGCTGCGATCGGCGTAGACGACGGCCTCGCGCCGCGCCACCCGCCCGGCCGGTGCCGGCCAGCCCCGTTGCATCAGCCGGGCCAGCACGTCTGCCTTGCCGGCGCCCGTCACGAGCCAGACGATGCTGCGCGCAGCGTTGATGACCGGCAGCGTCAGCGTGATCCGTGCAAAACCCGCGTGCGTGCCGACCGCCACCACGCTCGCCTCCGATGCATCCAGCGCCGGGTCGCCGGGAAACAGCGATGCGGTATGGCCGTCCGCACCGAGACCGAGGTGCACGACGTCGATCACGGGCGGGGTGCCGGCGAGGCGCGCCAGCGTGGTCGCGTATTGCAGCGCCGCTGCCGTGCCATCAGGCGCTTCGACCGGCATCGCCTGCAGTCTCGCCGCTGCCAGCCGACCGGGCCCGACGAGCGCCCCGGCGATCGCCGTGAGGTTACGCGCGGGGCTGCCGTCCGGCGCCACCCGCTCGTCGACCTGGAAGACCTGCAGGCGGTTCCAGTCGAGCGGCAGCCGTGCCAGTTCGGCAAACAACGCGACCCCGGTCGTGCCACCGCTCAGCGCCAGCGTCGCCTGCTCGCGCGCGGCCAACGCACGACGCAGCCTGCGGGCGATGAACCGCGCCGCCAGCGTGGCGGCCAGGTGCGGTGTCTGCGCGACGACGAGCCGCATGACGGCGATCAGCCGCAGGGACCGCTGCCGGACGCCGACGGGTCATACCAGCCCCCGAAAGGCGCGACCATGTGATCGGCCTCGCGCGGCCCCCAGCTGCCCGGCTCATAGCGATACGTCGCCGCGCCGTGGTTGACGATGGGATCGACGATCGCCCAGGCGGCCTCGACACTGTCCTCGCGCGCGAACAGCGTGGCGTCTCCGTCCATCGCGTCGCCGATCAGCCGCTCGTAGGCCTCGCGCGCCTCGGCCGAGGCATTGCAGACGTAGAGTTCGATCTCTTCGCCGGCCATGCGCTCGCCCGGCGTCTTGGTGCGGGCGCCGGCGGCAATCGACACGCGGTCCGGCCCGAGGCGGAAGCGGAAGTAGTTCGACTGTGGCGGCACCGGCTCGTCGAACACCTGCTGCGGCGGCGCCTTGAGGATCACCATGACCTCGGTGGCGGTGACCGGCAGGCACTTGCCGGTGCGGATGAAGAACGGCACGCCCTGCCAGCGCCAGGAGTTGAGGTGCACCTGCATGGCCGCGTAGGTCTCGACCTCGGAGTCCGGCGCCACGCCCGGCTCGTCCCGGTAGCCGCGGTACTGGCCGCGCACGAGGCTTGCGCCCGTGAAGGGACGGATCGCGCGCAGCACCTTGACGCGCTCGTCGCGCTGCGCCACGCCCCAGTGGCCGACCGGCGGATCCATGGCGAGGCTCACCAGCACTTCGAGGAGATGGTTCTGCACGACATCGCGGATCGCGCCGACCTCCTCGTAGAACCGGCCGCGGCCCTCCAGCCCGATCTTCTCCGCCATCGTGACCTGTACGCTCTCGACGTAATTGCGGTTCCAGATCGGCTCGAGAAAGGAGTTGGCGAACCGGAAGTAGAGCAGGTTCTGCACCGGCTCCTTGCCGAGGAAATGATCGATGCGGAAGATCGCCGACTCGTCGAACAGGCGGTGCAGCGCACCGTTCAAGGCCCGCGCCGAAGCAAGGTCGCGCCCGAAAGGCTTCTCGACGACGACGCGTGCGCCGGCCGCGCAGCCCGAGCTGCCCAGAAATTCAATCACCGGGGTGAACAGGCTCGGCGGAATCGCGAGATAGAACAGCGGCCGCCCCGCCTGCGCCAGCACCTCGCGCAGGCGCTGGAAGGTTCCGGCATCCTGGTAATCGCCGTCCACGTACCGCAGCAGCGCGAGCAGCTTCTGTGCCGCGGCCGAATCCGCCTCGCCGGTGCGTTGCGCCAGGCTGTCGCGCACACGCGCGCGGAACTGCTCCAGGTTCCAGCCCGAACGCGCCACGCCGACGACGGGCTGGTCGAGCTGGCCGTGCTTGACCATGCCAAGCAGCGCCGGGTAGATCTTGCGGTGGGCCAAGTCGCCGGTGGCCCCGAACAGCACCAGCGCGTCGCTGCGGGACAGGTTCACCGGCCCGGCTCGCGGTGGCCGCCGAACTGCATGCGCATGGCCGAGAGCAGCCGGTTGGCGAAATCCGCCTCGCCGCGCGACTCGAAACGCGAGTACAGCGCAGCGGAGAGCACCGGCACCGGGGTCGCGGTATCTATCGCCGCCTTCAGCGTCCAGCGTCCCTCGCCCGAATCCGACACCTTCCCTTCGAAGGCGGCAAGTTGCGGATCGGCGGCGAGCGCCGCCGCCGTCAGATCGAGCAGCCAGGAGGAAATGACGCTGCCACGGCGCCACAGCTCGGCGACTGCGGGCAGATCGATGTCGTAGCGGTAACGCTCGGCGTTGTCGGTCGCATCGCCGGACTCGCGGCCCGCGGCAGCATGGCGGAACAGGTTGAAGCCTTCCGCATACGCCGCCATGATGCCGTACTCGATGCCGTTGTGGACCATCTTCACGAAGTGGCCTGCACCGGCCGGCCCGCAGTACAGATAACCGGCGCTCGCGCTACCGCCGGCGGCAAGGCCGGGCGTCGGTGGCACGCTGCCCTGCCCCGGCGCGAGCGCGCGGAAAATCGGATCGAGCCGCTTCGCCACCGCTGCAGGCCCGCCGATCATCAGGCAATAGCCCCGCTCCAGGCCCCACACCCCGCCGCTGGTACCGACGTCGAGAAAGTCGATACCGCGCTCAGCAAGCGTGCACGAGTGCCCGATGGCGCGCTCGAACGGCGAATTGCCGCCATCGATGATGCAGTCGCCGCGCTCGAGCAGCCCGGCGAGTTCCGCCACCAGGCCTGCGACCGCCGGCACCGGCACCATCAGCCACACGGCGCGCGGCCGCTGCAACCTGGCGACCAGGTCGGCCAGCGACGAGGCCGCGCGCGCACCGTGCTGCGCGAGATCCCGGATTGGCCGGGTGTCCTGGTTCCATACAACGCAGTCGTGACCCGCGGCCAGCAGCCGCCGCACCATGTTGCCGCCCATGCGGCCCAGGCCGATCATGCCGAGTTCCATCTCGCGCTCCTCCAGCGGAATCGCATCCCGATTCTACGCCTCGGGCCGCACGGTCCGGCGCTTTGCCTGACGCAGGCCCGCGCTTATACTGCGGGACCCGGCGGCTCACGACACTGCCCGAGCCGCCACCGATCGATCCTGCAGGCAGAAAGAGCAGACCGCCTTGAGCACCACCGACCAGCAATTCCTGGACCAGTTCAGCCTGGTCATCGGCATCCTGATCGCGGTTGGAGCCGCGCTGGCAATCGCAGCGCCGATGATTGCCTCGCCCGTCCAGCGGGCCGTCGTTGCGGACATCGCGATGCACCAGCAGCAGGTCAATGAACGCCTGCGCCCCTTCGGCCGGGTGGCACTGACCGGCGAGGCGGCTGCGGAGGAGCACTCGGCGGCCGTGGCTGCGCCGGCGCCGGTCGCGGCACCGCTGTCCGGGCCGCAGGTCTTCAACCAGGCCTGCAACGCCTGCCACGGCGCCGGTATCGCGGGTGCGCCGAAGCTCGGGGACAAGGCCGCGTGGGCGCCACGCATTGCGCAGGGCGTAGCCACCCTGAACAAGCACGCCCTGGAGGGGTTCCAGGGTCAACAGGGTGTCATGCCGGCCAAGGGCGGGTTCGTCGACCTCTCCGACGCCGAAGTCACCGCCGCCGTCGAATACATCCTGAGCCAGTCGAAGTAGGCACGCCCTTCGTCCCGGCGCGACGCCGGGCCGCCGGTCACCCCTTGCCGGGAAAGGTTCCCTCGCTGCTGGAGGCGACCTTGACGTCGGGAATGTTGAACAGCGACTTCCAGTCGCGCGCGATCAGCAGGTCCATCAGTTCGGACGCCTTGCCCTCGCGCTTCTTCTCCATCTCCTCGTGCAGCGTGATCAGGGCGGCATCGACCTCGGGCCCGAAGAGATATCGCAGGTACTCCATCGGAACCCGCGGATTGTCTTCGTCGAATCGCCCTTCCGCGTCGAACGTCGGCGGCAGTATCGGCGGCACGTAGAACACGTTGGGTTCCGTGCCGTATTCCGGGTGCAGTGGCAGGGCCACTTTCCACTCGTACACCAGCTTGCGGATCGGACCCTCGTCCTCCAGGAATCCCACGAACCGCAGCCGCCCCGGGCACTGTCGCGCACAGGCCGGCGCCACGCCCTGCTCGATGCGCGGGAAGCAGAAAATGCACTTCTGCGTCTTGCGCGTCACGAAGTTGAAATACACCTTGTCGTAGGGACAGGCCTGGTTGCACAGCCGGAATCCCTGGCACTTGTCCTGGTCGACCAGCACGATGCCGTCCTGCTCACGCTTGTAGATGGCGCGAACCGGGCAGGCCTCCAGGCATGCGGGCTTGGTGCAGTGGTTGCACAGCCGCGGCAGGTAGAAGTGATAGTTGTTCGGATACGTCCCCGAACTGCTGTCCTCGTTCCAGTTCGGAGCGGCTTCGCGCTCCAGGGGTTCGGTGCGCTGCAGGCGCGTCTCGCTGCCCTGGAAATACACGGCCTCGTGGTTCAACGGCGAGGGCTTGCCGAAGCGCTTGTCCTCGTGCAGACCGCCGTATTGCAGCTGCCCGTTCTTCCAGCCCGAGCGCTTGCCCTTTTCCTCCCACTCGTAGGGATAGCCGGGCCCGGGCTTGGTTTCCACGTTGTTCCACAACATGTACTCCTGGCCCTCCTCGTCCGTCCACAGCGATTTGCACGCGGCCGTGCACGCCTGGCAGCCGATGCACTTGTTCAGGTCTATCACCATGGCGACTTGGCGGGTGGTCATGTGCGGCTTCCTTGGTATGGGTCGCGACTGGTGTCGCTGCAGCAGTGCGGTCTCTCGTTCAGCCTCGGCCGGTCTCGACGAATTTCTCGAAGCTGACGGTGGTGTCGTGGAACGTCAGGTTGGGCACGTAGTTCGGCGCCTTGTAGCCGATGTGGCCGTAGTCACCCACGAGCGAGGTGGGCTTGAGCAGCCCACCGGTCGAAATCACGGCGCTGAAGTTCTGCCGGCCACGGAACATCATCGGGTCCCAGCCGTGGTACATGAACAACTGGCCCGGTTGCATGCTGGAGCTGGTATGCGCCATCGCGACGAAGGAGCCGTGGTTGTTGTGCACCCGGACCAGGTCGCCATCGGCGACCCCGCGTGCCCTGGCGTCGCCGTCGTTGACGTAGACGTCGGGCTCGCCGCGTTGCAGGTGCACGAGCAGCGAGTCGTCGCGCCACATGCTGTGGATGCCGTGGCGCGCGTGGCCCATGGTCAGGCGCATGCTGTGGCCCGGGTTGGCGAGCGGATCCTTGTGCACCGGCAGCTGCTCACCCTCGGCGAGGAACCAGTCGTGGTCGAAGTAGTACTGCTGGCGGCGGGTCAGCGTCTCGTAGGGCTGCTTGTCGCGCGTGCTGGCGAGCGTCTGGAACGAGAACGGCGATCCCGGCCCGAACTGCGTGCCCTTTGAATCGTCCACGCGCACGAAGCCGCGCTCGGCCAGCTCCGCATAGGTCACGTCCGGTATCCCGGTGGAGTTGTCGAGCAGAAACTGCGCGATGTCGCGATTGTCGCGGATCTGGCCGTTCAGCGTCAGCAGATCGTGCAGTTTCGTGTAATCGTGCTCGATCGGCTGGCCGCGGAGCTGGTCCTTGATGGGAGCCAGCCCGCGCTCCTTCGCCTTCTCGCTGATCGCCTGCGCAAGGCGGCGCATGATCTCGAAGTCATCGGCGGATTCACCGAGCGGCGGCACCGCCTGATTGAGCACCTGGAGGTAGGGCGTGCGCCCCTCCATCGTCATGTCGTGGCGCTCGTAATGATGCGATGCTGGCAGGACGTAATCGGCGTACATGGCCGTGACGCTCATGTCCGGCGTCACGGCGACGATGGTCTCGAGTTTCTCGAAGACGTCGCTGCGCCAGCGTTTGCCCGATGCGCGCCAGTTGGCCGGATTGTGGCCGGCCATGATGGCCATTTTCCACGGCATGCGCGCATAGTCCGGCAACCAGCCGTTCGCAATGGCCTCGCGGTAGTACTTGTCGAAATGCTGCGCCTGTTGCGCGCCGTAGGCGCTCTCGTTGAGTTCCTTGCCGTCACCGTGAGCGTAGTCCCACACCGATATGGCGGCCACCTTCAGGCGCGGACCCACGCCGGCGAACACGAACTTCAGGGTGCCGTCGGCCTTGGCGAGTTGCGTGGTCTGCATGCCGCCGCCCTCGCGACCCGTGTTGCCGGTGAGCGCGCACATGAGCAGCCAGGCGCGATGCAGCTTGTCGCCGTGCAGCCATTTGCAGGAGCGGTAACCGGCGAAGATCATGCCCGCACCCGAGTTGGCGAAACTGCGCGCCACCTGGCGCGTCACGTCGGGGTGCACGCCGGTCACCGCCTGCACCTTCTCCGGCGTGTAGTCGCGGTCACAGAGCTCGCGGGTCAGCTCGAACACGGTGGTGACTTCGACCGACTTGCCAGCGGCCGTCTGCACGGTCCACCGGCCCTCCACCGCCGGGCGCAAGTCGCCGAGCCGCAGGCTGCCCTCGGGCGGCGTGCCGGGCGGGCCCTTCGGCGGCGCAAGCCCGGTCGCCGGCGCTATCGCGGGCCGGCCGGTCGCCTCATCCCATATATAGAAGGTGTCCCCGGCAAAGTCCCCGGCCACCCCGAGGTCTGAGCCGCGGAGGAACTTGCGGGTGTCGGTGCGCACCAGGTACGGCAGGTCCGTCTGCTCGCGGACGTAGTCCCAGTCGATGAGCCGGTCGGCGATGATCGTCTGCACCATGCCGAGTGCGAGCGCCGTGTCGGTGCCCGGCTTCGGGTTGACCCATTTCGAGGAGTGGATCGCGCTCGCGCTGAACTCCGGCGAGATCGTCACCACCTCGCAGCCGTTGTAGCGGGCCTCCCAGAAAAAATGCGCGTCGGGGATGCGCGTCACGGCCGGGTTGCAGGTCCAGACCAGGCAGCACCTGGACTTGAACACGGCCGCCATGTTGTCGCCCGGGAGCGGATGGCCGAGCGTCATGTGGGCGCCGACCGGCAGGTCGCCGACGCCGGCGAAGGTCTCCGGGCAGACGATCCCGGTGATGTTGCAGAAGCGGAACAGCGACGCGAAGGCGGCACGCTTGAGGATCATCTGCGTGCCCATTGCAAACGTGATCGACTCGGGGCCGGACTCCGTAGCGTGGAGCAGGAACTTGTCCGCGATCTCGGAAACCGCCTGGTCCCAGCTGATGCGCTCCCACTGCCCCGCGCCACGCGCACCGACGCGCTTCATCGGGTAGAGCGCACGCTGCTTGCCGTACATGTACTTCGCCTGGCGGATGCCCTTCTGGCAGCCGCGCGGGCCGTAGTCCGGCGTGTCGTCGCCGGAACGCCCGTACTCGCCCTGCTGCTCCTCGCGCCAGACGATGCCGTTTTTCACATACAGGTTGAAGGCGCAGTGGCCGGTACAGTTGATGCCACGGCTGCCATGCACCACGCGGTCCCAGGTCCACTTGCGCCGCATCAGGTCTTCCCAGACCGCGTACGGTGCCGCAAGCGCTGCCGCCGGATCCTGCGCCGCTGCCGGGGCGTACCTGAGCGAGAGCGAGAGCGCCACTGCACCACCGGCCTGCAGGACCTGGCGTCGATCGGTGAGCGTTGCATTCATCCTGCGTTCCTCGTCGCTGCCCGGCCCGAAACCGATATTACAGCAGCCCTGCCTTCACCAGCCGCTCGATATTGGCCGTCTGCCGGCGGCGAAAGGTTTCGCGATCGGGCGGCTCGATCACCTTGCCGTCGCGAAGCAGGTAATTGCCTTCGTGAAAGCGAAACTTCGCGTAGCTGTCCGCGTAGATCTGGAACGGCTGGCGCGACATGACGTTCGCCATCGCCGTGCGCCGGCGCGCACGCCGCAGTGCGCCGATGTCGATCACCGCGTTCGAGTTGAACGCCTCACCGCCCGGCGCGGCTTCGGCCAGGATGTGACCGTGGTAGTCCAGGATCTTCGACATGGCGCTGCAGGTGTGAGGCGGAATCGGGATGTCGTCGATGCTGGCGGTATTGGATGCCACGACATACACCATGTTTTCGATCGCCCGCGCGCGGCGGCAGATCTCCTTGATGGTGAGCCCGGTGCTGCCCGGCTCGCTCGTCGGGTGCAGGAGCACCTCGGCGCCCCGCATCACCACGCAACGCGTGATCTCCGGGTACAGGATCTCCTCGGAGGCGATCGTGCCGAGATTGCCGATCTCCGTGCGCGCCACCGGGAAGATGCTCTCCGGCCCGTACACGTCGAGGTACTTGTCCCAGACGTCGTGAGGCGTGGGCTCGAAGCAGGACGTCAGGCGCCGGTAGCGCAGGATCACGTCGCCGTTCGGGCCGATGATGAAGCAGGTCTGGAAGTACAGCTCAGGGAACTTCGGATCGATCTCGTAGACGTTGCCGGCGAGATAGACATTGTTCGCCTGCGCGATGCGACCGAGCTGCTCGTACTCCGGGCCGTTCTGCTCGAGGCAGGCGCGGTCGCGCCACTCGGCCGGCGACTCCTTCAGCGGAAACCCGGTCACGGCGTACTCGGGCAGGCCGACCAGCCGGACCGGGACCCCGTAGAAGAACCGGTGGAAACTGGCGGCCGCAGTCGTGTACTCGCCAATGCGCTTGATGTTCTCGGCGATACGCGCGCGCGAGGATTCGCGGTCCTTGCAGCGGTTGACGCCCTTGACCGAGACCTGCAGAGCAACTGCGATGTACTCCGGCCCGTCGGTATTCTGCTCAGACATTCTGCTTCCTCGTGGAGAAAACCCCCGGCGCCGCGCAGTATAAACAGGCGTGAGGCCCGCGCCACCTGTGGCAGAGCGCCGCGACCGCGTTGCGGGTACCTTGCGGGTATCGGGTTTGGCTTTTTGGCTTATTGGCGCTCAACAAGCCAAAAAGCCAAACCCGGTACCGTCAAGGTAGGGATCGATCTGTTTGCCGACTACGTGGAGTACGCCCGCGCGAAAGGCCGCAAGGTCATCCAGGGAGATGTCCACAATCTTCCGGTTGATGACGCGTCATTCGATATCGTGTACTGCCGGCACACGCTCGAGCATTCGCTCCACCCGGATACGGCACTACGAGAGCTCTATCGGGTCGTGAAGCCCGGGGGCGCGGTTTACGCCAGCTTGCCCATGGAACTCGCTCCGCAGGGCAAGCATACCGTCTCCATCCCTAACACCCGCATCTTTCGACGCATGATTCTTGACGCCTGTCCGGATGCGAAACTGGTGTTTATCGGTCGCAGCGGGCGCGTCGGGGTGATCGAAGAGGGAGCCGAAGTGTGCGCGCTGTTCAAGAAGCCCTGATGATTCGTCGGGCTGTAATGAGAGGTGCCGGGTTTGGCTTGTTGGCTTGTTGCCCGCGGGGACTACCTCATTTCCACGGACGGTTGAGTCACGGCTGAAAACTTCTGATCCTGCCAGGCCACGCAACAAGGCTGGCTCCTCGCAGCCATCTTTTTAAGACGCTTGAATCGACACCTGCGAGAACTGCGACCCGGCACCGTTCACGCTGCTGGCTACACGGCTGCCTGCGCGCGATAGCGACCGCGCCTGCGTTCCTGTACCGCCGACTCGAGCGGATCGATGACTGTCAGAAAGTCATAGCGACGAAAATCCCGGTCGCGCGTGAACAGCGTTGCGACCCCATGCTGGCGCAGCAGCGCCGCAAGAAACGTGTCGGGAACCTGGTTCCCGCGCGGCCGCCCCTCCCTGGCAACCGTCTGATAGGTCCGCCAGAAATCCTCTTCTTCACCCAACGGACGGGCGTGAGGGAGCCGCAACAAGCTGTCGACGTTCGCCATGGCTTCCTCGGCCGTGAGCGGCTTGCGGAACACCGCGGGGTGCGTGGCGATGCGCAGATACGCAGCGAGCGTCGCCCACGCGAGGCAGAGCGTCTCGCTGCCCTCGGCGCACTGCCGGACGAAGGTGGCTGCGCGGGCGTGGACTGCACTGCTTTCATCCGATGCGTACACCAGGATGTTGGCGTCGATCGCGAAACTCACGAGTGCTCCTCGAGCGCGCGATAAAGCGCCTCCTTGTCGGCGAGATCCACGAGCGGCGCCATCGGCCTGGAAACCCAGGTGAACGGCAGCTCCGCAGCCGGCGGCGGCTGAGCGCCCAGAGCCTGCGCGAGGAGATCGGAGACGAGGCGGCCGAGGGGCTTGCCGGAGCGCTTTTGCAGCTTGCGCAGCGCACGCAACACCGGATCGTCGATATCGATGGTGGTGCGCATGATGCGGTGATGCTATGAACCGACACATCTGATGTCAACGGTATGTCAGGTGCCGGGTTTGGCTTATTGGCTTATTGGCTTATTTCGACCCGTCGCGGCGCGACACAGACTTCGACAGCGAGGCCACATGGCGCTCGAACCGCCGCGCCAGCACGGAAAGGGTGCCCGAGCCGGAGGCCCGGCATTCCATAGCGATTCGCGCCCGAACATCGGCAAAGCGACGCGCCCTCGACCGGCTGCGAAGTTCGGCTTCCGTGACACCATGCGTTGCGCAAATCCGTGCGATCAGGTCATCGAGCGGCTCGCCAACGGATGCGCTTCGCCCGCTGGCAGAAATTGAGCGTGCGGTGTGCGCCTCAGTCGTCTCAGGCAACGAATCCGAAGGCCGCGGCCCTGTCACGCGATCGTCGCTCACCGGCGACGGGTCGGCGAACAGACCGGCGTAAGCCGATCTCGCTCTCGCCGGATCGAGGTCCAGCAGGTCCAGAACGAACTTCGTCCGCAACCACGCCGGTCCGCTGAAACCCATGTACCCACGGTGGCCGGACCAGCGATACCGGGTCGGATCGGCCGTCAGCCCCGCGCGCACCGGGTTCAGATGCACGTAGCGCACCGCCGCCAGCAGTTGCTGGTCCGCTTGCACGAGCACCGCATGGTATCGTCGCTCGAAGAGGTGCCCGGTGGTACCGAGGCCTTTCTGGAAGTGCCGCGCATACCGGGTCGCCAGCCGCTGCATCATCCGGCTCAGCGGCTCGTCGCCTACCTGCACCACCAGGTGCAGGTGATTGGTCATCCAGCAATAGGCGTGAATGCTCGCATCGAGCCGCACAAGGATGTCCGACACCATGCCATCGAGGACGTCGCGATCATGGTCACAGACGAAAATCGGCTGACGATGGTTGCCGCGCAGCGTGACATGATAGAAGCCGCCCGGGACGTGGGTGCGCAGTCGGCGTGGCATGCGGGTCTCCGCGGGGTTCAGCCCCGGAAATCTGGCCCGTCGGCCATGCGCAGCCAACCCGATTTTCGCCCCGATATGTAGCAGAATGAGTGCACTGCAATAAGCCAATAAGCCAAACCCGGCACCTATATGACATCGATACCGCGCTTCGGGGTGAAGGACATGGTGCCGACGCTGAACGGCACCGGATTCATGTTCGAGGTGCGCGACGGCTACGCCGAAGAATGGATCAGCTTCGCCGGTCGCAGCCCGGACCCGGTGCTCGAGGTCGGCTGCGCCTACGGGGTGGCAACCATCCCGGCGCTGGAGGCCGGCGCGCAGGTCGTCGCCTGCGACATGGAACCCGGCCACCTGCAGATCCTCGCCGAACGGGTCACGCCCTCGTTGCGCACGCGGCTCACCTGCGTGGCCGGCCGGCTGCAGGATGTGGATTTCGCCCCGGGCCGCTTCAGCGCGATCCTCTGCTCACGCGTGCTGCACTTCCTCACCGGCGAAGAAATAGACACCGCGATCGCGCGGATGACCACTTGGCTGAAACCGGGCGGCCGGCTCTACCTGGTCGCCGACACGCCTTACGGCATCTGGCGCAATTTCATCCCGGCCTTCGAAGAGAACAAGCGCAGGGGCGTGCGCTGGCCGGGGATGATGGTGGGACTGCACAACTACCTGCCCACCCCGGGGCTGCAGAAGCACATCGACAAGCCCGCGTTCATGAACCTGCTCGACGCCGAACTGCTCGCGCGCATCTGCGCCGACGCGGGCCTGCAGGTGAAACGCGCCACTTTCATCGACCGCAGCGACTTCAAGGGACTCGGCGCGCTCGACGGCCGCGAGAATGCGGGCGCGCTCGCACTGAAGCCCCGGTAGTCCGCATGGCGGCGCGGGCGCTGCGCCGCGCCGCGCACCGCGGCTGCGCCGGCATCCCCCGCGCGGCTGACATAACTCCGCAGGGATGAGGTAAAAACGCCTGTAGTCACGGGGAATGTGTCGAAATGCCCGGACGCAGGTCCTCGGCCCGGAGCCTGCACGAAGCTAGAATTCGCACGGCTCGAATAACAAACGAACAAACAGAACAACACCACGATGAACGAAGTATCGAGCCGGGTACTCGATTACCTCGGCTACAAAAACAAGCGCAGCACGGCAGACTGGGCCGAGCGACTCTGGCGACAACACCTCGACGGCGAGCCGGTGGACATCCGGCTCGACGAAGACAGGCGTCGTTATGGCGATCTCACGACCCGTCTCGAGCAGGCGCGCTCACTCGCCCGCAAGCTGCACACCCGCCGTACCAGGCACGCTCCACAGTTCCAGTCGCTGGCCGGCGAGCTGCGCTAGCGCTCGCCGGTACGGCCGGAGCCGAGCCGTGCGCGGTCCGCGCGCCCGTGCACGTGTGAACCGCATCTCAATCAGGCGAGATTCTGCCGGCCGGGGCGCTCCGCCCACGCTGCGCCGCCGTTGATTCGTGAGCAGGGTCACCGGGTCGCAAGCCGCCCGGTTGCTAGACTCGATGACAGGTGTGGCTCCGCCGAACGCTCCCGGCGGGAACGCGATCATGCCGCACGCATCGAGGGCCTCCAGGATCGCGGTCTGCAGCGGCAATCGTATGGCTAGCGCCCCGCCATTGAATGGATCCGAACGTACGGGCAGCTCTTTTGCCGAAGCGCTGCACGGGCTCGCTGCCGGCAGCGTCAGCCTCGGCTACACGCGGCAGGCGCTCGCGGCAGCGCTGGCCGCGGGTGGGCCGGGCGCGAGCGGTGCGCGATCGCTGATCGCCGCCGCCTGGGAGGACGGACACCTCAGCGCCGAGGACTACGAGGCGCTCGCTGCCGACCTCGGCCACGACCTGCGGGAAGATGATCCCACCGAGTGGTCCGACGCGCTGGTGAGCGAATTCGCTCCGACCGGCGACACCGCTCAGCAGCAGCCCGACGCGGCCGGACACGAGGACGGGCAGCCGCGTGTCGCCCCGCTCGCCCCCGACGCCGTGTTGCGCGAACGCTTCGTCCTGCAGTCGCAGGTCGATACCAGTGGCATGAGCGAGGTTTACAAAGCGCTCGACCGGCGTCGCCAGGAAGCCGGCGCGGCCAATCCCTGGATCGCCATCAAGCTCGTCGCCCCGGCCTGCCCCCGCTACCGCGAAGCGCTGCGCCTGCTGCAACGGGAAGCCGCGCTCGCCCAGCGCCTGGAGCACCCGCACATCGTGCGCGTATTCGACTTCGACCGCGACGGCGATCACGCCTTCATCACGATGGAGTGGCTCGAGGGCGAGTCGCTCGCGGCGCTGCTGACCCGCCAGCAGCACCGCCCCCTCGCGGGCGCACTCGCGCGCCAGATCCTGACCGAGGTCGCCGACGCCTTGCAGTTTGCGCACAGCTGCGCCATCACTCACGCGGACGTCAAGCCCGGCAACATATTCCTCACGCGCGAGGGCCCCGTAAAACTGCTCGACTTCGGCGTTGCGCGTGACGGCGACGAGCAGGCCACCGACGCACGCACTCCCGCCTACGCGAGTTGCGAGGTGCTCGAAGGCCAGAGCCCGACGCCACAGGACGATGTCTACGCGCTCGCCTGTGTCGCCTACCGCATGCTGGCCGGTCGCCGGGTTTTCGGCCACGACGATGCGCTCGGCGCCGAACGCGCCGGCCGTCGCCCGGCACGCATCCACCGGCTGACCGACGGCCAGTGGCAGGCGCTGGCGCAGGCACTGGCCTTGCGCCGCGAAGCGCGCACTGCGGATGTCGCGGGTTTCATCCAGGCATTCAATGCAACGCCCGCCCCAGCAGCGCCGGTGATCACGGCGGCAACCGTTGCGACCGTCGTGCCGCCCGCACGCCGGCGCCCGGCATGGCTTGCCCTCGGAGCCGGTGTCGCGCTCGTGGCGCTCGCCCTCATCCTTTGGCGCAGCCCGGCGCCGGCGCCGCAGGCAACCGCCACGACGACGGCGCCACCCCGCGACGCGCCCACGGGCCTCGTAGGTCCGCCCCTGCCGGAACCCATCGTGGCGCCGGTTGCGCCGGCATCCCGAAAATCTGCAACCGCTCCGGCGGCGAGAGCGCCGAAGCACACTTCACCACCGCGGGACGAACGGCCCACGGACCGGGCGCCAGAGACACCGGCGACACCACTGGCCACCGCGCCATCCACGACCCGCGAGTCTGCGGACATCACCGCGCCGCAGAGCGTGACCCCGGCGGTCGCGGCGTCGGCACCGGGCCCGGCCATCGCACCGGCCGTCAGTGTGGCGCCGCCGGCCCTGCCACCCGCGCCGGGCACAGCCACGGCGGCACCGACGCTGGACGCACCATCACCGGCGCCGCTGGCGCCGCCGATCGACGCACCGCCGCCACCCGGACTGCGCGAGGTCGCGCTCGCCTCGCTCAAGTTCCGTCGCTACGTGGAACCGCGGCCGCGGTGGCGCAACCTCGAGCCGGATCCGGCGGGCTGGGTGGACCTGAGTTTCGTCGTCGACGCACAGGGCGAAACCCGTGACGTCACCGTGACCGATGCGAGCCCGGCCGGCCGCTATGACGAAGCCGCCAGCGCGGCAGTCCGGCGCTGGCGTTTCGAGCCGGTCACCGAGGGTGGGCAGCCGGTCGAACGGCGCTCGGCGGTACGCCTGCGCTTCGAGCCGGAGTGAGTCACAGCCCGAGCGGGCCGAACAGGTCACGCTTGACGAACAACGATCTGAAAAACCGCCAGCGCACCTTGCCGTCGGTGAGCCAGCGCACCGCGGCACCGTTCTTCTGTGCGGCGAGCATGCCCTCGACGAGAAACGGCGTCACCGTCTCGACTGTGTCGGCGAGGATGTTGAGGATCTTCTTGCTCTGCTCCCAGCGCTCGCCGCGACGCTCGGGCGGAGGCACCAGCAGATCGGTCACGACGATGCCGGGGCTGAGAAAGCCCATCCGGACCGGGGTGCCGGCCAGCTCTTTCGCCATCGCCCGGGTGAAATAGCGCACCGCGTATTTCGTGGCACCGTACACGCCCACCGTCGGGCGAATGGCGCCGTTGCTGCCGAAGCCTTCCATGTTCCAGATCCAGCCGCCCTTCTGGCGGTACATGCCGGTCATGCAGACGCGGTTGCAGTTCATCAGCCCGATCAGGTTGGTGGTGACGGTGCTCTGCATGTCCTGCGGCGGCAACATGAAGAACGGCACCTTGATGCCATCGCGCCCGGCGTTGTTGACCCAGATGTCGACGCGGCCGAAGGCTGCCGCGGCCGCATCCCAGAGCGTCTGAACTGCGGCAAACTCGCCGACGTCGCAGGGCTGCCCCGCGATCGTCCCCTGCGGGAACCCGCGGCGAAGATCGGCAACGGCGCGATCCACGGCCGCGCGGTCGCGGCTCGACACCATGACTGCATGGCCGCGCCGGAGGAACTCGCGCGCCATGCCGAGTCCGATGCCCTTGGTGCTGCCGGTAATCACGACATTCACGACGCTTGCTCCCTCGGCCCCCGCCGCAATGAAGTGTCGCAGGTCCCGCGCCGACATGCAGCCGGCCGCTATCTGTGCGCATACCCGCAGGCAGGCGACCTGATGCGCGCCCGGGCGCTCCCGCAGGTACGCCGGCCGGCGGGAATGGTCAGCGCCGTGCGCGGCGGCTGCGCCGCGGGGCACGCCGTGCGACCATGCCGCCGGGGCCGGGAACACGCCTCAGGGGGCGACACTGCATGGGAGCACCGCAAGACACCGACGAACCGCCGCAGGAGGGTTTCCGCTCCCGGCTCGCACTGATCGCCGTCGGCGTCACCCTGTTCGCCATCGGCCAGTCGCTGCTGTTCACCATCGTTTCGCCGCTGGCCCGCGCCACCGGACTTTCCGAGATCCAGTTCGGACTGGTGCTGACGCTGGCGAGCCTGCCGCTGGTCGTCGGTGCGCCGTTTTGGGGCAGGAGAAGCGATCGCGTCGGACGCAAGCCCATCTTCGTCTTCGGCCTGGCCGGCAGCGCCGCCGGCACCGCACTGGTCGCATTCGCCCTGCACGCGCGCATGGCCGGCTGGATCACGGTCGGCGGTCTGGTGGCGGGGCTGCTGGCCGCGCGTGGGCTGTACTCGGCGACCGCATCGGCCCTGTATCCGTCGGCCGGCGGCTACATCGCCGATGTAACCAGTCTCGCCAACCGTGCCCAGGGCATGGCGATGCTCGGCGCATCCAACAGTTTCGGGGCCATCCTCGGCCCGCTGATGGCCGCCGCCCTCTCGTTCGTCGGTCCCCTGTTCCCGATGTATGTCGCCGCGGTCATCATGGCCGCTGGCGCCGTGACGGCCGGGCGGTTGCTGAAGGAACCCGAGCGGCATCGCACGTCAGACAGCCGCTCCGACCTGCGCCCGACCGATCGGCGCATCCGGCCCTTCATGGTGATGTGGCTGGCGTTCTTCCTGACGTTTTCCTCGGTACAGATCACCACCGCGTTTTTCATCCAGGACCGCCTCGGAGTCGCCGAACCAGCCGGCGTCGTGCGCGTCGCGAGTATCTGTCTGGTGGCGATGGCGGTGGTGATCACCGTGATGCAGGGCGTGGTGTTCCAGATGCGGCGGATCCGGCCCCGGGTGCTGCTGCGCTGCTGCGGGCCGGCGTTCGCCACTTCGCTGCTCGTCATGGCCGCGGCGCACAGCACGCTCGGGCTGGTCGCCGGCTTCGCCGTGCTCGGCCTCGCGTTTGCGTGCGCCACGCCGGGCATCAGCGGCGGCGCGAGCATGACGGTGGAACCCCACCAGCAGGGCGCGGCCTCCGGTTACCTCGCGGCAGCCAATACCGTCGGCGCGATTTTCGGCCCGCTGGTCGGAACCTCCGTCTACCGACTCGGAACCCCGGCAGTGCTCTACGCCGGCGCCGCGCTGTTCGTGCTGGTGAGCCTGTACGCCTTCACCATCGAGATTCCGGAGCAGCGCTACCGGAGCATTTGACGATCTGGCGAGAGGCACACGGCAGCTTGGCGACGGCAGTTGCGTTGCGAACGGCTGACGCCGGTGGACTCCGGGACGACGTCGGCACACTCGTGCTCCACAAGAAGAATGCGGCGGCATTCAAACTTGCATGTGCTCCGGCAGCTTGGCCTCGACCCCCTTGCGATACGTGGTGTAGATCACTACCGGGATGCCGAGATCGCCAAGGTTCTCGTGAATGAACGGCTCGACGTCGCTCCAGTCGAGCCGGCCGACGCCCGTGGCAAGCCGAGGCAGCGCAATGCTCCGGAATTTTTCCGCGAGCGCGAGTTCGCGCAAGTTGCGCAGCGCATGGTTCACATAGGGCACCGTGGCCCGCCCGGGCTTTGCGCCCTTGCCGTAGGCCGCCTCCTGGGTGAACAGGCCGACGATCCGCCGGCCACCCGTCCCGGCCCAGGCCCACAGGCCTCCGGGCTTCGCGTGGGTCGACTGGCAGTAGTGGCGGAAGTCCTTGTACATCGCCGGCCACTGCTGGCGCAGTGCCAGCGCCAGGCCCTGGCGGAAGTCGTCGTTGGGCGCGACACCGTGAGCGATGACCTGGGTCCTGCTCAGCAGGATGTCGCCGGTGACTTGCAGCAGCATGTCGTCTCCATTGCGCGAATGTGCTTGCCGCGAGAATAGCACGGACCCCGGGCAGCGCGACCGCCGTGCTAGAGTCCGGGCACCACGACTGCGGGCACGTGCACCATGCTGATCGAGTTCCACCGCCGCATGCTGGCCGACGCTGTGCGCTCGGCCGCGTTCGAGGCGGCCCTGCGCCGCGTGATCGTGCCGGGCCAGTCGAGCGTTGCCGACATCGGTGCCGGCACGGGCGTCCTCGGCTTCATGGCGCGGCGACTCGGCGCGCGCGAGGTGCACCTGATCGAGCACGGCGCGGTGATCGCCCTGGCGCAACGCCTGGCGGAGGCGAACGCAATCACCGGCCTGTACTTCTGGCCGGTGCACTCGGCCGAGATCATCGACCCGCCGCGCGTCGACATCGTGGTCGCCGAGATCCTCGGCAATCTCGCGCTGGAGGAGAACGCACTCGAAACGCTCGCCGACGCCCGCCGCTTCCTGGTGAACGGCGGCACGCTCATTCCGCGGCGAATCAGCCAGTATGTTGCACCGGTCGTCGCGGACCGGTTCACGGACGAACTGCACAGCTGGGATCGCGCACCCGCGGGGCTCGACTTCAGCGCCGCGCGCGCGGTGTCATTCGACAACCTCTACGTGCGGCGCATCGGCGCGGACGAACTGCTGGCGGGTGACACGGCCGCGCAACGCTGGGATGAGATCGACCTCGCCGGCGAAGCAAGCAGCGAACGGCGCGGCACCGCATACTGGGACATCGGCACGACGACCGCGATCCACGGTTTCGCGTTGTGGTGGGACTGCGAACTCGTGCCCGGCGTCGTCCTCAGCACCAGCCCGCACGCCGCTCCCACCCACTGGGAGCAGGTGTTTGCGCCGATCGCAACACCGCTGCAGGCGCTGCCGGGCGACCGCGTGCAGATCAGCATCGAGTCGGAGACCGGCGGCGGCGAAGCCGGCATCGGCATGCGCTGGCGGGTGAGCCTCGCGCGCGCCGGAACGGAGATTTCGCGGCAGGAGCAGGACATCGGCCGCGGCCATCTCGGCTAGCAGGCTACCGGGCTCTCGCGACGCTCTTAATTACGGTTCTGCTCCCACCGGCGGGCGCCGGACTCTGCCCGTCTCCGGGTCTCGCCGCGACCACCGCATCCTCCACCGAGGGTCCGCTGCCTTACCGCAGATTGGCGATGAACCTTCTAAAACGGCCTGCTGCAAGTCCGTGCGGACCGGCATCATTATTTCAGGCGCTGCTGGATCTTTCGCGACAGCGGCGCGGTCAGGTGCAAACCGTCCATGAGCTGCGCGGCCTGCTGGATGCGGCCCGCATCGACGATGCGCCAGAGCCGTTTCGAGCGCCGGATGATCCCCTCCCGCTCGAGGCGGCGCAGCGTGCGGCTGACGTGCACATAGCTCAGGCCGGCCGCGTCCGCGATCAGTTCCTGGCTGGCCGGCATCACGAAACCGTCGCCTTCGGCCTCGCCGACCAGGGTCAGCCGGGTCCAGAGTTCCCAGAGCAGGTAGGCGACGCGCTCATACGCGGTCAGCCGTCCGACCGCGACGAGGTGTGCGCGCGTGATGGCTTCCTCGTGCGCCTCCACCCACCACAGCGCCACCCCGATGCGGGGTGAGCGGGTGACGAGTTCCAGCACATCCTCCGGGCGGATCAGCGAGTAACGCAACTCCGTCAGCGCCTGCACGGAGAAGCCGGCGCGCGGCGTGACGAACACCGTCGGCTCGCAGATGTCGCCCGGCAGGACGAAGTCCATCACCTGGCGGCGCCCGTCGCTCAGGGTGCGGTGCCGGAAGGCCCACCCGGCATGTACCAGGACCGCGGCGCTCATCCGCCGGCCCGCCTCGATCAGGCTGTGCCCGGCCGCGCAGTGGCGCGGGTTCGCACCGAGCGCCGACAGCGCCTTGATGTCGGCCGGCGTCAGTTCGACCGCGCGTGCGAGCTTGCGGATGAGCGGCGTCAGCACGAGCCACCCCGGGGCTTTACAGTGCCTTGAACGGGACGAGCTTCTTTCGACACCAAAGTTAACATAAGTTAAAGCACAGGCCGGCGCGTGTCCGCATTATCCGGATGCGGAAGAAGATTCTCGACGCATCACGGGTTTCGCGACAGTCGTCCTGCGGTTACGGGTTCCGCAACAGTTGCGCACGACTGGCAGCTCGATTCGTCGATGCGCCTCGGGTTCACCACACCCGAGGCATCGGCACATGGCGGTGCCGCCGCGCGGACTTCAAGCGGTGACAGGAAAGGAGATACACATGGCTGACCAAAGCCGAACCATCGAAAGCTCCAGGCCAGCAACCGACCCGGCCCGGGCATCCAGGGCCCCGGCCACGCGGCGGACTCGCAGTGCGCCGAGTGTGCTGCTGGAGGCGACGCTCAATCTGGCCGGCGAGGACCGGCAGCGACTCATCGCCGAAGCGGCTTATTTCCGTGCTGAACGGCGCGGCTTTCAGCCCGGGCGGGAACTCGAGGACTGGCTGGCGGCCGAAATCGAAATCGACGCCCTGCTCGGCGACGACGACGGCAGGGCCTGACACGCGAGGGAAAGGCCATGGAACATCGTCTCGGCACGCGCCGTCCGGTTGCGACGGCCGTGACACTGCACCCGCCGGGGGGCATACCTGTCGCCGGGCGGATCCGCGAAGTGAGCATCAGCGGCATGTTCGTCGAGACTCCACCGGAGCTTTTCTCCGGCAACACGGTGATCGGGGTGGAACTCACCCTGCCCGGCAGCACCGACCTGCGTACCTACCGCTGGCAGGCCATGGTGATCCGGAAGGCATCCAGCGGCCTCGGGCTGATGTTCGACCGGTTGCGTCCGCCCGCGATCACGCGGCTGCTCGAGCGCCTCGACGCCGGCCTGCCATCCTCCAGCGACCTCGTGGCCGACAAGGCGATCCGGAAACAGCGGGCGGCGGGCGGCGCGACATCGTCGCGGTGGTAGCGGCACCGCGCTGGTTGCGCGGCGTGACCTGCGCCGCCGCGGCGGCGCACCATGCGCCCGGTGCGGCCGTAACGCCCGGGCAGGTGGCGTACGCCACCTGACTCCCCGGCCACACTCCCGTAAAGTACCCCGGCCACGCGCCAGCCAGTGACCGGAGGATCCGTATGCGTATCGATCTCATCCTCGAAGCCAACTCGCCGCCGGATCGCATCGCAGCACTCGGGCGCATGGCGGAGGAGTACGGCCTCGGCGGCGTGTGGGTCTCCAGCATGCTCGATGCGCGCGATCCCTTCCTCGGGTTTGCGGAACTCGCCCGCACCAGCCGCAGCATCCGCATGGGGCCGATTGCAGTCAGCCCCTTCGAACTGCACCCGCTGAAGATGGCCACTTCGCTGCTCACCCTGAACGAACTGTCCGGCGGTCGCGCCCAGATCGTCGTCGGCGGTGGCGGCGGCACGATGACCGCGATGGATATCAAGCCTACGCGCCGGGTGCGCGCCGTACAGGAAGCGCTCGAGATCCTGCGGCAGGCTGGGCGCGGCACAGCGGTGACCTACGAGGGCGAGATATTCCGCGTACGCCGCTACCACCCCTCGTGGGCGCGCAGCACCCCGCCCGTGATCTACGCCGGCGCCAACCGCGGCCAGATGCAACGCATGGCCGCGCGCCATGCCGACGGCATCATGCTCTCCGACAAAATCGTCGAGCAGGTGCGCGAGGCACGCGCCGTGATCGACCCGGTGCTGGCCGAGGCCGGTCGCGACCGCGCGGCCTTCCGCCTCAACAACTTCTGGGCCTGGCACGTCAAGGAGACCCGCGAGGAGGCCGAGCGGGAAGCGCGGATCTGGCTCGCCCTGCGCGGCGTGCTGCTCAGGGCCAATCACCATCATTTCATGAACGAGGCGGACATGGACCTCGTCGAACGCAAGCGCAGCGCCTTCTTCGACGCCCTGCGCCGGCGCAGCCCGGATATCGAAGGCGTTCCCGACCGCGTGGTGAAGCTGCTGGTCGACAACCTGACTTCCTGCGCCGCGCTGGCGGAACTCGACAAGGAGATCGAGCGACTGCGGCAGTTCCGCGATGCCGGCCTCACCGAAATCGCGCTGCGAATCTACGAAGAGCCCGAGCAGACGATTCGCATCCTCGGCGAGCGCGTGCTGCCGGCGTTGCGCCCGCGGTCGTGACCCGGCGCGGCCGATGCGGTCGCTCGCCCTGCTCGCCCGCTAGAACCTCCACAGCACGCCGAGCGACGGGATGAAGCGCGGCCAGTAGTCGAGGTCGCGATCGATCACGGTCACCCCGTCGTTCTGCGTCACCTCGTACTGCGTGCAGCAGTAATTGCGTTGCCAGAGCAGGTTGGTGACCTCGAAGAACGCATCGAGCGTGCTGTCCTCGAGCTCGAAGCGGCGCATGATGTATACGTCCAGGCTGTTGTAGTCATCGTACCGCGCGCCGTTGCGCGGCCCGACCGTCGCCACCGCGGGCCCGCCGTCCGGATCGGCGACGAGGTAGAGCTCGGTGGTCGGCCAACCCGTGTGGTAGCTGTCGGTGACGGTGAACTCCCACTGTGGCCCGGAATAACGCAGCCCGGCGTTGACCGAATGACGCTGGTCCCAGCTGCGCACGACGTCGGCACCGTCGATCCGGTCGGTGACCCGCGCCCAGCCGTAGCCGAGCCACCACGACCAGCCGGCGTCGGCGCGATGCGCGAGCAGCATCTCGACGCCCCGCGCGCGCGCACTCGCCGGTGCGACCCGCACCCGGTCCGGCTCGAGCTCCGGCAGCAGCTTCACCGGATCGAAGAGATTTTCGAAATGCGGCCGCACGCGGTCGTAGTCCTTCAGGTAGGTCTCGATGCGCAGCTGGTGGTCGAGCGGCAGTTGCTGCTCGATACTCAGGATCATGTGATCCGCCCGTTGCGGCTCGTAGAATGTGTCCACACCGTCTTCGACCTGCAGTTCATTCGGACCCTGCGCCTGCCAGAACCGGCCCCAGGCGGCCCGCAGCCGCGTCTCCGGCGTCAGGTCGTACATCAGGTTCAGGCGGGGGGCGAACTGCTCGGGCGTATCGAGCCCATCGTAGGTCTGGTCATCCCAGCGCAGACCCGCCTCCACGCTCAGCGGATCGCTGAGCCGCACACGACTGGTGAAATAGGCGCTCATATAGTGCCCGTCGGGATCCGGATCGAGCGCACGCGTGACCGTCCCGCCGGCATCGCCGGGCAGCGGAAAATCCGGCGCAAAGACACTGACGCTGGAATAGCGGTACTTCGACTCCACCTCGCGCCCCTCCACACCGAGGCGCGTGAACGCACGCTCTGCCCGGTGTTCGACGTCGAGTCGCGCCACACCGGTGCGCAGAGTGCGCCGGTCGTCCACGTTCGCGGCCCGCCTTCCCGGATCATCGATAATACCGCTGCGGTCGTTGTCGAGATCGGTCAACCCCACGATCAGGCGACTCGTCAGCGCACCAGGCCACTGCTGCTGCCAACCCGCCCAGACATAGGTGTTGCGGTAGTCGGCGTTGCTGCGCTCGGTCTCGTCGCTGGTGTTGACGTCGACCTCGTCACGCGAGGTGAGCGCCGTCGCGAATATCTCCGTGTCGTCGCTCAGGGCCAGGCTCGCGCGGCCGATGGCGTCGAAGTACTCCACCTCGCCGAAGTCCGAATCGGCGAGCCGGCTTATCAGATCGAGATTGCTGCGCCGGACACCGGCGAGCCATTGGCCACGGTCGCCATCCCACTCGCCCGCCGACAGAGCGCTGGTGTGGAACAGGCTCAGGCCGAGCTCGGTATAGCGCTTCTCCGGCGGGCTCAGCGTCGCGATATCGATCACGCCGCTCATTGCACCGCCGTAGGCCGCGCTGAAGCCGCCCGAGTACACATCGATGGACTCGATCGCCCGGGCGTCGAACACGGTCACGGGTGTGAGCAGATTTTTCAGGTGAAAGGGCTCATCGAGCGGAACGCCGTCGAGCACCATGCGTGTCTCGTTGTACTCACCGCCGCGGATGTGCGATTGCGCCGAAACGCCCGCCGCAGCGCTGCCCGGCAGCCGCTGCACCGAGCGCAGCGGCTCATCGGCCAGTTTCGGCACCGCCTGCACATCGGCCTGCGTCAGGATCGTATGCGCCTGCGGCTGGTTGTAGGCCAGGGCGTAGCTGCTGGTGGTGACGACGATCTCGGCGAGCTCGGGCTCGAGCGCCGTCAGCGCGAGGCGCGCCCGCGAAGTCCGGCCGGCGCGAACGCGCAGTCGGGCCAGGCTCGCGCCCGCGAATCCGTCGGCCGTCACGTCGAGCCGGTAGCGCCCGGCCGGCACGTCGGCGAGGCGGAACTCACCGCGCGAATCAGTGGTCGCCGTGCGGCCGGTCGCGGCCAGACCGACCCGCGCTCCGGCGAGCGCGACGCCGTGCTCGTCGGTCACGCGCCCGGCGATCGTACCGGCCATCCGGCCGGCGTCGCGCACGACCGAATAAGCGTTCTCGCCGGCTGGCAGCAACGCGAGCCCGTGGGGCGCAAGAATCTCACTGGCGATGGCGGCTGGCGTCTGTCCCAGCGGCTCGGCCGTCACGAGCAGCCCCGGTGACACGATCTCCGTGTTGTAAATGAAGTTCGTCCCGGAGCCGGCAAGCTCGCGCAGTACCGCGTCGACCGCGCGTCCCGCATAGGGCGGCGCAGCCTGCACCGACGGCGTCAGGCAGGCGGCAAACACGACAAGGCCAACGAGCGTGGCGCACGCACGACTGAATGCGGGCATCGAACCGGCGAACCCCAACAGGCAGCAGGGCCTGCGCTGCCAGTCTAACCGAACGCCCCCCCGGGCCCTGCCTCAGGCGACCGGCACGAGCCTGCCAGACGGCCGGGTGGCACAAGACAGAGCAGCCCGCAGGCTGCCAACCGCACCGGCGACGTGGTGCAAGGGGATATCGGCCACCGTGTTGCTCGCGCCGGAACCGATGACCGGCTGGCACAGCCGCGACAGCGGGCGGTACTTGTCGAATTGCACCGAGGCATTGGCGTAGAGCGCCACGATTGGCGTGTCGAAGGCCGAAGCGATGTGCACCACGCCCGTGTCCACGGTAACCACGAAATTCGCGTCGCGCACAGCGGGCAGCAGGTCGGCAACACTGCGGGTCTGATAGAAGAACGTGCGCTCCCGGCTCGCAACCACCTGCTCCGCTTCCCCCGAGTCGGCAGGCAGGGCCGTGACGAGCACCGGCAGGTCGCAGAACTCCGCCCCCCGAATCAGGCGGATCCAGTCGTCGGTCCGCCAGCGTCGCTCGGGCCGCTGCGCCGAGAGGTTCACGAGGGCGAAGCGATCCAGGCGATGCCGGCAGCGGAAACCGGCGAGTTCCCGCTCGGCTTCCGGCGCCACGCCCAGCCAGGGCCGAGGGTCGTCGACAGGAATGCCGAGCGCCGCCGCGACGTTCAGCGCGCGCTTGCTGGCGTGGACCTGCTGGTTATCGAGATGTCCCGGCAGGCCGTGCGTGAAGCAACCCCTGCTGCCGCATCTGCCCTGCGGGTCGCCGTTGAAGCCGACCGATACCGTCGGTCGCGCCATCCGTACCAGCAAGCGGCTGGTGTAGGAATGATGATCCTTGGGGTCGAGCCAGAAATCGAAACGCTCCCGGTGCAATCGGTACATCAGCGGCAACGCATCCAGCGGCCGGCCCGGGTAGACATGCACACGCTCGATGCCTGGATGACCAGCGAGCACCTGATGGTTACGCAAGCCGGCCAGGACGTGGATCTCGGGTTGCGGCTGCAGTGTCCGCAAGGCCCGCAGCACCGGGGTCAGCAGCACCAGGTCGCCGATCTTGCCGAGTCCCACCACCAGGGTCTTGGGGCCGCCGGCGGCGTGGGAGATGCGTTGGGCCAGGCGGCCCGGGTACAGACCAGAATCCATAGGCGGTTAGACGCGCCAGCCCCCGGCAATCAATCGCTGCTGCGCAGACGATAGCGGCCCGCGATTGTTTCCGCCCGCGACCCGCGTCACAGGCACAGATGGGCAGGCGGTTGCAGGGGACGAAGTGCATGCCGGACGGAATTTCCGTGGTGGTTCCGGTCCACGATGAAGCCGGCAATGTCGGGCCGTTGGCACAGGCCATCGGCAGCGTCCTGGCACCTCTCGGCCCATACGAGATCATTTTCGTGGATGACGGCAGCGGCGATGATACTGCAGGGCGCGTGCGGGGCGTCGGCTACGGGATGGGCACCGTGCGCCTGTTGCGGCACGCCGCACGCTGCGGCCAGAGCACGGCAGTGTGGAACGGCGTCGCGGCCGCCCGGTACGAGCGGATAGCGACCATCGACGGCGACGGGCAGAACGACCCGGCCGACATTGCGCGCCTGATCGCGGCACGGGCCGCGGCCCCGGATCCCGATCGGGTCGGGCTCGTCATCGGCCACCGCCGGCAGCGGCGGGACACGGCCCTGCGGCGTTTCGCCTCGCGGATCGCCAACGGCGTGCGCGCCCGACTCCTCGGCGACGCAACGCCCGACTCGGGCTGCGGCCTGAAGCTCGTCGACCGCGCGCTGTACCTGCAGCTGCCCTACTTCGACCACATGCACCGCTTCCTGCCCGCGCTGGTCCAGCAACTCGGCTATCGCGTCGTCTGCGTGCCGGTCGGTCACCGGCCGCGCCAGCAGGGCCGCTCCAAGTACGGCATCAACGACCGGCTCTGGGTCGGGATCACGGACCTGCTCGGGGTATGGTGGCTGTCCCGGCGCAACCGTCGCAGCATCGCCTGCGAAGAACTCATTGCGAGACCCGGTTTGCGGGCCGTGGGCTGCAGTGACCCCTATTAACCCGCATCTGCTCCTCGGCGTCGGGCTGCTCGGCCAGGCGCTGTTCTCGGGTCGATTTCTCGTGCAATGGTTCGCCAGCGAGCACGCCGGCCGCAGCATCGTCCCGGAGGCGTTCTGGCACCTGAGCGTGGCCGGCGGCCTGGTGCTGTTCCTCTATGCCTTCTTCCGGCACGACCCCGTCTTCGTGCTGGGCCAGGGTGCGGGGCTGTTCATCTACGCGCGCAACCTGCACCTGCTGCACCGCTCGCGGCGGATGGCAACGACCAGCGCCGCGAGCGCAGCCACCCTGCGTGCCGCCTGGTTCGCGCCCCGGTTCTGGCCCACGTGGATCGGCATCGGGCTCGGACGCGCCATCGCACGCCTGCCTGTCGCCTGGCAACTGCGTCTCGGCCGCGGCGCGGGCCGGCTGGCGTACCGGACCCTGGAGCGCCACCGGCACGTGGCGCGCCGCAATCTGCAGCTTTGTTTCCCGGATCGCAGCGCCGCAGAGCACGAGCGGCTCCTGCAGCAGCACTTCCAGTCGCTCGGCATGGCCCTCGCGGAAACCTCGCTTGCCTGGGGACGGGACATCGAGCGGCTGCGCGGGCATGTCACCATCCAGGGCCTCGGGCACGTGCGGGCCGCAAGGGCGCAGGGCAACGGCGTCATTCTCCTCAGCGGGCACAACACCTGCATGGAGCTGACCGGAATCCTGCTCGCGCTGCTCGGGCTGCCGGTGCACACGCATTACCGCCACAACCGCAAGAACCCGCTGGCCGACCATTTCGCACGCGCCGCCCGCGGCCGCTACGCCGCCGGCCAGA
Organism: Nevskiales bacterium; assembly: GCA_011526045.1. Lineage (GTDB taxonomy): Bacteria > Pseudomonadota > Gammaproteobacteria > Steroidobacterales > QUBU01. The sequence continues at coordinate 27,600 of WYBE01000034.1, read as the reverse complement.
TCGACCGCCGTGATGTGCGCCGCCTCGTCCAGGTTCTCAGGGAGGGCGGCATGGTGCTCTACGCCCCGGACCACCTGGTGCGCCCGTCCAAACGCAGCCTGCTCCTGCCCTTCTTCGGCGAGCCGGCGCTGGTGCACGCGGGCCTGCGTGACATCGCGCGGTTGAGTGGTGCGCAGGTCGTGCCCTACCTGCCACGCCGCATCGACGATCGCGGCCGTTACGAGCTCCGCTTTCTGCCGGCGCTGCAGGATTTCCCGGGCGACGACGCGACGGCCGACCTTGCGCGGGTGATCGCGCTGCTCGAGCAATGGATCTGCCAGGATCCGGCGCAGTACCTGTGGATACGGCCCCGCTTCGCCAAGCGCCCGCCGCCGCTACCCGATCCCTATCGGCGGGTTGCGCCCGCCGCCGCGCTGCCAGCGCAGCCGGTTCTGGCAACAGTCGACGACGGCGCACCCGAATTCGCTGACACCAACCGGTGAGCGGCAACCGCCCGGCCGCGACGACCACGGACGCGAACCTGCCCGGGGCGCGCGTGCGGCCAGTGCCGGCCGCGCTCGCACTGGTCCTGCTCGGTATCCTGCCGGGCCTGCTGGCCATGCTCCTGCGCCCACCGGTGCCGCTCGACGAACTGCGCTACCTCGCGGTGGCATGGGAGATGTGGCGGGATGGCCATGTGCTGGTCCCGCATCTCAACGGCCTGCCCTACAGCCACAAGCCGCCCGCGCTGTTCTGGATCATCCACGCCGGCTGGGCATTGTTCGGCGTCAGCGAATGGTGGCCGCGACTGATCCCGGTGCTGGCGGGGCTGGCCGGCGTCGGCCTCACGCGCCGGCTGGCCGCTGCGCTCTGGCCGCAGGACCGCGGTACCGCGGCGCTCGCGCCCTGGTTGCTCGCCGGTTGCATGGCCTGGCTGATCTTCACCCAGATGGTGATGTTCGACGTACTGCTGACCGTGTGGGTGCTGCTCGGCATGTGGGGGCTGTGGTCGGCCGCGCGGGAGGAGCACCCGCTTGGCTGGCTGGCGATCGCGGTGGCGATCGGCGCAGGCATCCTGAGCAAGGGGCCCGTGATCTTTGCGCAGCTCTTGTTGCCGGCGGCACTGGCGCCCCTGTGGCAGCCGGGCCTGCGGCAGCGACCGGGACACTGGTACCGGCGGCTGCTCGGCGCCGCCACGCTCGGCATCGGGCTCGCCCTGCTGTGGGCCGTGCCGGCGGCGCAGCGTGGCGGCCCGGAATACGCGTCGGCAATCCTCTGGCACCAGACCGCCGATCGCATGGGCGAGAGCTTTGCCCACGCGCGGCCCTGGTGGTTCTACCTGCCCACACTCCCGGCGCTGTTTCTGCCGTGGACTGCACTGCCTGGCGCGTGGCGAGGATGCACCGCAATCGCACGCGATGCGGCTCGCACCTTTCTCGTGGTGTGGATCGCGAGCGTCACGTTGGCGCTATCGCTCATCAGCGGCAAGCAGCCGCACTACATCCTGCCGGTGCTGCCGGCGCTGGCGATCCTCGCGGCACGCAGCCTGTCCGGCATCCGCAGCGAAGCGACGGCCGCCGAGCGGCACGTGCTCGGCGGCCTGCCCGCGCTGCTGACCGTTGCCGCGGCCGCCTGGCTGCTCTGGTCGGCGCACCGGCATGGGCTGGGCTGTTTGCAATCCGGCGCCGGATGGCCGCTCGCGGCGCTGCCGATATGTCTGTGGGCCGCGCGTAACGGGAGCGTCACTGCCGCCGCGCGCCGCGCCGCGCTCGCCATGGGCAGTGTCTTCGTCCTGGTGCTCAGCGGTTTCGCGCACAACCCGGTTGCAGCGGGTCACGATCTGCGCGCAGCGGCCGCTACCGTGCGCGACCTGCAGAACGCAGGCGCCGAGGTCGTCGCCCTGGAGCATTACCAGGGCCAGTTCACGTTCACCGGCCGCCTGGCGCGACCGATACCGGTCGTCGCCCGTGCAGACCTGCCGGCCTGGTCCGCTCTGCACCCGGGCGCCTACGTCATCGTGTTCAAGGACAGCCTGCCGCCCGGCATCACCGCGGCGGCGCTCGCCGACTTCCCGTATCGTTCGCAGCGGCTGACGATCTGGCGGGTCGGCAGTGCGGTGGCCGGCAAGATCGGGGCGGCAATCCAGGGGGCGACTGCCGCCCCGGGGGATGGGCGACGATAGTCCGGAGCAGCGCTCCGGGGGTGTTGGGGATCGCGACCTATCGTTCGCCCTGCTGCGAAATCTGCCTGATGTCGATCAGGATCGGGCCCGGCTGCGTATCGCGGTAGTCGAGTTCCGTCGTCGCCAGCACCGCCGCAAGCGCCTCGGCAGGCGTGAGCCCGGCGACCGACCCGCGCAGCACCACCGCGCCGGCGGCCTGCTCGGCGGCAGCCGATGCGAAGGCGATGCTGCGGCCGGTCTCGCGACTGACCCAGCCGAGAAACTCCGGCAACGGCCGGTTCTCGATGTTGAAGGCGGGCGCGACCTGCGCCGCCCACGCCCAGGCCGCGTCGTCGCGACCGATCGGCCGGCGGCGAACGTCACCGGCGCGATCCAGGGTCAGCTGCTCGCCCGCCTGCGTCTCGATGGCCGCGCCGTCGCGCTCGATCCGCACACCGCCTTCGCGGACCATGACACGCAGGGTGTCCTGTGCGAGACGTGCTTCGTACTGGGTGCCGAGGTGTTCGACAGCGCCGAGCGGCGTCTCGATCACGAGCGAGGCCTCGCCGGTTCGCCCCGCGCCGCTGTCGACATACACGGCGCCGCGCTCGAGCGCGATGCGATCGGCCGCGAGCATCGTCACTGCGCTGTCGCCGTCGAGGCGCACCGAGGTGGCGCCGATCTGCAACGCCAGGCGGCCACCAGGCGCGGAGCGCAGCTCGGTCCCCGCGGCGAGCGCAGCCCCGACGACCGCCGGCGCCGCGCGACGCAACCACGACCCGTTGTCGATGGTCACCGGGCCGGCAACCCGCGTGACTGCGGCGATGACCGCGGCGGGAGCCTGCACCCGCGGTATGCCGATCCATACCGCCATCGCGGCCGCCGCAGCCGCCGCCGCAAGCGACCAGCGCGTACGCTGCCGGCGCCGACGCGCGGCCACCACGGCGCGCCACTCGGCGTGCACGGCGTCGCGCACCGCATCGCGCGCGGCCATGCCCGGCTGTCCACGGGGCCCCGCACGCCGGATGATCCCGGCGAGCTGCTGCTCGTCCGACTCGTCACGCTGAACGATGTTGCCGTTCATGCCACCTCACCCCCCGGCAGCCCACCGGCGATGATCTGCGCCGCGGTCGCTGCCCCGAACACCTTCTCGATCGCGTCCCGGAAGGCCACACGGGCCCTGGCCAGCAACGACTGTGCCGCGGTCGTGCCGATGCCGAGGCGCGCACCGATTTCCTCCACCGACATGCCTTCCACGTACTTCCACTCGAGCGCGTCGCCGTAACGTGCCGGCAGGCGGTCGAGCACGGAGCGCACGAGGCTGCCGAGCCGTCGCTCGTCATAGCGACTCTCGGGCTGCTCTTCTTCCGCCGACGGGATCGCGTCGAGCGCCGCCTGCACGCGCGGATCGTCCTCGATCAGCACGATGCGGGCGGCGTGTCGCTGATGCTCGCGCAGGTGATCCGCAATCTGGTGACGACAAATCTGGCAAATCCACGTAAACAATGCTGCCTCACCGCGAAACGTCCCGAGCTTTTGCATGACCTTGCAGAGCGTGGCCTGTGCGACCTCCTGCGCGGCATCTGCGTTACCGTTCAGGCGCGGCAGCGCAAAGCGGTACAGGCGGGCGAAGTACTCGTCGAAGAACTCACGGAAGGCCCGCTCATCGCCTTCGAGCAGGCGACGGACCAGTCGTCGTTCATCGTGCATACCATCGTCCATGCGCTGCTCTGCCTTCGTGGGTTTAGACGGACGCTCGCCGCGAAATCAATCCCCGGCCAGGTCCGTCGCGGGCCACCGGCGGGCATATTGCGCCCGGTGATGGGGATTCGGGGCGCCTGCCCGCCACCCGCGATTGAAAATCCCGCCCCGTACCGTCTCAGCAGCAGACCGGATGGCAGGTCGCATCGGCCTGGCCGAAATGGAATTCATCCCATGATCGAAGCGCAAGCAGTTGCAGCATCTGCGGTGGACGGCAGGCCCGGCCCGCCGGCCGCGGCCGGCACGCCGGGCGGGGTGGTCGTCTGCAGCCGCGATGCCGCAGGGCGGCCGGCGCTGGAGGCCTTCATCCAGGCAGGCTTCCGGCGCAAGCACGGCGCCGCCGTCCGCAGCTTCATGCCGGTGCTGATCGGGCTGTACGACACCTCCGGCCGGATCATCGGCGCCGCTGGCTACCGCGGTGCCGCACGCGAACCCCTGTACCTCGAGCAGTACCTCGACCGGCCGGTGGAAGGGTTGATCGCCGCTCGCCACAGCGGGCGGACGATTCCACGCCGGGCGGTGGCCGAGATCGGCAACTTCGCCTGCAACGACTGCGCCACTGCGGTGACGATGGTCGGCGTGCTCGCCGCGTTCCTGCTCGATCAGCACCACCGCTGGGTGGTGTTCACGGCAACCCGCACCGTGCGCGGCATCATGCGTCACCTTGGCATCAGCCTGGGTGAACTGGGCCGCGCCGACAAATCGCGCGTGGTGGTGACCGCCGACGACTGGGGCGTGTACTACGCGAGCGACCCCCGCGTGATGCTGGGTTACGTGCCCTCCTACCGGGGTGCGGCGCATCGGATCCGGAGCAGCTGATCATTCATCCGCCGCTCACCCTGCTCGCCGGCTTCGGCCCGGACGTGACCGCGATCGTGGACGATGCCGGTACGCTGCGGGCCGGGCGCCTGCGCTCGCTGGTACACGCCGAGCAGCGCTGGCTCGCCGCCAGCGGGAGCCGGCGTTTCGCGCTGCTCTCGGGCAACGGCCGGGCATGGACGATCACCGATCTTGCGCTGCTCGCGCTCGGGCGGGTTAACGTGCCCCTGCCACAGCACTTCAGCGCGGGGCAACTCGCCCACGCCCTCGACAGCGCCGGCGTGGATGCCGTACTGAGCGACCATCCGCAGCGACTGCTCGAACTCGGGCTCGGTTTCGTGCCGGCCGCATCGTCGCCGCAGACCGGGCTCGCGCTCCTGGCGCGCCGCGGCTCCGAAGCGCAGGCGCCGCCGCTGCCTGCGGGCACGGTCAAGATCACCTACACCTCCGGCAGCACCGCGGAACCGAAGGGCGTGTGCCTCACGCAGGCGGCACTCATGGCGGTGGCCCGGTCGGTGGCCGCAGTCGCGCAGCCGCTCGGCATCCGCCGCCACCTCTGCCTGCTGCCGCTCGCGACACTGCTCGAGAATGTCGCCGGACTCTACGCGGCGTTGCTCGCCGGGGTGACCTGTTACCTGCCCGCGACCACGCCCGGCGCGATGGCCCGCGGCGCACTCACGCCGGCGACGCTGCTCGCCGAGATCTCCGGCTGCCGGCCCGGAAGCCTGATACTCGTCCCGGAACTGCTGCGCCTGCTGGTCGCCGGCGCGGAAGCCGGCTGGCGCCCTCCGGAGAACGGGCGCTTCTTCGCCGTCGGCGGCGCGCGCGTCTCGCCCGCGTTGCTGGAGCGCGCTGCAGCCCTCGGGCTGCCCGTGTTCGAGGGCTACGGTCTCAGCGAGTGCGCCTCGGTCACCTGCCTGAACACGCCGCCGGCCAACCGGCGCGGCAGCGTTGGCCAGCCGCTGCCCCATACCCGGGTGCGTGTCGACGATCACGGCGAAATCCATGTGGGCGGCACGCTCATGGCCGGCTACGTCGGCGAGGACCCGGGCGATCTGGCGCACGAATTCGCCACCGGGGATCTCGGCGAGATCGACCGCGACGGGTTCGTGCATGTCCGTGGCCGGCTGAAGCACCTGTTCATCAATTCCTACGGGCGCAATCTTTCGCCCGAGTGGATCGAGAGCGAACTCGCGCGTGAACCTGCCATCGGCCAGGCCATTGCCTGCGGCGAGGCGCAGCCGCAGGTCGTGGCCCTGCTCACGCCGGCCCATCCGGGCGTCACCGCCGCGGCGATCGCCGCAGCCGTCGAGCGCGCTAACGCGCGCCTGCCCCCCTATGCGCGTGTCGTGCGCCACTGCGTCATGGTCGAGCGGCCGTCGGTGGCGAACGGGATGCTGACCAGCAACGGCCGGCCGCGGCGCGAGCGCATTCTCCGGCACTACCGCGCCACCATCGCCCAACTGCATACAGGAGTCGAAGCGTGTCCTTCCATGACCGTCTGACCGAAGCCACCCGCCACGAGCGCGAGTTCCTGCTGGCAGCCCCGGCGATCCGCGAGGCGCTGGCGGGCAACATCACCCTGCCGCGCTACCTCGCCTTCCTGAGCCAGGCCTGGCACCACGTGCGTCACACGGTGCCGCTGCTCATGGCGGCCGGCAGCCACCTGCCGTCACGTCTCGCCTGGCTGCAGAAGGACCTGCTGCATTACCTGCAGGAAGAGATCGGGCACGACGAGTGGATCCTGAACGACATTCGCGCCGCCGGCGGCGATGTGCCGACAGTCACTGCATCGGTCCCGCATCCTGCTACCGATGCGCTGGTGGCCTATGTCTATGACAACGTGCAGCGGCGCAACCCCGTCGGCATCTTCGGCATGGTGTTCGTGCTGGAAGGCACCAGCGTGGCACTGGCGCTGCATGCCGCCGACCGGATCCAGGCAACGCTCGCACTGGCCGATGGAGCCTTCACCTACCTGCGCAGTCACGGCACGCTCGACCGCCAGCACGTCGATGACCTGAAGTCCATTCTCGCCCGCCTGACCGAGCCCGCCGACCAGGCCGCCATCGTGCAGTGCGCGCGTGCGATGTTCTGGCTGTACGGGCAGATGTTCCGCAGCCTCGACGAAGTCACGGTCCCGCTCGCCGCCGCCGGCGCCAGGAAACGCGCGTGAAGCCGCGCGAGATCCGCGCCCTGATCACGGGCGGTGCCGGCGGCATCGGCTCGGCCATCGCGGCGGAACTGTTGGAGGCCGGCGCCGCGGTGCTGCTTGCGGACATGAACGACACCGCGCTTGCCGCCACTGCGAACCGCTTCACGCGGTTCGGCGATCGTGCGCAGACCGTCGTGGCGAACCTCGCCGATACGGACAGCCGCGCTGCCCTCTGCCAGCGGGCCATCGCATGGCGGGTCAACGTGCTGGTGAACAACGCCGGCGTAAACCACTTCGGCCTGTACGAGGAGATGGCCATCGGGCAGATCGCGCAGACGATCTCCGTCAACGTGCTCGCGCCGATGCTGCTCGCGCGGCAACTGCTGGCGCATCTCAGGGCACAGCCGGCCGCGCAGATCCTCAACGTGGGCTCCGTGTTCGGCTGCATCGGGTACCCGGGATACGCCGCCTACAGCGCCAGCAAGTTCGCCATGCGCGGCTTCAGCGAGGCGTTGCGACGCGAACTGGGCGATACGCGCGTGACGGTGCAGCACCTGGCGCCACGCGCCACCCGCACGCCGATCAACACGGGCACCGTCGAGCAGATGAACGCGGAGTTGCGGGTGGCGATGGATCCGCCGCAGGCCGTCGCCCGCGCCGCGCGACGCTTGCTGGAGCGCGAAGGCCGCTCGGCGGTGCTCGGCTGGCCCGAGAAACTCTTTGCGCGCATCAACGCGCTGCTGCCGGGCGTCGTGGACGGCGCCATCAGAAAGCAACTGCCCGTCATCCGCCGCCACGCAGGGCGCCAACAGGCTGCGCCGGACCCGTCGCAAACGAGGAGACACACCGCATGAACCGGAGAGCATTCGCAACCCTGATTGCCGCCCTCGCGTGGTCTGCCTTGGGTGGCTGGCAACCGGCGCTGGCGCAGGATTCGTTCGACGCGGAACTGGCGGCGATCCAGCACGACTGGGCCGTCGCCAATTACCAGACGCCGGCGGATAAAAAGGAGGATGCGTTCAAGGCGCTCATGGCACGCTCGGAAGCGTTCGCGGACAGCAATCCGCAACGCCCCGAGGCGCTGATCTGGGACGGCATCGTGCAGAGCACCTACGCGGGCGTGAACGGCGGCCTCGGCGCGCTCGGCGCCGCCAAAAAAGCGCGCTCGCGTTTCGAAGCGGCGCTCGCGATCGATGAGGACGCGCTGGCGGGCTCCGCCCACACGAGCCTCGGCACGCTGTATCACAAGGTGCCGGGCTGGCCGATCGGCTTCGGCAGCGACAGGAAAGCACGCGAGCACCTCGAGAAGGCCGTACGGATCGCGCCTGCGTCCATCGACGCCAATTATTTCTACGGCGAGTTCCTCTACGACGCGGGCGAGTACGCCAAGGCGCTGCAGCATCTCGAAACCGCGCAGCAGGCGCCGCCGCGCCCGGGCCGGGCGACGGCCGACGCCGGCCGGCAGGCCGAGATCGCCGCATTGACCGCATCGGTGAAGAAGAAGATTCAGTGAGCCAGTCGGCGCTGCGGTGGTCGCGGCTTGCGCCGCTCCTACAACGCTTCGCTCGACGCTGCGGTGGGCAGCACGTCGCAGGAGCGACGCCAGTCGCGACCACCGCGCCGTTTATCATCGCGACGAAATCCGTCGCGGCTTGCGCGGCTCCTACTCTGTTTCGACGGACCAGATGAGATCGAGCGACTGGTCTTCGCCGCTCGCCGCTTCGATGCTCAGGCTGCGGCTGAGACGGTAGCGCGCAAGCACGGTGCCGATCTGGTTGAACAACCCGTAGGTGAAGCGCACGTAGAGGTCGGAGCCGAACTGCTTGCCGGCCACCACCTCGGCCTGGTCGACGTCGCTGCCCTGCACGCCGAGTTCGTCGAGCGTCACCGCGCTGCCGACACGCTCGGTCAGCGGCGAAGCCTGCTGCAGGCCGAGCGCGAACACCGCACCGGAGATCGCGGAGCGCTGGTCGCTGTCCGTGTTCTGCATGGGGCGGCCCGCAATCAGAAACGACAGCGCATCGGCCTCTGACATGGCCGGCTCGGAAAACACCGTCGTCTGCGACCGCGTCGCGGGCCCGCGCACGAGAACGCCGGCCGTGACCCTGCGCCCCTCCCAGTCCACCTGCCGGGTGGCGCGCAGATCCACCAGCGGGTCGTCGAGCGGCCCGGCAAAACCGAGCGTGCCGCGCTCGATGGTCAGCTCTTTGCCGTAGCTGCCGATCTTCCCCTCCACCAATCGCACCACGCCGAACCCCTGCAACTCGCCGGATGCGGCCTGCGACAGCTTCACGCTGCCCTCCAGCCTGGTGTCCAGCCCGAAGCCGCGCAGGCGCACCTCGCTGCCGAAGGTGACGTCGATCTCGCCGCCGATTGTCGGCGCGGGCGCCTGCGGCGCCGCCTGCTCGCGACCGATGACCACGGTATCGGGTGAGGGCGAAATGGCGCTCTTCGGCAACTCCCGCAGCACGACATCCGCCTTGGGAATCAGCACCTCGCCGTCGATGCGGGCCGCGCCTTGCGAGAAGCTGAGCACAAGATCCGGCGAGGCCTGCACATGGCGGTTCGGCAGGTGCACCGCATCCACCCGCTCGCCGCGAATGCGCACGACGCCCGCGGGGCCGCCCGCCGCGAGCGGCTGCAACTCGCCCTCCAGCGCCAGCGGCGCGCCGGCATACGCGGTACCTTGCAGCCGCAGGACGTTGCTGCCGTCGCCGGCGACTGTCACGTTGATCCGGTCCAGCGTCACGCCGATTTCCGTGAACGCTGCCTCGCCGCCGGCCAGTTGCACGGTGCCCCCGATCTGCGGCGCGTCCAGGCTGCCGCCGACATTGACGTCGAGCCTGATCTCTCCGGCCACCTCCGCGAGGTCGAGGTTGCCCACCAGCAGCGGCACCAGCAGCGCGATGTCGGGCAGCCGCCCGCTCACGCGCGCTTCGAGGGGCGCCTGCGCACCGAGCGGCGTGCTCATGCGCGCCGCACCATCGAGACGGGTGCCGGCCCCGGTGACGACGGCAAGAGTCGCGTGCGCCTCCTGTGGCGCGAACTCGAGCGAGGCGCGCGCGGTGTCGAAGTCGACTGATATCTCGCCTTCTTCTCCGGTGAAGATCAGCTGCGCCCCGTCCTGCTCCCATTGCGCCCGCCCGAGCAGAGCACCGTCGTCCATGCCGAGGTCCGCATCGGCGTTGGCGCGCCCGGTGAGCGCGAACCCCGCCGGCAGCCACGGCGCGAACGGCGCAAGGTCGAACTCCCGCAGGTGCGCTTTGATCTCGGCGCGCTGCGCCGACCACGCGAGCGCATCGACGCACAACGAGGCGGGCGCCTGGGCCCAGCAATGAGCGCCGACCTCGACGGAACCCGCGCGCAGCCGCACGCGCGGGGTGCCCGCGAGTTGCCACTCGCCGAGCGGATCGAAGGCGATCGCGGCCGCCTGGACGTCGTGGGCGAGCGTAGTGCCATCCCAGCGGCCCGCGCTCGTGATGCTCGCGGTCACCTCTTCCCGGCCGAGCGTGGCGACGAAGCGATGTCGGCCGAGACTGCCCTCCACCTCCGCCTCGAGCGCACCGAGCTGCCGGCCCGCGACCACGATACCGGCGGCGGTGACTCGCGCGTCCAGCGCCTGGCGCGCGTCGGTCTGCAGGCGCAGGCTGAACTGCCCGACCGCGGCATCGCTGGCGACGAGCGCACCACCCCGCGCATCGAGCGTCACCTCGGGCCTTGCCAGCGTCCCGGCCAGAGTCGCTTGTGCCGTCACATGCCCCGCCACACCCGGCCACAGCGTCGACAAGTCGTCTGCATCGAGCGAGAAGCGCCCGCCGAGGCGTTCGCCGAGTGTGCCGTCAGCCTGCAACCGGTTCGAGCCGGCCTGCAGGCGGACACCATCGAAGCGAAGCAGCCCATCAGCGTAACCGAGCCGGCCCGTGCCCGTGAGCGGCCGCTCCATGAGCCGACCACGCAGCTCCGTGACCTGCAGATCAAGCCGGCCCGGCAGCTGCGCATCGAGCGTCGCCCGCGCGGCGAGGCGGCCGCTGAGACCCGGCCGGAACGCGGCCGTGTCCACGTCGCTCGCCGTCAGGGCGAGTTGCAGTCGCGGCTCGGCTGCGAGCGTCATATCGCCGGTGGCGCGCAACGTGCCGGCAGCGCCGGCCAGGCGGGCCTCGTCGAACACCAGCCGCTCGCCGTCGCCATGCGCGCGTGCCGTGAGCGACAGCGCCGGAATGCCCGGGCCTTCCAGCCGGGACCCGAGCGTCGCAGTCCAGTCCGTGATCCAGCCCTGCAGTTCGGCATGGCCCTCGCGCGCGGTCACCTCGCCGATGCCGGCGAGGCGGGTCGTGATGGCCGTCCAGTCCGCTGCCGCCTCGATCCGCGGCTCGCCCGCGGGATCCTGCAGCGTCGCCGATACCTGCACGCTGTGCGGCACGCGCAGCGACTGCTCGATCGCGAGCGCATCGAGGTCGCCACGGATGGTTCCGGCGCCGGATAACGCCGCGCCGGCGGCGCGCCACTCGACGCGCACATCGAGCGGCAACTCCGGCAGCAGTTCGGCAGTGCCGGCCAGGCGCATGGCCAAGCCATCCACCGCCCCGCGCAGTTCGCGCACCACGAGCGACGAGCCCGCCAGACTGCCCGCGAAATGCACACCGGTCACCCCGACGCGGGGCTCGCCACGCCATTCGATCTCGCCGATGTCGAGCGCGTCGATGCGCACCGGCAGCGGCGTCGTGATCGCGGGCATGCGAAACGGCTCCGACGGCGCATCACTCGCCGGCGGTACCACGACGACGAGGCGCGCGGCCCGCAGCGCCGCCACCACCACCCGTCCGCGCAGCAGTTGCGAGCTGTGCAGGTCGAGGACGACTTCGTCGGCGCGGATCCGGGTGCCCCCGCTCTCGGCCAGCAACGCATCGGCCCGCAGCGTGCCGCTCAGGCTGCCCTCGATGCCCTCGATCCGCAGGACGCCGTCGCTGAACTCCTCGGCGAGGCTGGCGACCCAGCGGGCGCCCGCGGCGGTGTCGAGCACGAAGACGGCGAATCCCGCTGCAAGCAGCAGCGCGGTCATGACAAAGCCGCCGACGACACGCAGCATCACAGGTCCGGCCCCAGGGTGACGTGCAGGCGCCAGTCGTCGGGCGCATCCTTGTCGAGCGGCACGGCGACATCGATGCGCACCGGACCGAGGGGCGAGTACCAGCGCAGGCCGGCGCCGGCACCGGATTTCAGGCTCACGCTCGAGAAGCTGTCGAAGGCGTTGCCGCTGTCGAAGAACGCTGCGACCGACCAGTTCCCGCGGACGCGCTGGTCGACTTCCAGACTCGCGACGAACAGGTGGCTGCCGCCGATCACGTTGCCATTCTCGTCGGTCGGGCCGAGCGTCTTGAAATCGTAGCCGCGCACGCTGTTGTCGCCGCCGGCGAAGTAACGCACCGAAGCCGGCAACGCGCGGAACTCCTCCTTGGCGGTGGCGCCGAACTCGGAGCGCAGCAGCACCCGGGCGCCGGCCCAGGCGGGCAACACCAGCTTGCCGTTGAGGCCCAGCTGCAGGAACTCCGCGTTCGACGCGAGCATCCCGCCCGTACCGCTCAGCTTGAGCGACACACGATGACCGCGTTCCGGGCGCATCACGGCCGCGCCTTCGGGAACCTTGTGGCTCCAGCTCACGCCAGGCGTCAGCATGAACTCGCGGTTGCGCTCGTCGGCGATCTCGAAGCGTTCGAGGCTCGCGTCGATGAACCGGGTCTCGATCCAGCCGCGGGGCCGGCGGTGCAGCTCCCTGACGCCGATCTTGTATATCCAGGACTCGCTGGTGTCGGTGTCCTCGTGCTGGATGCCGGCGTCCACGCTGAGCCACTCTACGCGCGGGTTGTCGCGGGGCAGCCGGTAGCTGACGCCGACCTCCGACAGCACCCGCGACAGGCTCAGGCTCGCGTCGAACTGGTGGCCGCGATCATTGAGTCGCCGGTTGGTGAAGCCCGCGCGCAGCTTGGGGCCGACGTCGGTGCTGTAGCCGATGCCGGCCGTATAGACTTTCGGTTTCGCGCCGGTGAGCGTGACGGTGACCTGCACCGTGTCGTCCGGCAGCACGCCGGGCTGGGTACGCAGGTCCACCACCGAGAAGTAACCGGTGGCAAGCAGCGCGTCGTACAGCTCCTCGATCCTGGCGCCGTCGTAAGGATCGCCGGGCTGGAACTCCAGGAAGCGCCCGAGCAGTTCCGGGCGCAGCACCGACTGCTCGAAACGGATGTCGCCGAAACGAAACCGCGGGCCGGAGTCGAATTGCAGCGTGACGTCGGCGGCGCGTTCGGGCGGGTGCACCTCGATGCGGGCGGTGGTGAACCGGGCGGAGAAGTAGCCGTAGCGACGGGCCAGGGTGGTGAATCCCTGCCGGAACGTTTCGTATTCCGCGTGCTTGAGCACGGCGCCACTCTTGAGCGGGTTCTGCTGCAGCCACCGCTGGAAGGCAGGCTCCCCGCCGGCGTCGCCGAGCACCGTCACGTCGATCTGCCGCAGGCGCACCGGTTTGCCGCGCTTGATGCGGATCGTGGTGACCCAGCAGTCGTCGCGGACTTCGTGCGCGATCGCGATCGTCGGCTCGTAGTAGCCGAACGCCTCGAGTGCCGTGCGGGTCTCGGCCTCGGCCTTGCGCCGCAGGCGGCGCACCCGCCAGGCCGGCGCATCGCAGGGCGCCTCGTCGAGCGTCAGGTGCGCGAACACGTTGTCGCGCAGCGCGCCGCTCACCCCTTCCACCTTCACGTCGGCCATCGCTGCGGCCCAGGGGATAACGCAAGCGGCCGCGATGACAAGACACAGTGAAAGACGCATCGGCGGCAAGCATACCCGCAGCCGGCACACCGGGCACCGTTGACCCGCGCGCTGCCCTTCGCTTAACTGCCGCCATGCGCCGTATCGCCCTTGCGGACCGGAAGATCCTTGCGCTGGCATTGCTGCTGATCGCATGGCCGGTCGCGAGCCCGGCCGCGGCCGGCCAGTTCGACCCCGCGCGCGTGCGCTGGGCCAGCCTCGAGTTCAGCGCCTCCCGGTTTATGTTCACCGCGCGCACGAGCATCGCCGCTCAGCTCGTCCCGGCCGGGACGATCGTCACGCAGTTGCGCACCACGCCGACGGGCCGGCCCGTGATGCCGGGAGCCGAGGTGGTCGACCTGGTCTACGCCATGAGCGGATTCGGACGCGAGTCGCGGACCGAACTCTGGCTCGATCCCGTCACCGGCGGGACGCTGCAGCGCACCCAGCACGACACCGGATCGCGGCCGCGACTGCGCACCTATCGTTTCACCGACCGCGGCGCCTTTCACTTCACGCGCTGGCCGGCCAACAGGAGCGAGCAGGCCCAGACGCCGGAGCACTGGACCCACGTCGAGCAGGGCATGCGGCCCTATGTGCCGGGCGATATCGACCAACCGGTCACGGAACCGACCGCCCTGCTGTGGTTGATCGCCGCCGCGGACCTCGCCAGGCCCGGCGATCGCATGGAAGTCCTCGCCTTCTCGCGGCGACAGGTCAGTCGCGTGGACATCGACGTCACCGGACAACGCACGGTCGCGCTGAACTTCATGGAGGAAGGCCCGGACGGTGCGCGGCGCCGTGACGGCCGGATGCCGGCGCTCGTGCTGCGCCTTGCGGCCAACCCGCTCGACGCGGCCGCCGAGGAGCAGGACTTCGAGTTGTTCGGCCTGCACGGCGACCTGGAACTGCTGCTCGACCCGCAGACCCGCGCCCCGCTGGAACTGAGCGGCCGGGTGCGCATCGCCGGGCAGGTGACGGTGCGGTTGAACCGCCTCGTGCTGCGCTGACCGCCGCTCTGGCCAAAGAACCGGCACCGGCCGATAATCGCGCCGTTGTTGTCTGAGTGCCCGGGAGGTACTCCTTTATGAAGACCACCAAGTGGCTGGCAGCCGCCACCGCGGTATTGGCCCTGGTTGCGGCTTGTGCGAATCCTGAAGCCGACTGGCAGCGGGCGCAGGCGGAAAACTCGGAAGCAGCCTGGCAGGCGTTCCTCGAGAAGCACCCGAAGGGCGAGTGGGCGCAGAAGGCCCAGGCCGAGCTCGACGCGATCAAGGACCAGCGCGACTGGGACAGCGCGCTCGCCACCGACACCATCGAGGCCTACAACAGCTACCTGCTGGCGCACCCCACCGGGCGACACATGGGCGAATCGCGCCAGCGCATCGCCGAACTCGAGACCAGCGCCGCGTGGGATTCAGCCGTCGCGGCCGGTACCAAGGAAGCGCTGGAAGACTTCCTGGTCCGCTACGCCGACGCGCCGCAGGCCGAGCAGGCACGCAGCCAGCTCGCCGCCATGGCAGCGCCGCCGCCCGCACCGGCAGCACCGCCCAAGCAGGCATCGCAGTCGAAGGCGGCACCGAAACCCGCCGCCCGCGCGGCAAGCCAGAAAGCCGTGGCACCGCCCAAGGGTGATTACCAGGTGCAGCTCGGCGCCTTCAGCACGCTCGCCAAGGCTCGCAGTGAAAAAGCGCGGCTGGAGAAACGCCACCACGCGCTGCTCGGCACGCTGGCGATCCAGAATCCCTCCGGCGGCGACCAGGTCTATCGCGTCCGGACCTCGGCGATGGCGGAAACGGCCGCCCGCTCGGCCTGCGAGAAACTCAAGGGCTCCGGCCAGGACTGCGTGGTGGTGCGCCGCTGAGACCCGCAGCGGCGGATCAGTGCGGGCCGCGACATGAGCGACATCGCCGGGGATCTCGCCGACCTGCGCCGCGAATATGCCGGCCGGGCGATGCACCGGGCCGACCTCGACGGCGACCCGCTGCGGCAGTTCGACCGCTGGTTCCAGGAGGCGGTGCGCGCGCAGGCGCTCGAACCGAACGCGATGAACGTCGCGACGGTCGATGCCGCCGGCCAGCCCTCCTCGCGCACGGTGCTGCTGAAGTTCTATGACGAACGCGGGTTCGTCTTCTACACCAACCTCGGCAGCCGCAAGGCGCAGGAGATCAGCGCGAACCCCAGGGTGGCGCTGCTCTTCTTCTGGCCGGAGATTCACCGGCAGGTGAAGATCCGCGGCAGCGCGACCCGCACCTCGGCGGCGGAAAGCCTGGCGTATTTCGCGCGTCGTCCGCGCGAGAGCCAGCTCGGGGCCTGGGTGTCGCAGCAGAGCCGGGCGATCTCCTCGCGCACGCTGCTCGAGCAGCAGCTGGCCGAGATCCGCCGGAAGTTTGCGGCCGGCGACGTGCCGCTGCCCTCGTTCTGGGGCGGCTACCGGGTGGAGCCCGCGGCGATCGAGTTCTGGCAGGGCCAGGAAAACCGCCTGCACGACCGCTTCCTCTACACCCGGGAGCGCGCCGCCTGGCACATCGAGCGGCTGGCGCCCTGAGGGCAGCCGGGCCTAAACGACTGCCGTCCCCGTTTCCGGGGCTCCGTTGATTACGGTGGGCTGACTTCGGTGCACGGGTCTTCGGTGCGCGGGTTGCCGTCGTCGCCGCACACGATGCCCTCTGCCGCAACCCAGAGCGGCGTGCCGGCTGCGATGCGGGTGTCCACCGCCGTGTAGCCGGTGATGCCGGCGATCTCCAGGCTCGGCAGCGGATTCATGATGACGTCGGCCTTGCCGCCCTGGATGTCGGCGACACAACCGGGCAGGTCATTGACGTACTTCGTGCTGACCTGGTGCCGCGGCATGTAGGCGCGCGCCGTCTGGGTCGTGAGCGGCCCGGCGCAGATGCGCACCTCGGGCCGCGCGATCAGGTCGTTGAAGTCGTCGATCTGCCCGGCCAGCGGCGAACCGGCCGGAATGTGGATGTACTGGCCGGAGGCGCTCATGGTGCAGGTGAAACGCCGCGAGATGCGCCGGCGCAGTCCCTGCGTGCCACCGCCGGTGGCGTTGAGCTGGTCCACGAAATCCACCTTTCCGGCGAGCAGCATCGAGGTGCTCGGCAGCGGGCCCGGCGGCAGCGCGACGTCTTCGAGTTGCAGCGTGACGCCGTAGTGCCTGCCGATCTCGTCGAGCACCGCCCGCAGGTACTTCTCACCGATGCCCGAGAAATAATACGACGTGTTGGCGGGGCTCTCGGGCACGGACTGCACGAGGCGGCGAATCGTGCCGCGCTCGATGATCTCTGCGAACAGCCCCTCGGGCTGCTCCGGCCAGGGCGCAAGGTCGGGCTGCGGCAGGCAGTCGGCGAGCCGCACCATGTAGCTCTGTGCCATGCCCGGATGGTTCGGCGGCTCGGTTGCGAGGATTTCCTGGTCCTTGCCGCTGGCGATCACGCGTATCCACGCGGCATCGAACGCGCGCACCAGCTGTTCGCGCCCGCGGGCGGGCTCCGGGTCCGGCTGCACGGCGCCACCGCCGGCACATCCGGCCAGCAGCAGACAGGCCGCGCCCGCCAGCACGATACGTCGCATGGAGTGCAGCATCGCAAAGCTCTCCCGCAAGGCGCGGCCGAATGGCAGCCCGGTCAACGTAACGGATGACGGCCCCGGCTGTCAGACCCGGCGGGCCGCGGCTCCACCCTGCGGCGACCTGCCACAACCCGGCCGGTATTGTTAGGGCCGCAACGCATGCAGTAGCATCCTGCCCGTGAAACGCCTCGTCGCCATATGCCTCGTCATCACCCTGCTGAGCGCCGGCCTGGAGTTCGCCAGCGACTACAGCGACGTGTTCGAGGGCACCGATCTGGCGGCCATGCCCAGCGGGCACGACGCGAATGACGGTCATGACCCCGCGGAGCATCAGCTCGGCTGCGACATCTGTCATTTCGGCGGCGTGCACCTGATGGGGATCGCCATGGCCTCGCCGGCCGACGTGCGCGTGCCGCTCGCCGCGGACAGCCCGTGGCAGATGCCGCCTCCGGGCCCGCAGATTCCGCAACCTCCGACGCAACCTCCCATCGCCTAGGTCCGGCCGCCCTGCTGCGGCGCTGATCCGAGCTCCGGGCGCGCGCTGGCACCAGCGCGTGCTCCGGCGGATTTCCTTGGCCATCAACTGCCGGAACCTGCAACCATGAACGAGTCATTGCGTCGACCAACCGGCGCAGCCGCTGCTCCTGCCATCCTGGCGGGCGGCTGCCCGCTGCCCGATCACTCCATCGTGCCGGACGGCGCAGTGGCCGACATGTCGGGAATCGGCGGACGCCGCGGGCAACCCGCCCCCATAGGCGCCTGCGTGGCGATCGGCCGTGGGGAGATCACGCGCCACGGCAGGATCCCGCTGCGGCGGGAGAACTGACGTGGCGCAGTGTGCGGACCGCGCGCTGACGGGCGCCGCGACGGCCGTATGTCTGTTGCT
Organism: Nevskiales bacterium; assembly: GCA_011526045.1. Taxonomy (GTDB): domain Bacteria; phylum Pseudomonadota; class Gammaproteobacteria; order Steroidobacterales; genus QUBU01. The sequence continues at coordinate 9,468 of WYBE01000034.1, read as the reverse complement.
GGGCGCATTCGCGCCAACGGCGCAGGGTGACGACGCCCAGTCCCTGACGCTGCGCGAAGCGCTGGAGCGCTCGCTGTCCGTCCACCCCGGTCTGGAAGTCGCCCGCGCCGGGGTCGCCGTCGCAACCGCGCATGTGCGCGAGGCGCAGTTTGGCCCGGCGTTCGAAGCCGGCCTGGAACTGGAGAACTTCGCCGGCTCCGGCGAAACCAGCGGTACCGACGCGCTGGAGACCACGCTGCAACTCAGTCGCGCACTGGAACCCGGGGGCAAACGCGCTGCCGCGGTCGCCGCAGCCCGTGCTGAAGAGGCGTCGGCGCTCGCGTCGCTGGACGTGAGCGCCGTGGAGATCGCCGGCGATACGGCGCGCCGGTTCGTGGCAGTCCTCGGCGCCCAGGAGCAGTTGCAGGCCGCTGGCCGGTTTCTCGAACTCGCCGAAGCGATCCAGATCCAGGCCGAACGTCGTGTCGACGCCGGCCTGAGCCTGAGCGCCGAACTGCATCGCGCCCGCGCCGAGGTGGGCCGGCAGCAGTTGTTCGTGGCGCGGTCCCGGGCCGAGCTCGACCTCGCACGCCGGGCGCTCGCGGCGTCCTGGGGCGACCCGGGCAGCCCGGTTCCCGCGGCTGCCGGCGATCTGTTCGGGATCCCGCCGCTCGAGCCGATCGACGAATTCCTCCGGCGCGTGGAGCAATCGCCCCGACTCGCCAGTCTCGCCACCGTCGAGCGGTTGCGCACCGCCGAACTGCGGCTGGCCGAGACGGAATCGAAACCCGACCTGACGCTCTCCTTCGGCGTGCGCCACCTGTCCGAGCCGGGCGACACGGCCCTGGTGGCTGGTGTCGCCGTGCCACTCGGCACCGGCGCGCGCGGCCGGGCGCGGGCGCAGGCAGCCGAGGCGGCCCTGCAGCAGTCGCAACACCAGACCGCGGCGGATCGCCTGGCCATCACCAGCATGGTGATGAGTCTGCACCGGCAGATCGAGTTGCGACGCGAGGCGTTGCAGGTGCTGGAAACGCAGATCCTGCCGGCGACCGCCGCGGCACTCGAGCAGATCGACCGCGGCTATCGGCTGGGCCGGCTCGGTTACGGCGAGTACGCACAGGCGGCACGGGAGTCGCTCGACGCCCAGCTCGAGCGACTCGAGCTCGCCGCCGAGTTCCACCAACTGCTGACCGAGCTGGAAGCCCTGACCGGCACCGGGGTCTTCAGCCCCGGCCGCTCCTGACGCACCCCACCCGGACACGACGGGAACCGACATGAACAAGCAAGTACTGATCATCGCTGGCATCGTCCTGCTCGGAGTGGCGGGCCTGTTCGGCATCATGCGTGCCGAGCCGCCTGCCGCCGCCGGGAGCGGACACGAACACGAGGAAGATCACGCGGACGAGCACGATGAGGAGCGCGGGTCGCGCGTCGAAATCGCGCCGGGTATCGCCCGCGACGCGGGCCTCGTCACGGCCCAGGCGGGGCCGGCCCGGATCCGCGAAGCGCTGCCCCTGTATGGAGCGATCATTACCGACGAGCGGCGCATCCGCGCCGTGGGCGCACGTTTCCCGGGCATCGCCCGCGAGGTCCACCGCAACCTGGGCGACCGGGTCGTCGCGAACGAGACGCTGGCGCTGGTGGAAAGCAACGAGAGCCTGCAGACCTACCCGGTGCGTGCGCCGATCGGCGGCGTGGTCATCAGCCGCAACGTCAACCCGGGCGAGAACGTGGCCGGGGAGACCATTTTCACGATTGCGGATCTCTCCACCGTCGTCGCCGAACTGGCGGTGTTCCGCCGCGATCTGTCGAGGCTGCGGGTCGGTCAGGCAGTCACCGTGCGCTCCGATGACGGCGGTGTCAGCGGTAGCGGCTCAGTCAACTTCATTTCACCGATCGGGTCGGGCGAGAGCCAGAGCGTCAAGCTGCGGGTGATGCTGGACAATCGCGACGGGCGCTGGCAACCCGGCATGTTCGTGACCGCCGAGGTCGAGGTCGCAGCGACCGAGGTGGCAGTGGCGGTCGCGCGCTCGGCCCTGCAGCGACTGGGCGACTCCGACGTGGTTTTCATCAACGAGGGCGATCACTACGAACCACGCCAGCTGCAGCTCGGCCGTGCCGATCGCGACCACGCCGAGGTGAAGACGGGGCTCGCTGCCGGCGAACGGTACGTGAAGGACAACAGCTTCCTGATCAAGGCCGAGATCGGCAAGTCCGCCGCCGGCCACGAACACTGAGCGGGTGTCGGGTCCATGATCGACTACATCATCAGGTTCTCGATCGAGCATCGCTGGTCCGTCATGGCCATCGTGGCCGGTCTCGTCGCGATCGGCCTGTACAACTTCCAGCGCCTGCCCATCGACGCGGTCCCGGACATCACCAACGTCCAGGTGCAGGTCAACGCGGAGGCCCCCGGTTTCTCGCCGGTGGAAGCCGAGCAACGCATTACGCTGCCGATCGAAACCGCCATGGCGGGGCTGCCGGCCCTCGAGTACACGCGGTCACTGTCGCGCTACGGCCTGTCGCAGGTCACGGTGGTGTTTCAAGACGGCACGGATATCTACTGGGCCCGCCAGCTCGTCAACGAGCGCATCCAGGGCGCGCGCGAACAGCTGCCGGAAGGCATCACGCCCGAAATGGGCCCGATCGCCACGGGCCTCGGCGAGATCTTCATGTACACGGTGGAGGCCGACGAGTCGGCGCGCAAGGCGGACGGCACGCCCTACACCGCCACGGATCTGCGCACCTACCAGGACTGGGTCGTGCGGCCGCAGCTGCGGCGCGTACCGGGCATCACGGAGATCAACACCATCGGCGGCTACGTGCGGCAGTTCCACGTCACGCCGAACCCCGCCCGGCTGCTCGCGTTCAACCTGACGCTCGGCGATGTCATCGATGCCATCGAGCGCAACAACGCCAGCGTCGGCGCCGGCTACATCGAGGACCGCGGCGAACAGAACCTGATTCGTATTCCGGGCCAGGTCGGCGGCACCGAGGATCTGCGGCGCATCGTCGTTGCCGTCAGGAACGGTGTCCCGATCGCCGTCGGCGACGTGGCTGACATCGGGTTCGGCAAGGAACTGCGCACCGGCGCGGCCACCGAGAATGGCGCCGAGGTCGTCCTCGGCACCGCCTTCATGCTGATGGGAGAGAACAGCCGCACCGTCTCGCAGCGCGTCGCCGCGGCACTCGACGACGTGAACCGCTCGTTGCCGGAGGGCGTGCGCGCAGTGCCGGTCTACGACCGCACCGTGCTGGTCAATCGCACCATCACCACCGTCGCCATCAACCTGGCGGAAGGCGCACTGCTGGTCGTGGCCGTCCTGCTGCTGATGCTCGGCAACGTGCGGGCCGCCATCGTCACGGCGCTGGTGATTCCGCTGTCGATGCTCCTGCTGGTCACCGGCATGGTGTCCAACCGCGTGAGCGCCAACCTCATGAGCCTCGGCGCCCTGGACTTCGGACTGATCATCGACGGCTCGGTGATCATCGTCGAGAACTGCATGCGCAGGCTGGGGCACGAGCAGCGCCGCCTCGGCCGCCTGCTCGAGCGCTCCGAACGGTTCCACACCGTCTATCACGCCACGCGTGAGGTCTTCGTGCCGAGCCTCGTCAGCGTGCTCATCGTGATCATCGTCAACATCCCGATCCTCGCGCTGACCGGCGTGGAGGGCAAGATGTTCCAGCCGATGGCCATCACCGTGATCATGGCGCTGGTGGGGGCATTGGTCCTCTCCTTCACCTTCGTCCCGGCGGCGCTGGCCCTGACGATGAAAGGCCGCATGACCGAGGAATCCAACGCCGTGGTTGCGGCCGCCGAACGCGCCTACCGGCCCGCGCTGACAGCGGCCCTGGCGCACGGCCCTGTCGTCTTCGCCGGCGCCGGGGTCCTGGTGGCCCTGAGTCTCGCCCTCGCACTGCGCATGGGCGCCGAGTTCGTGCCGAGCCTCAACGAAGGCGACATTGCCATGCACGCCATGCGCATTCCGGGAACGGGGCTCGACCAGGCGGTGCGCATGCAGGCCCAGCTCGAAACCCGGCTGCTGGAGTTCCCGGAGGTCAAGCGCATCTTCACCAAAATAGGCACAGCAGAGGTCGCCACGGACCCGATGCCGCCGAGCGTCGCCGACATGTTCATCATGCTCCACGACCGCGACGCATGGCCAAACCCCGGCAAGAGCCGGGACGAGCTCGTCGCCGAGCTCGCAGCCGCCGCGCAGGAGATTCCCGGCAACAACTACGAGTTCACGCAACCGATCCAGATGCGCTTCAACGAGCTGATTTCGGGAGTGCGCAGCGACCTCGCCGTGAAGATCTACGGCGACGACATCGACGTGCTGCTCGAGCTCGGCCAGCGGGTCGCGGAGCTGATCGAGCCGGTTGCCGGCGCTGCCGACGTCAAGGTCGAACAGATCACCGGGCTGCCCATGCTCACGGTGGAGCTGGACCGTAACGCCCTGTTCCGCTACGGCCTCGCGACCGCCGACGTGCAGGCCGTCGTCGAGACGGCGCTCGGCGGCCGTCACGCGGGGTACATCTTCGAGGGCGACCGGCGCTTCGACATCATCGTGCGCCTGCCCGAAGCGCTGCGCACCGACATCGACTTCCTGAACCGGCTTCCCATACCGGTCCCGGATGCCGACGGTGACTCCGGTCACCTGTACGTGCCTCTCGGCGAGATCGCCAGCCTGAACATCGCGCCCGGGCCGAACCAGGTGACCCGCGAGAACGGCAAGCGGCGCTCGGTCGTAAGCGCCAATGCCCGCGGCCGCGACCTGGGCTCGATGGTCGAGGACGTCAGGGCCCGGCTGGATGCCGAGCTGACCCTGCCTGAAGGCTACTGGGTGGAATTCGGCGGAACCTTCGAACAACTGGCGTCTGCCACGCAACGCCTGCAGTTGCTGATTCCGCTCTCGCTGGTCCTGATTCTGGGCCTGCTGTTCCTCGCGTTCGGCAACGGCCGCGACGCCGTCATCGTGTTCAGCGGCGTGCCGCTCGCGCTGACGGGCGGCGTTGCGGCGCTGTGGCTGCGGGGTATTCCCCTGTCGGTGTCCGCCGGTGTCGGCTTCATCACGCTGTCGGGTGTTGCAGTGCTCACCGGCATCGTGATGGTGAGCTGCTTTCGCGAGCGGCTGGAACAGGGCGACGACCCGATGACCGCTGTCGTCGAGGGCGCCCTCCAGAAGCTGCGGCCCGTGCTGATGATCGCGCTCGTTGCGAGCCTCGGCTTCCTGCCGATGGCGCTGAACACCGGCACAGGCGCGGAAGTGCAGCGCCCGCTGGCGACGGTGGTGATCGGTGGCATCATCTCCGCGACCGCGCTGTCGCTGCTGGTACTGCCTGCGCTGTACCTGCGATTCGCTGCCCGGCGCTCCGCACCCGCACCGGCCGGCCCCGAAATGGCCAGAGCGTGAAGCGTCGGGTCGTCAGCACCCGCGGTCAGGTCAGAACCACCAGCGCAGCCCCACGACCACGCTCGTCTCGCGCCGGTCCTCGCCGGCCTCGCGGGCGAGGTCCGCCGTGTCGCTGAACAAACCCCGCCACTCGACGCCGACGTAAGGGGCGATTTCCGGGCGCAACTCGTAGCGCAGGCGCAACCCGCTCGAGATCTCCGCCAGTCCGCTGCCGATGCCCGCGCGTTCGTCGTCATCGCGCCAGCCGTGCGCCTCGACGCGCAGGTTCAGCACCAGGCGGTTGGTGAAGAGCCAGTCGTAATCGGTCTGCAGTCGCGCGCCGGCCTGGCCGCCCTCGCCGAAGTAGGCAGTCGCCTCGACGTGGAACCACTGCGGCGCGAGTCCCTGCATGCCGATCGCCGCGTAGCTGCGCGACGGCCCGGGGCCGATGTCGTGGCGGACTCCGGCGACCAGATCCCACCAGGCCGAGACCGGGCGGCCGTAGAGGAGCTCGGTCTGCGCTTCGCCCGATGCGCCGGACGGCCGCTCGCCCTCCGTGCGCAGCCAGAGGCGGTTCATGGAATAGCCGGCCCATCCGACCGCGTCCCATCTGAGCGCGTTGTCGCCGGAGCGGGCCTGCCACTCGAACTGCTCGGCGAGCAGCGTCACGGTCAGCGGATCGTGCTCCATGTGGGCGTGCAGGTCCGTGCCCGAGACATCCGGAAACGCTGCAGCACGTGCCGCGTCGGTCACCGGCGGCAGCGGTTCGGCTGCCTGCGCCGCGAACGCCCAGCAGACGAGCACGGCCGCGAATCCTGTCGTATCAAGCTTCATGGCGGCCCTCCTCGTCCACGATCACGGGCAGGAACATGCTGTTCTCCATGTGCAGCATGAGGTGGCAATGGAACGGCCAGCGGCCGAGCGCGTCGGCGGTGACGCGGAAGGAGTTCAGGTGACCGGGCAGCACGTTGATGGTGTGCTTGCGTACCTGGAATTGCCCCTGCTCGTTTTCGAGGTCCGACCACATGCCGTGCAGGTGGATCGGGTGTTCCATCATGGTGTCGTTCACCAGCACGATGCGCAGGCGCTCGCCGTAATTGAACCGCAACGGCTCGGCCTCCATGAAGCCGACGCCGTTGAACGACCACAGGTAACGCTCCATGTTGCCGGTCAGGTGCAACTCGATGGTGCGTCCGGGCTCGCGCCCGTCGGGATCCGGGAAGCGGCTCGCAAGGTCGGCATAGGTCAGCACGCGCCGGCCGTTGTCGCGCAGGCCCACGCCGGGAACGTCGAGGCGTGCGCTCGGTGTCGCCACGCGCATGTCCACCGACACGCCGAACTCCGTCGGCGCGTGGTGAATGCCCGACGGCAGCACGGCGTAGCTCGGCGGGCCCATGTCGTGACCTTCGTGACCGGCATGCTCCGTAGATGCGCCGTGGCCCATGTCAGCCATGCTGAGTGCCACGCGCCGGTCCGGCTCCGGCACCGGCGCACTCATGCCCTGCCGCGGAGCCAGCGTCGCGCGGGCGTAGCCGCTGCGATCCGCGGACTGGGCGAAGATCGTGTAGGCGGATTCGTCGGCCGGCGTCACGATCACGTCATAGGTCTCGCCCGGCGCGATGCGGAACTCCTCCACCGTCACCGGGTCCAGTTCCTTGCCGTCGGCGGCAACCACCGTCAGCGACAGACCCGGGATGCGCACGTCGAAGATCGTCATGGCGCCGGCGTTGATGAAGCGCAGGCGCACGCGCTCGCCGCGCCGGTAGAGCGCGGTCCAGTTGCCGGCCGGTGTCATGCCGTTCACCAGATAGGTGTAGGTCACGCCGCTCACGTCGGCGAGGTCGGTGCGGTTCATGCGCATCCCGCCCCAGGCGAGGCTGTCGGCTGCGGCCTTGCGCCAGCCCTGCTCGCGCGCGTCGCGCAGGAAGTCGCCGACCGTGCGCTGGTGCCGGTTGTAATAGTCGGCCTGCTTCTTGAGCGTGCGCAGCACCGCGACCGGATCCTCGTCGGTCCAGTCGGACAGCATCACGACGTGATCGCGCTCCGCACCGATCTGCGCCGGATCCCGCGGCAGGATGACGATCGGGCCGTAGTGCCCGGTCTGCTCCTGGAACCCCGAGTGGCTGTGGTACCAGTAAGTGCCGTTCTGGCGCAGCCGGAAGCGGTACTCGAAGGACTCACCCGGGTCGATCCCGGTGAAGCTGAAGCCGGGCGCACCGTCCATGGCCGCCGGCAGGATGAGGCCGTGCCAGTGCACCGAGGTCGGCACCGCGAGGCGATTGCCCACGCGGATGCGCACCTCATCGCCCTCCCGCCAGCGCAGCAGTGGCCCCGGCACGGAGCCGTTGATGGCGGTGGCAATGCGCGGCTGGCCGGTGAAGTTCACCGGCAAGGGAGCAATGTCGAGATCGACCTCGGGGCCGGTCAGGGCGCCGGGCTCGCCGGCTGCGGCCCAGGCACCCGCGCGCGGCAGCGCGGCGGCAACACCGCTGGCGGCCATGCCCAGCACGAAGCGCCGCCTCGTAGTCGATGGCCTGATGATGGAGCCCATGGGCTCCGACAAATTACGCATGACGCTCTCCTCGTCGAAAACCGGAAACGATCGGTCCGAACGAAGAGCGATCTAGTTGCGCAGATTGCAGAAGCGGATGTGAATGGGGGTGGCGTTGCCGGGATCGGGCGGACCCGTCGTGACATGCTGTCCCGGCCCGGCGACCGGCAGGAGCGTGAGCAGCGCGCCCGTGCGCGCCGCGCCGTCGCCCTGCGGTGCAGTGCCGGCCAGGTCGGCGGGCGCTTCGCAGTCCACTGCCCGCATCTCCGGGCAGGGTTGCTCGTGATGCGGACCACCGTCGTGATCGCACTGCTCCATGCCGGCGGTCACGAGCGGCAGCTCCGCCAGGCAGGGCTGCACCAGCAGGTTCAGCCAGGCAAGCGCCACGACCGCGAGCACGCGCCGCGGCGTTGCCACGAACCGGTGATTGCCTGTCGTCATTGCCAAGGCCGAGCGGTCAGCTGCCGAAACCGGCTGGATCATACCCTGCTTACCGCGGCACGGCACCCGGATAATCACGTACGATCGGTGCCCCCCCAGGGCACTGCGGCCGGGGAACCGCGCCGGCGCCGGCGCGGTCCCATGGAACGCGACCCGCCGCTCACCGCACGAGGTGCATCGTTCGTGAACGCCCGAATCGTCGTTGCTGCGATGCTGCCGCTGCTGCTCGCTGCCGCCACCGCCGACGCGGAGCAGCAAGCCGACCCGTCCTTGCAGACCCGCAACCCGCGACTCGACGTGACGTGGCTGAGCCCGGACGTACGCCTGCCGCCGTTCGACAAGGTGATGCTCGCGCCGTTCGAGTTGCAGTTCCGGCCCGTGGCGCCGATGGCCGGCACGGCGAATTTCCCCGGCACCCGGACGGAGTTTCCCGTCGCCGAGGCCGATCAGCAGCAGCTGGCCGACACGTTCGCACGGATCTTCCGCGAGGAACTCGCCGCGAGCACGAATTTTGCCCTCGTCGAGGCACCCGGTGCGGACGTGCTGCTGATCAGGCCGGCGTTGCGCGACATCGTCTCGCGGGTGCCCCCGCAGGAACCGGTGGGCCGCTCGGCCGTCTTCGTGGACACCGTCGGCGAAGCCACGCTGGTGCTCGAGTTCGTCGACGCGGCGTCCGGCCGCACGCTGGCTACGGCCAGCGACCGCCGCGCGGCAGAACCGGCCGGCAGCCTCACGGGTTTCGGCGCCGTGCGCGCGAACGATGTCGCGGCCGGCCAGGAAGTCCGCCGCCTCGCCCGCCGCTGGGGCATGGCCCTGCGCCAGCGCGCGGAGCAACTGTACTTCGCGGCCAAACCGCGCTGAGCCGGTGGCGGCTGGCGCCGCGCCTGCAGCGAAGCCAAGCCGCGCTGAGCCGGTCGCGGCTGGCGCCGCTCCTACAGCGCTTCGTTCGGCACCGCGGTTGGTCCGCACCCGGTAGGAGCGACGTGAGTCGCGACCACCACACCGCTCAGCACCGCGGTTGGTCAGCACCCGGTAGGAGCGACGTGAGTCGCGACCACCGCGACATCCATCGCAACCCGGCCGGCCGGGCGTCGATCAACGTCG
>WYBE01000033.1 GCA_011526045.1 Nevskiales bacterium | reverse complement strand
TCGAGTGGCGCGCACTCCGCAGCGAGCACGCCGGCGAGGGCACCCGCAGGGCCAGCCGGCGGCGAGACCCGGGGATGGGCGGAGTCCTATGCAGCCTTCGCCGCATGATGATCCCGCCAATCTGCGAAGAACCAAAAAAAACGGCCGGGCGTGGTCGCCCGGCCGTGGAGCGCACGCCCGTCAGGAGGGCGTGTCACAGGGGGGACTAGCCGTTTCGCGAGGCCGGCTGCAACGCGAGGAACAAGGTGTTTTCGCCACGCCGGACCAGGATCGGGATCGGCTTGCCTTGCGGCGCCTTGTCGAGGAGTTCGCGCAGCTTCTGGCTGCCGTCGATCTGCTCCCGGCCGAGTTGCAGCAGCACGTCGCCGCGCCGGATGCCAGCCTCGGCAGCCGGGCCATCGCTGACCTGTGTGACCACGACGCCGCCATGCTCGATGCCGAGCTGGGCGCGCTGGCTGTCCGACAGATCGGCGACCGCCACTCCGAGGTGCGAGCGCGACTCATTGCCGTTGGAGCCGAGGGTTGCCTCAGGCTCGCCGCCATCATCGTCAGCGAGTCGTGCGATCTCGGCCGTGAGGTTCTTCTCCTTGCCGTTGCGCAGGACCTTCAGGGGTACGTCGGTCCCGATCCTGGTGGCGCCGACGAGCGGCGGCAGGTCGGAGGAATCATTGATCGCCTTGCCGCCGAACTCGAGGATGACGTCGCCGGCCTGGAGCCCTGCCGTGGCGGCCGGGCTGCCCGGCATCACCTGCGAGACGAGTGCGCCGCGCGGCTGATCGAGACCGAAGCTCTCGGCAAGCTGGCGGCTCATGCCCTGGATGCCGACGCCGAGCCAGCCGCGTGACACATGCCCATCCGCCACGAGATCCTTCTGCACGCGCATCGCCACGTCGATGGGGATGGCGAAGGACACGCCCTGGTATCCGCCGGTGCGGCTGAAGATCTGCGAGTTGATGCCGACGACCTCACCGCGCAGGTTGAACAACGGGCCACCGGAGTTGCCGGGGTTGACCGCCACGTCCGTCTGGATGAACGGCACGTAAGTGTCGTCGGGCAGCGCGCGACCCTTGGCGCTGACGATGCCGGCCGTCACGGAGTTCTCGAAGCCGAAGGGAGAACCGATTGCGACGACCCACTCGCCGACCTGCAGGTCTTCCGGGTTGCCGAACTGAACGAACGGCAGATCGTGCGCGTCGATTCGCAGCACGGCGACGTCGGTCAGCTTGTCCTTGCCCAGCACCTGTGCGGTGAACTCGCGTTTGTCGGTGAGCTTGACGGTGACTTCGTCCGCATCGTCGACCACGTGCGCGTTAGTGAGCACGAGCCCGTCGGCCGAAATGATGAACCCCGAGCCCTGGCCGGTCATGGGGCGGGCGGGTGGTGCCGGAAGACCGCGAAAGAACGGCGCAAACGGCGAGCTTTCCATCGGGTCATCGAAGCGGCCGCGGGCCGACGTGCGCATCTCCTGCTTGACGGTGATGTTCACGACGGCTGGCCCGAACCGCTCGACCAGCGTGCTGAAATCCGGCAGGCCGGCTACAACGGGGGGAGAAGAGGCCGGCGCCGGCGCGGAAGTTGTCGCAGACGGCTCTGGGGGGGTCGCGGCGATGGCGGGGGAGTGCCATGCCGTGGGGAGGAAAATGGCCGAGCCTGCGACAGCAGCCACGACGACGCCGGAGATAACTAACGACTTTGTATTCATGTTACGCGTGCCACTCACTGTTGATTCGCACCATGCAAGCCGTTGGATGTTCACACTAGTGAACGTCGCTTAAGACTTGCTTACACGCGCTGCTCGGTGAGTCTGCGCGCCGGGTATGTGACCGCCTGCGTGCCGCGAGGTTCACATTGGTGCAATAGGTCGGTGCAACACTGCGAACGCAGACGGAAAAAAAACAGGCCGGTGGGGGGGGGGCACCGGCCTGCTCGATTCGTGACTCGTCTGGAGGATCTTCGAGTGGGTCGCTTCGTCGTCTTCGCCCGTTGCGGGGAGGGCGTCTCGGCAACCGCTTGCGCAAATCGATGGTGCGCAGAGTAGGGGTGTTTACTTAAAGAATGCTTAATCTTCAGCGGCGACCGGGAAGGTGACCGTTACGCTCAGTCCGCCACCGCCGGGGTTGTCTGACAACTCTATGTTTGCATTATGGTTTTTGACGATGCTCCGGACGATGGCCAGGCCCAGTCCGGTGCCGCTGACGCCGCTGTCGGCACGACGGAAGAAGCGGGCGAATACCCGCTCGCGATCCTCGGGCGGAATACCGGGGCCCGAATCGGCCACCCGCAGGAAGGGTGTGCCGGCGAGTACGCCGACGCTCACGTCCACCTTGCCGCCCTCCGGGCTGTAGCGGATGGCGTTATCGGCAAGATTGCGCAATAGCATACGCAGCGCGTGCGGATCGCCACGCACGACGGCCGGCGAGGACTCCGCCAGCCCGAAGTCCTGGTGGCGCGCGTCGGCGAGCGGCGCAAGATCGGCCACCACCTCGCGCGCGAGCGCCTCCAGCGCCACGATCTCGCGCACCATTGGAGAAGCCTCGTGGCGCGCGAGATTCAGCATCTGTTCGACCAGGCGCGCGGTGCGCCCGATACCATGGCGCAGCTGCGCGAACGCCGCAGTTTTCTCCTCCTCGCTCTCGGCCTTCTCGGCGAGCTGTAACTGCAGGCGGACCGCGGTGAGCGGCGTGCGCAGCTCGTGCGCGGCATCCGCGATGAACGCCTGCTGCGCATTGATGGCGGTGCGCAGGCGTGCGAGCAGATCGTTCAGCGCCATGACCAGCGGCCGGATTTCGTCAGGCAGGCCGGGCTCGGCGAACGGCTCGAGTGCATCGGCCTCGCGCAAGCGCACCGATTGCGCGAGGCGATCGAGCGGTTTCAGCTGGGTGCCGACGATCAGCCAGATCGCTGCGCCCAGGATCGGGAGCATCAGGGCGAGGGGCGTGAGTGTTTGCAGGGCCAGGCCGATGGCGCGGCTCTGGCGCACCACCAACGGCTGGGCCACCTGGATCACGTAGCCGCGGCTCGGCAGCGAGAAGACCCGCCAGGTCACGTTGCCGGCCTTGACGTTGGAGAACCCCGGGGGCTGCAGCCCCGGCAGCTCGCGGTAGACCTCGGAGAAATACAGCCGTACGCCGTTGGCGGTCCAGACCTGGACGACGACCCTGTTGCGTGTCTCCGAGGCAGGCAGCTGCGGGGGCAGCGCGAATTCGAACGACTGGTCGCGCAGGGAGTAGGCCGTCTGCTGGAGTTGCTCGTCGAAGACCTCGCCGGCGCTCTCGAGCGTGATCTGGTAGGTCGTGAACGCGCCGGACAGGGCAGCGGCGATCACCGCGGAGAGCAGCCACACGAGCAGCCGCGCGCGGATGGTGGTCATGAAGCGGCGCGCAGCCGGTAACCGACTCCGCGCACGTTCTGGATGTAATCGGCGCCGAGTTTCTTGCGCAGGTTATGGATGTGGACCTCGACCGCGTTGCTCTCGACTTCCTCGCCCCAGCCGTAGAGCCGTTCCTCGAGCTGCGTGCGCGAGAGCACCTGGCCGGGCCTGTCGATCAGCGCTTCGAGCAACGCGAACTCGCGGTGAGACAGGTTGATGGCCACCCCGTCCCGGGTCACTTCGTGGCTGGCAGGATTCAGCGTCACGCCGAGGTGCTCTACGAGGTTCTCGGCGCGGCCCGTCTGGCGGCGCAGCACGGCGCGCAGGCGCGCGGCGAGTTCGTCGAGGTCGAAGGGCTTGACGATGTAATCGTCGGCGCCGGCGTCGAGGCCCTTGATCCGGTCTTCGACCGAGTCCCGGGCGGTCAGGATCAGCACCGGCAGCGTGCTGCCGGTGCCTCGCAGCCACTGCAGCAGCTGCAATCCGTCGAGCTTCGGCAGGCCGAGGTCGAGCAGCATCAGGTCGAAGTTCTCGGCCGATAGCGCCGCCTTGGCCGCGGCGCCGTCCTGCACCCAGTCCACGGCGAGGCCCTGCCGGCGCAGCCCGAGGCGGACGGCCTCGCCGATCATGGTGTCGTCCTCGACCAGCAGCAATCGCATGACGCTATGGTACCGAACGGCCACGCCTGCCCGCACCCGCCTCCGGTACCATAGCGCCATGCACGCGGCACGTAACCTCTTTTCCTACCCGAAACCGGAGCGCGCGCCGGCCGCTGCGGCGCCGTTCCTGCCGATGAGCGGCGCAGAACGGGCAGCGCTCGGCTGGGAGCAATGCGACGTCATTCTGGTGACCGGCGACGCCTACGTGGACCACCCGAGTTTCGGCATGGCGATCGTCGGCCGTTTCCTCGAGGCCCAGGGTTTTCGGGTCGGCATCCTCTCGCAGCCGGACTGGCAGGACGTGGCGGCGTTTCGGGCCCTGGGCCGGCCGCGGCTGTTCTTCGGGATCACCGCCGGCAACATGGACTCCATGGTCAACCGCTACACGTCGGACCGGCGGATCCGCAGCGACGACGCTTATACCGCCGGCGGCGCGGGCGGCCACCGGCCGGACCGCTCGGTGATCGTTTACTCCCAGCGTGCGCGCGAGGCATACCCCGGCGTGCCGGTGGTCATCGGCGGCATCGAGGCTTCGTTGCGCCGGATCGCGCATTTCGATTACTGGTCGGAGAAGGTGCGCCGTTCGATCCTGCTCGATGCAAAAGCCGACATGCTGGTGTTCGGCAACGGCGAGCGGCAGATCGCCGAGATCGCACACCGGCTCGAGGGGGGCGAGCCGATCAGCGCCATTACCGACGTGCGCGGGACGGCGTTCGTGCGCCGGCACATCACGCCGGAATGGATCGAGATCGACTCCACGAGCATCGAGGCGCCCGGCGCACCGGCGGCTGCGGTCGCACCTCCTCCGCCGCCTGAAACCGGCGCGGCGGCCGATCACCGCATCGTCCATGCCTCGCGCGAGGTGGACAACGCCGAGCGCTCGCACTGCGTCATCCGCATCCCGGGTTACAGCGAGGTGGCTGCAGACCCGGTGCTCTATGCACATGCCTCGCGCATCCTGCACCTGGAGTCGAACCCGGGCAACGCGCGTGCGCTGGTGCAGCGTCACGGCGACATGGATGTCTGGCTGAACCCGCCGCCGCTGCCGCTGACGACCAGCGAGATGGACGGCATCTACGAGTTGCCGTACCAGCGCCGGCCGCACCCGGTCTACGGGACGGCAAAGATTCCCGCTTACGAGATGATCCGCTTCTCGGTGGCGATCCAGCGCGGCTGCTTCGGCGGCTGCACCTTCTGCTCGATCACGGAGCACGAGGGGCGCATCATCCAGAGCCGGTCGGAGAAGTCCGTGCTGCGCGAGATCGAGCGGGTGCGCGATACGGTGCCGGGCTTCACCGGCGTCATCTCCGATCTCGGTGGTCCCACGGCCAACATGTACCGGCTCGCTTGCCGGAGCCGCAAGATCGAGGCTGCCTGTCGTCGCCCGTCATGCGTGTACCCGGGGGTCTGCCCGAACCTCAACACCGACCACACGTCGCTGATTCGCCTGTACCGCAAGGCGCGCGAGCTGCCGGGCATCCGCAAGGTGCTGATCGCCTCGGGCGTACGCTACGACCTCGCGGCAGAGTCGCCCGAGTACGTGAAGGAACTCGTGCAGCACCACGTCGGCGGTTACCTCAAGATCGCGCCCGAGGCGATCTCGGAAGGGCCGCTCACCAAGATGATGAAGCCGGGTCTCGCGCCGTATCACCGGTTCCGCGAGCTGTTCGACCGATACTCGGCCGAAGCGGGCAAGGAGCAGTACCTGATCCCGTATTTCATCGCCGCCCATCCCGGCACGAGCGATGAGGACATGCTCGAGCTGGCGTTGTGGCTGAAACAAAACGGCTACCGGGCCGACCAGGTGCAGGCATTCCTGCCGGCGCCGATGGCCACGGCCACCGCCATGTACTATTCGGGCAAGAATCCGCTGCGGCGCGTAACGCGATCGAGCGAGAACGTGCGTATCCCGAGGGGCCTGAAGGTGCGACGCCTGCACAAGGCATTCCTGCGCTATCACGATGCGGAGAACTGGCCGATGCTGCGCGATGCATTGCGCCGCATGGGGCGAGCCGACCTCATCGGCAGTGCGCCCCACCAGCTCGTTCCTGCCTGGCAGCCGACCGGCACCGGCCGGCACCACGAAGGCCGCCGCCAGCCGCGCCGCGGGCTGTCGTTTCGCACCCAGCACACCGGGCTGCCGGACGCACCCGGCGCCACGCCGCCGCGCCGCAAGCGGCGCGACTGAAGCCCGCCCCGGGCGGCCCGGCACCGCCTCGCCCCGTTGCGGGCCAGTGGCTGCCGACGTCGGCCGCGATCCGTTCCCGCAGTTCCTCGTCCGGCAGTGCGCCGACACCGGCGGCCCTGCTGTTCTTCATATCGTGGGGTTCTTCGCCGATCTGCGAGGTCATCATGCGGCGAAGGCTGCATAGGACTCCGCCCATCCCCGGGTCTCGCCGCCGGCTGGCCCTGCGGGTGCCCTCGCAGGCGTGCTCGCTGCGGAGTGCGCGCCACTCGACATCCTTGGGTCTC
>WYBE01000032.1 GCA_011526045.1 Nevskiales bacterium | reverse complement strand
TCGAGTGGCGCGCACTCCGCAGCGAGCACGCCGGCGAGGGCACCCGCAGGGCCAGCCGGCGGCGAGACCCGGGGATGGGCGGAGTCCTATGCAGCCTTCGCCGCATGATGATCCCGCCAATCTGCGATGAACCAAAAAAAAAGATGCCGGCCAGAGGCCGGCATCTTCAGCCAATCGCCAGAAATCTTTTAGAAGAAGTCCTGGCCGAACTGGTAACGCACGTCGATCGTCGCGGAATCACCAAAGAGCACTGCGTCGTTGGTGACGACTCGCACGCCAGCCGAGAAGTTATCGGTGAACAGATAACGGCCGCCGAACTCGAGTTCGATGTCGGTGAAATCCTCGTCCTGCTGGAAGCCGTTGAAGTCGTGCTCGCCTTCGTTCCACCAGGCCATCGTGTTCAACTCGACATTCGGAACGAGCATGTGGCGCAGACCGACGCCGAAGCCCATGCCATCCGCATCGACGTCATACGAGGTGGTCGGGCCGCTGGGCAGGTCGTTGTAGCTGTAGTCGAAGAACTTGAAGGAAGCGACCGCATCCGTGTTGGCGCCAATGCTCGGATGCACGCCGAAGACGACTTCGTAGCCGTCGAAATCGACGTCCTCGGTCGCGCTGAACCCACGCACGTCGCCGTCCGTGAACTGGCCCTGGATGTGGAACATGTCGGCGATGCCCATGCTGAGCTCGACATGGAAAGCGTCGGTCGAGTCGTTGCCGGCATCGGCGCGGACATAGCCCAACTCGCCATACGTCCAGGCCGGATTGTCGGCGAGCGTCACCCCTGGGATGGCCACCGCGGCGGCGACCAACAAGGTCTTGCTGATGGTTCTCATTCAAAACTCCTTTACGTGCACGTTCAAAAATTACTAAAGCGCTGCCGGTCAGATGTGTTCGTGGCAATAACCCTTGCGACCCCAACGACCCTTCCGGCGAGCGGCATCTTACATTACTTTTTGAAAGAAATGTTCAATGGCAACAAGGAAACCCTTGCCAGCAGCCAACTGTCGTGGTTTTACAACAACAGCGACGCGAGGTTCATGAATTAAGTTAAGCCGCGACGCGGCGTCCACAGGACTGGTGGGCCGTGCTGGAATCGAACCAGCGACCAACTGGTTAAAAGCCAGCTGCTCTACCGACTGAGCTAACGGCCCCGCGAGGCAACGACGCCTGGCTGACGCCAGGGTCGTGATGGCAGGCGCGCCTGCTGCGGGAGGGCGTCACCCCCGGCAATCCGGGGTCGGGCTTGCAGCCCGTCCTGATTGGCACTCCTGCAGGCGCCTTTCGGCGCGGCGCGCATCATAGCCGATCGGCGCCTGATCCTCTATTCAGCGCCCGCACGACCACATTGATAGCGGGTCGGGTCGGGGACACCGGCGGCCGTGAAGCCGGCGCGGCGCCACCGGCAGGCGTCACAGCGGCCACAGGCTGCCCCCACCTCGTCTGCCTGGTAGCACGAGACCGTCAGGCGGTAATCGATGCCGAGCGCGCAGCCTTCCTGAATGATCTCCGCCTTGCTCAAAGCCATGAGCGGTACGCAAAGCCTGATCGGCCGGCCCTCCACGCCGCGCCGCGTGGCCACGTCCGCCATGGCCTGCCAGGCCGCGACGTATTCCGGCCGACAATCCGGGTAACCGGAATAGTCCACGGCGTTGAGACCCGCATAAATGAAATCCGCATCGAGCACTTCGGCCCAGCCAAGCGCCAGCGACAGAAACACCGTGTTGCGAGCTGGCACATAGGTCACGGGGATACCCGCCGACGGCTCCGCAGGCACTGCGATCGTGCGATCCGTCAGGGCCGACCCGCCGATGACACCCAGCCCGATCTCGAGGACTCGATGCTCCCGCACCGGCAATGCCGCGGCGATGCGCTGCGCCGCCGCGAGCTCCGCGCGATGGCGCTGCCCGTAATCGAAGCTCAGTGCGAAACAGTCCATGCGCTCGCGCCGGGCGGCGATCGCGAGGCAAGTGGCCGAATCCATGCCACCGGAAAGCAAAACGACCGCGCGCGGCGCCACGCTTCAACGCTCCGCCGACATGCTGCGGCCTGCGTAGCGCCGGGCCATGTCAGTGGCCCCGCTCCTCGCCCCACAGGTACTTGTGCAACTGCACCTGGAAGCAGACGGCCAGGCGATCGGCAAGGATCCACTCGGCGAGCACCCGCGGCTCGAGCCGGCCCCACGCCGGTGAAAACAGCAACGCACAGCGTTCGCCGAGGCGTTCTTCCTGCACGAACGCCTTGGCCCAGTCGTAATCGGCCCGGTCGCCGATCACGAACTTGACCTGGTCGGTGCTCTTCAGGAGTGCGCGGTTCTCCCTGCGATTGCGCGCGGCCTCCCCCGATGACGGCGTCTTGACGTCCATTACCACGACCACGCGGGAATCAACTCCGCCGATGTCGAGTGCACCGCTGGTCTCGAGCGAGACTGCATGACCGGCATCGCAGAGTGCAGCGAGCAGTACCCGGCAGGCAGGTTGCGCCAGCGGCTCGCCGCCGGTCACGCACACGTGCCGTGTCTGGAAGGAGGCCACTTCCAGCAGAATCGTGGAAAGTTCGGTCAGGCGGCCGCCGCTGAACGCGTAGCTCGTGTCGCAGTAGTGGCAGCGCAGGGGGCAGCCGGTCAGGCGCACGAACACGGTCGGCTGACCCACCGTGCTCGCTTCGCCCTGGATGGAATGGAAGATCTCGGTCACCCGCAGCTGCAGGCTGCGGCTGCCAGTCTTCTCCTCGTGGTCGTTCATTCGGCGATGCGGCCGACGCCCGCAGGACGTCTGATCAATGCCCTTCGCTCGCCATCGCCTCGAGTCGTTGCCCGGCCAGACGCGCGGCGGTGGTCTCCTTGTACTCCTGCACCACGGACGAAAGCGCCTTGCGCGCGGCATCGTAGCGCTTCAGCTCGTAATTGATGTAGCCGATCTTCAGCAGGGCGTCTGGAATCTTGCGCGACTGGGGAAACTTGCTGACGACCTTTTCGAATTCAGGCAGTGCCTCTTTGTACTTCTGCCGGACGTAGTAACTCTCGGCCAGCCAGTATTGCGCGTTGTCCGAGAGGTTGCTGTCCGGGAACGCCGCCAGGAACTGGCGGAATGCGAGCGAGGCCTGGTCGTAGCGACCCTGCTTCAGCAGCTCGAAGGCCGCCTGGTAGTTGGCGCGCGCACCGCCGCCCGGAACCGGCAACTCGCCCGGGCTGAGCGAGCCGCCATCGAGCACCGGCTTTTCGGCGTCGGCCCGGGCAATCGCCGTGGTGCGCTGCTCGATACCCTGCAGCCGCTGGTCCACGTCGAGGTAGAGCTGGCGTTGGCGCTCACCGCCCTGTTCGACGGTGTTGCGCAGCGTCTCCACCTCGTTGCGCAACGCCTGGTTGTCCTTGCGCAGGGTTTCCAGCTCCGCCAGGAGATTCATCAGGCCCTGGTTGTCCACCACGCGCTCGACGCGAGCCAGGCGATTGTCGATCTCCACCTGTTTCAGGTAGGTCGGGTCCTCCTCCGGCGGCGTCAGCGTGCAGCCCGCAGCCGCCAGCGGCAGCAGCACGGCGATGACGAGACGTGGGCGCATCGCAATCATGGAGCGTGTTCGCTACTGCGCGTAAACGATTTCGACGCGCCGATTGAGCGACCAGGATTCCTCGTCGCTGCTGGTTACGGCCGGCCGTTCTTCACCGTAGCTCACGGTCGCAACCTGGCTCGCCGCGGCGCCCTGCAACAGCAGCGCCTGGAGCACCGCCTGCGCACGCCGTTCTCCGAGGCCGATGTTGTACTCGCGGCTGCCGCGCTCATCGGCGTGCCCCTCGAGGCGGACCCGGGCCGCCGGATTCGCGGCGAGATATCGGCCATGGTCGGCGATGAGCTGGCGGAACTCCGGCTTGACCTCGTCGCGATCGTAGTCGAAATACACCGTGCGGTTCTTCATCGAGGCGCGTGGACCCGCGGCGGCCGAATCGTCGAATGCGGCGCCAGTGCCGAGACCGCCCTCACCCACTCCACCGGCTTGCGCGCCGGCGGCGGCACCCGGCTGACCCGAATAGGTGCCGTAGCCCAGGTCTTCCTGCTCCTTGGCCCCCTTGCCGGCACAGCCCGCCAGGGCAGCGATCACCAGGACCAGGACGATGTTTCTCAGGTTCATGCGTCAGAACTCCTCGACAAGATGCTCATGACCGGGACTCGAAAACGAATACATCAATTTACCCTGAACGGCGACCATGCAGGCTCCCGCACATCGCCGACAGCCGCGGGAATCCGCTGCCGCACCCGCCCGTCAGCCGATACGGTCGCCAGTACGCCGCGCCCGCCATCGCGCGTGGCATAGATCAGCGTTTCTCCGTTCGGCGCGAAGCTCGGTGACTCGTCGAGCCGGCCGTCCGTCAGCACCTGGGTATAGCCGCGCTCCAGATCGATGAGCGCAATTCTATAGTTACCCCGGTCATTGGTCACCACGGCGAGCCGCTTGCCATCGGGCGACACGCGCGGCCGGGCATTGTAGTTGCCCTCGAAACTGACCCGCTGCGCCGCTCCGCCGCCAGCCGGCACACGGTACACCTGGGGCGCACCGGCCCGATCCGAGGTGAAATAGATCGTACGCCCGTCAGGCGCCCAGCACGCCTCGGTCTCGATCGAGCGCTCCTCGGTCAACCGTGTCAGCACCTGCCCGCCCAGCTCGAGCGTGAAGATGTCGAGATTGCCCGCGCCACGCGACAGCGTGAGGGCCAGCTTTCTCCCGTCGGGCGACCACGCCGGCGCGCCGTTGACACCGGCCCGGGCCGAGACCTTCTGGCGTGCACCCGAACGCAGCGTCTGCACGTAGATCTCCGCCTGCTTGTTCTCGAAGGAGACATAGGCGAGCTTGCGTCCGTCCGGCGACCATGACGGCGACATGATGGGCTCGTCGGACTCCACCATTACCTGCTCATTGGCGCCGTCGGCATCCGCGACGATGAGCCGGTAGCGGTTTGCTCCGCCGGCACGCCCGCTGACGGCGACATAGGCGATGCGCGTCGTGAATACTCCGGCGATGCCGGTCAGCTTCTCGTACACCATGTCGGCAACGCGATGGCTGGCGAGGCGCAGTCCGGCTGCGTTCGACGGCAGCCGATAACTGAGCAACTGCGTACCACGCAGGGTGTCGAGCAGCTGGAACTGGATATCGAACTGGTCGGTGCCGGTCTGCAGCAGTTGCCCGACGACGACCGCTTCGACGCCAAGCATTTTCCAGTCGGGGATATCCACCTCGGCTGCGGCCGTGGGACGCTGCGGCATGTCGGCGACCGGCAGCGGTGCAAAGCGGCCGGTACTGGCCAGATCGCGCGCCACCAGCCCCGCCACGTCGAACGGCGCCGCGGCACCACCCTGCCACCCGAGCGGCACGATCGCCACCGGCAGCGGCCGTTCAGCGCCGCGGCTGATCTCTACGCGCAGCTCGCCGCGCGCGGCGGTCGCGAGCGCGAGCAGCAGCGCGACACCTGGCAGGAAAAATGCTCTGCGACGCATGCCAAATCCCCGTTGCCCTGAGCGAGGGCCGCTATTGTTCCGTTTTGCCACAATTGTGCAAGCGCGGCGCCCGAATGCGCCGGCCGGACGTTCAGTCCTGCGGCCGAAACTCGAACCGCAGGCTGCGATCGAACAGGGCCGGGTTCGGCGGCGCCGGCAGCGGCGAGGAACGCAGCACGGCGGCCTCGATGGAGCGCACTACCGCCGCGTCGCCGTTGCACTCGGTCACCCGCACCTCGACCACCTCGCCGCCCGGGATCTGCCGCACCAGCACCACGCAATTGAGTCCCTGGCGCGCACTGGCCGGGCGAATCCAGTTGCGTTCCACTTTCTGCCGGATGATCTCGGCATACTGATCGAGCTGGCCCGAATCCGCCGCCGCGAGCAGTTCCTCTTCGGCTGCGAGCTGCCTGGCGAGATCTGCCTCGCGCTGCGTCTGCCGGCGTTGCGCCTCGGCTTTGCGGGCCGCCTCGGCGGCGGCCTGCTTCTGCTGCTCCGCCTTGCGGGCTGCCTCGGCCGCAGCCTGCTTTTTCTGCTGCTCGGCCTTGCGGGTCGCTTCTGCCGCCGCCTGCTTCTGCTGCTCGGCCTTGCGGGCCTCCTCAGCGGCCGCCTGCTTTTTCTGCTCCGCCTTGCGCCGCTCCGTGGCGAGCCGCGCCTGCTCCGTCTCCTGCCGGCGGCGCTCTTCCTGCGCCTGGCGCTGCTCCTCACGTTCGGCCTGCGCCCGGCGCTCCTCTTCAATGCGCCGCTCCCGCGCCAGCTCCTCCTGGCGGCGGCGATCGGCCGCTGCCGCGGCGGCCTGCTGCTGGCGTGCCTTTTCGAGATCCCGGCGGCGGCCGGCCGCCTGATCCACCACCGTTGCCTGGATTGCCAGGCGCTGTGGCTGCGGCTTGCGCAGCGGCATCAGGTTGAGATTCACGGCCAGCAGGGCCAGCAGCGCGAGATGCAACAGCACCGAGAACACGAGCACCGTGGCGTGCTCGCGGATGAACTCTTGCTCCGGCAGCAGGATGCGCGCCATCGGACGATGGCCGGCTCAGGTCACGCCACGCCCCGACGGACGGCGGCGGGTGTCCGGCGGATCGGTCAGGAAGCCGACCTTGGCGGCGCCCGCTTCCTGCAGCAGGACCATGGCTTCTACCACGCGCCCGTAAGCGACCTTCTGATCGGCCTTCACGAGCACCGGTGTCGCCGGCTTGCGCCGCAACACCGCCGAGGCGAGGCTCACGACACGCTCGGCGTCTATCGGCGCATCCTCGTCATCGCCGATGTTGAGGAAAAACCGTCCCGCCGCGTCCACCGACAGGACCAGCGGCTCGTCGTCCTTGCCGGCATCAAGGGGCTCGGCCGCCGCCTTCGGCAGCTCCACCTCGATACCCTGCGTGAGCAGCGGCGCCGTGACCATGAAAATGATCAGCAGCACCAGCATGACGTCGATGTAGGGAACGACGTTGATCTCGCCCATCAGGCGGCGCTTGCGGTTCGCTCGCATGGCCATCTAGCGCTCCTCGCGGGGTTCCTTGACCCGCGCGTGCGCATGTCGCTGCAGGATCGCCGCGAATTCCTCGGTGAATGCGTCGAACCGCACCTCCAGGCGCGTGACCTTGTCGGCGTAGCGGTTGTAGGCGATCACCGCGGGAATCGCCGCAAACAGCCCCATCGCCGTGGCGATCAGCGCCTCGGAAATACCCGGCGCCACCATCGCCAGCGTCGCCGATTGCACGTTCCCGATCGCCTGGAAGGAATTCATGATGCCCCACACCGTGCCGAACAGGCCGACGTACGGGCTGGTGGAACCAATGGTCGCGAGCGTCGCAAGGCTTTGCTCCAGGCGGTCCATTTCCCGCAGCTGCGCCACGCGCATCGCCCGGTGGCAGCCCTGCAGGATCTGCTCCGCGCCGAGCCCCGGCTGCTGAGTCAGGCGACGAAACTCCCGGAACCCGGCCTCGAACAGGCCAGCCATGTCGGTCGGCGCGACGCCGTCGCGCGTCACGTCGCGGTAGATCGAGGTCAGGTCGCCGCCCGACCAGAAGGTCGTCTCGAATGCATCCGAGCCTGCGGTCGCCTCACGCAGCACGCGCCGCTTGCGCAGGATGATCGCCCAGGAGGTCACAGAGGCCACCAGCAGCAGCAACATGACGAGTTGCACGATAAAGCTCGCGCCCATCATCAGTTCGATAAAAGAATGATTCGCCGTCATCCGATGTCACCCACCATCCTTCATGGTTCCCCGGTTGTCACGCTCGCCGCCCTGTCCCGCGTCGCCCTCGAACAGCGACAGCGATGACTCCCGCGCGCTGCGCGGCACCGGCAGGCCGAAATGCTGATACGCGCGCGCGGTCGCCATCCGGCCGCGGGGCGTGCGCATCAGGAAGCCGCGCTGGATCAGGAACGGCTCGAGCACGTCCTCGATCGTGCCGCGCTCCTCGCTCACGGCTGCCGCGAGCGATTCGATGCCGACCGGGCCGCCGCCGAAATTCTCGATGATGGTCAGCAGCAGGCGGCGATCCATGACGTCGAAACCGTTCGGATCGACATCGAGCATCTCCATCGCAGCGCGTGCGGTCGCCTCGTCGACCCGACCACTGCCCTTGACCTCGGCGTAGTCCCGCGCCCGGCGCAGCAGGCGATTGGCGATCCGTGGCGTGCCCCGCGCACGCGTTGCGATCAGGCGCGCTCCGGCCTCCTCGATGGCGACCTGGAGGATGCGCGCCGAGCGCAGCACGATTTCCAGCAGTTCGTCGTCGCTGTAGAACTCGAGCCGCTGCACGATTCCGAAGCGGTCGCGCAGCGGCGACGTCAGGAGCCCCGCCCGCGTCGTCGCGCCGACCAGCGTAAACGGCGGCAGGTCGAGCTTGATCGAGCGCGCCGCCGGCCCCTCGCCGATCATGATGTCGAGCTGGAAATCCTCCATCGCCGGGTAGAGAACTTCCTCGACCACGGGGCTCAGGCGGTGAATCTCGTCCACGAAGAGCACATCGCGCGGCTCGAGGTTGGTCAACAGCGCCGCGAGGTCGCCGGGCCGTTCCAGCACCGGGCCCGAGGAGTGGCGCAGATTGACGCCGAGTTCGTTCGAGACGATGTGGGCGAGCGTGGTCTTGCCGAGCCCGGGCGGCCCGAAAATCAGCACATGGTCGAGCGCCTCGCCGCGCTGGCGGGCCGCCTGCACGAATATCTGCATCTGCCGCTTGACCGCCGCCTGGCCGATGTACTCCCCGAGGCTGCGCGGCCGGATGGCGCGCTCGGAGACCTCCTCCTCCGGGCGGACAACATTCGACACGAGGCGGTCCGGTTCGCTCATGACTCAGCCGCCGCGGCCCTGTGGCGCCGCGGCCCTGAGCGCGGCGCGCAGCAGTTCCGCCGTGTCCGCTCCCGCCGGGCGCGCCTGCTCGAGCATGCGGCGTGCCTCCGCGGGCTTGTAGCCCAACCCCAGGAGCGCATCGAGCACCTCGTTCTCCGGCGTCGCAGGAGCGGTCGCCGCCGGGATTGGCACCGCCGCCACGATGCCAGCGGCAGCCATCTGCTCGACCCGTTCGCGCAACTCGACGACCAGACGCTCGGCAGTGCGGCGGCCGACGCCGGGCAGCTTGACCAACGCGGCGATGTCGCTCGTCTGCACGCAGCGCACGAAACCCTCCACGCTGATTCCGGACAGCACACCCAGCGCGATGCGCGCCCCCACTCCGCTCACCTTCAGCAGGTCCCGGAACAGACGCCGCTCGGCCTCCGTCCCGAACCCGAAGAGCAGGTGCTGGTCCTCGCGGATCACCAGATGCGTGCGCAATTGCACTTCCTCGCCAAGCGCCGGCAGGCGCGTCCAGGTGGACATCGGCGCCTCCACCTCGTAACCGACGCCGCCGACCTCGAGCACGAGCTGCGGCGGCTCCTTGTGCACCAGCACCCCTCGCAGAAAGCCGATCATCCGCGCACCACCCGCAGGCCGGACACTGCCGCCAGTCGCGCCGCCAGCGGCCGGCTGTGCGCGTGGCACAGGGCGACGGCGAGCGCATCAGCCTCGTCGGCCAGCAGCGGGGTAGTCAGGCGGAGCAGCGCGCGCACCATGTGCTGGACCTGCGCCTTGTCCGCCCCGCCACGTCCGACCACGGCCTGCTTCACCGCCCGGGCCGCGTACTCGTGCACGGCCACGCCCGGCCCGAAGGTCGCGCAGATCGCGGCGGAACGCGCCTGGCCGAGCTTGAGCGCGCTGTCGGCATTGCGATGCACGAACACCTGCTCGATCGCGATCTCCTGCGGCTGGTGCTGCACGACCAGCGCGCGGACCCCGTCGAAAATCGCCCGCAGTCGCGGCGGCAGCGCTGCGCCGTCGGTACGGATGCAGCCGCTCGCGACATAGCGGGATGCCGCACCATTGCTCTCGATGCAGCCGAACCCGGTCACGCGCGAGCCCGGGTCGATGCCAAGTATTCGAGTCCACTCCCCCATGTCGGTTACAGGCGGCTGCCCGCAGGCAACGCTAGAGCCGCGCGATGACCTCCTCGGGGATATCCGCGTTGGAGCACACGTTCTGCACGTCGTCCAGTTCGTCGAGATCTTCCAGCAGGCGCAGCATGTGCGCGCCCGCATCCGGATCCAGCCGGGCGCTCACCGCGGAACGCAGTGTCACCTCGGCGTGCTGCGGCACGAACTCCAGCTTCGCGAGCGCATCGCGCACCGCCTCGAAATCCGCCGGATCGGTCAGCACCTCGATCGAACCGTCGTCGCTGTTCACGACATCTTCGGCTCCGGCATCGAGCGCGGCGGCAAGCAGGCTCTCCTCATCGGTACCTGCCGTGAAGCTCAGCAACCCGACCCGGTTGAACAGGTAGCCGACCGAGCCATCGGCGCCGAGATTGCCGCCGTGCCGCGCGAACACGTGCCGGATCTCCGACACGGTGCGATTGCGATTATCGGTCAGGCAGGAAACCATCACCGCCGCGCCACCCGGGCCGTAGCCCTCATAGGTCACTTCCTCGATCTGCACCCCGTCGAGCCGGCCCGCGCCGCGCTGGATCGCGCGCTCCAGCGTGTCCTTCGGCAGGTTCTGGCCGCGGGCCTTGTCGATCGCCAGTCGCAGCCGGGGATTGGCCCCAGGGTCGCTGCCCCCGAGGCGCGCGGCTATCGTCAGCTCGCGGATCAGCTTGCTGAACACCTTGCCGCGCTTCTTGTCCTGGGCGCCCTTGCGATGCTGGATATTCGCCCACTTGCTGTGACCGGCCATTCGCTATCCGCCCCGCGACGGGCTGTCAATCAGTCTGGGTAAACCGCACAAACACACGGGAGACCCGCCGATGGCGGGGCCCGCGACAACAACCCGCGGGCATGATAGCGCGAATGGGCGCCGGAGGGGGACGCAGTCCCCGGTCAGCGATTGACCGCGTGCAGGGCCCGTTTGTCGGTGGCGAGCGCCGCCTCGTGGATCGCCTCGGCGAGCGTCGGATGAGCGTGGATGGTCCGCTGCAGGTCCTCCGCAGTGGCCTGGAATTCCATGGCAACCACCGCCTCGGCAATCAGCTCGCCCGCCATCGGGCCGACGATATGCACGCCCAGTATCACATCGCTTTGCGCATCGGCGAGTATCCGCACCAGGCCCGCGGCCTGGTCCATCGCCCGGGCCCGCCCGCTCGCCGCGAAATTGAAGGCGCCCGCCTTGTACTGCACACCGGCAGCGCGCAACTCCTCCTCGGTGCGTCCGACCCAGGCGATTTCCGGGGCGGTATAGATCACGGAGGGAATCACGCCGTAATTGACATGGCCGTAACGACCCGCGATCAGGTCGGCCACCATCACGCCCTCCTCCGAACCCTTGTGCGCCAGCATCGGCCCGCGTACCACGTCGCCGACCGCCCACACGTTTGCCGCCGAGGTCCGGCAATGCGCGTCCACCTCGATGAAGCCGCGCTCGTCGAGGGCAACTCCTGCGAGCGGGTCGAGCAACCCCTCCGTGCAGGGCCGTCGGCCGACCGCGACGATGACCTTGTCCACGACGAGTTCGTGCGAACCCTGGCGGTCGTCGTAGCGCAGGCGTACACCGGCATCGCCGGCCTCGCCCGAGCGAACGGTCGCGCCGAGGTGAATATCGAGCCCCTGGCGGCGAAACTGCCGTTCCGCTTCGCGTGCGATCTGCGCATCCGCCATGAACAGGAACCGGTCCATGGCCTCGAGAATCGTCACCTCCGCCCCGAGGCGGCGCCAGACGCTGCCGAGTTCGAGACCGATCACGCCGGCGCCGATGACCCCGAGCCGTTTCGGCACGCCGTCGAACGCGAGCGCCGCTTCGGAATCGACCACCTGTTTCCCGTCGAAGGGAATCGACGGCAGCACGGTCGGCGTCGAGCCGGTGGCGAGCACGACGTGCTCGCTCTCGAGCAGCGCGGGCTCGCCCTCGTGCGGCGTGAATCGGACCTTGTTTCCAGGCAACAGGTGCCCGCGCCCGGCGAACGAAGTGACGCCATTCGCCCGGAACAGCGCCCGGATGCCGCCGCAAAGCTGCGCGACAATGTCCGCCTTGCGCGACTGCATCACCCCGAGGTCGAGGCCGACCTCGCCGAGGCGAATGCCGTGGTTCTTCAGTTCATGCTGCGCGCGGTGATAGAGCTCAGAGGACTCGAGCAGCGCTTTCGAAGGAATGCACCCGGCATTCAGACAGGTGCCACCGAGCGAGGGCTCGCCCTGCGGCGTGCGCCAGGCATCGATGCAGGCGGTGGCCAGCCCGTTCTGGGCCGCGCGGATCGCGGCCACGTAACCGGCGGGCCCGCCGCCGATCACGACGACATCGAACTTGCTGATCATCCCGGAACTCCCTATCGCTGAACGCCTGCTAGACCTGCAGGAGCAGCCGCGCCGGATCCTCCAGCGCATCCTTGACGGCGACGAGGAACTGCACGGCCTCGCGACCATCGATGATGCGATGGTCGTAGGTAAGGGCCACGTACATCATCGGCCGCGCCCTGACCTCGCCCCCGATCACCACCGCGCGCTCCTGGATCTTGTGCATGCCGAGTATCGCGCTCTGGGGCGGGTTGAGGATCGGCGTGGACAGCAGCGACCCGAAGATACCGCCGTTGGTGATCGTGAACGTGCCACCGGTGAGTTCCTCCATGGCAATCGTGCCCTCGCGCGCCTTGCGGCCGTACTCGCCGATCGCCGCCTCGATGAGCCCGAACGACAGGCGGTCGGCGTCACGCACCACCGGCACGATCAGCCCGCGCTCCGTCGAAACCGCGATCCCGATGTCGAAGTAATCGTGGTAGATGACCTCGTTGCCCTCCACCGAGGCATTGACCACCGGGAACCGCCGCAGGGCCTCGATCGTGGCCTTGACGAAAAAGGCCATGAAACCGAGCTTGACGCCGTGTTGCGCCTCGAAGGCGTCCCGGTAGCGGGCCCGCAGCCCGATCACCTCGGTCAGGTCGATCTCGTTGAAGGTGGTGAGCATCGCCGCGCTGTGCTGCGCCTCGACCATGCGCTGCGCGATGCGGGCCCGCAGGCGGCTCATCGGCACCCGGCGCTCCTCGCGCTCGCTGCCCGCAGTGGCTGGCGCGCGGGCGAGAGGCGCTACGCCCGCCGCCGCGTCGCGTCCGGCTGCCGGCGCCGTGGCCGCGGCGACATCGGCTTTCAGCACGCGCCCGCCCGGGCCGCTGCCGACGATGCTCGCCGGATCGACGCCCGTTTCGGCGGCCAGCCGTCGCGCGGCCGGGCCGGCCCGGCCGGCTGCCGCCTGTGCTGGCGGAGCGACCGGTGCGGCCCTGGCGGCAGGCACGGCGGGCGGCACCGGTGCCGCAGGCGCCGCCTTTCTCGCAGCACTTGCAGCCGGTGCTTTCGCCGCGGGCGCAGCGCCGGTCGCCTTGCCCTCGCCGGGCTCCAGCACGGCCAGCAACTCGCCGGCGCGCACCGTCGTGCCATTCGGCACGCGAATCTCCTTGAGGATGCCGCTAATCGGTGCCGGCACATCGAGCACCACCTTGTCGGTCTCGAGTTCGACCAGGCTTTCATCGCGTGCCACCGCATCGCCCGGCGCCTTGTGCCAGGCCAGCAGCGTCGCATCGGCGACTGATTCGGGTAACGGCGGAACCTTGACTTCGATGGCCATGGATTCAACTCTCCGAATTGGGCGCCGCGAACAGCATCATGAGCCGCCACTGACGCCAAGCGCAGTGTCCACCAACATCTGCTGTTGGTAAACATGTACCTGAAAGACGCCCGGTGCGGGCGCCGCAGCCGCCGCGCGACCCGCGTAGAACA
Source organism: Nevskiales bacterium (assembly GCA_011526045.1). Classification (GTDB taxonomy): domain Bacteria; phylum Pseudomonadota; class Gammaproteobacteria; order Steroidobacterales; genus QUBU01. Next base: position 59,556 of record WYBE01000032.1, on the reverse strand, counting down.
ACTCCTGGCCGGCCGCGAGCGGCTCCTGCAGCCGGTGCCGGATCTGGTACCAGGCGCCCTGGTTCTGCGGCTCCTCCTGGCACCAGACGATCTGCTTCGCGGCCGGATACAGCGCCAGCGCACCGGCAAACTCGCGCGCAGGGAACGGGTAGAGCTGCTCCACGCGGATCAGCGCAACCCCGGCGAGCTTGTGCGTCCGGCGCGCCTCCAGCAGGTCGTAATACACCTTGCCGCTGCAGGCGACCACGCGGCGTACCGCTGCCGGATCGAGCGTGTCCACCTCCGGCAGCACGGCCTGGAAGCGGCCGCGACACAGATCGGCCAGCGGCGAGCTGGCCAGGCGGTGGCGCAACAGGCTCTTCGGCGTCATCACGATCAGGGGCTTGCGCAGGTCGTGCAGCATCTGCCGGCGCAGCAGGTGGAAGACCTGCGCCGGGGTCGATGGCACGCAGACCTGCATGTTCATCTCGGCACACAACTGCAGGAACCGCTCGAGGCGCGCCGAGGAATGTTCCGGCCCCTGCCCTTCCTGGCCGTGCGGCAGGAACAGCGTGAGCCCGCACAGCCGCCCCCACTTCGCCTCACCCGAGCTGATGAACTGGTCGATCACCACCTGCGCGCCGTTCACGAAGTCACCGAACTGCGCCTCCCAGATGACGAGGCAGCGCGGCTCCGTGGTCGCATAGCCGTACTCGAAGCCGAGCACCGCCTCTTCGGAGAGCAGCGAATCGGTGATGGTCAGGGCGGCACGCCGCTCCGCGAGATTGCCGAGCAGCACGTGCGTTTCGCCTGTCGCCTGGTCGTGCAACACCGCGTGGCGATGGAAGAAGGTTCCACGCCGGCTGTCCTGGCCGGTGAGGCGCACGCCGTAGCCTTCCTTCAGCAGGCTCGCGTAGGCCATCATCTCGGCAAAGCCCCAGTCGATGGGCAACTCGCCCGTGGCCATCCGGCCGCGATCCTGCATGATGCGGTTGACCTGCGGGTGCAGGGTGAACCCGGCCGGGACGTGCACGACCTCACGCGCCAGTTCGGCGCAGGTCTCCGTGGAAACCGCGGTCGCGACCGATTCGTTCCAGTCGGCCTTGCGGTGGCGGATCCAGTCGCGGGTGAACTCGTTGCCGATCTGGCCGAGCACCGCCTGCGGCAGGGGCTGGCCCTGGTCCACGCGGTCACGGTAGTTCTCGGCCATGCGCTCGGCTTCGCTCGCCTCGATCGCGCCCGACTCGACCAGGCCGCGCAGGTAAATCTGGCGGGTCGTCGGGTGCTTGCGGATCACCTGGTACATCCGCGGCTGGGTCGCCGAGGGATCGTCGGCCTCGTTGTGCCCGTGCCGGCGGTAACAGACGAGATCCACCACCACGTCCTTGCGGAAGCGCTGCCGATAATCGAGCGCGAGCCGCATCACCAGCACCGCGGCTTCCGGGTCGTCCGCGTTCACGTGAAACACCGGCGCTTCGATCATCTTGGCGACGTCGCTGCAATTAGGTGTCGAGCGCGCGTCGCGCGGATCGCTGATGGTGAAGCCCACCTGGTTGTTCACGATCAGGTGCACGGTGCCGCCGGTGGTGAAACCGCGCGCCTGTGACAACTGCAGCGTCTCGGTCACCACGCCCTGGCAGGCGAAGGCGGCATCGCCGTGGATGAGCACGGGCAGCACCTCCGCACCCGTGGCATCGCCGCGGCGATCCTGGCGTGCCCGCACCGAGCCCTCCACCACCGGGTTGACGATCTCCAGGTGCGAGGGGTTGAACGCCAGAGTCACGTGCACATTGCCGCCCGGCGTGCGGATGTCCGAGGAGAAACCCATGTGGTACTTCACGTCGCCGGACCCGCTCATGGCCTCCGGCTGCTGCTTGCCCTCGAACTCGCGAAACAGCGCCTGCGGAGCCTTGCCGAGCACGTTCACCAGCACGTTGATGCGCCCGCGGTGCGCCATGCCGATCACGATCTCCTGCAACCCGCCGGAGCCGCCCTGCTGGATCAGGTCGTCCAGCATCGGTATGAGCGTGTCGCCGCCTTCGAGGGAAAACCGCTTCTGCCCGACATAGCGCGTGTGCAGGTAGCGCTCGATACCCTCGGCGGCCGTGAGCTGCGCGAGGATCTGGCGCCGTTCCCCCGCGCCGAAGGGATCGCCGAGCATGGCGTGCTCGAGTCGTTCGCGCAGCCACTGGCGCTCCTGCTCGCTGGAGACGTGGGCATACTCCGCGCCGACCTTGCCCGAGTAGATTCGCCGCAGCAGGTCCAGGATGTCCTTCAGGCGCAGCGGCGCGCCACCAGTGCTCGTGATGCCGGTGCTGTAGAAGACCGTGTCCATGTCGGCCGCGCCGAGGCCGATCGACTCCAGGCGCAGCACGTCGGGGACGTGGCGCTCCGCCATGCCGAGCGGATCGAGATCGGCGACCTGGTGACCGCGCTGGCTGTACACCTGGATCAGGCGCGCAACCGCGGCCTGCTTCTCGGTGCGGGCATCGCCCGGACGCGTCGGCAGCGGCACCACCGGCATGGCACCCGGGCGCGCCGCGATCGCCGGGCGTGGTGCCACGGGGCGTGGCGGGGAGCCCATTGAACGGAAAAACGCCTGCCAGTTCGCCGGCACCGAGGCCGGGTCGAGCTGGAACGCCTCGTAGAGCTGCTCCACGTAAGGCGCGTTGGAACCGAAGAGAGGGGAACTCTGGTAGTAGTCCTGCAGCGATTGGCTCATGGAACGACCGACAACACCCGTACAAACGCAAATGATAGAGGCCCGCCGCCCGCCCTGAAAGCCGCGGCGAACCGACCGGGGGCAGAATCGCTGGTGCAGACGTGCCGCGCCGTTCGCTGGATCAGCCCGCCACCCAATGCGTCAGGATATCCATGGTCGCCGGCCCGGTCTTCGTCGCGCGCCAGCCGAGCAGATAGATTTCCCAACCGATCAGCACCACGTACCCGGCAAAAAACAGCCGCAGCATCCAGAACACCGATAAACGCCCGAGCACCAGGCGCCGGGCCGCCACCACGAGCACGACGATTCCGAACGCGGTGAGGCCGATCTTGGCCCACAGGAACCAGCGCACGCCCTGGCTGAGCAGCGCCCGCATGACTGCGTTGAGCTCCTCGCCGCCGGCCGCCAGCAGGTTGAGCGTGAACAGCGCATCGGCGCAGCTCATCAGCAGGATCGCGAGCGCGAGGTACAGCACCCGCGGCTCGTGCCAGTCGAGGAAGATACGGTGCTCGTCGCCGGCACGCCGGCCCGTGCGCCGGCGCGGACGCAACCCGCCGTACAGGAACGACCAGGCGGAATGCCGTCGCCGGTCGCCCGCATGGCGCCGGTCATGCAGCAACCCGGGCGCGGGCCCGCGACGGCCGGTCAACTGGCCGAGCAACAGCGCCGAACGGGACGGCACCACCGCGGCGGGAGGCGCCGGTCGGGGTGCAGTCGGTCGGTGAGCTGGCATCGGCGATCCGTTCTTATTAAAGGCCCTGCGAGGATGCTACCGGCTGCGGTCGGGCCGACCGAGGACCGGCATCTCATTGCATCGGGCCGGCGATCGGCGTCAAGCGGCATGGGCTCGCCATCACGCGAGGAATATAACTTAAGCAATTGTAAGTGTTGGGGTAACACTAGCAGGATCCTGCGGAGCCGTCACCCGGGTCTGGCCCGTGCGGCCGCGCCCCGGCCGGAGTCGCTCGCTCGCACGGGGGCGAAACCGCTAGGCTGTGGCGCGAGCAGCATCGACATGTTCGCCCATATCGCCATCGAACAGCCGCTTTCGGGCTTCCTGCGCACCACGGCCACCAGCCGGCCCGCCGGCGGCAGCTGCCCATGACCCGGACCGGACCCACCGCCGGCGCCGCGCCCGGCGCAAACCCGACCCTCGAGCGCGTCGAGCGCGACAACGAAGCGCTGGCGCGCTCCTTCTGCGCCGCCTGGTCGGCGATGGACCCGGAGCGGATCGTCGCGCACCTGGCACCGGACTGCGTCTACCAGATCTACCGCAATGGCCCGCTGAAGCGCGGAGCGCCCGAGATCCACGCGACGCTCGCGGCCTTCATGCAGCGCTGGCAGCGCGTCGAGTTCGAGATCTTCCGCCTCAGCGCGCTGGGCGATTTCGTCCTGCACGAGCGTAGCGAACGCTACACTGGCCGCGACGGCCACCCCGACTGGGAGTTCAACGTCACGAGTTTGCTGCTGATCGAGAACGGCCGGATCCGGCGCTGGCGCGACGACGCACTGCCCGGCGCGCGGCAGGTGGTCGTCATGCCAGAGAACGGGTAGCGATTTCGCTCACTGCCGGTTGGCGGCACCTGGCACCGCTCCTGGCGCGGCAGCACCCGGAATCAGAACTTCACCTCGGGCGGCGCGTTCGCTGCCGACCAGGCTTCGTACGGCACGAAGTTCCTGGAGAGCACGTCCCAGAACAGCTGGTCTTCGAGCCACCGGCGGCGCATGAAGTCCTGGGCGTGGATGTCGTCCTCGTTGTAACGGTCGCGGCGGCGTTGCTTGAGCAGCTCGAAGTAGCGCTCCATCCCGCTGCGAAAGACGTCCGAGACGAAGTCGAAATTCTTCTCGTTCACATCGAGATTGGCGCCGAAGATGCTCGCACCGGTGCAGGTCGACGGCCGGTGCCATTTCCAGGCGCCCTCGTTGGGCTTGCCGCAACCGCCGACGACGTACTTCGACGGATCCACGCCGTGGCGCCCGAAGACCTCGTCGCGACGCGCCCGGAACCATGCAAGGTCATCCGGGTCCTGGGCCGCTCTCATCATGTCGATGGTGCCGGCGATGGTGCTCGTGCCGTCCCCGCCCACCTGAACCACGAGCGTCGCATGCAACATCCCGACCTTCGGCGTCCGCGGATGGACCGCCACCTCGAAGAAGCGGTTCCAGCGCGCGCCCTTGACGAACGGCGGCTTCTCGACCAGCGTGATGGCGGTCATCACCGCTGCTTTCTCGATCACCCTGCCGCGCGCGATGCGGATCTCGTAATGGGCACTGTCAGGATCGACGTTCACCACCTCGATCGCACCGCGGCCGTTGAAATCCCTGACAGCGTCGAAGAACTCCTGCTCGGTCTGCTCCATGAAGACCAACATCTTCCTGGCCGCCACGGCCTGCTCGGGTGTCAACTGATCGAGGTTGTCGCCGGGGGCCGCGGACAGCACCGCCGGAGCGACGCCGAGCACCACCAGCAATACAGCAGCCAGAAGGGTGGACGTGGAACTCCTGTTGAAGCGTCTGGCCATCATGATCGATCAACCGGGGTTTGACTGCGTTGCGTGGAAAGACCAGATCATAGCGCGGAGGCGTCCCGCCTTCCGCGAAAACTCCACGGGTGATTGCCGTGGTGGTCCGGTCACGCGTGGCGTCCATGACGGCGATGGCTGGCCCGTTCGCCCGGGCCGATCGAACGCATACCGCGTCCCGCCCTCCACGGGCATCCCCGCCTGAATCGTCATGCCGTGGCACAGGCGCCGCTACGGCGGAACGGGCGCACGATGATACACGTCGGCACGCTCGCCGCCGCCCGTGACCGGGTCTCACGGCGATTCTGGCTCCCTCACTGATTTGCACCTTCTCGAAGTGCACCGCCGCGTCGAGCGCCTGCTTGTTGATCGGCAGGTGCTCGTAGCAGGCCATCTCAGGCGGGCAACATCAGCGCGATGCGGGGTTGCTCAACAAGCCAATAAGCCAAACCCGGCACCGTAAACGCGCCGGAGCAGTCCCATCACGCCCAGCGCCGAACCGAACAGCCACACCGCCGCCGGCACCGGAACCAAGGCATCGCCGGAGCTCACCGCCCACGCGTAGCCGCTATAGCCCTTATCGTAGGGGCCCTGGAGGCCGTAGCCGAACTCGAAGTGCCACGCGCTACTGGGATCGGGCGCATAGGTAGTGCCCGACCAGTAGACGTAGGGCCGGAGATTGGAGAACGGGCCCGTGTTGGCCAGGCCCCACCAATCCACCTGCGCCACGCAACTGCTGACCGTACTCAACACGGGATCGCAAGGGCCCTGGTTGTCCAGCGTGTTGTAATACATATGCGCCATCTCGCTGCCCGTGCTGCCAGCGTACGCCGTGCCCTGCTCGCTCTGGTTGTAAATGAGATCCGTACTACCGTTGTAACTCCACGAATAATTGAAGCTGCTGCCGTTCAGCGGACTCACCGTCGGCAGCCGCCAGGTGTTGACACCGAGATAGTTCGCGCTGTTCATCGCCCCGATCCACTCGTTCGCCTTCGCCCAGGGCATCGTGCCGTTGTCGGCATCGATACCGGTGACCCCGAAGGCATTGGTGTCGGCGAGGTTCGCGTCCGCCAGCCAAGTGATATTGAGAACGTCATCGTAGTACGCCTGTCCGCCCGCGCGACTCAGCAGCGCCGCCTGCGCGCTACTCCCCAGCGCCAGTAACACCAGCCCGCTGATCACCCTGCTGAGTGCTCTCATCCTGATTCCCCCGCAGACCGCACCGATGCCGGCACAGCCCGTCTGATTTTTGACTCTTGTTTCCTGCTCCCGGTTGCCCGGCGCCGGCACTCCGTCGGGCGCTCTGCCCGCCGCCAGATTACCGCACCACAAAAGCTATACCCCCCCGCCGCAATCCGTCAAACCGTGTCAGGTGCCGGTACTTCGGTTTCGGAAAGTCGCGGAAATGCTTTATTGACGTCCCCGATTCGCGAGCAACTCGCTCAGGCTGGATGGTGCACGGCGCAGGCGGGACGCCACTTCGGACAGCGTCGCCACGCCTTCCCTGATCGCTCGCCGGGCAATCTCCCTGCGCGCACTGACGAGACGGGGCAGGCGGCGTGGCGACGCCAGGTCAGCCGGATCAACGCCCAGTTCGCAAGCCACCTCATGGACGACCGCCTCGAGGTTCCGGGGCATGCCGCTGCGCGTTGACGCGGCCGGCCAATCCAGCCTGGCCGCGGGCGGACCCGGACCTGCCCATGGGCGGTCCCCACCCGGGTGAATGTGAGCGATTTCGTCGTCGCCAGGCTGATCCGCCATGAACCTCTGATAAGCGATGCGGGCGACGGCCCGGCTGGGGTCGAGCAGGCCCAGCGTCAATGCGACCTCCAGCCACCCGACGGAGACGGTTCCGAGGTAAGCCCGATGACTGCTCCACTGATACCCCGTGGGATCGGCGGCCAGCCCGGCCCGCACGGGATTGAGATGTATGTACCGAACCAGGGTGAGCAGATACTGATCAGCTGCGACGACCTTGGCACGGTATCGCCGCTCGAACAGGTGGCCGGTAGTCGGAACCATTTTCTGCTTGAGGCGCGCGTACCGTGACGCCAGCAGATGCATGATCCGTCCCAGGGGCGGGTCGCTCACCTGGATGGCCAGGTGGACATGGTTCGGCATCCAGCAATAGGCGTGAAGCCGCGCACCATAGCGCTCCAGCGCCGCACAGAGGATTTCTTCAAAAGCCAGATAGTCGTCCTCGGCCGCGAAGATCGCCTGCCGGTGGTTGCCCCGCAGGATGGCGTGGTACAGACCACCGGGAGCGTGGACACGAGGCTGGCGCGGCATCGGCAGGAAGTTCCGGACGAACTGCCAACGAATATGACCGAGCGGTGACCTTCCGTCCGCTCGATAATCTGGCGGGTTCGTCGGGTTTCCGAAACCGAAGTACCGGCACCGGTGTCGCGAGGAGTACGTATTGTTTCGCCGGGAGGCGTCTCATACCCTCCGGCGTGAATGGTCCGCCATGGGCAGGCTGCAAGCGGACGGCCGTCACATCATGACCGATGACCTGCATGCGTCCGAAGCTGCAGCGCGAGGGCAGGCGCCGCCGGGCGCGCCCCGCATGCTGTGGATGTCGACGTTTGCATTTGCCGCAAGCTTCGCAGCCTGGACCCTGTTTTCGATCATCGGGATCAGGATCCAGGAGGAACTCGGGCTGTCGGAGTCCGAATTCGGCCTGCTGATCTCGATTCCGATCCTGTCCGGTTCAATCGCCCGTCTCTTTGTCGGCATCGCCTCCGATCGCCTCGGCGGCAGGCGGGTCATGACGCTGACCATGCTCCTGAGTGCCGTCGCGCTGTGGCTGCTCGTTTCGGCATCGACTTATCTGCAGTTCCTGCTGGCCGGGCTCGGTTTCGGACTCGCAGGCGGCACGTTTGCCGCCGGCATCGCGTTCCTGTCGCGCTGGTACCCGCGCGAGCGCCACGGTTCCGCCTTCGGGTTGTTCGGCATCGGCATCATCGGTGCGGCTTTCACCAACGTCGCTGCGCCGTTCCTGCTGGTCGCGCTCGGCTGGCAGGGAACGGCACGTGTTTATGCGGCCGGGCTCGCGGCGGCGGCCCTCTTTTTCTGGTTGCTGAGCGGAGATGACCCGGAAACACAGCGGCGCCGGCTGTCCGGTGCGCGCGGCGCGACGCTCGCCGAGCTGCTCGCGCCGCTGCGCAAGATTCGGGTCTGGCGCTTCTCACTGTACTACTTCATGTTTTTCGGCGGCTTTGTCGCGCTGGCGTCATGGCTGCCGCGCTACTTCATCGCGGTGTACAAGCTCGACATCGAGACGGCAGGCCTCCTGACGGCGGTCTATTCCACCGCCGCCGCGGTGTTCCGCGCGTTTGGCGGCTACCTGTCCGACAGGTTCGGCGCGCGCATGGTGCTCTACTGGTCGTTCTGGGCCTGCATGGGTTGTCTGCTGCTGCTGTCCTATCCGCCGACCACCTACATTGTGGAAGGCATAGACGGGTTGATCCGGTTCCGGCTGAGCACGCCGCTTCACCTGTTCGTCGTGCTGAGCTTTCTGCTCGGGTTCTTCATGTCGCTTGGCATGGCGGCCGTGTTCAAGCACATCCCCAGTTACTTTCCGGCGTCAGTCGGCGCAGTCGGCGGGCTCGTCGGCATGATCGGCGGCCTGGGCGGCTTCTTCCTGCCCGTCATTTTCGGCATCGTGAATGACCTCTCCAACATCTGGACCACGGCGTTCATGACGTTATTCGGCCTCGTGTCCTTTTGCCTGCTGTGGATGCATGTCGTGGTCATCCGGATCGCCGGGCAGGCGGATCGCGATCCTGCAATCACCGATGAGCCGACCGGAGCGCGCACATGAGCCATTTCCTGGACCAGCTCGCGTATTTCCGCCGCGAGAAGACCGAATTCGCCGGCGGGCACGGCATCACGACCGACCAGAGCCGGCGCTGGGAGGACTCCTACCGACAGCGCTGGCAGCATGACAAGGTGGTGCGTTCGACGCACGGCGTGAACTGCACCGGGTCGTGCTCCTGGAAGATCTACGTCAAGAACGGGCTCGTGACCTGGGAGATCCAGCAGACCGACTATCCGCGCACGCGACCCGGGCTGCCGAACCACGAGCCGCGCGGCTGCGCGCGCGGCGCGAGCTTCTCGTGGTACATCTACAGTGCCAACCGGCTGAAGTATCCGATGATCCGCCGGCGGCTGGTCGAGCTGTGGCGCGCGGCGCGCGCGCAACATGCGGACCCGGTCGAGGCCTGGCGCTCCATACAGGAGGATCCAGCGAAGACTGCGGGCTATCGCGAGCGCCGCGGACTCGGCGGTTTCGTGCGTGCGCGCTGGGAAGAAGTCAACGAGATCATCGCGGCCGCGAACGTGTACACCATCGGGCGCTGGGGCCCCGACCGCGTCGTCGGCTTCTCGCCGATTCCCGCGATGTCGATGGTTTCCTACGCCGCTGGCACGCGCTACCTGTCGCTCATCGGCGGCACCTGCCTGAGCTTCTACGACTGGTACTGCGACCTGCCGCCCGCGAGTCCTCAGACCTGGGGTGAGCAGACCGACGTGCCGGAATCGGCGGACTGGTTCAATTCCACGTTCCTGATGATGTGGGGCTCGAACGTGCCGCAGACGCGCACCCCGGACGCACATTTCATGACCGAGGCACGCTACCGTGGCACCAGGACGGTGACCGTGTCGCCGGACTACTCCGAGGCGTCCAAGTTCGGGGATATCTGGCTCAGTCCGAAGCAGGGCAGCGACTCGGCACTCGCAATGGCGATGGGCCATGTCATCTTCAGGGAATGGCACATCGAGGCACGCAGCGACTACTTCGACGATTACGTACGGCGTTACACCGACCTGCCGAACCTCGTGCTGCTCGAACCGGGGCCCGGTGGTTGTCTCGCCCCGGGCCGCTACCTGCGCGCGTCGGATCTCGCGGGCAACGCCGGCCAGGCGAACAATCCGTCGTGGAAGACGCTCGCCTTCGACGAGACAAGCGGCCGGCTGGTCGTACCGCACGGTTCGATCGGCTTCCGCTGGGGCGAGCGTGACAAGCGCTGGAATCTCGAGGCGAGAACCGCGGCGGACGAAGACGTCCGTCTGGCGCTGAGCCAGGCCAGGGGTGGCGACGGCCTGGCGGATGTCGGCTTTCCGTACTTTGGTGGTGGCGGCAACGCACACTGGGCACAGACCAGCCACAATCCGGTGCAGGTCCGCAAGGTGCCAATCCGCAAGATCGCGCTCGCCGACGGACGATCGGCGCAGGTCGCATCGGTGTTCGACCTGATGGCGGCCAACTACGGCATCGATCGCGGCTTCGGCGGCGGCAACGTGGCTGCGAGCTACGACGACGACGTGCCGTACACACCGGCCTGGCAGGAACGCATCACCGGCGTGCCGCGCGACCAGCTCATCGCGGTCGCCCGGCAGTTCGCCGAGAACGCGCACAAGACCCACGGCAAGTCGATGATCGTGATCGGCGCCGGGATGAATCACTGGTACCACATGGACATGGGTTACCGCGGGATCATCAAGATGCTGATGATGTGCGGCTGCGTCGGCGTGTCCGGCGGCGGCTGGGCGCACTACGTGGGCCAGGAAAAGCTCCGGCCGCAGACTGGCTGGCAGCCGCTCGCCTTCGCGCTCGACTGGCATCGCCCGCCGCGGCAGATGAACGGCACGTCGTTCTTCTACAACCACACGAACCAGTGGCGGTACGAGAAGCTCGACGTCGCCGAGATCCTGTCGCCGCTCGCCGATGCTTCACAATGGGGTGGCTCGATGATCGACTACAACGTGCGCGCCGAGCGCATGGGCTGGCTGCCGTCGACGCCGCAGTTCAACCGCAACCCGCTCGAGGTCGGCCGCGAGGCAGCGGCCGCGGGCAGGAAGGCCGCCGACTACGTCGTCGAGAGCCTGAAGAAAGGCACGCTCGCGTTTGCCTGCGAGGATCCGGACGATCCCGCCAACTTCCCGCGCAACCTGTTCGTCTGGCGCTCGAACCTGCTCGGCTCCTCGGGCAAGGGCCACGAGTATTTCCTGAAGCACCTGCTCGGCACCGAGAACGGCGTCCAGGGCAGGGATCTCGGTGAGGAGTCCGCGAGACACCCGAAGGAAGTCCGCTGGCGCGACCCGGTCAAGGGCAAGCTCGACCTGCTCGTCACGCTCGATTTCCGCATGTCCACGACCTGCATGTATTCCGACATCGTGCTGCCGACTGCGACCTGGTACGAGAAGGACGACATGAACACATCGGACATGCACCCGTTCATTCATCCGCTGACGGCGGCGGTCGACCCGGTCTGGGAATCGCGCTCCGATTTCGAGATCTACAAAGGCATCGCCAGGCGCTTCTCGGAGCTTGCCGTCGGCCACCTCGGCAGAGAGACGGATGTCGTGACGCTGCCGCTACAGCACGACACGCCGGAGGAACTCGGCCAGCCGATCGATGTCGCCGACTGGAAGCGTGGCGAGTGCGCGCCGATCCCGGGCAAGACCATGCCTGCGATTGTTGCGGTCGAGCGCGACTATCCGGCGACCTACGACAGATTTACCTCGCTCGGGCCGCTGATGGAACAGCTCGGCAACGGCGGCAAGGGCATCCAGTGGGACACTCGCGATGAAGTAGCGACCCTCGGCGAGCTGAATGGCCGGCAGGGCGCAGGTCATGCGAACGCAGGTCGGCCGAAAATCGAGACGGCGCGCGACGCCTGCGAAACAATTCTGATGCTCGCACCCGAGACCAACGGCCGTGTCGCGGTCAAGGCCTGGGAGTCGCTGTCCGCGGTCACCGGGCGCGAGCACGCACACCTCGCGCGCGGCCACGCGTCCGAGAAGATCCGCTTCAACGACATCGTCGCCCAGCCACGCAAGATCTACAGCTCGCCGACCTGGTCCGGCATCGAGTCCTCGAGCGTGTCCTACAACGCCGGCTGGACCAACGTGAACGAGCTGATCCCGTGGCGCACGCTGACCGGCCGCCAGCAGTTCTACCAGGACCATCCGTGGATGCGGGCATTCGGCGAGCAGTTGTGCGTGTACAAGCCGCCGGTGGACCTCAAAACGATCGCACCGATCCAGGGGCAGCGCGATAACGGCAACCCGGAAATCGTGCTGAACTTCATCACGCCACACCAGAAGTGGGGCATCCACAGCACCTATACCGACAACCTGCTGATGCTGACGCTGTCGCGTGGCGGGCCGATCATCTGGATCTCGGAGAAAGACGCGGCCCGGGCTGCGATCCGCGACAACGACTGGATCGAGGCCTACAACATCAACGGCGCGGTCACCGCACGCGCGGTCGTCAGCCAGCGGGTGCCGGAGGGCATGGCGATGATGTACCACGCGCAGGAGAAGATTGTGAATACACCCGGCTCGGAGATCACCGGCAACCGGGGTGGCATCCACAACTCGGTGACCCGTGCGGTGCTGAAGCCCACGCACATGATCGGCGGGTACGCACAATTGAGCTACGGCTTCAACTACTACGGCACGGTCGGCTCCAACCGCGACGAATTCATCATCGTGCGCAGGATGAGCAAGGTGGACTGGATGGATGACGGCGACGTCGCCGACGCCATGCATGCGGGAGCACGCGCATGAAGATCCGCGCCCAGATAGGCATGGTGCTGAACCTCGACAAGTGCATCGGCTGCCACACCTGTTCGGTGACCTGCAAGAACGTCTGGACCTCGCGCGAGGGCATGCAGTACGCGTGGTTCAACAACGTCGAAACCAAGCCCGGTATCGGCTACCCGAAGGAATGGGAGAGCCAGGACCGCTGGAACGGCGGCTGGGTCCGCGACGCCAGGGGGCGCCTCCGGCCCCGGATCGGGGGCCGCTGGAGGGTGCTCGCGAACATCTTCGCGAATCCCGACCTGCCGTCCATCGACGACTACTACGAGCCCTGGGACTACGACTACCAGCACATGCAGGCGGCGCCCGACCTGCCGACCATGCCGACTGCGCGGCCGCGCTCGGTGATCTCCGGCAAGCGCATGCAGAAGATCGAGTGGGGGCCGAACTGGGAGGAGATCCTCGGCACGGAGTTCTCCAGCCGCTCGCGCGACTACAACTTTACGGGGATCCAGAAGGAGATCTACGGGCAGTTCGAGAACACGTTCCTGATGTACCTGCCACGGCTGTGCGAGCACTGCCTCAATCCCGCCTGTGTCGCCGCCTGCCCTTCGGGCGCGATCTACAAGCGTGAGGAAGACGGCATCGTGCTGATCGACCAGGACAAGTGCCGCGGCTGGCGCATGTGCGTGTCCGGCTGCCCGTACAAGAAGGTCTACTACAACTGGAAGTCGGGCAAGTCGGAAAAGTGCACTTTCTGCTACCCGCGCATCGAAGTCGGCCAGCCGACCGTGTGCTCGGAGTCCTGCGTCGGGCGCATCCGCTATCTCGGGGTCATGCTCTATGACGCGGATCGCATCGCCGAGGCGGCGAGCGTCGCCAACGAGCAGGATCTCTACGAGGCGCAACTCGGAATCTTTCTCGACCCGCACGACCCGGCCGTGATCGACGAGGCGCGCCGTGCCGGCATCCCGGAGGAATGGCTCGTGGCGGCACGCGCATCGCCCGTGTACAAGATGGCGATGCAGTGGAGAGTCGCATTTCCGCTGCATCCGGAGTACCGCACGCTGCCGATGGTGTGGTACTGCCCGCCGCTGTCGCCGATCCAGGCGGCGGCCGAGGCCGGGAAGATTGGCACGAACGGTGAGATCCCGGACGTCGGGTCGCTGCGAATTCCCGTGCGCTACCTCGCGAACCTCCTGACCGCCGGCGAGGAGCAGCCGGTGGTGCTGGCGCTGGAGCGAATGCTGGCGATGCGTGCGTTCATGCGTGCGCGGCACGTGGACGGTGAGGACCGTCCCGCTGTTCTCGAACGCGTCGGGCTCACCGTGGAGACGGTCGAGGACATGTACCGGTACATGGCCATTGCGAACTACGAGGACCGGTTCGTCATCCCGACCAACAAGCGCGAGTACGCGCAGTCGCTGTACGACGGCTACAGCGAACGCGGCGGCTGTGGCTTCAGCTTCGGCAGCGGCTGCGACTATACCGGCCAGTCGTCCGCCGACGTGTTCGGCGGCAAGGCGAACAGCCGGCGCAAGTTCTTCCCGATCCGGGTCGAGAAGGCAAGCGACAGCCTCGATGCGAAGGAACCGGAGCACACCCCGTGGCGGCGCTGATGAACAACTGCCTCACGTTGCGGGTGCTGGCGCGCCTCATGGCCTATCCCGAGCAGCCCCTGCTCGACGCGGTGCCGCGGATGATCGAGGTGCTGCATGACGAAGCGTGGTTCTCGCGCTCGCTCACGGGGAAACTGGAGGCGTTCATGCGCCGACTCGCGTCCCGACCGGTCACCGAGCTGCAGGAAGAGTATGTCGCCCTGTTCGATCGCGGCCGCGCGCTGTCGCTGCACCTGTTTGAGCACGTGCACGGCGAGTCGCGCGACCGTGGCCAGGCGATGGTGGACCTGCTGGAGCATTATCGCGCTGGTGGCCTCGTGCTCGATGCCCGCGAGCTGCCGGACTACCTGCCGCTGATGCTCGAGTACCTGTCCACGCGCCGGCGCCAGGAAGCCGACGAGCTGCTCGGCGACGCCATGGGCGTGATCGTGCTCATCGGGGCACGCCTCGCCGAGCGCGGCTCGGACTACACGCTCCTGTTCGCCGCGATCGAGGAGGCCGTCGGCAGCCCGGCCGAGGGCGCGAGCCTGAAGCGACGCGCCGCGACCGAGGGCCCGGACCCGACGATCCAGAGGATGGACGAGATCTGGCAGGAAGAACAGGTCACATTCATGGGCAACCAGGATCCTGCGGGATCCTGTGGTGCGGGGCGCGCGCTGCCGCCCGACCCGATCGCGGCAGCGGGCATCGCGGTACGCGTCGAAGCGACGGCAGATGACCGGCTCGCAACCGGCAACCCGAGGTAGTGGGCGATGGACTATTTCATCAATCAGTTCGTGTTCGGCGTCTATCCGTACGTGGCCGGCACGGTCTTCATCTTCGGTTCGCTGCTGCGCTTCGAGCGCGGCCAGTACACCTGGCGCGCCATGTCGAGCCAGATGCTGACACCGCGCTCGGCCAGGTTCCAGCACGCCAGCGTCGCCTTCCACGTCGGCATCCTGCTGCTCTTCTTCGGCCACCTCGTCGGCCTCCTGACCCCTAGCTGGATCTACGAAGGTCTCGGGCTCACCGCCCCCGTGAAGCAGATGGTCGCCATGGTGGCCGGCGGGCTGTTCGGCCTCCTGTGCCTGTACGGCATCACGTACCTGCTGTGGCGACGCCTTTTCGTGCCGGCGGTGCGCGCCAACAGCGCGGCGATGGACACGTTCATCATCTCGCTGATCTGCCTGCAACTCCTGACGGGGCTCGGCACGATCATCGAATCGACCGGCCACCTCGACGGACGCACGATGCAGTTGCTCGCGCACTGGGCGCAGCACATCGTGACATTCCGCTCCGGCGCACACGAATTCATCCTGGACGTGTCCTGGTCCTACAGGATCCACATCCTGCTCGGCATGGTGATGTTCACGGCCTTCCCGTTCAGCCGGCTGGTGCACGTCTGGAGCTGGCCGTGGGCCTACACCCGCCGCCACTACCAGATCGTGCGCCAGCATTGACGTGAACGGGTTACACGGTATCCGCGTCGGTGCGCGGCACATCGACGACGCCCACATCGACCGCGAAGCGCAATATCATCCGGCACGGACGCTCGCCGAGTCGCGACGGCAGGCGGCACAGGCCCTGGTGGTGCGTGACCTGTTGCTCGCGGAAGCCGACCTGCAGGGCATTGCCGGTGACGGTGCCGAGGCAGGCATGCGGGATGAAGCGCGGATTCGCGCCCTGATTGAGCGCAACGTCGAAGTACCGCATCCGACGAAAGACGACTGTCGCCGCTACTACGAGTCGAACCGGGGCCGCATGCGCACCGCCGACACCCACGAGCTGTCCCACATTCTGATCCCGGCGCCGCCGGATGATGCCGAGGCCCGTGCCGGGGCTCGATGCGCCGCGACGGATCTGTGCGCGACGCTACGCGCAGAACCGCAGCGCTTCGCCGAGCTGGCACGCAGGTACTCGCGCTGCCCGTCACGCGAAGCCGGTGGCCATCTCGGGCCCGTCGGTCGCGGGCAGACAGCTCCGGAGTTCGAGCGTGCGCTGTCGCGCCTGCCGGTCGGCGTAGTCCCGGAGTATCCCGTAGAGACCCGCTATGGATTTCATGTGGTGCTGATCCTCGCGCCGAAGCTGCGCTCGTCTGGCTGCAGCAGCCGCGCCCCATTCGGCAGCACTGCTCCGAAGAACGTTGCCGGATCGAAGGCGATGTAGCGCGGGTCTATGCTGGTGAAGCCGGTCTTGATGGTGTCGTCATCGACCAGGTTATTGATATAGCCGACGATGTCCCCGCGTTCGCTGGCAAGCCCGAGCCGCAGGTTCGACAGCCAGCAGGAATCGAACTTGACGGTGTTCGCCTGGTCGGCATAGCGTTCGTCGGCCCAGGAGCCGTCGATTTCGGCATACCAATCCAGCTCGCTCCGTAACGGATGCCGGTAGCTCAGCGTGCCCGTGAAGGCATTGTCCGGCGCGTACTCGAGGTCGTTGCTGCCGGAGAAGATTTCCCCGGTCGACTCATATTCGGAATCGAGCCAGGTGTACGCGCCGCTGAATGTGAAGTGCTTTGTGATCAGCCAGTCAATCTGGATCTCGGCGCCCCAGACTTCCGCGGGCACGTTGATGACCTTGGATTTGAGCAGTGAGCCGTTGCGCTGCAGATGGTCCGAGTAATGAGGAGCGGCTCGACGGCGAGAACGGACTTCTGCTCACGCCCACCATCGATCACCTGTTCGACCGCGGATTCATTTCGTTCGAAGGCGATGGGCGGCTGCTGGTCTCACCAGTCGCGCACCAGATTGACGCTGCCGCTGCGAGACCAGCTTGCTCAGGCTGGACGGAGCACGGCGCAGGCCGGACGCCACCTCCGACCGCGTTACCGCCCCTCCCCGATCGCTTGCCAGGCACCACAGCGCTCAAGCGCTGCGCGGAGAATTCCTTCAAACGCGAGAAAGTCGCCCTCGGCCGTGAAGTTGACCTGCCGATGATTGCCCCGCAGCATGGCGTGGCACCGGCCGCCGGAACCGTGGACACGAGGCTGGCGCGGCGTCGGCAGGTGGTTACTAACGACCTGCCAACGAATATGATCGAGCGGTGACCTTCCGTCCGCTCGATAATCTGGCGGGTTCGTCGGGTTTCCGAAACCGAAGTACCGGCACCGGTGTGCACATGCAGATTACTTTCCACGGCGCCGCGGGCGAGGTTACCGGCTCCTGTTTCCTGGTCGAGGTGCTCGGCTACCGCGTTCTCGTCGAATGCGGCCTGATCCAGGGCGCACCATCACACGAGCGGCGCAACAGGGAGCCGTTTCCGTTCGATGCGTCGCAGATCGACGCCGTCGTCCTGACGCATGCCCATCTCGACCATTCGGGCCGCCTGCCGCTGCTCGTGGCCGCTGGCTTCGACGGCCCGATCTGGACCCACAGCGCCACGGTGGATCTCTGCGCCGTGCTGCTGAAAGACGCGGCGTACCTGAGCGCGAAGGATGCCGAGTGGGAGAACCGTAAGCGCGAACGCAAGGGGCTCAAGCCGGTCGAGCCGCTCTACACGATCGAGGATGTGCAGCGCACGCTGCGCCTGTTCCGGCCCCTCGATTACGTGGCACCGACCGAGATCCTGCCCGGCCTGCGCCTGACGCTGCGCGACGCCGGCCACATCCTCGGCTCGGCGAGCGCGGAGCTTGCCGCGACCGTCAATGGCCACGAGCGACGCCTGGTCTTCAGCGGCGACCTCGGGCACCGCGACGCCCCGATCCTGCGCGACCCGGAGCCCGTGCCGGCAGCAGATCTCGTCGTCATGGAGAGCACGTACGGCGATCGTCTGCACCGGCCGTGGAACGAGACCTGGCGCGAGATCGGCGAGATCATCACGCGTGCCCGCGGTGGCAACATCCTTATCCCGGCTTTTGCAGTCGGACGGACCCAGGAGATCCTCTACGTATTCGCGCGTCGCTTCGAGGACTGGGGTCTCGCCCGCTGGCAGATTTTTCTCGACAGCCCGATGGCGATCGAGGCCACGGAGATCTATACGCGCCATGAGGTCGTCCACGACGCGTCCGCGCGTGAGCAGTCCGCACGAACGGGAAGCCTCTTCCGGCTACCGAACCTGCGACTCAGCCGGACGGGCGAGGACTCCGCGCTCATCAACCGCATCCGCTCGGGCGCGATCATCATCGCCGGCAGCGGCATGTGCACCGGCGGCCGCATCAAGCATCACCTCAAGCACAACGTCTGGCGCAATGAGACCCACGTGCTGATCGTCGGCTTCCAGGCGACTGGCACACCCGGCCGTTCGCTGGTCGACGGTGCACGCAACATCCGGCTGTGGGGCGAAACCATTCGCGTCAACGCGAAAGTGCACACCATCGGCGGGCTGTCCGCGCACGCGGACCAGGCGGGCTTACGCGACTGGTACCGGCGGATCGCCGCTCGGCCGCCAGTCGCGCTCGTGCATGGCGAATCCGGCGCGATGTCCGTGCTGGCCGCTTGCCTCGAGAAGGACGGCGCTGCCCGCGTCGTGCAGCCTCACCACGGCGAAGTCATCCAGTTTGCCAGATAGTGCCGGGACTTCTGGCCATATCGCCGCTGCAGAAAGCCGACTGCCTTCGGGATCTCCATCACCTCGGTGTGCCCCGGGCCCGACCCGGCGTTGCAGCGGACTCGCGTCAACCACAGCCGAGTACCCACGATAGAACGCATGAAAGCCCCCTGTGCGAACGGCGAGATGCTGGAAGCGCTGTCCATTGCCGACCGACGACGGCATTCTCGTCCGCTTGCAGTCTTACCCCTCTGTCACAAAGGGCACATCACGTACCTTACGGTGCCGGCGCACCACCCGCGGGATCCAGACTGATGGCAAGCGCTTCGGTGTAGGTCAGCTCCACCTTGTCGCCTTGCTTGAGGCCACGCGCGAATGCCTGGCCCTCGGGTCGCTGCACCTCGATGACGCGCATCAGACCGTCGTCGCCGTAGACCGACACCTGCTTGCCATCATTCATCACCGCCACGATGGTCACCGGGACGGTGAGTCGACGACCGACGGCGCCGGCGGGCAGCGCGCCCTCGGGCGCACGCTCGGCGGCGAGGTCGATGGTCGTGGCATCGGGCGTGGCCGAGGTTGCGAGACTTGCGCCGATGGCCTGGTAGTAGCGGGCCGTGACGCGATCGCCTACCTTGACCTGCGGCAGGTTCCGCACCGCGTCGCTCACCTGCACCGTGGTGACCTCGCCGTCATCCGATCGCAGGGTGACCAGCCGCTTCTCCAGATTGATTGCCTCGACGACAGCCGATCTCTCGATGGTCTCCTCGACCGTTACCGGGGCGGGCGCCGCAGGCGCCGGCGCTTCGGTCGGCGCCTGCGTGGATTCGGCGGCGGGTTTGCGGTCGCAGCCCGCGAGCACGACGAACGTCACAACAAAGAAAACCAGAGTCTTGTTCATGGCAGGTCCTCCTGGGTGGTCCGGCGAGTATGCGCCACGGAAAGCCGCAACGCACCAGCAGGATCCACGACTCCATGAACTGCGACTTCTGCACGATCGCTCCCGTTGGGCCGGGCGTTCACAGCGCTGAGCGATTGAGTCTGTGGTACCCCGGCCGCGATTCGAACGCGGGACCTTCCGCTTAGGAGGCGGACGCTCTATCCCCTGAGCTACCGGGGCGAAAACCGGTGACAGTGTACTCATTTTCCAGCGGCTGCCCGCTGCCTGTCCGGCCGGCGCCACGGGCGAAGCGTCCCGGAGCTGGATTTGGGTACACTGTCTGCGCTTCCCGGTCACCCGCATGGCGCAGCTCATGACAGATTCCCGCCGACACACGGTCGTTTTGATTCCCGGCGACGGCATCGGGCCGGAGATTACCGCAGCGGTAACGTCCATCCTCGCGGCAGCCGGCGCGCGCATCGACTGGGTCGAGCGGCAGGCCGGCGTGGCGGCGCTGCAGGCGGAGAATGCGGTGCTGCCGGCGAGCACGGTCGATGCCATCCGCGAGCATCGCCTCACGCTGAAGGGCCCGTGCACGACGCCGATTGGCGGGGGGTTTGCGTCGGTCAACGTGCAACTGCGGAAAGTCTTCGACCTGTATGCGGCCGTGCGCCCGGTGCGCAGCCTGCCCGGCGTGAGAACGCGCTACCAGGATGTGGACCTCGTCATCGTGCGCGAGAACACCGAGGGGCTCTACAGCGGTGCCGAGAACGAGGTGACCCCGGGCGTGGTGATGAGCATGAAGGTTGCGACCGAGCACGGCTGCACCCGCATTGCGCGCTGGGCGTTCCGGTACGCAGTCCAGCGCCAGCGACCGAAGGTGACGGTGTTCCACAAGGCGAACATCATGAAGCTCACCGACGGCATGTTCCTGCGCTGCGCGAACACCGTGCACGAACAGGAGTTCCCCAGGGTCGGTTACGACACGGCGATCGTGGATGCCGGCTGCATGCGCCTCGTCCAGGACCCGGCGCAGTTCCACGTGCTGCTGATGGAGAACCTCTACGGCGACATGGTGAGCGATCTGTGCGCGGGGCTCGTCGGCGGCCTCGGTGTCGTACCCGGCGCCAACATCGGCGAGGACGGGGCCATCTTCGAGGCAGTGCACGGCTCGGCGCCGGACATCGCCGGACGCGGTCTCGCCAACCCCCTCGCCCTGCTGATGTCCGCAGTCATGCTGCTGAACTATCTCGCCGACGTGCGCAACGACCCGGGCAGCCGGCGCGTCGCCGAGCGCATCCGCGCCGCTTACGACGCGGCGCTGTCCGCCGGAGAGAAGACGCGCGACCTCGGCGGCAGCCTCGGCACCGACGACTTTGCCCGTGCGCTGATCGCCCGCCTTTGAGCCGCCGACGGCCGCAGCGGCTATTCGCCCTGTACGGTGACCACGACGCGCCGCGCGCCGCCCCCGGTCCGGTGCTCCCAGAGATAGATCCCCTGCCAGGTGCCGAGCGCGCAACGGCCCGCCTGCACGGGCACCGCGAGCGCGGTGTGGGTCAGGACGCTGCGCACATGCGCGGGCATGTCGTCCGGCCCTTCGCTGGTGTGCTGGAACAGCGGGTCACCATCCGGCACCAGCCGCACCATGAAGGCCTCGAGATCGCGGCGTACGTCCGGATCCGCGTTCTCGCATAACATGAGCGACGCGCTGGTGTGCTGTACGAAGACCTGGCAGGTGCCGGTGCGTATGCCCGAGCGCGTGACGACGCCCGCCACTGCCTGCGTGATGTCGCGGGTGCCGCGACCGGCCGTGCGTACCTCGATCAGTTCCTGGACGACCATGAGCACTCCCGGTGGCAACGCGCCTGCCCGCGGCGGGGCGTGCATTGTAGAGTAGCGGCATGACCCCGACGCGCTTCGCCAAGCTCAAGAAGGTGCTCGACCGGCGCCAGCCGGATCTGACGGTGCTCGCCGAGAACGTGCACAAGTCGCACAACATCGCGGCCGTGCTGCGCACCTGCGACGCGGTCGGCGTCACCGAGTTGCACGCGGTCTCGCCCGGCGGCGAGTTCGCCCGCCATCGCATGATTTCCGGCGGCAGCCGCAAGTGGTTGCGCACGCATGCCCACCCCGATATTGCGGCCGCCTTCAGGTACCTCAAAGAGTCGCCTTTTCAGATAGTTGCCGCGCACTTCTCAGAGAGCGCCATCGACTACCGGCAGGTCGATTTCACGCGCCCCACGGCACTCCTGCTCGGCGCCGAACTCGCCGGAGTCTCGGCCGAGGCGGCCGCACTCGCCGACTGTTGCATCGTGATCCCGATGCGCGGCCTGGTGGCGTCGTTGAATGTCTCGGTGGCCGCCGCGGTGATTCTTTACGAAGCGGCCCGCCAGCGCGAAGCCGCCGGCCTCTACGAGCGGTGCCGCCTCGACCCGGTCACGTACCGGGAACTGCTCTTCGAGTGGAGTTACCCGGCGGCGGCGCGCCACTGCCGGGCGAAGGGTCTGCCCTACCCGGAGCTCGATGCCGAGGGTTTCATTGCACGGCAGGCGCTGGCGTCGGCGCTGCGTCGCCAACGTCGGGATGCACGTATGGCGCGCCATACCTGAGCCGCAGCGTCTTGACCTTGCCGTACCAGGGAATGCTGACGATATAGAGGTTGTCGTACTCGTCGGCGGCGATCTCCGGCAGCTTCTTGCTGCCGTGAAGTTCCCGGATCAGGTTCGGCAGCGGCTCGGTGTGCGTGATCACCAGCACGATCCGGCCCTTGTAGTCGTGCAGGATGCGCTTGACCAGGCCCGCCGCATCGGTGACATCGACGACCTGCACTGGCAGGTGCAGGCGCTGCGCGAGCGGCTCGGCAGTTTCCTGCGTGAAACGGTACTGGGTCGCGAAGATGGCGTCGGGGCCCGCCACGACGTCCACGTCCACCAGCACACGCATCAGTTCCTCGGCCCGGGCCTGCCCGGCCGCCGACAGGCCGGGATTCTCACCCTGATCGACGGCCCGGTCGGCATAACGAACAAAGATCACCGTCGTCGTCGCCTGCGACTCGAAGAACCAGGCCAACCCGAATGCGACCAGCAGGAAAATCAGCACGGCCGCCTGCCGGCGCAGACGCCGGCGGCGACGGCGGCGCTGGTCGGCGTTCACGCGCGACTCCCGACGAACGAACTCACAGCCATGCCGCAGCGATCCCCTGCTCCCATGGGCGGGCATTCTAACGGCCTCGCGTGTTTCGGGAACCCCGGCGGCCGGGAAAATGAGGCCATCTCCGGGCGCTGGACGCCTCCGCGCAGCTTCGCCAGAATGGCGCGCGCACCTTCGGAGAGGTGGCAGAGTGGTTGAATGCGGCGGTCTTGAAAACCGTTAGGGATGCAAGTCCCTCGGGGGTTCGAATCCCTCCCTCTCCGCCAACCCCGTTGCCTGCGCGACGAACGCCCACTGGTCGGCGTACTCGTCGATGATCTTGCTGGTGGAGGCGCCGGCGCCGTGGCCGGCGCGCGTTTCCACGCGGATGAGCACCGGGCGCCCGCAGCCCTGTGCGTGTTGCAGAGCCGCCGCGTACTTGTAGCTGTGCCAGGACGCTACGCGGTCGTCATTGGCATCCGCCATCACCAGCGTCGCCGGATAACAACTGCCCGGGCGCAGGTTGTGGTACGGCGAATAGGCGCGCAGCGCCCGGTACTCTCCCGGCACCTCGCTCAGCCCATAGTCGCTCGACCACTGCCGGGCGTTGGCGCCGGCGGTGTGGTACCGGAGCATGTCCATGACGCCGACGGCGGGCACCGCCGCGGCGAACAGCTCCGGCCGCTGGTTGACGACCGCGCCGACCAGCAGCCCGCCATTGCTGCCACCCCAGATCGCGAGATGCTCCGGGCTGGTGTAACCCGCCTCGATCAGCCACTCGGCCGCGGCGATGAAGTCGTCGAATACGTTTTGCTTCAGGAGTTTCGTGCCGGCCTCGTGCCAGCGCTCGCCGAACTCGCCGCCGCCGCGCAGGTTGGCGACCGCCAGCACGCCGCCCGCCTCGAGCCAGGCGGCGCGGCTCGCCGACCAGGCCGGCAACAGCGGGACGTTGAAGCCGCCGTAGCCGTAGAGCACGGTCGGCCGGCGACCGTCGGGCGGCCGGTCGCGCCGATGGACGATGTACATCGGCACGCGCGTGCCGTCGCGGCTTTCGAACCAGACCTGGCGGGTCACGAAGGCGGCCGGGTCGATACCGGGCGCGGGTGCCTGCCACGGCTCGCCGCGCCCGGTCGCGAGGTCGTGGCGATATACGGTGCGCGGCGTGGTGAAGTCCGTATAAGAGAAGAAGGTCACGGGACTCACCGCGGGACCGTCGAAGCCGCTGACCGAGCCGGCACCGGGCAGCGCGATTTCGCCGAGCGGCGTGCCGTCGGTGGCAAACACCGCCACGCGCGATCTCACATCCACGATCTGCTGCACGACCACGCGCCCGGCGATCAGCGAGGCCGTCTCGATGGCTGCCGGCCCCTGCGGTACGACCTCGCGCCAGTGCTCCGGCTGCGGGGGGGCGATGTCGATCGCGATCACCCGCCCGTTTGGAGCAGACTGCGTCGTGAGAAAGAAGAATTCGGAACCGTCGTTGCCAATGAACTCGTAGAGGGCGTCCCACTGGTCGAGCAGGCGCACCACCGCAGCCGGTTCGTCCTCGCCAGGCCCCGGCAGTCGCTGATAGTAGACGCCGCTCGCCTGATACCCGTCGCGGACCTGGATGATGAGATACGCGCCGTCCTCGGTCACGGTCGGGTACGGGTCGCGCGTCGCGTGGTCGGTAATCGCGAAGATCTGCCGGTCGGCATCCTGCGGCGTGCCGAGGCGGTGGTACCAGATTGCCACCTGGCGGGAATCGTCGTAGCTGCCGTCGGGCCGCTGCGGGTAGCGGCTGTAATAGAAGCCGCTGCTGTCACGGCTCCAGGCGAGTGGCGTGAACTTGGTGCCGTGGAGCACGTCGGGGAGGTCGGAGCCGGAGTCAATGCGCCGGATGCGCCAGGTCTTCCAGTCGCTGCCGCCATCGGAGAGTGAGTACGCCAGCAACGCGCCGTCCGGCGAGAGTGCGTAGTCGCCGAGCGAAACGGTGCCATCGGCGCGCAACTGGTTCGGATCGAGCAACAACCGGCCACGCTGGCGGAGATCGGTCGTCACCCACAGGCTGTCCTGCTCGTCGGTGCCGCGGTTGTAGGCGTAGACATACGTGCCTGCCTCGTGCCGCGGCACGCCGAAACGTTCGTGGTCGATCAGGGCGCGCAGCCGGGTGGCAAAATGCTCGCGCAGCGGCAACCCGGCGATGTGCCGCTGCGTGTAGGCGTTCTGCGTCGCAATCCACGCGCGGGTTGCGGCGCTGTCCGTGTCCTCGAGCCAGCGGTAGGGATCGGCGACGCGCTCACCGTGATACAGGTCCGTGTGGTCGACGCGCCGGCTGAGCGGAGGCTGATCCGGTTGCTCCGCCGCGCCGCTCACCGCGGCCGCCAGCGCCAGGCAGGCGACCGACAGATACTGCGCACGGATCACGAGCCGGGTGGTCCGATCACGGTGGTGCCGCCCATGTACGGCTGAAGCACGTCGGGCACCGCGATCGAACCATCCGGACGCTGGTAGTTCTCCATCACCGCAATCAATGCGCGCCCGGCGGCGACGCCGGAACCGTTCAAGGTGTGGACCAGCTCCGGCTTGCCGGTGTCGGGATTGCGCCAGCGGGCCGCCATGCGGCGCGCCTGAAAGTCCTCGCAGTTGCTGCACGAGGAGATTTCCCGGTACTTGCCCTGCCCCGGCAGCCAGACCTCGAGGTCGTAGGTCCTGGCGGAGCCGAAGCCGATATCGCCGGCGCACAGCGCCACCACCCGATACGCGAGCCCGAGCCGCTGCAGGATCACCTCGGCATGCCCGGTCAGTTCCTCGAGCGCGGCATAGGAATCGGCCGGGCGCACGATCTGCACCAGCTCGACCTTCTCGAACTGGTGCTGGCGGATCATGCCGCGGGTGTCCTTGCCGTAGGAGCCGGCCTCGGAACGGAAACAGGGCGTGTGCGCGGTGAGCCGCAGCGGCAACCCGCCTGCATCCAGGATGCGTTCGCGGCCGAGGTTCGTGAGCGGGACTTCCGCCGTCGGAATGAGGAAGAACTCCTGCTCGCCCTGCACGGTGAACAGGTCGGCGGCGAACTTCGGCAACTGACCGGTCCCCTCCAGGCTCGCGCGATTGGCGAGGTACGGCACGTACACCTCGGTGTAACCGTGTTCGCGGGTGTGGGTGTCGAGCATGAACTGGATGAGTGCCCGGTGCAGTCGCGCAAGCGGCCCGCGCATCACCATGAAGCGCGCCCCGGCGATCAGCCCGGCCGCCTCCGGGTCGAGCAGGCCGAGACGCGTGCCGAGGTCGACGTGGTCGAGCGGCTGGAACGCAAACTGCGGCGGCTCGCCCCGGCGGCGAACCTCGCGGTTCGCATCCTCGTCACGACCCTCCGGGACGGACTCGTGCAACAGGTTCGGCAGCCCGAGGCGCAGCTCGTGCAGTTGTCGCTGCACGCCCTCCAGCGCGGCCTCTGCACTCTGCAGCGCCGCGCCGAGATGCTCGACTTCGGCGAGCAGCGGGGCGATCGCCTGGCCTGCCGCCTTCGCCTTGCCGATGCCCTTGGACTTCACGTTGCGCTCGTTGCGCAACTGCTCGACCCGCAGCTGCGATTCCCGGCGCGATTCCTCCAGCGCGCGGTAGGCGGCCAGATCCAGCCTGAAGCCGCGGCGCGCGAGATTGTCGCGGACGCGGTCGGGCTCGGTGCGAAGCAGGCGGGGGTCGAGCATGTCGTTGTGGTCTCCGGCGCGCGGCGAGTGGATCAGCGGCGAATTCTAGAGGCTTCCGCGATCGCCGGGGAAGCATGCGGCACCGGCCGGCGAACGGCTGTCGCCAGCGAGGATGGCTGCGCCGCGCCGGCCGGGTGTCGGGTCGCCGGGGATCGCTGCGCCGGGCGTCGCCCGCAAAGCGGCCCGGTGCAGGCCCGGCCCGCCGCTCACCGCTCCTTGCGCGCCGCGCGATTGCGCTCGCGCAGTTCCGCGAGCTTCCCGGCGATCCGGGCCTCCATCCCCCGCGCGGACGGCTCGTAGTAAACGCGTTCCGGCAGGTCGTCCGGGAAGTAGCGCTCGCCGGCCGCGAAGGCATCCGGCTCCTCGTGCGCATAGCGATAACCGGCGCCGTGGCCGAGGCTTTTCATGAGCCGCGTCGGTGCATTGCGGATATGCAGCGGGACTTCCAGCGAGCCGAAGCCGGCCGCATCGTCCTGGGCCGCGGCGAAAGCCCGGTAGACCGCATTGCTCTTGGCCGCGCAGGCGAGAAACACGACGGCCTGCGCCAGCGCGAGATCGCCCTCCGGGCTGCCAAGACGCTCGTAGGCATCCCAGGCTTCGAGCGTCAGCGTCAGCGCGCGCGGATCGGCCAGCCCGATGTCCTCGACCGCCATGCGCACCAGCCGGCGCGCGATGTAGCGCGGATCGCAGCCGCCATCGAGCATGCGGGCGAACCAGTAGAGGCTCGCGTCCGGATCGGAGCCGCGCACCGCCTTGTGCAGCGCCGAGATCTGGTCGTAGAAAATGTCCCCGCCGCGGTCGAAGCGCCGCCAGCCACCGGCAATCACCTCGCCCACGGCTTGCGCCCCGATCTCGTCCTGCTCGCCGGCACGCGCCACGCTCGCGGCCAGTTCCAGCAGATTGAGCGCCCGGCGCGCGTCACCATCGGCAGCCGTGGCGAGGTGCTCGAGCGCCTCGTCAGCGATGCGCAGCAGCGGCAGGCCGAGGCCGCGCTCGGGATCAGCCACCGCGCGGCGCAGCAGGCGTAACAGGTCGTCGCGCCCGATCGCCTTCAGCACGTAGACCCGGGCGCGCGAGAGCAGCGCGTTGTTCAGCTCGAACGACGGGTTCTCGGTCGTTGCGCCGATGAAGATGATGGTGCCGTCCTCCACGAACGGCAGGAACGCATCCTGCTGCGCCTTGTTGAAGCGATGCACTTCGTCGAGAAACAGCACCGTCGGCCGGCTGCGATCGGACTGGGCGGTGGCCACCGCCTCGCGCACGTCCTTGACCCCGGCGAGGACTGCCGAGAGGCCGACGAAGCGCGCGCCGGCCGCCGTGGCGACCAGGCGCGCCAGGGTCGTCTTGCCGGTGCCCGGCGGACCCCAGAGCACCGCCGAGTGCAACGCCCGCGCTTCGATCAGCCCCGTGAGCGGCTTGCCGGGGCCGAGCAGGTGGCGCTGGCCGACTACCTCATCGAGCGTCGCCGGACGCATGCGGTCGGCGAGCGGCTGCCAGGCGGCCCCCGACCGGCCAGTGCTATCTGCGGCCATCCTGCGGCACCACGCCGATCATGGTCTCGATGCGCCGGCACCAGTGGCGCAGTCCGGCCATCGAGAGCAGCCAGCCCGCGCCAATACCGGCAAGGTTCGATACCACATCGTTGGCTTCGGCGAAGCGAAACGACGTCAGGCTCTGCAGCAACTCGATCAGGCCGCCGTAGGCGAGCAGTCCGGCCGCCACGAGCCAGGCGTAACGCGCTTCGAAGACTCCCAGGAACCAGATGGTCAGGAACGTGAACGCGAGGAAGTGCATGAACTTGTCGATCCCCTGCACCGCCACCGGGGCCGCCAGCGGCAGCAAGGCGAGCACCATGATCAACGCCAGCGCGCCGAGACCCGCACCGAACCACCACCAGCGATAACGAAGAGGCAACACGCGTTTCATCCCGGACTGCGGCTCAGAGACTGCCCTCGCGGATCACGTCGGCTCCATCCGGCACCTCGAAGCGGAAGCTGGCGTCGTCCAGGGCGGGGTTCAGGCGGACGTCGGTGAGAAAGATGCGCGTGAGCTGCCCGAGCCGGTCGACGATCTCGAGCTGCGCGGGGCGCTTGCCGGCAAACGCAATCGCCACGGAGTCGAAGTCGGATTCCTCCGAACGCGGCTTCAGCCGTACCCAGTCGAGGCCCTCACCGGACCAGGCGCCCGTCTCCTCGAAACGCCGGAGCACGTCGCGACCGCCCGTGAGCAGAGCGGCCGGCGTCTCGCCAAGCCCGGACGCCAGCGGTCGCACGGTCACCTGCTGCAGATCCGCCTCGTACAACCAGAGCTGCTCGCCGTCGGCCAGCACCACCCGTTCGTAGGGGCGCTCGTAGTCCCAGCGGAAACGGCCGGGCCGCTGCAACAGCAGGCGACCGTCCGCTTCCTCGCCCGCGCCACCTTCGGCGGCCACGACGACCTGGCGAAAGTCCGCGCGCATCGAGTGCACGGTCTCGATGAACTGCTGCAGCCGTTCGAAACCGGGGCCCGCGGCACGCGAGTCCACCGGCAGCAGCAGCACGGCGAACAGCACACCGACCAGCGGGAGGCAGCGTCCCGTCACGGGTTATTCTTCGGGCGGCGGCGGTGCCAGGACCTCGCGAAAACCATTGGACTGCAGCGGCCCGACGAGGCCCGCCTGCTCCATGGTCTCCACCAGGCGCGCGGCACGGTTGTAGCCGATCTTCAGCCGTCGCTGAATGCCCGAGACGGAGGCACGGCGCGTCTCGGTGACGATGCGAACTGCCTGATCGTAGAGCGGGTCGGCCTCGCCTTCTGCATCCTCGCCGCCGCTGCCGGTCTCGCCGGAAATGCCCGGGATGGCGACCGCCGGGCCCTCGAGCACCTCATCGACATAGCTCGGCTGGCCGGCGCCCTTGAGCTGGGCGGCGACGCGGTGCACTTCCTGGTCGGACACGAAGGCACCGTGGACACGCAGCGGCGCCGCGGTGCCCGGCGCCATGAACAACATGTCGCCGTGGCCGAGCAGGCTCTCGGCGCCCCCCTGGTCGAGGATCGTGCGCGAGTCCACCTTGGCCGACACCTGGAAGGCGATGCGGCAGGGAATATTGGCCTTGATCAGCCCGGTGATCACGTCGACGGACGGCCGCTGGGTGGCAACGATCATGTGAATGCCGGCGGCGCGCGCCTTCTGCGCGAGGCGCGCGATGAGCTCCTCGACCTTCTTGCCGACGATCATCATCAGGTCGGCCAGCTCGTCGATGACCACGACGATGAACGGCAGCGTCTCGAGCGGCGACGCGGGCGCGGCCGCTTCGCCGTCGGCGCTCACCGTCGCCAGCGGATTGGGGATCGGCTCGCCCTTGTCGATGGCGGCACGGACCTTGCGGTTGAAGCCGCTGATGTTGCGCACGCCGAGCGCCGCCATGATGCGGTAGCGCCGGTCCATCTCGACCACACACCAGCGCAGCGCGTTGGCCGCGTCCTTCATGTCGGTCACCACCGGGCAGAGCAGATGCGGGATGTCCTGGTACACGGACAGCTCCAGCATCTTCGGGTCGACCATGATCAGGCGCACTTCGTCGGGCTTCGCCTTGTAGACGAGGCTGAGCACCATGGCGTTCAGCCCGACGGATTTGCCCGAGCCGGTGGTGCCCGCGATCAGCAGGTGCGGCATGCGCTGCAGGTCGGCCACGACCGCCTTGCCGCTGATGTCCTTGCCAAGCGCCAGCGTCAGCGGCGAAGGCATGTCCTCGTAGGCTTTCGAGCGCAGGATGTCGCCGAGCGTCACCAGCTCGCGGCTCTCGTTCGGGATCTCCAGTCCGACCGTGGACTTGCCGGGGATCACCTCCACGACCCGCACGCTGATCGCGGAGAGCGAGCGCGCGAGATCCTTGGCGAGATTGCTAATCTGGCTCACCTTCACGCCGGGAGCCGGGTTCAGTTCGAAACGGGTCACCACGGGACCCGGGTGCACCGAGACCACCTCGACCTCGACCCCGAAATCGCGCAGCTTGAGCTCCACGAGGCGCGACATGGCCTCGAGCGCCTCGGTCGAATAGCCGGGGCCGTGGGGCGGCGCCTCGTCGAGCAGCGACAGCGGCGGCAGCTCGCCCGGCACGGGCTTGTCGAACATCCGGACCTGGCGTTCCTTTTCCACGCGGGTGCCGGGCTCGGCCGCGGCCACCACCGGCTCGATGCGCGGCGGCGCCTTCTTTGCGGCCTTCTTGCGTTCGGCACGCACGACTTCCTGGCGCTGTTCCTGCGCGTTCTTCGCGACGGCACGCTCGCGCAGGTCCCGCAGGAGTCCGCGTGCCCGGTCAACGACGCCGAACACGCCCGCGCCGATCCGGTCCATGACGACCAGCCACGACAGCCCGGTGAACACCGCGACTGCGGCGAGCCACAGCGACAACAGGAGCAGCGTCGCGCCCAGGGTGCCGAGCAGGCTGGCGAGGCCCGCACCCACCAGTTCTCCAAACGCACCACCCGCCGACTGCGGCAGGATCCCCGAAGCAAAATGCAGCGTCGCCAGCCCGCAACTGCTCGCCAGCGTCAGCACGAAACCGCCGGCGCGCATCCCGAGCAGGCCGCGATCCATCGGCCCGGTGGAACGCCGCGCGGAGAACAGCAGCCAGCCGAACACGGCCGCCATCGCGGGCAGCAGGAAGGCTGGCACGCCGAACAGGCTGTAGCTGATGTCCGCGAACCAGGCACCGCCCGCGCCGATCTGGTTGCGCACCAGGCCGCCGTCGCCCGTGTGGCTGAAGCCCGGGTCGCGCGGGTCATAGGTGAGTAACGCCACCAGCATGATCAGGGCGAATGCGCCGAGCACCCACAAGGCCGACTCCCGCAATGCATTGACTGCGGAAGCCGCGGGCACGCCGTTACCGTCCAGCCGGACTGTTCTGCTCACCTGAGATAACGCTACAACAACAAAGTTCAACTACTTCTGCGCACGAGTAGTTGCGGCGGATGATAACAGCAAACCCGACCGCGGTTGAAGCCGTGCGGACCCGGCCGGCCGGCGCGTGGAAGCCACCGCCGTTTGTCCCTACACTACCGCGCCGGGCGACCCGCACTATTAATAGGAAGCGGCGTGCGCCCGCTCCCCGCCCGCGAAGGATCACTGCGAATGGCCGAGTCCCGACACGCGCGACTGCTTATCCTGGGCTCCGGCCCGGCCGGTTACACCGCCGCCGTGTACGCCGCCCGGGCCAACCTGCGCCCCCTGCTGATCACCGGAGCCGAGCAGGGCGGCCAGCTCATGACGACGACCGAGGTCGATAACTGGCCCGGTGGCGGTGAGGGCCTCCAGGGCCCGCAGCTGATGGACCAGTTGCGCGCCCATGCGGAGCGCCTCGAGGTCGAGATGGTATTCGACCAGGTCGAGCGGGCAGATTTCCACACGCGCCCTCTGCGCTTGCGCGGCGGCGAACGCGACTACACGGCAGACGCCGTCATCATTGCCACCGGCGCATCGGCCCGCTACCTCGGCCTGCCGAGCGAGACGCGCTACCGCGGCAAGGGCGTGTCGGCCTGCGCGACCTGCGACGGCTTTTTCTACAAGGGCAAGGACGTGGCCGTGATCGGCGGCGGCAATGTTGCCGTCGAGGAAGCCCTGTACCTCGCCAACCTCTGCCGCCGGGTAACGCTGGTGCATCGGCGCGACCAGCTGCGGGCCGAGAAGATGCTGCAGGCACGCCTGCTCGAGCGCGCGGGGCCGGGCGGCAACATCGAGCTGCTCTGGAATCATGCCGTCGAGGAAGTGCTCGGCGATGCGCAGGGCGTGACCGGGCTGCGCCTGCGTGCCACCGACCGCGACGCGAAACCGCGCGAGATCGCAGTCACCGGGGTGTTCATTGCCATCGGGCACGTGCCGAACACGACGCCGTTTGAGGGACAACTGCAGATGACCGGCGGCTACATCGTCGTCCGCTCGGGACTCGCGGGCGGCGCTACGGCCACCAGCGTGCCCGGCGTATTCGCTGCGGGCGACGTGGCCGATCACGTCTACCGGCAGGCGATCACCTCCGCCGGGTCCGGCTGCATGGCAGCGCTCGACGCGGAGCGCTTTCTCGACTCGGCCGGCGGCTGATTGACAGGC
The DNA here is from genome assembly GCA_011526045.1 of Nevskiales bacterium. Classification (GTDB taxonomy): domain Bacteria; phylum Pseudomonadota; class Gammaproteobacteria; order Steroidobacterales; genus QUBU01. The sequence goes on along the minus strand of WYBE01000032.1, from coordinate 26,919 downwards.
CCGGTCCGACGACCGAGGCTTCCCGCAACCGGCAGGCGCCATCGAAGCGGGCAGCAGCCACGTGAAGATCACGATCGTCGAGAGCATCGATGCGGTTGCGGCAGCCGACTGGAATCGCCTGCTCGACACCTCGCAGCCCTTTCTGCGCCACGAGTTCCTGACGGCACTGGAGTCGAGCGCCGCGATCGGTCCCGGCACTGCCTGGCTGCCGCGATACCTGCTCGCGCATGAAACCGACGGCACGCTGAGCGGTGCGCTGCCGCTGTATCGCAAGTCCGATTCCTGGGGCGAGTTCGTGTTCGACTGGGCCTGGGCCGACGCCTACCGACGCTCCGGGCTGCGCTACTACCCCAAGCTGGTCGCCGCCGTGCCGTTCACCCCTGCCACGGGACCGCGCCTGCTGGTGAGACCAGGCGCGCAGCGGGACCGCATCCTCCCGGCGTTGCTCGACGGAGCACTCGAGTATGCGCGCGCAACGCAGGCGTCATCCCTGCACGTGCTGTTTCCCGATGAGGCACAGGCACTGGAACTACGCGAGCGCGGCCTGCTGCTGCGCAAGGACTGCCAGTTCCACTGGCACAACCGGGGCTATGCGAGTTTCGAGGAGTTCCTCGCCGGATTCACCGCCGAGAAGCGCAAGAAGACCCGCCGGGAACGCCGCCGCGTTACAGAAGCGGGCATCAGTTTTCGCACTCTCAGCGGCGCGGAGATGAACGACGACCTGTGGGCGAGCGTACTGCCACTGTATGCGAGCACCTTCTGGCGACGCGGCCACGATCCGTACCTCGGTGAGGCGTTCTTCCGCGCGATCTGCCGCACGCTGCCTGCACAGCTCGTGGTGATCGTCGCCATGGCGCACACCGAGGCGGTTGCAGCCGCGATCTGCTTTCGCAGCGACGACACGCTGTACGGGCGCTACTGGGGCAGCGCCGGCAATTACCACAGCCTGCACTTCGAGACCTGTTACTACCAGGGCATCGAGTACTGCATCGCCAACGGGCTGCGCCTGTTCGAACCCGGCACCCAGGGCGAGCACAAGATCGCGCGTGGCTTCATTCCCGCCGAAGTCTGGTCCGCGCACTGGCTGGCGGATCCCCGCTTCGCGGCCGCCATCGACCGCCATCTCGCCGGCGAGCGGCGCCACATCGACGACTACATGGGCGTGGTGCACGAGCACACACCATATCGCCGGGAGGCGCCGTGACTGCATCCGGCAGTCCGCCCGGGCTGCCGTCCCTTGGCTCACGCACGACAGGCAACGGCGCTGCGTTGGTTGCGCAGGGGGGCAAGTTCTTGCACAATCCCGCCGCGCATCGAGGACCGAACGGGAATATGGCCAAAGAGGAAGCCCTGCAGCTGGACGGAGTCGTGACGGAGACGCTCCCGAACACGACCTTTCGCGTGAAGCTCGACAACGGCCACGTCGTCACGGCGCACATTTCCGGCAAGATGCGCAAGAACTACATCCGCATCCTCACGGGTGACCGGGTCACGGTCGAACTGACGCCCTACGACCTCACCAAGGGCCGCATCACCTACCGCGAACGTTGATCGGCCGGGGCGCCGGCCGGCCAGAACGATCCGCCCTCCGCCCGCCGGGCCGCGTCAGCGGGACTCGGCCAGGTGTTCGAGCTTCTTCGTGTTCGGTATCGCCTTGAGCGCCAGGGCCCCGTCGGCCCCGATACCGATCGTGACGTGCCCGCCGTTCGCCAATTCGCCGAACAGCAGCTGCTCGGCCAGCGGCCGCTTGATGTGCTCCTGGATCACGCGGGCCATCGGCCGCGCGCCCATCGCCGGATCGTAGCCGCGCTCCGCGAGCCAATCGCGCGCTTCCGGCTCGAGTTCCACGGTCACGTCGTTGCGCTCGAGCGCCGCCTCGAGTTCCATGACCATCTTGTCCACCACCCGCAGCACCGCATCCCTGCCCAGCGGACGGAACTGGATGATGGCATCGAGGCGGTTGCGGAACTCGGGCGCGAACATCTTCGTCAGGATCGCCATGCCGTCGGTGCTGTGATCCTGCCGCGTGAAGCCGATCGAGGTGCGGCTCATCTCCTGCGCGCCGGCATTGGTCGTCATCACGATGATGACGTTGCGGAAATCCGCCTTGCGCCCGTTGTTGTCCGTGAGCGTGCCGTGATCCATGACCTGCAGCAGCAGGTTGAATACCTCCGGATGCGCCTTCTCGATCTCGTCGAGCAGCAGCACCGAGTGCGGGTTCTTGCTCACTGCCTCGGTGAGCAGCCCGCCCTGGTCGAAGCCGACATAGCCGGGCGGCGCACCGATGAGGCGCGACACGGTGTGCCGCTCCATGTACTCGGACATATCGAAGCGCACCAGCTCGATGCCGAGGCAATGGGCAAGCTGCCGGGTCACCTCGGTCTTGCCGACCCCGGTCGGCCCCGCGAACAGGAACGCACCGACCGGCTTTTCCGGTTCGCGCAGCCCGGATCGCGCCATCTTGATCGCCGAGGCGAGCGCCTCGATCGCCTGGTCCTGCCCGAAAATGACGAGCCTCAGGTCGCGTTCCAGGTTGCGCAACTGATCGCGATCGGAAGCGGACACGCTCTTCGGCGGAATCCTCGCCATGCGCGCCACGACCTTCTCGATCTGCGCCACGTCCACGAGGTCCGTGCGCGTTTCCGGCGGCTCCAGCCGCATGCTCGCACCCGCCTCGTCGATCACGTCGATCGCCTTGTCCGGCAGGTGCCGCTCGTTGATGTGGCGCGCCGACAGTTCCGCCGCCGCTTCGAGCGCCTGGTCCGTGTAGCGCACGCCGTGATGCTCCTCGAAGCGCGAACGCAGGCCCTTGAGGATCTCCACGGACTCCGGCACCGACGGCTCGAGCACGTCGATCTTCTGGAAGCGGCGCGCGAGCGCGTGGTCCTTCTCGAAGATGTGCCGGTATTCCCGGTAGGTCGTCGAACCGATACAGCGTAGTTCACCGCTGGCGAGCACGGGCTTGATCAGGTTGGAGGCATCGAGCACACCGCCCGACGCGGCCCCGGCGCCAATCACCGTGTGGATCTCGTCGATGAACAGGATCGCTCCCGGGTTCTTCTTCAGTTCGTTGATGACGCCCTTGAAGCGCTTTTCGAAATCCCCGCGATACTTGGTGCCGGCGAGCAACGAGCCCATGTCGAGCGCATAAATGGTGCAGTCCTTCAGGACGGGCGGCACTTCGCCATCCACGATCATCTTCGCCAGCCCTTCCGCCAGGGCGGTCTTGCCGACCCCCGCCTCGCCCACGTACAGCGGATTGTTCTTGCGGCGGCGGCACAGGACCTGGATGGTCCGCTCGATCTCTGCCTGGCGGCCGATCAGCGGATCGATACGGCCTTCGGCTGCGCGCCGGTTCAGGTTGGAGGCGTAGTTCTCGAGCGCGCTGCCGGAGCTGTCGCCCTCGGCATCCTCACCCTCCGCTCCCCGGCCGCCGGCCGCGCGGCGCTCGCCGAACTTGGCGAGACCATGCGAAATGAAATTGACGACGTCGAGCCGGGTGACGTCGTGAAGCCCGAGGAGGTAGACGGCATGCGACTGCTTCTCGCCGAAGATGGCGACGAGCACGTTCTCGCCCTTCACTTCCTTCTTGCCGCTCGACTGGACGTGGAATACGGCGCGCTGCAATACGCGCTGGAAGCCGAGCGTGGGCTGCACGTCCTGGTCGCTCTCGCCCTTCAGACGCGGCGTGGACTGGTCGGTGAACTCCTCGAGTTCCTTGCGCAGGCGGTCGAGATCCGCACCGCAGGACTTGAGGATCTCGGCCACCGCCGGGATATCGAGGATCGCCAGCAGCAGGTGCTCGACCGTCATGTACTCATGGCGGTTGTTGCGGGCCTGCTGGAAGGCCTCGTTGAGACAATATTCGAGTTCGCTGCTTAACATCCCTGCCTCACGCCTCCTCCAGAGTGCAGAGCAACGGGTGCTGGTGCTGCTGCGAGTATGACGTCACCTGCGCTACCTTGGTCTCGGCGATCTCGTAGGTAAACACGCCGCACACGCCTTTTCCCTTGGTGTGCACCTCGAGCATGATGCGAGTCGCCTTGGGCCGGTCCATGGCAAATATGAGCTCCAGAACCTCCACCACGAATTCCATCGGGGTGTAGTCGTCGTTGATCAGTATGACCCGGAACAGGGGCGGCTTCTTGAGTCTTGGCTTGGCTTCCTCGACCGCAAGTCCACGCCCCTCCTCCGGGTGACCGCCGGGTTCATTGCCGTCGCCGGCCATGCGCCCGCCGGTGCTCACCAGAAATCTCGCGACGTCCCGCATTTTATCGTCACAGCTCAGCCTGCTCACGCCGCTCGGGGAATATGTATAACGTGCCCGGGCACGAGAAATCCGTGAGCCGTTCCACGCACCGGGCCGGCGGCCCCCGCGTCGCAGCCCGCCTCCCCGCTCTGTTCAAATCCGGTATCAATTCTCATCGCCATGTCGATGCTGTGCAACAGAATACACGTTTGGGCCGCCCTTACCGGGAACCACTCATTATGCTAACTTGCTCACTCGCCCGGAGGCAGTTCTTGGCGCCTCCTGCGTTGGGGCCGCGCATGGAAGTCCGTTGAATCTCACCCAGATCATTCAGCGCTGGAACGTAGAGAACCCGGCGGCGCTGGCAGCCCGGGCCAGCGACACGCTGCCGTTCTGGGTTTCATTGCTGCTGGTCATTGCGATCGGCTACTACGCTGCCCGCCTGGTCTGGCTGCTCGTCCCCGTGCCCTCGTCGGACGCGTGGACACCGCCGCCGCTCAGCGGCATACCGGCCCAGACCGCCGGCAGCAGCCCCAGCGCCTATGCAGCCATTGCCGAAGCGCACCTGTTCGGGCGCGCCGACGCTGCGGCGGAACCGTCGGCCGTCGCGATCGAAGACGCTCCCGAAACCCAGCTTGCCCTGCAACTGCGCGGCGTGGTGGCGGCGGCCGACGAACGCTTCGCTCACGCCATCATCGCCGACAATTCCGGCACGGAGAAGGTGTATTTCCTCAAGGACACGGTGCCGGGCGGAGCCACCGTACAGGGCATCCAGCCGGACCGCGTCGTACTGAGCCGCGGCGGTGTCATCGAGATCCTGCCGCTGCCGCGGATCAGCACCGGCGGGCCTGCACCCGGTGTCGCACGACCTGTCGCAGCACCGCCCTCCGCCCGTCGCGCCCAGCCGGCGTCCATGCAGGAGGTGGTGGCCCAGAACGCCAATACCTTTACCGAGATCATCCGCCCGCAGCCGTTCATGCCCAACGGGGAACTGAAGGGCTATCGCATCTACCCCGGGCGCAATCGCGACCAGTTCGTCGCGCTCGGGCTGCAGCCTGGGGACCTTGTCACAGAAATCAACGGAATGACCCTGAATAATCCGGCGCAGGCCATGGAATTGTTCCGCTCCCTGGCGGATACGACACAGGTTACGGTGACCATCGAGCGCGAGGGCCAGCCTCAGACGCTGACGCTCGACACCTCACAGGTAGCGACCGCCGGCGGCGGCGCGACGCAGTGATCGATATGTTGCGACTCAGCACTCCCGGATGCGCGGCGCTCATCATGCTGCTCCTGCTCTCGCCCGTCGGCAGGGCCCAGCAGGCCAACGTCACTCCAAACTACAAGGACGCCGACATCCGCCAGGTCATCGAGGCGGTCGGCGCGGTGACCGGCCGGAACTTCGTCCTCGACCCGCGCGTGAAGGCGCAGGTCACCATGCTGTCGTCCGCACCCATGACCGCGGACGCCTTCTATGAGGCATTCCTGTCGATTCTTTCCGTATACGGCTTCGTCGCGGTGCCATCCGGCAACGTGGTGAAAATCCTGCCCGATGCGAATGCGAGGCAGGTACCGGGGGCCGAGACCACGCCCGGCGGCGGGCGACTGGCCGACGACATCGTCACGCAGGTGATCCCGGTGAAGAATGTCGCCGCCGCACAACTCGTGCCGATCCTGCGACCGCTGATTCCGCAGTACGGCCACCTGGCCGCGCATCCGCCGTCCAATCTGCTGATCATTTCGGACCGCGCCGCCAACGTCGAGCGCATGACGCGCATCATCTCCCGCATCGATCAGGAAAGCACCGCGGACATCGAGGTGATCCGCCTCGAGAACGCCTCGGCCGCCGAAGTGGTGCGCGTCGTCACCACGCTCGGGCAGGGGGCCAAGACCGAGGGCGCGGCCCCCGCCGCCACCACCCTGGTCGCCGACGAGCGCACCAACAGCGTGCTGGTGAGTGGCGATCGCAACGAGCGCCTGCGCCTGCGCACGCTGGTCGCCCATCTCGACACCCCGCTGCAGGAAGGCGGCGACACCCGGGTCCGCTACCTGAGGTACGCGGACGCCAAGGATCTCGCCACGAAGCTCCAGAGCCAGTACCAGAAGCAGGCCGCCACCACGGCTGCAGGCCAGAACGCCTCGCCGCCGACGGAGAAAGGCGACATCATCATCTGGGCGGACGAGGCGACCAACGCGCTGATCATCACCGCGCCGCCGAAGGTGATGAAGGGCATGATGGCCGTGATCGACCGGCTCGACATCCGCCGCATGCAGGTCATGGTGGAGTCCCTCATCGTCGAGGTCTCGGCCGACAAAGCGTCCGAGCTGGGCGTGAACTGGGCCGTGGCGGATGGCGATTTCGACAACGCCGTGGGCGTCACCCGCTTCGACCTGCCGAACAGCGGCGGCGGCGGAGTCCTCGGCCTGGCCGGCGCCATCGACAGCGGCGAACCGGCGGCCATTGCCGCCGCAGTCGGCAAGGGGCTGAACCTCGGCGTCGGCCGCCTCTCGGATTCGGGCACGAGTTTCGTCGCCCTGATCAACGCGCTCGCCTCGGATGCAGACACCAACATCATCGGCACGCCGGTGCTGGTGACCATGGACAACGAGGAGGCGGAGATCAAGGTCGGCCAGGAAGTTCCCTTCGTCACGGGCCAGTACACCGACACGGGCGCCAGCGGCGGCGTGACCGGCGTCAATCCATTCCAGACCATTCAGCGCGAACAGGTCGGGCTGACCCTGAAGCTGACGCCGCAGATCAACGAGGGCGACGCGGTGCTCCTCAAGATCGAACAGGAACTCTCCTCGCTGCTCGCCAACGTCGCCGGCGCCTCCGATCTCATCACCAGCAACCGGACCATCTCGACCTCCGTCATCGTCGAGGATGGCGGTACGCTCGTCCTCGGCGGCCTCATCCAGGACGATCTGCGCGAAACCCAGCAGCGCATCCCGGTGCTCGGCAGCATTCCGCTGCTCGGCCGGTTGTTCCGCGTCGACAGCACGACGAAGAAGAAATCGAACCTCATGGTCTTCATCAAGCCGACTATCCTGCGCGACGATGCCCAGGCCGCATTCGAAACCGGCGCCAAGTACAATTTCGTCCGCAACCAGCAACTCGCGAAGGCCGATCGCGGAGTTCAATTGATGCCAGGGGAGACACGGCCGATTCTGCCCGAGGGTCCGTCGCGCGAGATTCCCGCAATCGATCTGCGCCAGCTGCGCACCGACATGGCGCCGGCCGGCGCGACTGACCAGCCATCCGATGGCAATCCTGGTCCAGCGGACCCCCGGTGAGAGTGGTGACGGCCTGAGGGCCGTCGCCGCGGATGCCGCCACGATGACGCAGCCCGGGGCTGCTGCCGAGGTCGCGCAGCGGTTGCTGCCCTTCGCCTTCGCCAAGCGTCACGGCGTGCTGATCCTGGGTTTCGCGGACGGTCGGGCGCAGGTGCTCGTGAAGCCCGATACGGCCCCGCTTGCGATCGGCGAAACGCGCCGCTTCGCCGGCATGCCGCTGCACCTCACGGTGGTACCGGCCGACGTCTTCGACGCCCGGCTGCAGGAAACCTACGAGCGCGAGTCGAATTCCACCATGCAGATGGTGGACGGACTCGGCGACGACACGGACCTCTTCCTGGTCGCTCAGCAGTTGCCGGAGCCCTCGGATCTGCTCGAGAGCGACGACGATGCGCCGATCATCCGTCTCATCAACGCGGTGCTCACCTCGGCGGTCAAGGAGAACGCCTCCGACATCCATATAGAGCCCTACGAGAACCGCCTCGTCATCCGCTTTCGCATCGACGGCGTACTGCGTGAAGTGCTGCAGTCCCGCCGTGCGGTAGCGCCGCTGGTGGTGTCGCGAATCAAGGTCATGTCGAAGCTCGACATCGCCGAAAAGCGCCTGCCGCAGGACGGCCGGATCTCGCTGCGCGTGGCGGGGCGCGCGGTCGACGTGCGCGTGTCCACCATGCCCTCCGGCCATGGCGAGCGCGTGGTGCTGCGGCTGCTCGACAAACATGCAGGGCGCATCGACCTGAACCACCTCGGCATGGACCGCTCGACCCAGGACGTCATCGACGAACTGATCCACAAGCCCCACGGCATCATCCTCGTGACCGGCCCTACCGGCTCCGGCAAGACCACGACGCTTTACGCCGCCCTGGAACGCATCAACGACAACACCCGCAACATCATGACCGTCGAGGACCCGATCGAGTACTACATCGACGGGATCGGCCAGTCACAGGTAAACACCAAGGTCGAAATGACCTTCGCGCGTGGACTGCGCGCCATTCTGCGCCAGGATCCGGACGTCGTGATGGTGGGCGAAATCCGCGACCTGGAGACCGCCGAGATCGCCGTGCAGGCGAGCCTCACCGGACACCTGGTGCTCTCGACACTGCATACGAATACCGCCGTCGGCGCCGTGACCCGGCTGCGTGACATGGGCATCGAGCCGTTCCTGCTCTCATCGAGCCTCGTCGGCGTGCTGGCACAACGCCTGGTGCGCGTGCTCGACCCGGACATGCGCGAGGCCTACACGGCGTCCGAATACGAATGCCGGCTCCTCGGCGTGGACCCGGCGCAGGCACCGCCGCTTTATCGGCCGCGGGCCGATGCTGTCGGCACCACCGGCTACAAGGGCCGGACCGGCATCTATGAACTCGTCACCATCGACGATGAACTGCGCACGATGATCCACGACGGTTCCGGCGAACACGAACTCGAGCGCCACGCCCGCACCCGCGGCCCGAGCATCCGCGAGGACGGCCTGCGCCAGGTGCTCACCGGCGTCACCACGCTGGAAGAAGTCCTGCGCGTAACGCGGGCCAACTAGACCGGCGCCTGCGGCGGTAGCAGAATTCGCACCGCCATGGGTGCCTTCGAATACACCGCAGTCGATCCGTCCGGGCGCGAAACCCGCGGAGTCATCGAGGGCGACACGCCCCGACAGGTGCGCCAGATCCTGCGTGAACGCCGGCTGCTGCCGCTGGCTGTCGTCGAGGTGGCCGAGAAGGAAGCGACGCGGCAACGTTCGTTTTCGCTGCGCCGCTCGATGTCGGCCGCAGATCTCGCGCTGATGACCCGCCAGCTCGCCACCCTGCTCGCCTCGGCGCTGCCCCTGGAGGAAGCCCTGCTCGCCGTGGCCGAGCAGAGCGAGACGCCGCGGCTCAAGAGCATTCTGCTCGGCGTGCGATCGAAGGTCATGGAGGGCCACACCCTCGCCGACGGCCTTGGCGAGTTTCCCAAGGCCTTCCCCGAACTGTACCGCGCGACCATTGCGGCCGGCGAGCAATCCGGGCACCTGGATGCCGTGCTGGAGCGGCTCGCCGACTACACCGAGAGTCGCCATGAGCTGCGCCGCAAGGTGCAGAACGCGATGATCTATCCCGTGGTGCTGACCTCGCTGGCGCTGCTGATCGTCGGCGGCATGCTGGTGTATGTCGTGCCGAAAGTGGTCGCCGTTTTCGTCAATACCGGACGCGAACTGCCGGCGTTGACGCAGATCCTGATCTCGACCAGCAGCTTCCTGCGCGAGTACGGCGTGGCCCTGCTCATCGCGCTCGGCATCCTGGGCTGGGGCATCACGAGACTCCTGCGCCGTCCGGGCCCGCGATGGACCTGGCACACCACGCTCCTGCGGCTGCCGGTGATCGGGCGTCTCACCCGTGGTTTCAATACCGCGCGCTTCACCCGGACCTTCAGCATCCTGACCGGCAGCGGCGTGCCGGTGCTCGAGGCGCTGCGAATATCCGCCGAGGTCGTGACCAACCTGCCCATGCAATCTTCGGTTCGCGAGGCGGCTTCGCGGATACGCGAGGGCGCCTCCATCGGCAAGTCGCTCGCGGTCAGCGGGCATTTTCCGCCGATCTGCATTCACCTCATTTCCAGCGGCGAGGCCAGCGGCGAACTCGAGGTCATGCTCGCGCGCGCTGCGGCCAACCAGGAAAAGGAGATGGACGGGCTGATTGCCGCCCTGATGGGCCTGATGGAGCCGGCGCTCATCGTCACGATGGGCGTCATCGTGCTGATCATCGTGCTGGCGATACTGTTGCCAATTTTCGAACTGAACCAGCTCGTCGGCTGACGCATAGCCGCGAAGCGCATGCGCAGGTCGGCGCGGAGTCCATGGCCGTTGCTGATTCTGCCGGGCAGGCGTTGCGCGCGCCGTCACGCCCTGTCGGAACGGCTATTGCCAACATCGGCAAATGCGATTATATAGCCGCCATTCGACAACCACTGTGCAATGCGAAGAGGGACGCTGCGGTGTCAGGTACTCCCGCTCCAGACGAACCGGATACGGAAGCCGAGGAACAGGAAGCTGAAACCCCGGCGGCGGCGGCGACGCCTTCGACGACCGACAACGTCGGTGATATCTCGGTCGAGGTGAACGTCGAGGACCTGATCGCGCAGATCGAGGCGGAGTCGAAAGGCGGAGCTGTCCCCAGCGGCTCGGCCCGCCGCAAAATCGAGGACATCCTGGAAGAGAAACGCATCGCCCGGGAGATCATGGATCTCGATGACTTCGACATCGAGGACTGACCGGGCGCTTGATTCCGTAGCCTCGCGGCGCCGTCCGGCTGACCGGTCAGTGGAAGTCCCGGCTCTGGGCCCGTAAGGCCCCCAGCAGACCACTGTGATCCTCGAGTCGCCCGGCGATCACGTGCAGCACATCGCCTTCGCGCTGTACCCGCCCCCACACGCCCAGCAGGGCCGCTTGCAGCAACACCCGGCGCTGGCGTTCGGCAACCCCCTGCCACACGATGAGGTTGACGTGCCCGCTCTCGTCTTCCAGCGTCACGAAGATAACGCCATTGGCGCTGCCCGGCCGCTGCCGGGTGATCACGAGACCGGCTGCGTGTACCAGGCTGCCGTGCGCGCGTTCCCATACCTCGGCCGCACTCAGGACCCCTTCGCGGCCCAGCCGCGTGCGCAACAACGCCAGCGGGTGGCGACCGAGGGTCAGCCCCAGGTGCTCGTAGTCTGACGCGACATCCTCGCCCTCGGACGGCCGCCGCAGCAGCGGCGCTCCCTCCGCGATATGCACCCGGGGCATCAGTGGCAGCGGCCGCTCCGCGCCGGCGACTTCCCAGGCTGCCCGATGCCGATGCCCGGCGATGCCGGCGAGCGCACCACAGGCGGCGAGCGCACCGAGATCGGCCGAGCCCAGGCTGGCGCGCTCCCGAAGATCCTGGACACTCGCGAAGGGAGCAGATTGCCGTGCCTGCCCGATCCGGCTGGCCGCCGCTGCTGACAGGCCGGCCGCCAGCCGCAGCCCGAGACGCAGCGCCGGCCGGCCGCCTGCTCCGCGCTCCAGGCCGCAGTCCCCATCGCTGCGGTTCACATCCACCGGGCGCACCTCCACGCCGTGCCGGCGTGCATCCTGCACCAGCTGGGTCGGCGCATAGAAACCCATCGGCTGGCTGTTGAGCAGCGCGCAGGTGAACGCCGCCGGCTCGTGACACTTCAACCAGGCCGAAACGTATACCAGCAGGGCAAAACTCGCCGCGTGGGACTCCGGGAACCCGTACTCACCGAAACCGAGGATCTGGCGAAATATCTGTTGCGCGAACTCCGGTTCGTAGCCGCGCTTGCCCATGCCCTCCAGCAACCGTTGCTCGAAGGGCCCCAGCCCGCCACGCCGCTGCCACGCCGCCATCGCCCGGCGCAATTCGTCCGCCTCCCCCGGAGAAAAACCGGCCGCCACGACGGCGAGCTGCATCACCTGTTCCTGGAAGATCGGCACGCCCAGGGTGCGGGCCAGTACCTGCTCCACCTCGGGGCTCGGATAACTCACCGGCTCCTCGCCGTTGCGCCGGCGCAGGTAGGGGTGAACCATGTCGCCCTGGATCGGCCCGGGCCGGATGATGGCCACCTCGATGACCAGGTCGTAATAGCAGCGGGGCCGCAGCCTGGGCAACATGGCCATCTGCGCCCGTGACTCGATCTGAAACACTCCCACGGTGTCGGCACGTCCGATCATCTCGTAGACCCGCGGGTCTTCCGCCGGCACGGTGGCCAGCGTCAGCTCGCGGCCGTGGTAATCGTTGATCAGCGCGAGGCTGCGGCGGATCGCGGACAGCATCCCGAGGCCCAGCACGTCCACCTTGAGCAAGCCGAGGTCGTCGAGGTCGTTCTTGTCCCACTGGATGACCGTGCGCTCGGGCATGGCGGCGTTCTCGACGGGCACCAGCCGCGAGAGCGCTTCGCGGGCGATGACGAAGCCGCCCACGTGCTGCGACAGGTGGCGGGGGAAGCCGACCAGGTCCCTGGCGAGTCGCACGAGGCGGCGTACGGTCGGATTGTCCGGATCGAGCCCCGCTTCGATGATGCGCTCGTCTTCGATGCGCTGCCCGTCCCACCACTGCACGGCCCGCGCCAGGCGCTCCACCTGCACGCCCGCAAGCCCCATCGCCCTGGCGACATCACGCAATGCGCTGCGCGGGCGATAGCTGATTACGGTGGCTGTCAGCGCCGCCCGCTCCCTGCCGTACTTGCGGTAGATGTACTGGATGACCTCCTCCCGCCGCTCATGCTCGAAATCCACGTCGATATCGGGCGGTTCACCCCGCTCACGGGAGATAAAGCGCTCCATCAGCATGGACATGCGCGCCGGGTCCACCTCCGTGATGCCGAGGCAGAAGCAGACCGCGGAGTTGGCCGCCGACCCGCGGCCCTGACACAGGATGCCGCGCCCCCGCGCATACCGCACGATGTCGTGGACGGTAAGGAAATACGCCTCGTAGCCCAGTTCGGCGATCAGCTCCAGCTCGCGCCCGATCTGCCGGCGCAACTCCGGCGGGATGCCCGACGGCCAGCGCTGCCGGATGCCCTGCTCCGTCAACTCCCGCAGGTGGCTCTGCGGGGTCTCGCCTGCTGGCACCAGTTCCTCGGGATACTCGTAGCGCAGTTCCTCCAGGCTGAACCGTGTCCGCGCGGCAATCTCGACGGTCTCGCGCAGCAGCTCCGCCGGGTAGATCCGCGCCAGCTGCGCGCGCGAGCGCAGATGACGCTCACCGCTCGCATGCAGCCTCCCGCTCGCCTCGGCGAGCGTCGTTCTCATGCGGATGGCTGACAGGACATCCTGCAGCGCGCGGCGGCCGCGCACATGCATGTGCACGTCGCCCATGCCTGCGGCAGGCAACCGGCTGGCACGGGACAATGCCATGAGAGAGGCGAGCTTTGCGGCATCGTCACCGCCCGCGAGCAACTCAACGCCCAGCCAGGAGCGGCCCGGAAAGCAATCGCGCACCCATGCCGCGTCCATCGGCCCGGCGCCGGCGACCCCGGGAACCCAGAGGGCGAGGCAACCGCTGAGATCGGCCGTACCGACGTCATCGCGGGTCAGCCGGTAGCCGCCCTTCGCCGCTGCGCGCCGGCCGCGGGTGATCAGCTCGCAGAGCTGGCCGTACCCCTGGCGGTGTATCGCCAGCAGCAACAGCTGCATGCCATCGGACAGGCGGAACCCGGCCCCGACGATGAGCTTCATGCCCAGCTTGCGGGCAGCCACATGGGCGCGGACGATGCCGGCGACGGAGCACTCATCCGTAATGGCGAGCGCCGTGTAGCCGAGTCTGCCGGCGCGCTCGACCAGCTCCGCGGGATGGGACGCACCGCGCAGGAACGTGAAATTGCTGATGCAATGAAGCTCAGCGTACCCGGGCAACGGCTCAGTCATCTCAGCCGAACAAGCCGTGCAGGTACCAGCTGCCCCCGCGCAGATCCCTGAAGATCCACAGCCGCAACCCGCGCGGATTACAGGCCACGTGATAATCACGCCGGATATCGCGCCCGTCCCACCATCCCGTCTCGATGCGCTCCGGCCCGCTCTCGAAACTGACCTGGCCGTGAAAGAACGGCGTGCCCGCACGGGCGGCCAGCGCCAGCGGGGACTCGAGCAGCCACAACGGACGGGATGTGCCACGAGAGATTCCTGCCCCGACCGGGGGGCAGCGCTCGCGAAGATCGGACACCACGCGCCAGGCCGCTTCTGGACGATGCTCATCGCAGGAGCGGATGCCATGCACGGCCTCCTGCCCCAGGCGCATCCGCAACCGCTCCACCAGTCCGGTCAGCCGCTCGTCCGGGTCCAGCGGCCGGCCGAACAGATCGCTGCCCGCCGCTGCGACCCACGGCGCCACTTCGGCCTCCAGTCTTATCGAGACCACCGGCGCCGGCAGCACCAGCGTGGCCAGGCGTATGGCCGCCAGTTCTTCCAGGTGACCCGCATCCGCACTCGGCCGGAGCAGGCCGATGCGCAGCAGGGTGGCCGGTGCGACACCATGGTGCAGCCGCATCCACAGCACCCGCGCTCCCGCCTGTCGCTGCCGCAAGTGCGCCTCGAGCCTGCGCAGCAGGATACGCAGCGCCTCGATGAGTGAGGCGCTATCCCGCGTTTCGACGGGCAGATCCAGTTCGCCGCGAAAGCCGTCTTCGTGCCGGATCATCTGCCGCAACTCGGGGCGCCGGCCCAGCGCCTCGTCGATCTCGACGAGACAGTCCGGGCCGATCCTGCGGGCCAGGCCATCGCGGGGCAGGCGCAGGCATTCGCCCAGTCGTGTCACGCCCATGCGCCGCAGGCGCTGTCGGATCTCCTCTGCCCACCCGGGCAGACGCAGCGGCAGGCGCGCCAGCACACCCGGCAGCAGCGCTGCCTCGGTCACCACCCGCTGTTCGCCGGAAGAGGCCAGCCAGAATGCGGCACGCGCAGTCGGCGCAATGGCCGACCACACGACATGGCCGCGCTGCGTGAGCGCCGCGACAGCCGTCGCGCGCAGCCCGGCGGCCCCGCCAAACAAACCGGCACTGCCGCCGATCTCCAGCAGCAATGCGCCATGAGGATCGAGGCTCACCGATGGGGTGAAGCCCGTGGCCCAGGCGGCAAGCCTGCCCAGCGCCTCGCGCTCGAGAGCGGGTTGGCGCACCCTTGTCTCGAGTTGCGGCAGCAGCGCCAGCGCTGCGTTCACCGGCATGCCAGGCCGCACTCCATGGCGACAGGCGACAGCGTCACAAAGCAGGACGGTAGGTCTGCGCCCTGCCCTGTCGAGCACCACGCGCGGCGCACCTGCGTTGCCCGCAGGGATTTCCAGCGGGAGTTGCGGGAGATACAGGCAGAGCCACAGGCGCCCGCCGTTGCCAGGTTCCAGCGTGGCCGCGGGCACGCTCTCCGCAGGCGGCTCCGGACATGCCGGCAGCGGGGATTGCCCGAAGAGCAGTGGCCCTGGCGAGTTCTCCGTCGCGACACTCATGGTTCATCTGCCGGTGTCCACACCGACCACGACCGCCGGCCCATCCCTGCGCTTCAATACCCGCAACTCGAGTCGATCCCTGCCGGACTCGCGCAGCAGCCGGATCCTCAGGGGAGCGGGCGAACGCAGCGACTGCAGTCGTGCGGAACGGAACAACACCGTCCAGGCATTACCGGCCTCGGCCGCCAGCTGTAGACGCCGCAGGGAAACTACATCACGGCTGTCCGACCAACCTACCACCGCCGCGCAGGCCCGCGCGTGCAACGCCTGCTCCATGGCCCATAGCGTGTCGGAGTCTCGTCCCGAGCGGATCAGCAGCAGCCTCGACAGATCGATGCCGGCCCGCGCCAGCGCGGGCGCGTAGGGAATATGCGGGAAAGACGCCAGGGCAACCCAGTCATCCTGCGTTCCGCGCCGCTGCGACATCATCAGACCGCGCAGCGCCGGCAGCAGCAGGGCGAACTCTCCCACGCCATGCGCATCGATGAGCAATTCGGTCAGCTGGCCGAGGGGCCAGCCGCCATTCAATGCTTCATCGAGTTCCGGCCACCCCGAAGAAACCGTTGCGCGGGCACGAGCCGTCACCCGCCCTGCCCGCCAGACTCGCGGATCCCGCAATACCTGATCGAGCCGGCTCCCGGAGGACGACATCGGAATCACTCTGTGTCATCAGGCCGGATGATCAGGACAGGTTGTTGCGCAATACGCCGATCACGACGCCTTCTATCACCATCGCCTTGTCCTTGAGATCCACGCGGATAGGCTCGAAGTCGGGGTTCTCCGGCAAGAGCCATGCCACATGCCCTTCCTGGCGATAGCGCTTCACCGTCACTTCGTCTTCCAGTCGCGCCACGATGACCTGTCCGTTGCGGACATCCGGTGTGCGCCATACGGCAACCAGGTCGCCGTCGAGTATCCCGGCGTCCCTCATGCTCATGCCCTGCACTCTCAGCAGGTAATGCGGCCTGGGATGGAACAGCGACATATCGATGCGATAGCGGTTCTCGATATTCTCCTGCGCAAGGATCGGCTGCCCGGCTGCAACCCGGCCCACGAGAGGCAACAGATCCTGGTCACGCAGTTCGCCACTGAGCTGAATTCCGCGCGAGGCACCGGGCACGAGGTCGATCACCCCCTTGCGCTGCAGGGCCCGCAGGTGCTCCTCGGCGGCATTGGCCGACCGGAAGCCGAGGGCTCGGGCAATTTCCACACGTGTAGGCGGCATGCCGTTTTCCTCAATAGAAGACTGAATGAACGAAAGAATTTCGGATTGCCTGGGTGTCAGCTCAGCCATGGGGAAAGCCTGTATTAAAAACCAGTCACTGTGATCATATACAGTACTGCCCGGAACGCAAGCCTGGCGGGTTTTAACGCCCCCGCTGCTGCGCCGGATCCTGCCGACGGGCAGGCCGGGATCGCTCGCTCACACGGCGCCGCGCACACGCCGTTGATGCGTCCGGCGATGATCCGTCACGATACGTTTCCGACTCCCTGGCCTGATTCCGACACAGGAATCACAACGCGTCCGCAGGCCCTCGCAGGATTGCGAACCCATACGGATTCGTTCATCATTCCGCACCTTGGGAGGACATCGACATGAGATTCCTCCCGTGTTTGGGGCGCGGTAATCACCGCATCTGTTTGCTGTATCAATCTTCGAGGACCTGAAATGAACGCAAAGCTCGCAATCAAGGCCGGCGTCGCCGCGCTTGCCATCACGATGGCCGCTGGCTGCACCGGCAACCTGCAGAGGGAACATGAGGCCCTGGCCGCCAAGGTCGACCAGATGGCCAAGGATCTTGCATCTGCCAAGTCCAACGCCGACGCCGCCAGCGCCGCCGCGAACGACGCCGGCAAGCGGGCGACCAGCGCGCAGAGCACGGCCAACCAGGCTCTCAATGCAGCCAATCAGAGCCAGGCCTGTTGCGACGCTACGAACGAGAAGATCGACCGGATGTTCAAGCGCAGCCAGGCGAAGTAATTCGCCGACTGTTCAAGGCGTCTGCGAAAAGGCCGCAACCCCAAGGGTTGCGGCCTTTTCTTTTGGTCTTTACAGCGTAGCCGCCGTCGTGCCGACGGCCGGTGCCACCGCGTCACCGACCCGGATGGGAATTCCGAGCTTCGCGCGATAGACCTCTTCGACCAGGTTCCAGTCCACGTTGGCTGGTCGTTCCCGCGTAGCCTCGACATAGGCCTCTGTCACCACGGTCATGCCACGCTCCAGCGAACTGACGTCGCCCTCCAGCGCGGGGTGCACCTCCAGGTACAGCCCGTCTGCAGCCCAGCCGAACTTGACCGGCTGATTGACGATCTGCACCGAAGTGCCGACGGGTATCTGCGGGTACAGCCACTGGATGTCTTCCGGATACATGCGAATGCAGCCGTGCGTCACCTGCATGCCGATACCGACCGGCTTGTTGGTGCCGTGAATCAGGTAGCTCGAAATGTTGAGCCGCATGGCGTAGTCGCCCAGCGGATTATCCGGTCCGGGCGGTACGACCTTCGGCAGGGGGCGACCATCGGCCGCATGCTCTGCCCGGACGCTCTCCGGCGGATACCAGGCCGGCCGCGTCTGTTTGGATGAAATGCGGTGCCGTCCGAGCGGCGTCGACCAGTCCATCCGTCCGATGCTGACCGGAAAGGTTGCCACGGCGGGTGCGCCGGCAGCCTGCGTGAAATAGTACAGCCGGTACTCGGCGATATTGACGATCACGCCCTCGCGCGCGCCCGCGGGAAGAATGAAGCGCTTCGGCAGCACGACCTCCGTGCCCTCGCCCGGCACCCACGGGTCGATGCCGGGGTTCGCACGCAGCATCTCCTCGTAGCCGAGGCCCGTGCGGCGTCCAATGTCCGTGAGAGTATCGTCCTGCGTTGCCGTCGCGACAGCCGTAGCGCCGATGAGGTCGGAGCCCGGAACCCGCAGCAGGGTTTCGGCGTCGGCCCGAAACGTCAGAGCGAGGAGCACGCAGGCGACGAGCCAGAGCCCGCCCGGCCACGAATTGCGCTGGCGCGTGTCGGGCGTGACGCGCGTTGTCGTTACTGAACCGCAATACATCCGTTGCGACCTCGATCGGGACCGTGGGCACTATAGCGAAGCCGCGCAGACCGTGGAACGAACAGCGCTCGCGGCAAGGCAGCGAGGATCGTGTTCTGTCAATACCGGACCAGGCAGGCACCCCAGGTGAACCCGCCGCCGAATGCCTCGAGGAGCAGCAGATCACCACGCTTGATGCGCCCGTCGCGTACAGCGACATCGAGCGCCATCGGCACCGATGCCGCCGAGGTATTGCCATGATCCTGCAGCGTCAGGATGACCCGGTCCATGGGCATGTTCAGGCGCTTGGCGGTCGCCTGGATGATGCGCAGGTTGGCCTGATGGGGTATCAGCCAATCGACGGCCGAACGCTCGAGCTTGTTGGCATCCAGGGCCTCGTCGACGATCCCCTCGAGAGTCTTGACCGCGACCTTGAATACCTCGTTGCCTTTCATCTGGATGTACGCGCCCTTCCCGAACATCGCCTCCGGCCGCCGCGACGGACCATAAGGGAAGTACAGCAGATCCTTGTAACGACCGTCGGCGCCGAGGTGGCATGAGACGATCCCCGGGCTCTCGGCGGGTTGCAGCACCACCGCGCCGGCGCCGTCGCCGAACAGTACGCAGGTGGTGCGATCGCTCCAGTCCGTGATGCGCGAGAGCGTCTCGGCGCCAATCACCAGCGCACAGCGCGAACTGCCGGAAGTCACGAAGCGGTCGGCGATCGTCAGCGCGTAAATGAAGCCGCTGCAGGCGGCCTCCACGCTGAATGCGGGGCAGCCGTGGATCCCGAGGCGATCCTGGAGCAGGCAGGCGACGTTGGGAAAGACCACGTCGGGCGTGGTGGTCCCGACGATCAGCAGGTCGATGTCGGCGGCAGTGACTCCCGCTGCGGCCATCGCCCTGAGCGCCGCCTGCTCGGCGAGATCGCTGGTGGTCTGATCGTCGGCGGCAATGTGGCGCCGCTCGATCCCGGTGCGCTCACGGATCCATTCGTCCGTGGTGTCGACCGTCTTCTCCAGATCGGTGTTCGACAGTATCCGTTCGGGCAGATAACGGCCGGTTCCGGCGATGCGGGAATACATTCAGTTCGCCTGCTCGTCCAGCATCCGGCGAATCTGGGCCGGCACCTGTTTCGAAACCTCCAGGACCGCGGTATGCAGGGCCTGGCGAAAAGCAAACTCGTCCGCGCCACCGTGACTCTTGATGACGATGCCATCGAGGCCGACGAGACTGGCGCCGTTGTACCGACGCGGGTCGAGCTTGCCGCCGAGAGATCGAAGCACCGGCCGGGCTGCCAGGCCCGCGAGCCGGCCATACAGGCCGCGGCTGAACTCCTGGCGCAGGAAATGGCGCACCAGCCGTGCCGTTCCCTCCATGGATTTCAGCGCCACATTGCCGGTGAAGCCGTCACAGACGATGACATCGGCTTTCTGGTCGGGGATCCGATCGGCTTCGATGAACCCCACGTAGTTGAGATGACTCGCGGTCAGCAGTGCCGCGGCATCCCGCACGACGTCGTTGCCCTTGATCTCTTCCTCGCCGATGTTGAGCAGTGCGATGCGCGGATACTCGATGCTCTCGATGCTGGTCGCAACGACCGATCCCATGACGGCAAACTGGAAGAGGTGCTCGGCGGTGCAGTCGGCATTGGCGCCGAGATCGAGCATGTACGTGCGGCCGTGCATGGTCGGCACCGGCACCATGATCGCCGGCCGGTCGATGCCGGGAAGGGTCTTGAGCACGAACCGCGCGGTCGCCATCAGCGCCCCGGTGTTGCCCGCGCTCACGCATGCGTCGGCCTGATCGGCCTTCACCAGGTCGATGGCGACCCGGAGGGACGAGTCCTTTTTCTTGCGCAGGGCATCGGCCGGCGCCTCGTCCATCGCCACCACCTGCCGGGCATCCTGGACGGTGACCCGGCTGCCAAGGGAGGCGTATTCCTGAAGGTGCCGCTCGATCGCCTCGCGCTGGCCGACCAGGATCAGCTGCAGGTCCTCGTGCTCGCGTGCCAGGGCAATCGCGGCCGGCACGCAGACGTCGGCGCCGCGGTCTCCGCCCATGGCGTCCACGGCGATGGTTACAGGCCTGGTCAAGGAGACCCTTCGCGCGGGACGAAGGTGCTGGCGTTCACGTCGGATCGACGGCCCGGCGCCGCTCGACTACTCGGGCGTCGACTCGCTGGTATCGATGACTTTCCTGCCGCGGTAATAGCCATCCGGGCTGACGTGATGGCGACGATGGGTCTCGCCAGTGGTCGGTTCGACAGACACTGGCGGCTTGTCCAGCTTGTCGTGCGAGCGCCTCATGCCCCGGGTGGACGGCGTGCGCCGGCTCTTCTGAACTGCCATCTCGATACTCCTCGAAACCTGTACTTAAATCTCGCCGCCGTCTGTCGACCGCATCATCTCCGCGAGGTTCGCAAACGGGCGGATCGTTCGCGCCTCGGTGCCCGCGGATCCGTCGCCCGCAGACGTCGTGGCTTCTCTGCACGCGGCAGGATCCGCATGCAGTGGCGCAAGCGGCAATACCGCGAGAATCTCGTCCTCTACTGCCGACCTGAGCGGCAATGCCCCGTTCTCGTCCAGCACGACGGAGTCGAACGGGCTCGCCAGGTCGGCCGCACTCGCATCGTCGTCGATAGCGGTCAGGGTCACGTCGCTGTCGAGCCGCCAGCTCACCGGCATCAGGCAGCGCTGGCAGATCAGGCTCAGCACACCGTGCACTTCGACATGCACGACCGGCCGCCGCTGCGCGCCCGCCCGGAAGCCGACCGCAAACTGCAGTGGCAACGTGCTCGCTGCCGGTTCATGCGCGACGAGCGCCGACAACCTGGGCAACTCATCGACACGAAGAGTGCCCGACAGGCCCTCGCCCTGCGCCGCCATCTCGGCGAGCCTCGGCGCTGCCACGAGGTCGGGAAGCATAGCCGGCGCAGTTTAAGGAGGGTGACACACCCTGTCAAAATCGGTTAGCGTCCGGGCCCGATGCCCCGCAACCCCACCCGCCCCCATCCACGCGGATGAATACGCCACCCATCGTGCTCGGCTCGGGTTCCGTTTACCGGCGGGAATTGCTCGCGCGGCTCGTGCCACAGTTCGAGGTCGTCGTGCCGGACGTGGATGAATCAGCACGCGCGGGTGAACCGGGCGCGGATCTCGCACGGCGCCTTGCCCGCGCCAAGGCACTGCATGTTTCGCACCTGCGGCCTGCGGCAGTGGTCATTGCCAGCGACCAGGTGGCCGAATGCGCTGGGCGGCTCCTCGGCAAGCCGGGTTCTGCCGAGCGGGCGGTGGCGCAGCTCAGCGCCTGTTCGGGACAGACACTGACCTTGCATACGGCAGTCTGCATCTGCGCTCCGCAGCATGCCGGGATGGAGCTGCAGCATCTCGACCAGACCTCTCTCCGGTTCCACGCGCTCGAACCCGAGGCGATCCGGCGTTATGTGGAACGCGACCAGCCGCTCGACTGCGCCGGCAGCTTCCGCTTCGAAGGACTGGGCGCGGCACTGTTTGCCGAAGTACAGACCCGCGATCCGACTGCCATCCAGGGATTGCCGTTGCTGTGGCTCGCGCAGGCGCTGGAAAAAATGCAGATCCGAGTGCTGTAAGCGACCGCGGCCTATGTAGCCGGCAGCCGCTCGAGTGCCGCGACCAGGTCATCCGGTAACGGGCTTTGCACGCGGATCAACCGGCCATCCCCGGGGCCGGCAAACGCCAGTTCCGCCGCGTGCAGGAACAAGCGCCGCAAACCGAGGCGCGCCGCCAGTTCATCGCGATCGACACCGTAACGTGGATCACCGACGATCGGCATGCCGATACTGGCCGCGTGGACACGGATCTGGTGGGTGCGCCCGGTAAGCAGTCCGACGCGCACCAGTGTGGCTCCCGGATACCGCCGTTCGACAGCAAGGTCCGTCCGGGCGGATTTCCCGGCCGGATCCACGCGCACCCAGCGCTCCCCGCCGCGCCGGGCGAAGGTGGCCAGCGGCGCGTCCACGACCTTGCGCGCCGGCCGGAGCTTCCCATGCAGCAAAGCGAGGTAGGTCTTCTCGACCGCGCCCTCGCGAAACGCGGCTTGCAACTGGCGCAGCGTGGAATTTTTCTTGGCGATCAACAGGCAGCCGCTCGTATCGCGGTCCAGCCTATGTACCAGCCCCAGTGCCCGCGCGTCAGGCCGCGCCGCCCGCAGGAGCTCGATGACCCCTTTGCTGACGCCGCTGCCGCCATGCACCGCCAGCCCGGGCGGCTTGTCGAGCACGAGCAGGCCGGGATCCTCATGCAGCACCCGTTGCTCGATCCAGGCGACCGCATCCGGCCGTAGCGCGGTTACGGCCGCCACTTCCGCAGCCCGCACCGGCGGGATACGCACCTGGTCGCCCGCCTCCAGTCGCCGCTCCGGCCCGCAACGGCGGCTGTTTACCCGTACCTGGCCCGAGCGGATGATCCGGTACACATGCGTGCGCGGCACCCCCTTCAGCCGCGCGAACAGGAAGTTGTCGAGTCGCCGGTCGGCCTCGTCCCCGGTGACCTCGACGGTTCGGGCAGCGGGTCGTTTTGCTGCAATGTCCTGCCGTGCCGGCACCATGATCTGACCCGCGTAATCCATTGATGGGAAAGGTCCCCGCTGCTATATTACCCGCGGCGCACAGGCTGTGTGCTCCCGGTTGCCGGATAGGGCCATTCGTCTTTCGATGACATTGCCGCCGGCGGTTTTTCCCGAATCTGCCTGGCA
Source organism: Nevskiales bacterium (assembly GCA_011526045.1). GTDB lineage: Bacteria > Pseudomonadota > Gammaproteobacteria > Steroidobacterales > QUBU01. The sequence continues at coordinate 3,656 of WYBE01000032.1, read as the reverse complement.
GGTTCTAAATTCGTACGGGTTTCCCGGGCTGACCGGACGAGGAGAGTTTCCGCAGTCCGTCATGCCGCAGGTTCCGGTGGTCCTGAGTGATGTGGGATTCGATTGACAGCGCAACTGCTGCGTCGGGATGGCGCCCCGAGGGGTTGCTCCCGCGGCAATACCGCGCTGCACGGTCGATCCGTAACTCATGGCCACCCCGAGCGTCGACGCGGCTTCGCGCGCCGGGCAACCCCCCAATGCAGGTACAAGCAGGGGCCTATGAAGAGAATGCTGATCAACGCAACTCAGGAAGAGGAGTTGCGGGTGGCCATGGTCGATGGCCAGAAACTTTACGATCTTGATATCGAGTCGCCGTCCCGCGAGCAGCGCAAGGCAAATATCTACAAGGGGCGGATCAGCCGCATAGAACCGAGTCTCGACGCCGCCTTCGTGGATTACGGGGCGGACCGGCACGGCTTTCTGCCGATGAAGGAGATCTCCCGCGAGTACTTCGTCGCGGAGCCGGAAGCCGGCGGCCGGATGAACATCCGCGAACTCCTGCGCGAAGGCCAGGAAATCGTCGTGCAGGTCGACAAGGACGAGCGCGGCACCAAGGGTGCGGCGCTCACGACCTTCATCAGCCTGGCCGGCCGTTTCATCGTGCTGATGCCGAACAACCCGCGCGGCGGTGGTGTCTCGCGGCGTATCAGCGGCGAGGAGCGCGACGAGATCCGCGAGGCCATGCACGACCTGGAGGTTCCCCGGGGCATGGGTGTGATCATTCGCACCGCGGGCGTCGGCCGCAGCGTCGAGGAGCTCAACTGGGACATGAGCTACCTCCTCGGCATCTGGGACGCCATCAAGAAGGCCGTCGTCAGCCGCCCTGCGCCCTTCCTGATCTTCCAGGACAGCAACGCCATCGTGCGCGCTCTGCGCGACCATCTCGCCAATGACGTCGGCGAAATCGTCATCGACGACGTGAAGACCTTCGAGGAGGCCCGCCAGTTCATGGAACGGGCCATGCCACAGAACCTGCGCAAGCTGCGCCAGTACGAAGACCCGGTGCCGTTGTTCACGCGCTTCCAGATCGAGAGCCAGATCGAGTCCGCGTTCTCGCACCTGGTCACCCTGCCTTCCGGCGGCAGCCTGGTCATCGAACAGACGGAGGCCCTGGTCTCGATCGACATCAACTCGGCACGGGCGACCAAGGGCGAGGATATCGAGGCCACGGCACTGGCCACCAATCTCGAGGCGGCGGACGAAGTCGCGCGGCAGTGCCGGCTGCGCGATCTCGGCGGCTTGCTCGTAGTGGACTTCATCGACATGACGTCGCAGCGCGGCCAGCGCGACGTCGAGAATCGCCTGCGGGATGCCATGCGCATGGATCGCGCGCGCGTGCAGATCGGGCGCATATCGCGCTTCGGGCTGCTCGAGCTGTCGCGCCAGCGTCTGCGCCCGTCGCTCGGTGAATCGGCCCACCAGACCTGCCCGCGCTGCAATGGCGCGGGACACATCCGCGGCGTGGAATCCATGGCGCTCGCCATCCTGCGACTCATCGGCGAGGAGGCCCGCAAGGAGCGCTCCGCGCGCGTCATCGCGCAGCTCCCTGTGGACGTCGCGACCTACCTGCTGAATGAAAAGCGCGACTGGATCCGGGCCATCGAGCAGCGCGATCACGTCGAACTGATCCTGATTGCCAATCCCTCGCTGGAAACGCCGAACTACGTGCTGCGGCGTGTGCGCGACGACCAGGTCAGCGCACCGGAAAACGTCGGCGCCAGCTACACAATGGCCGCCCAGGAGCAGCCGCCTTCCGATGCGGCGCTCGATCTGTTCGCGCCGCGAATCAAGTCGGAGGAGCCCGCCGTGGTGCCGCCGATGCCGGCGACCCCTGCCCCGCTACCGGCCGCCGAACCGGTCGAGGCGACGGCCACGGCAGTTGCGGCACCAGCAAGGCCGGGACTGGTAGCACGTTTTTTCTCCTGGCTGTCCGGATCGGCGACCGCCAGCGAGACCCGCGACGAGGAGCGACGCCCGCAGGCGCAACCCCGGCAGGGCTACCAGGGCAACCGGCCGCGTGGCCAGCATGGACGCCCGCGACGAGATGATCGCTCGCGCGGGCCGCGGGGCGGCCAGGGGGGTGATTCACGTGATTATCGCCAGCAATCCGACCAGCGTGGTCAGCGCAACGGGCGGCCAGGATCGGGATCGGAGTCCGGTCGCTCGCCGGACCGTCCGGGGCAGCGTGCGGATGGCCGCCGTGGCGATCACCGCGGCGAGCAGGGGCGCGGCGGCGAGCAGGGATCTCGCCAGCATCCGGCCCAGGGTGGCGAGGCGCGTGGCGGGCAGCAGCCCGTGACAGAAGGTGGCGCACAAGCGGGCCCGCAGCAGGGCCAGGGCGGACGCCGTGACCGGCCGCGCTCGCGCCGGCGGGGCGGCCGCGGGCGTGGCGGTGATGACCGTGCGCGCGGCGGCGACGACCGTGCTCCACGGGAGCAAACCGGCGGCGCACCGGACGCGCCCGTAACCAGTGTCGAGCCGCGCCGTTTCGATGGCTCGCACTCCGCGGACCATGCGGTCGAGCGTGGCCCGCCCCCGATAGCCGCACCGTTGCGGGAGTCTGCCAGCACCACAGAATCACGCCCCCCACCGGAGGCGACTTCGGCGGCGCCCGTCGAGCGTCCGGCACCCGCGCCTGTTGCCGCGCCGGATCACGCACCGGCCTGGGAGCCACCTGCACCACGGGAACCGAACACCGCCAAGACGTATACCGTCTGGTCATCGACGCCGGCAGACGATCCGCGCGACCGCGGCTCGAGTCACTAGCCTGACTGTGTCATAACCATCTCACCCATGCCGGGCCACTGCTGAGGAGCAGACTGGCGGTGAAGTGCCGGCCCGGCTTGGGGTGAAATACGCAATCCTGCATGATGCATGGCCCTCATTTGCGTTCGCTGTAAAATGCACTCGGTGTATTGCTGGTTAACGACCCGCCCATGAAGCGCCAGGATTCGGCCCTGCGCTGCTCGGCACCGAAACCGCCACGCGCAAGAGAAAAATGATCGACACCCGCAGGCAGCGCCGCCTGACGAACGGCTCGCTTAGCATGCCGCCGCCGCGCGCCTGAAGGAGATCGCCATGACCAATATCACCGTTTCGCTTCCCGACGAGCTTGCCCGCCAGGCCCAGTCCGCAGGACTACTGCGCGATGAGGCGATCGCCGCCCTGCTGCGCGAAGCCATGCAGAAGCGCCAAGTCGACCAGCTCTTCGACACCATGAGCAAGCTCGCCGCCCTCGAACCCGCCCTGACCGAGGCCGAGATCGACGCCACCCGCGCCGACCGTGCGCGTCGTCGCTGATACCAACACCATCGTCTCGGCGTTCCTCTGGGGTGGATGACCTGCCGAGATCCTCGCCGCCGCTCGCGAGGCGCTCGACCTCATCGCCACCGCCGCACGCTGAGCCACTGCCGGAGTCCCAGATGGGACACATCGTGTCCTGCTTGATCGGCTGGCGCTGCGGGCCGTAGGTGAAGGTCGTGCAGCCGCCTGTAGCGGTCAAGGATTGTCTGGACAGTGGGTTGATGGTCACTCGGTTCGTCACGCCGCAAGTTTCTCGCTGTTGTCGTAGAACGCCCGCCGCGCCTCGGCAGGAGACTTGAAGCCGTGGCGCTCGA
>WYBE01000031.1 GCA_011526045.1 Nevskiales bacterium | reverse complement strand
TGCGAGGCGGTCGGTAAACCCTTGCGAATAAGGGCGATAGAACGCGAAACGCCGGCGCGTCTCCGCACCGGCGTCGTTTCTTAACCCGTGGGTCGGCGGATTTCGCTACGACCCGTCAACTAGAGGAGACGCTACCGTTCTCGAAACTGTGTCTCTCGCGCGGCAGAGACTTTTTCGATGTTGCGTTCGCTCCGGTGACCGCGACCCTTGGGGTTATGAGCAGGCGTGCAGAGCTTGGTCCCCGGGTCGCGATGGACGGTCCCCCAAACGGAGCTGTCTCGAACTTTCCAGGACAAATGCGATCCGGGTCGCCGGAGGCCAACCTGTTAGCCGCCCGAGTACCCCTCGGCCGAACGCGGTCATGCGCGTAGAGTCTCACGACAATGCCGCCGTGAGACTGGTTCTGGTTCCAGAACTCCATCGCTACCATGGGGTAGGCTGCGCCAGTCGCAAAAAACGACGGCTTTGAAACTCTGCCCTCCCGCCTCGAGACAGGCCGGGTTTCATGTCATCAGGACAGGTAGCGAAAGCCGTCCTCCAGCCAATCACGACCCCCTTCATGCTGGACCATGTATGGCTCCCTTGGCCTTCTTGCGCTGTCCGTCGTTGGGGCTTCGGTATGCACATGGGCAGACGAGTTGCCAGACGGCGCTGGGTCTAATCATGGATAGTGCGGTTCACAGGATCGATGTCCAGGGCGAGTTCCTCAACGAAGGGGCTCCGAGCGCCAGCCCGAAGTTCGTCCAGGATGCCTTCCTGGGTAATTCGTCCATCCTCCAGAATGGAAATGCGGTCGCCCAGCGACGCCGCTTCGCGGAGATCGTGCGTCACCAGCAGGGCAGTGGTGCCCCGCTCTTCGAACACCTGGCGGAAGAGTGTCAGCAACTCTCGCTTGAGCCGCACGTCGAGATTGGCCAGCGGTTCGTCGAGCAGCACGGCGCGCGGTTCTAGGGCCAGCGCTCGGGCGATGGCGACGCGCTGACGCTCGCCGCCGGAAAGTTCCCCTGGATAGGCTCGCTCCTTTCCAGAAAGGCCAAGTCGGTCCAGCAAGGCTGCGATGCGACGGTCCTGCTCGCGGCGCGGAATGCGCTTGGCCTCCAGCCCGAAGGCCAGGTTCCCGCGCACCGTCAGATGCGGCCATAGCGCGAGGTCCTGGAAGACAACGGCCAGCCCGCGATCCTCGGGCGGCACGAGAATGGCGCGGCTCGTGCTTACGATCTCCTGGCCAAGCCGGATGATCCCGCTTGACGGCGCCTCAAATCCCAGTATCAGTCGAAGCACCGTCGTCTTGCCGCAGCCGGAGGGACCGAGCAGCGCGTGGATGTGGCCGGGCTCGAGGCGGAGGTTGAAGCCCGCAAGCACGGTCCTGGTCCCGTAGCGGAAGTCGATGTTCTCAAGAGCGATGGCGGTACTCATGCAGGGGCCTTTTTTCGGAGCAGCGGAAGCCCCACCGCGAGAGCGGCGGCCGTGATGGCCACGTGGAGCAAGGCGAGGGCGGCCACGAGGCTTTCCGGTCCGTTGGCTTCGAGGGTGAAGATGCGGACCGTCAGCGGCTCTTGTCCGGGCGGGTAGAAGAGTACGGCGGTCTCCAAATCTCGCAGGCAGAACACAGCCGCCAGCAGCCAGGCGAAGGCGGCTCCTCGCGCGCCGAGTGGCAGCACGATGCGGGTCAGGCGCCGTCCATAACTGGCGCCTGCGGCGGCCGCGGCCTCTTCGAGGTGAACCTGTATCTGCGCCACCACGGATGCAAAGACGCGTACCCCGACGACGGCGTATCGCGCGACGAAGCCGACGACGAGTATGGCGAGAGTGCCATAGATGATCCGCGTTGAGGGACGGTTCCAGACGGCAATGATTCCGACGCCGAGTACTGAGGCCGGCGTCACGAAGGTCAGCACCGCCAGGGCATCAAGCCATCGCGCCGCCCGTGATCGTCGGGCGATGGCGTGGCCAATGACGACGCCGGCGAGGAGAATTACGCTTGCAGCGACAGTCGCAGCGACGAGGCCGTTGATAGGGGCATATCGAGCCCATTGGAAAACGGCACTGAACCCCACACCGCGTGCGGCGCGGATCGCGAGGGAGACGACGGGCGCAATGGAAAATAGCACGGCCGCCCAGCAGACGACCGTGGCCGGAAGCCGCCATCGCCCTAAGGGCAGCGGCAGGCGCGAGTGTGTTCGCAGGCCGAGCACTTCGAAACATCGCCGCCCGGCGAACCGCCGTTCAAGGCCGAGCAGTGCAATCGCAACGGGCACGAGCGGAAGCACCAGCGCGATGGCCTCGCCAGGGGCGTAGTCGATTCCGCCGAGTCGGGCGAAGACGGCCGTCTGAAAGACATCCACGCGAAGGAACATCGGGACACCGAGCTCGGAGAGGGCAAGAGCGAATACGACGATGGCAGCCAAGGCCGTCGCCGGCCATGCGGCCGGCCAGACGATTCGCGTGGCCACGCGCCATGGCCGCGCGCTTGTGCGGCCCGCCTCTTCGAGCGACGGATCGACGCCAATGACGCCGAGGGCGACCAGCGAGGTCACGACGGGCGCGAAGGTCAGACTCAAGACCGCCACGAGACCGATTTGGCTGAAGAAGAGCATCGCCGTGGCGTCACTGCCAAGCAGTCCGTGGCGGCCGAAGATGTGAAACCATCCGAGGGCAGGCAGAAACGGCGGCAGGAACATGGCGAAAGCATGAAGCAGCCAGGCGGCGCGCCGACCCGCAACGTCGGTACGGCCGAGCAACACACCGAGTGGGCTTCCGATCGCTAGCGCAAGAGCGGTGACGATAGTCGATAGGACAAGGGAACGCCCCAGGAGCGCCCAGGTACGAGACTCGCCCCATAGGCGCATGCCATCGGCGCCGACGCCGAGGAGCTCGACGACAAGGGCGAAGATCGGCAGGAGCGCGGCCACGGCGAGAACAATCCCCGCGGCCGCGAGCGTAACTGCTTGTTCGTTTCGGCGCACCCATAGCCCAGGCATCATCACAGCCCCGCCCACTGCCGAAGCCACGGCTGAATCCTCTCCATCTCCGAGGCGATGCGCGCGTAGTCGACCGTCATCGCCCGTATGTCGCCGACCCGGCGGACCTGGGCGGGCGTGGGAACATCAGGGTGCAGGGGCATGTGGGCCGCGCTCTCGGCCATGAGGCGCTCAACCTCCGGCGAAAGCAGGGCGTCGATGAGCTTACGGCCTATCTCAGGGCTCGGTCCGCCGCGGATGAGGACCACGGCGGTGGGCATGATTAGCGTTCCCATCCCCTCCTGGTCGGGATAGACGACTTCGACGGCGGCGCCCTCCTTGAGCGCTTCGTTGGCATCGTCGGTGTCGGTCAGTCCGAACACGACCTCGCCGGCTACGACCAGGCGCTTAACCTCACCATTCGAGCTGACGATTCGAACGTCGTTTCCGCGCAGGGCGGTCATGAACCGCTTGGTCTCATCGTCGCCCCATACGCTGAACCACGCCGCGACGTGCATCGTGGTCGTGCCGAAGAGTGGGCTGGCGATGGCCGCCTGCCCTTTCCATTGCGGATCGGCCAGATCGCGCACCGATCGAGGCATCGGTCGATCAGCGAGCTTTTGACGGTTCACGAGAAGCACGCGGGCCCGCGCGGCGAAGCCTGTCCAGGTGCCTTCAGCACTCTTGAATCCCTGCGGTATGGTCCGGGCGCTGGGCGAGGCATACGGTTCGACGATGCCGCGCTCAAAGAGCAGAAACGGCCGCACGGGATCGCCGGACCAGAAGACGGTCGCCTGCGGACTCTTCGCCTCGGCGATGAGGCGATTCAGGACGCCGGTGCTCTTGGTCTCCTCGGTGTCGAAGACCGCGCGGATGCGAATGCCTGTTTCGCTTTCGAAGCGTCGTAGAATCGGCTCGGAAAAGACCTGATCCACAGACGTATAGACGATCACGGCGTTTCTGCTCGGCAGGCGCCAAAAGACCAGCATCACGACAACGAGAATCACGCCGCTGATCGCGGCCAGAAGGACGCGGGAGGTGCGCATGACCGTTACTCCGGCTCGGTTTACGGCTTGGCGGCAGACGAACCGCCGCCGAGTTGGAGCTGTACGGGACCGACCGTGTAATGGTGGTCGTGTTCCGACTTGTCGAACACCGCGACGCCCATCGGCAACTTTCCGCCGGGCGTGAAAGCCGCGTCATCCGCGTTGCCGGTATTCAGCTTGCGGCGAAACTCTACCGTCCACCAGCCGTCCTTGTACGAATGACCCGTCTGAATATCGGCCGCACTGCCGGAGGGCTTAACGGCCTCGAAGTGCGGCGGCGGGGAGCTCTGTTTGTCCTTCGGGGCCGGGTGCTCCTTCGTGACGGAGTCACCCTTGTCCTCGGGTCGCGCGATCCAGATCTTCTTGCCGTTGACGGCCTCATACTCCTTGGCCTTGCCCTCGGGCTTGGTCGCCGAGAACACGTGCGTGCGGTCCATCGCGTAGCCGGCCGGGCCGGTGCGGAAGGCCTTCCAGTGCCACACGTCCCACAGCTCCTCTTCGCCGGAGAGCATGTTGGCCGTGAACTTGTGCCTGATCGGGAAGCTCAGTGCGGCGTTGTCTTCGAGGCCCTTGCCGGCTTCGTACGCCTTCTTCTCCTCGTCCCAGACGTACGGCTTGTGCGTATTGTCCTCGGTCGCATCTTGCCAGCGCAGCAGGAAGTACACGCATTCGTCATCGACCGCGGCCCGCAGCGTGACGGCGGTCTTCCTACCCTTGTTCGCGCCACCGCGACCTTTGGCTTCGAGCCGGAGCTCAGGTGCGTCCTTCCACGCCGCGTCGTCCGGCTGGCCGTTGAGCTTCGGCGGTTCACTGGCGCGCACGGCCTGAAGCACTTCTTCGGCCCGTACAACGCTTGCCGCACAGCTTGCAAATGCAAACGCCGCAATTCCCAATCTGCAAGTTCTCATGATCAGGTCCTCCAGTCGATTCTCAGCTATTTCCATCACGTCATCGCGCTAGAACGTGCACTGCACGCCCCAGAAGCCCAGCAGCTCCGGATGCTCCGGACCGGACGAACGAAAGCTCCTCCCCATCGCGGCCATCAGCGAAACGTTGTCATTGATCGCCCACTTGAATCCGACGTTGAATAGCACATCGCTTTCCGCAGTGCCGTGCGTCGGCACGCTGCCGGCGATCTCTCCCAGAACCGTGAAGCGATCGGCAAGCTCGTATTCAGCCGCGACGCCGTAGAACCATCCGTCGTCAGCGCTCTTTCCGGGCGCGGCGGCAAAGCCGATCTCGCCGTAAACGAAAAGACGGTCATCAAGAAGATGACGACCGGCCTGCAGTGGAAACACATAGACGGGCTTAGGATTCTCGCCAAGTCGGCGAGCAGCCGTCGGAACCTCCAATTGCGGATACGCAGAAAGCGAAAGCGGTGCAGCGGCTTCGTCGAGAAAGCGATACTTGTATCCGACGACGAGATTGCCGAACCCGCCCTCCGTGCTTCCCACTGGAGGATCGGATATGACCACCGGAATCTCAAACTTGATCTGGTCCCTGTCGCTCACGCCATAGTTGATATCCATGAGCGGCAGCTCATGGGTTAGGTTCCTCCGCCAGACCATCCGCGGTTCAGGCTCGTCAAGCTCAATGTGGTCGGACAGGCCGAGGCCGTCGATGACGCCGGTCAGAAACGAGTGGGTCAATTCGGCGGCGCGCGAAGGTCCGATCTCCACCCGCTCGCGATTCAACTGCAACCCATATGACACGTTCACCTCCCAGCGTCCCGCGCCCGGCGTATCCGGGTCATCGGTGATGAGCGGCGGACCGGCATTTGCGATCCTCGAGGAGCCGATTGCGACCATGAGCATAAGGACCCTCGCCAGCGGGCGCCTGAGCCGGCCATCTGCGTGCTGGTCGTCCGATTCCTTGTTCGTCGTCGCATGCACGGCCTACTCGGCATCTCTGGAGGCCACCAGGACAAAATCGTCGAATGCGGAGCTTGCGTCCGCCTTGGTCCACAGCCCGGCGCGGCCCGGTTGCGTCAGCGATGTATCCTCGACGGCGATCACCCGCCGATCATCCAGATAGCAATCGATCCTGTCTGCGACTTGTACGACTCGCACCATCGCCCAGATGCCGGCCTTGTCGGGTGCGGAGACTTCCGTCAGCAGTGAGCGTTTACCGCCGACCACCTTGTAGAGCGCGTAGTTGGCCTCCAGCGGGTTCCATCGAGCGATGTAATAGTTGCCAGGATCACGGAAGCGCCAGACCAGGCCGCCGCCTTGGTCTTCACGCCCGGTATCGGCGCGGATGCGCACAGAGACATCTACATCCGCGGTGTTCGGCTGGCGGAGCACGCAGAGGTTGAAAGTGCCGCCGGTGTTGTTCGTTTTGAGACGCAGCACGCGGGGTTTGCTGCTTGCTGACGGGTCATCGTGCACCAGCCACTGTCCGGGCGTTCCGCGACCCTTTGTCTCACACAACTCCCATGCATCGGGCAGGCTACTCACCGCCGAATCATCGAACGACCAGCGGATCGGTTCGCCGGCAGGAGGCACGAGCGGCGAAGTGGTGGCGACGAGATTCCGTGCCGTCGCACATCCGCCGAGTGTAACGCCAAGGAGCGTAATGGAGATCCGACGATCAAAGACTACCGTGCGCAACATGGTAGAACTCCTCCCAACTCAGGGCTTCGAGGGCGATGCGGTCTTTTGTGCATCGAGGGCGGCCCGCACGCCTCGGGCCAGTGTCTCTGCGGGCGCCACACCCCAGTAGTGCAGAAACAACATGCGCGGCGACTCGCCGACCATGTGGTGGTGAATCGCGACGATGTGGATGCTGGAGCGGCGAAGTGCTCTCAGCACCGGCTGCAGCTCGTGCTCCAGAACGGCGAAGTCGCCGTCGACCAGCGCCCGCTCGTCGGTCCCGGCCAGTGCGGCCCAGGTGTTGACGCCCATCTCCTTGCCGACGTGGCAGCCGCAGGTCATCTTCACGGTGCGGCCGATGACGACTTTATACATGCCGTCCTTCGACTGTCCCTTCGCGCCGAGGATGTCGTCGATGGGTTTCGCGGAGATGGCGTTCACAGTTGGCACGGCGGCCATGCCAAATGTCCGGGTTGGCTTCGGCGTCTCGGCGCGAACCGCTCTGGCGGCGTCGAGCGCCTTGCGAACGCCAGCGGCCAGCTTCTCGGCGGCGCCCTCGCCGCCGATGTGCATGAAGTAGACTTTGGGCTCGTCGAAAAAGAAGTGATTGTGCAGCGCCGTGACTTCGATGCCGGCCTGGAGGCAGGCGTCCATAGCCGCACTGACTTCGTCCTCGAACAGTACGAGGTCGCCCATGACCATCGCCGCCGCGGCATTGCCGGCCTGGAATGCGGCCCAGGAGGTGAATCCCATGAACGGCGCCATCCGCCGCCCGTCGACGCTGATCGGGACATCCGTGCGCGGGAACGTAACCTTGTAAACCCCCTCGTCTTCGATCCACGCCCCCTTGGCGCCGATTGCGGCATCTATCTTGGCGGCATCGAGGTTGCTTTGTGTTTGGGCAGAACTTGGCGCGTTCACGAGCGCCGCCGCGACGACCGTGCAGATTAACGGACTCCACTTTTTCCCAAGTTGTTTCATGTTGCTGACTCCGATTCAATCATGTACCTGATGCTCGCAAGAGGGGATGAACGACAAGTCCGACGACGCCCGCGCCCATCACGACGAGCGGCTCCGGTAGTTTGAATCTCCACAGCAGCGCCAATGTGACCATCGCGATGAGCGCTGTAGGCCAGTCGAACACCGATCGCTGACCCAGCACGATCACGGCCCCTGCAATGGTGCCGATTGCCGCGGCCGTCACGCCGTTCACGAAGGCGGCGATTCCGGGTCGCTTGCCATACTTCTTGAAGTACGGCGCCGGGATGATCGTAAACAGGTAGCACGGCAGAAACGTCGACAGCGCCGCCACGCACGCACCTGGAAAACCGGCGACGATGTAACCGATGAACCCGACGGTGATGACCACGGGGCCGGGCGTAATCATGGCCACCGCCACGGCGTCCATGAATTGGCGGTCGTCGAGCCACTGGTACTCGGTGACCACACCGCCGTAAAGGAACGGCACAATTGCCAGACCGCTGCCGAACACGAAGGCGCCGGCCTTGGTGAAGAAGAGGGCGATCCGGCTCAACGTTCCCCAGTCCATCGAGGCGGAGTTGGCCAGCAGTAACGGCAGTGGTGCGATTCCTACTAGCGCTGTCGTGCCGCCGCCAGGTCGCAACCACTTTGGGGACGAGTGTGCGAGCCACACCACGACACCGGCCGACAGGAACAGCCAAACGCTCTCCGTCTCGGTGATGATGGTAAACGCCGCGGCCACCACGTAGATGGCCCACAGCAGCGCGCTCTTTCCTACGCTCTTGCGCGTCAGTTTGTAGGCACTGAGCGCAATAATACCAATCACCGCCGCACCAACACCGTAGAAGACCGCCTGCATCCAGGAGAGTCCCGCATACCTCAGGTACGCCCAGCCGAGTGCCAACACCATGAGGAAAGACGGAAGCACGAAGGCGAGACCCACCAGCGTGGCACCGATGATGCGATAGTGAACGAATCCGATGTAAATGGCGAGCTGCGCTGCCAATGGGCCAGGTGCGAGCTGGGCGAGGGCCAAGCCTTCCTTGTAATCGGCCTCCGAGATCCAACCGCGCTTTTCGACGAGATCTCGATGCATGTACCCCACCAGCGCCACAGGGCCGCCAAAGCCAATGGTGCCGAGCCGTACGAAGTAGCCCACAAGTTCGGTGAGCGTATAGGCCATGACCGGCTGCGCTGTGACGACTTGCACGACCCCCGAGGATTCCGGCGACGCGGGTCCACTATGCATGTGAAATCCCCCCGCCGACCTGAGCCGCGCCAAGAAGCAACCAGAGGTTTACCAGGGTAACAGCGACATAGCCGCGGCGCTGCCTGCCACGAAGCGCCCGCGAACGGGATAGAAGGAGCCACGTTAGCCGCGCGCCGGCGAGAAGCGCGGCAGCCAATGCGTAGAGGACGTGCAGTGAGACGGCGCTCTCGGTACGCCAGGCGTTGTAGTACCGCTCCCGCAGCGCCTGGCCGAAGGACAATCCAGCGTCAACGCCTGAATCCGCAACGCCGGTCAGGATCGCCGGAACGAAGCTGCACACGGCGATCAACAGGAGCCTCGACGCAAAGCGCGCCAGTTCATCGCGTGGCCGCAAGGCATGCACCAGGACGCAGAGCGCCTCGATCACGAGCAGTGCAATCGGAAAATGGACCAGCATCGGATGCCACTGCCTCCAGCGCGCCGGCACGAGCGCGCCCCACGGCGTGCGCTGCCACGGGTGGGCCGGGCTCTCTGCTGAGACAGTCTCCCGCGTGGTAGACGGCACGGTCGGGGCGGGCGCCGGCGGCGCGATTCGGTCAGCGACCTCGGAAATGAGCTGGGCCGGATGAACGCCGTAGAGGGTCGTTGAGAACTTCCCTTCGGCCGTTATGAAATACGTCGAGGGCCAGCCCTTATACTCGAAGGCGGCCTTCAGTGATGGATTCAGCAAGACGACGGGGTACGGAGGTGGGCGCTCCGCGAGTTGCTTCCGGGCATCCTCCACGGTGTCCGGCGTCTCCATCGCGTCAACCAGAACCCCGAGAAATGTAACGCCCTTCCCACTGGACGCAGGATGAACCTCTCGCAGGCTTCCCAGCACGGTTTGGCACGGCGGGCACCAGCTTGCAAAGAAGTTGACGACGACCGGTTTGCCCGCGAAGTTGGCGAACGCGACAGACTTGCCGTCCAGCGTGACCGATTCGAACGGACCGACCAACTGACCTGTCATCTTCTCCGATACTTCAGGCGGCAGACCGGCGTGTGCGGGTGCCGCGACGGCGAATGCGAGGGCACTGACGACCAGCGGCGAAATCGTAGGGCGCTGTTTGCGCACAACGGACGATGGACGCTCCAACCAAGCGGCCGCGCAGCCTGGATGGTACATGCCGGGATACCGCTGCACGTGTGAATCCACCTCACACCGGGATTCGCTCTTATTAAGGCTTCTCCGCCTGGTCGTCGTCATCATCGTCTTCGTCTTTCTCTTTGCCGCCCTCACGCAACTCGCCGTGGGTAGCAGCCATCGCTGATTTGGCCGGCCCCACCGCGAAATCGTCGAACGACGATGAGGCGTCGGCCTTGGTCCACAGGCCGACCATGCCGGCGTCCTGGACGTCAGGGTCTTCAACGTCGAGCAGCTTCCTGCCGTCCACGTAGCATTCGATGTGGTGTCCCACCATGCGCGCCTGGACGACGTACCACTTGCCCGTCTCGGCTCGAAACTCGGTTGTGGCTAGCTGCTGGCGCCTGCCGTTCAGTACCTTGTAGACTCGGAAGTTGTTCTCAAGCGGGTTGATGCGGCAGATGTAGTAGTTGTCGGCGTCCTTGCACCGCCAGATCACGCCGCCGCCCTGGTCTTCTTTGCCGCTGTCGGCGCGGATGCGCGTTCGAACCGAAACGTCCTTGTACGAGGTCTTTTCGGCCATTGCGACGTTGAACACGCGGTCGGCGCTATGTGTCTCAAGCATCAGGACGTTTGGACCCGTGGGCGCGCCGGGGTCCTTAGCGACCGTCCATGTGGCCTTGCCGTCGGCGGGGTTGGTGAAGCCGAGCTTCCATCCGGCCGGCGGCTTACCAGTCGCGTCGCCGTCGAAGGTCCACCCCTGACCCTTGGCCTTTTCCACTTCTACCTTCGTGACCTTTCCGGCGGCATCAAGCTTGACCTCCATAAAGCGGGCCGGGCCGCCGGCGCCACCTCCCGTGAGCAGTTCCACCTCGAATTCGAGCCTGCCGTTCTCGACCTCGACCTTGGCCTCGACGACAGTTCCGCCCTTGACCTCGGCCATTGCGGCGTCCATCGCCTGGGCGAGTGTCGTGCGCGCGCCACTGAGGGCTTTCTTCGCCGCCTCGTACTCGGCCGCTTCCTCGGCGTCGGGTTTCTCGTCCTCGTTCTCAAGCACGTTCCCGGTCACGGCGTCGATCGTGATCTCCTTCTCGCCCGAATCGGTCAGGAACTCCACCTCGAAGACCGGCGTCTCACCCTTGAGGCCCAGTTCGACCTCGATGAGCTTGCCGCCGGCGGCCCGCTTGCCGGCCGTTTCGATGGCCTGCTTGGCCGTGATCTTGGCCTTGCTTGAGGCCAACCGGAGGAACTCCTGCTCCAGCGCCTCAAACTTGTCGCCATCGGCGTAAGCGAGGGTGCTCGCCGCAATCCACAGAACCGCAACCGTCGCACAGATAGTCTTCATGATTCTCCTCCTGGTTCCTGTTGAGCCCAACATCTTCTGGAATGCCGTTGTTCCTCCGCGGCACCACTCGTGTGACAACCGCTTGGCGCACCCGACTCAGTTGTTCGTCCCGCGGCCCGCGTTCACGGCGCCGACTGCCAGACGCTTGGGCTGCGCGCCCACCTTCACGGTCCCTGTCGCGTTGCGCCCGCGGACATCCACAATCGTCGCATCTCCGCTGCCCGTGTTGCTGATGACGGCCAGGCGGCCGTCGGGCGTGAAGCCGACCCAGTTAGGATCGCGTCCGACCTTGACTCTGCCAATTGGCTTGAGCGTCGCCACGTCGATGACTGTCACCTCGTCCGTCGTTTGCGTGGTAATCCACAGTTCCTTGCCGTCGGGCGTGACGGCGAGACCGTGCGCATCCTTGCCCTCCTCTGCAAACTTCGGCTCCCCGAGTGCAATGCGGTCGACGACTTTTCGGCCGGCCGGATCGATGACCAAGGCGCCGTTGAGCCAGCGGATGGTCTGAAACAGGCGGTCGC
Organism: Nevskiales bacterium; assembly: GCA_011526045.1. Lineage (GTDB taxonomy): Bacteria > Pseudomonadota > Gammaproteobacteria > Steroidobacterales > QUBU01. The sequence goes on along the minus strand of WYBE01000031.1, from coordinate 110,786 downwards.
CGGCCGGTGTGACAGCGACCACGCGCGGGAAGGCAAGCAGCGGCGTCTCGCCGACGACTTCCCATGTCTGGGCGTCGAGCGCGAGGAGCTTCATGTCTCCCTCTGACGTAACGTAAACGTGCCTGCCATCGGGGCTGCGAAGCACGATGTGCGGCGCTCGGCCAACCGGAACGGTTCTGATCATCTTGCGGGCGCCGGCATCGACCACCGCGACGGCGTTGTCCCCATTGAGCGCCACAAGCACGTGCCGTGAGTCAGCCGACACTTCGATCTGGTGCGGAGCCTTGCCGACTGGAATGGTCGCGGTGACCGCGTTCTTGACCGGGTCGATGAATGACAGCGTTCCGTCGGCTTCATTGGACACGTAAACGGCGGCGCCATCCGGCGCGATAGCGACACCGTGGGGCTTGCCGCCGGTCCGGATGTTGGCGACCAGCTTCGCGTCCCGCGGATCGACCACGGAGATAGCGTCTCCTCCGAAATTCGTGATATACGCCCGCGAGGTTCTTGCCGTCTCCTGACCGTAACCCGACCCACAAGCGAAGAGAGCGACAGTTAGCGTCGTTATCACGACCGCGAGACGATGCCGCGTCATTTCGTAGCCTCCCTTGTGTCCGCTTCGCTCAAACGTGAAAAACTATGCGCGAGGCTATCACGCGCCGAAGTGGGATGCTACTGACGGCATCCTGAAATCTCGTTCAGGATTGCCGAAATGCGCTACACGGCCTGCGGCACGATGATGCAGAACGTCGCCCCGTGGCCCGGCTCGCTCTGCACCTCGATCCGGCCGCCGTTGGCCTCGACCGCCCACTTGGCGATGGACAGGCCCAGCCCCGCGCCGCCGGCCTCGCGCGAGCGGGCGGGGTCGAGGCGGTAGAAGCGCTCGAAGATGCGAGCGTGTTCCTCAAGCGGAATGCCCGGCCCCTGGTCGGAGACAGCGATACGCGCGGCCGCTGCCCTATCGCGTGAAACAGCAACACGGATCGTCGCGCCGGCGGGCGAGTACTTGATGGCATTGTCGAGCAGGTTGATCAGCGCATGCCGCAGGGTGATGCGTTCGGCGGCGACTGCGAGGCCGTGGGGCGATCCATTGATCCCGCCTTCATCGAGTAGAATGATCTGTGAACGATCTTCTGCCAGCGGTTTCATGTGCTCGACGACGTCCTTCGCAAGCGCCGCGATGTCGAGCCGCTCTTTGGCCAGCCTCGCGGAGCCCGCATCCGCGCGTGTAAGAAGCAGGAGACTCTCGACCAGCCGCGTCAGCCGATCGACCTCCTCCAACATGCTTCCGATCGCCTCGCGATACCGGCCCGGGTCGCCGCCCTCTTGAAGCGCCACTTCCCCGACGCTTCGCATCGCCGTCAGCGGAGTTCGAAGCTCGTGCGACGCATCGGATGTGAAACGTCGCAGCCGTTCAAAGGAGTCGTCCAGCCGGGCAAGGGCATGGTTGAATACGTGGGCGAGTTGTCCGAACTCGTCATCAGGATTCTCAACCGGCAGCCGCTCGGAAAGGCGCTCCGCGGTAATCTCCCGCGCCTTGGCGGCCATCAAAGCGACGGGTGACAACAATCGTCCGGCCAAAACATATCCGCCCAAGATGCTCAAGCCGACAGCGATGGGGTACGCCACGAGCAGGACGATCCCCAACTGACGCAGCGCCTGCCGGACCGGTTCCTCGTCTTTGGCCACGGCGATCCGAACGCGCTCGCTGCCCTCGCCGAACGATCCAACTCGGACTCGGAAATGCCGCCCGCCCTCATCACGAAACGTCAGTTCCGCGTCGGCCTGATCCTTGTTCAACTTCTCAACCAGGCCGAGCCGCCGCCATTCGGCGGTTTGAAACAACAGGCGGTCACCCTGATCGACGCGGAAGGTGCCGGCAATCCCGTGCTCTTCCAGCTCGGCCAGCTCGTGGGGATCGTCGCGAGCCATCTTCTCGATCGCGCTGTAGTCGTCGCCGAGCTGCTGGGAAACGTAGGCGCCCAACCCCTGCCGGGCGAAGATGTAAACGCCCCCCGCAAATAGCAGCAGGATTGTCGCCAGGGCGCCGGCATACCACAGTGCCAGCCGCATTCGGACCGTCGCACGCCGGCGGCTCATCGTTCGTCCTCACGCAGTGCAAACCCCACGCCGCGGATCGTCTGGAGCAGCGGCCGCGCAAACGGCTCGTCCACCTTCTTGCGGAGTCGGGCGATGTGCACGTCAATCAGGTTATCCGTCGTGGCGTCGCGCCGCTGCTCCTTCCACACATCGCGGGCCAGCATGTCGCGCGAGACGGCCCGGCCGGCGTGACGCAGCAGATACTCCAGCAGCTCGAACTCGCGGGCCGTCAGGTTGATGCCCTGTCCCCCGCGCTGCACGTGCCGCGAAACGAGGTCCATCTCCAAGTCTCCGCACTTCAGCCGCAGCACCTGATCGGCCCGGCCGCGCCGCAAGAGGGCCCGGATGCGGGCCAGCAATTCGGCAAACGCAAAGGGCTTGACGAGGTAGTCGTCGGCGCCGCAGTCCAGCCCGACCACGCGGTCTTCCACGGTGTCGCGCGCCGTCAGGACCAGCACGGGCGTCTGGAGGCCGCGCTTGCGGATGGTGCTCAGCACTTCTAGGCCGCTGCGGCCGGGCAACATCAGGTCCAGCACGACGAGGTCAAAGATCTGCTCGTTGGCCAGGAAGAATCCCTCCTCGCCGGTCATCGCCACGGTGACCTCGTAGTGCTCGGCCTCCAGCCCTTCACGGAGGGCCTTGGCGACTTTCTTCTCGTCTTCGACGATCAGGATTCGCACGGCGCTACCTCAAAAGCGACTCTACCATTCTCGCAGCGGCAAGCCACTGACGCATTCCTGACAATTCGTTCAGGAGCGAGCGGAGCCGTTGTCGCCAACGCGTTCGTCCACGATGCTATCAGAAGGCAAAGGCCGGTACCGACTCGGAGGTCCGCCTGCCGCTTGTGTGGAGCAAACCGAGGGCGAGGAATCTCCAATGAAATGGGTGACCCGTGAGCGGCCGAAGGTTGATCGAATTGCCTGTCCCTGGCTGATCCTGCGTTTCATCGACCAGGAGGCGGAATTCTTGTTCGTGCAGCCGGACAAGGTCATGGCTGTGGCCGACCAGACCGGCGCGACGCCTTTCGACGTACCTGGCGTCGAACTCGGCCACGACGGCCCTTTGTGCAGCTTCGATGCCATCCTCAAAAAGTACAACCTGACCGACCCTGCCCTCCAGCAACTGGCGACGATTGTCCGCGGGGCGGACACGAGTCGTCCAGACCTCGCCCCCGAATCCCCCGGCCTGCTGGCAATCTCGCAAGGCCTGTCTCTCGTCTTCGCTGACGATCACGAACAGCTCCATCATGGGTTGGTGCTATACGATGCTTTGTGTGCGTGGTGTCGAAACCGGCACGCAAGTGCTTCATCAACGTAAGCGTCAGAAGCGCCTTCTCATCGGCTCTACCAAGACAAGTGCCGCCTGGCGTTGCCCGGGGCGGACGGCGAGGTTAAGGAAGGCGATGATGCGGTCAACCTGCGAGGACGGGTCGGCCAGGAGGTCGTGGTAGTGGATTGTCAGTAGCGACGGACCGGCCGCCGCACACGACCCTGCGTCGGGGCGGCGTGCGCAATGGTCCGACCTCGTTACGTGTGCAGCCGCGGCGAGGGATTCGATGCGGGTCAGGCCGGCGCGTTTGGCGGTGTCGAGGGCGCGTTGGAGCCTCTCGCACTGATCCGGCGTGGCGCAGAGCCAGCCGCGGGCTTTGGCGGAGCGGTCGATCAGGGAGCGGATCGACTCGTCCAGCGGGCGGTCGATGTGGATGAAGCGGCTCTCCGGTTCCAGCTCCAGCAACATGTCTACAAGGAAACACAGGTGCGGGTACTTCCCGCCGGCGAGGGTGCCGCGGTGGGCGGCCTCGCCCATGCGGTGGTCGAGCCAGGCGCGCAGCTCGCGCTTCGTCAACTCGTGGTCCACGGCCGGCTCGGTCGCGGGGAACGGATACGCCTGTTCGCAGATCTTCGCCAGGCCGTGGGCCTCGAAGCCGCCGGTGCCGCGGTTCTCGTAGCCGATCAGCCGGTTGCCCATGTGGACGCCGAGGCGGTGCAGGATGCCGGCGGTGACGGACGAGCCGGAGCGGTGCAGGCCGATGACCCAGACGGGCGGCTTGCGGATGGCGGGCGTAAAGCGGACGGGACCATGCCGGCGACGGTTTCGACCCTTGCGGCGCGGACCGGGCACGGCGGCCCCGTTGCCCTCGCCGGTGGCGCCGGGCCGCGGCGCATTCGGCGTGTCGCGCTCCTGCCGATCAGGCAGGTGGTAGTTCCAGTAGCGATCCTGCGCCATCCTGCCGCTCACGTCGCTCTTGCCGCCGGCCTGACCGATGATCCAGCGCGTCGGGGCATAGATGTTGTGGCGGCCGCAGGCGTGCAGCAGTTCCATCCGATGATCGACGTGATGCCGCGGGTGCCGGGCGTGGTCGGGCCAGTTGCACAGGTGCCGGTACAGGGCGCGCATGAATTCCCCGCGCACCGCGTAGGCCTGCGTGCGGTTGACCATGTAGGGGCGGATCACCTCGCCGTTGATCCGCTGCGGCGGGCGGGCGCGGACGCCGCGGTGCTGGCCGCCGAAGTAGAGCTGGTCCCAGTACTTGGGTACCGAGAGCAGGAACCGCTCGGCCTTCTCGGCGAAGTCGGGCGGGAAGAGGGCGTCGTCCTCCAGCACGAGCAGCACGCCGCCGCGCTGGTCTAGGCCATCCATCAACGCGTGTTGCAGTATACCTATATGAGACAACATGCAGCCCCACGCGCCGCCGCCCTGTCTCCACCATTCTGGCGGCCGGCACTTGCGGCCGTCGAGGGCGGCGAAGCGTTCGATGCCGGCGATGGGGCAGTTCCGCTGGAACTGCTCCCAGCGGTCGGGCCGGCGGTCGAGGTTGATGCAGAAAGCGCGGACGTCCGCGGCACCGCCGGCGTCGACGAGCAGGTCGAGGACGCGGCGGCTCTTCTCGACGGGCGCGATGTTGGCCGACACCGTTTCGTCAGGCATGGCCGCCGATTCGCTCGACGAGGACCGGCCACTTTCGGACGGGACGAGCATGGAAGACGGCACAGGGCCGGCCTCGAACGGCGCTCGCGGAAATACGTCGGTCTCAAACGGTGCGGTCAGCATCACAATCTCTCCGCAAGCCAGGCCCGGAACGGCGGCGGCACGCAGGGCACGCCGAGCAGCTTGAAAAAGGCCTCCTCGGTCGGCGTCGGGACGATTTGACCATCCGGCCCGTACAGCGCGATGAACGGCCCGCGCTCTGCTCGTACTTCCGGGAAGTCGCCGTGCGCCGCCGAGCGGAAGTCGTAGAAGAAGCCGCGCTGCGCGGCCCGCTCGCGCAGGCGGCGGTTGATCAGGCGCGGGCCAGTGGAGAACGCGAGCACCGCGCCGTAGGTATCCGGCGTGGCGATGAACACGTCGGCCGTGTGCCGTGTGTCCGCCGGCGGGACCTCGCGCCTGCGAACCTCACCCGCGGGCAGCTCGCCGCGCTCGAACGACCACGGGTCGCGGGTGACGAGCAGCAAATCGAGGTCGCCCACCTCGGCCAGGCCGCGACGGACCGAGCCGGTGATCTCGGCGTGCAGCACGCGCGGGTCGGCGCGCAGGCGGTCGCAGGCCGCCAGGGCTCGTTCCAGGATATCAACCGTCTTCATCATGCGCGCCGCCCTCAATACTCGACCGTGATGCTGCCCGAGCCGCTGGACGACCCGCTGCCCGACGAACCACTGCCACTGCCGCTTCCGAACGATGATCCGCTGCCCTTGCTCCCCGATCCGGAACCAGAGCCGCCGCTCCCGGAACCACCGCTGCCGGAGCCGCTGGAACCCGAACCGATGCTGGGTACAGGCACGATCTGGTTGTGGACCCAAACGCCGTCGGCGACATAGAGATTCAATCGCGGCACGTACAACGCGGCGGTTCTGGCGGGCGCTTCAACCAGAAGCACCGACGCGACGTACTCCTCGCTCAGGTCGTGGCGGATCAGGAAGTCGCCGGGGCGCAGAAGTTCGGCGGAGCAGAAGCCGACCTGGTCGCGGCGGCGGACGAGGAACGGGTGCTCGAACGTCGCCTTGATGCGGCCGTTGATCACGTAGAAACCGTCGTGCTCGCCGTGCCGAACATGGCCGACCTGCGCGGCGCGCGGCGTCATCACGCCGGTGCCCGCGGTGCTGAGCCAGTCGAACTGCGCGGGGTAATCGGCGTCGCGTTCGAGCCCCGGAATATCGAGCGACGCGACGACATCGCCGGCTTTCACGTTCTCGATCGGCACCAAGCGGCCGTCGGCCAGGCGGACGAGCGTGCCGTAGAGGAGACAATTACCACCAGGCCCGCTTCCGCCCGGACCTGAGCCGCCGGGGCCCGACCCGCCTGGGCCCGAGCCACCGGGCCCACTGCCGCCTGAACCTCCACTTCCCGAGCCACCGCCGCTGCCCGAGCCTCCACTCCCACCGGAACCCGAGCCGCCACTGCCCGATCCGCCGCTGCCGCCGCTGCCCGAGCCTCCGCTCCCGCTTCCGGAGCCGCCGCTTCCTGACCCTCCGCTACCAGAGCCGCTGAATGAGCCGCTGCCTGATCCACTTCCCGACCCACCGCTTCCCGACGTTCCGCTGCCGCTGCCTGACCCGCTTCCTGAGAACGACGACGCGCTGCCTGACCCCGACGCGCTCGAACCGCTTCCCGAACCTGAACTCGCGCTACTGGTCGACTGCGATTCGGATGACGACAGCGACTCGCTGCTGGAGCCGGACGAACTGACGCTGGATTGCGAGCTGCTGAATGACGAGCTCGACGCGGAACTCGAACTGAAGGATGACGAGGACGACATGCTCGACGACGACATGCTGCTGCTACTGCTGCTCGAGCACGGCGGGGCGGAGGCCGGCACGCCGATCCGGGCGATGGTCCAGGCGATGGTCGGCTGGTCGCGCTCGGACTTCGGCTGAATCCACAGCAGGTAGGCCGCGCCGGCCGGGGCGCTTTCCAGTCGCGCCGTGACGCCCTGCCGGACATCCGCGAAGCGGTCGCATTCATCGACCATCTTCACGCGGACGGGACAGACGCCGTCGACCACCGCGCGTACCGTGCCGCCGGCGGCCGCGGGTTCGAGCAGGATGGCGAATCGGCCCTTGTGCCTGCGCCTGGGCACGACGCCGCGCAGGGCCACGCGGTCCTTGAAGGCGTCGAGGTTGACGGTCGGCTTAATGATCGGGCCCTCGATGCCGAGGACCTCGAGGCGGTCGCGGTCCTGCCCGCTCTCGTTGCGGACCAGGACGATGCCGGTCTGGCGGAAGTCGCGCTGGCCCTCACGCGCGGCGCTGCGCTGACGCTCCTGGAAATCCCGCGCCGCATCGACGAAGGCGTTGAACGTCTCGGCGGGGATCTTCAGCGGTTCGCCGGGCTTGACCTTCGTGAGCAGCGCCACGACCTGCCCCCCTCAGATGCCCAAGGCGTTCAGATCGCCGTAGGGATAGACCTGCTCGACGTAGGCCGCGATCGGCCGTTTGACCAGCGCCTTGGCGGCCGAGTCCTCGGCGTCGGCGTACCGGACCCACAGGTACTCGAAGCCCTTCTTGCTGATCCCGACGATGTCGCCGACCACCAAGCCCACCGCGTTCGGGCTGGCCGCGAAGCGGTAGTTGATCTCCCAGTCTCCGCTGCCGCGCTTCGAACCGCTCGCCCCGAGGAACAGGCACTCGCCCGGCGCGAAGCCCTTGAACGGGGCGCTGTTCACGCGGCCGGTCAAGGCGAACAGCGTGCCCTTGTAGGCCGGCGTGACGTAGGCGTCGTCGATGTAGTGCGTCTCGGAGAACTGATAGACGGGTACCGTGATGTCGACGCCCTCGACGCTGTCGGCGGTGACGCCGATGGCCCCCTTGAAGTTGGGCGGCACCTGGCCGGGCGGGGCATACGCGCCGACGGTCTGGAGGCTCTGCGTGACGTGCTGCGTGCCGCCACCGGTGTCGAAGGCGAAGACAGACTCATTGGTCTGCGGGATGCTGGCGTAGCGGACGATGCCCTCCCACAGCAGGTCGCCGACCGGCTGAATGGTGACCGTCTCGCGCGGCAGGAAGACCGGGCCCGAGCCGAACAAATCGAAGGCCGCCGGGGCAAATGTCGCCAGGGCCGATCGCGCCTGCACGTCGTCGTTGGTGCCGCGGATGTTGTAGCGCAGCTCGGCCGAGGGGTTCTGCCCGGTGGTGACCAGGCGGCTCTCGAACTTCTCCTCGACCGTGACGGGCATCGCATGACTCCGTTCATGCTGGCACGCTGACTACGCGAACGTCAGCCCGCCAATGGACGCGGCCTCGGCCAGGCGCTTCGTATGGCGGGCGGTCTGCTCCGACGCCCGCGCGGTGCGCTCCATCGCGTCGTCGCCGGTGCCCAGGCCGTGCACAGCCGCGGCGCTGAACGTGCCGGTGACGCTGATCTTCTGTGCAAGCGCATCGCCGATGCCGGCGAACTGGTCCTCGAGTCCGGCCAGCGGATCGCCGAGCTTGCGGCGCGGCGGGGCGCCGGCCTTTTCAGCCTCCTCCCGGCGCTTCTTGGCTTGGGCGATGGCCTCGTCGAGCTGGCGTCGCGCTTCGGCCAGGGCCTTCCGGGTCTCGGCGATCTTCGAGTCGGTCTCGCCCTCCAGGCGCTTCTCGGCCTCATCGAGCTGCCGCCCGATCTCGGCCAGCGTGGCGTCGTGTTCCTCGCCGGCGCGATCGCGCTGCTGCTTCCGCTGCGCCTCTCGTTGGGCCAGCACCGCCTCGCGCTGCCGGTCGATCTCGGCGTTCAGGTCGGCCAGGTCCTGGTCGGCCATCTTCTTGGCTGCTTCCACGTCGAGCGTCTCGTCGAAGAGGCCCCACAGTTCCAGCAGCCGCTTGGTGGTCCAGTTGATGGCCGTGTTCCAGGCCTTCTGAAAGGCCGACGTGAAGCTGGTCCACGTCTTCGACAGGAAGGCCGTCGTCTCGATCCACGCGACCTCGAGGGCATGAAAGACCGTCTCGGCCGTCGCCAGCGCCCCGAACCACATCTTCTGCGCCGTGGAGATGAAGAAGCGCTTGGCCTCCAGCCACACGCGGTTCAGCGCCGCGACGCCCTGCTGCCAGGCGAGCTTCAACGAGAGCCACAGAATCTGTGCCGCCAGGACGATGTCGCCGGCGGCCAAGGCGTCGGCAATTCCGCCGACCACCTTCATGACCGCGGCCTTCAGCGCCTGGAACTGCTCGCCCAGCCACGCCAAGGCATCGGCCCCCGCGCCGGTGACGACCAACAGCGTGCCGCCGAGGGCGACGACCGCGGAGATCACAAGGCCAATCGGGGAGAGCATCGCGCCCAGCACCGAGGCGACGACGCCCAGCGCCGTCCCCACGCCCGCCGCGATGGACGCCAGTGTGCCCAGTGCCGCGCCGACGCCGGAGATGACGAAGCCCAGGGCGACGAGTGCGAGGCCCATGCCGGCCACACCCACGGCGATCTTCGCGGCGGTGACGATCAGGGCCTTGTTCTGCCTGATCCACTCCGAGACGCGAACGACGGCGCGGGTGACCGCGTTGGACAGTTCCACGACCGTCGGAGCCAGCGCCGAGCCGATCACGAAGACGCCCTGCTTCACGACGCGCCACAGCGTATGCAGCGTGTCGTTGAGCAGCGCCGCATCCTTCGCCGTCTGCGTCGAGACCGTCAGCCCGAGCCGCCGCGCCTCCTCGCGCAGGGCCTCGATGCCTTTGGCCCCATCCTTGATCAGCGGCAGCAGGCGCGTGCCCGACTTGCCGAAGATCTCCATCGCCAGGGCTGCGCGGCGCGTGGGGTCTTCGATCTTGCTGATCCGGTCGGCAATCAGCAGGAACTGCTGTTCGGGCGAGAGGCCGTTCAATTGCTCGACGGCCAGACCGAGTTCGCCCAAGGCGTCGATGGCGCTCTTCGATCCGCCGGCCGCCTCGGTGATGGCCTTCTGCATCTTGCGGATGCCGGTCTCGAGCGTCTCGAGGTCGGCCCCCGATAGCTCGGCGGCGAAGCCCAGTTCCGACAGCGCCTCGGCGGACAGGCCGGTCCGCGCCGCCATCTTGTCGAGCACGTCGCCGGCGGTGGCGAACGTCCGTACCGCCGCGGCCAGCGGGGCCAGCGCCGCCGACGCGACGGCGGTGATCCGCGTGCCAATCGAGCGGATGCCTTCGCCGAAGGCCTTCAACCGGCGCTGCGCCTTGCGCAGGCCGGACGTCAGCTTGTCGCTGACGCCCAGTTCGACGAACGCCCGACCGGCCCGGATGCCCTGCGTGTTGGCCACGGCCTACCCTCCACGGACGCTTCCGGCCCACCGCTTCGGCAACTTGGGGCGCTCCTTGTCCAGTGCAGGCCCCATGAACGGCCGCGCCTTGATTCGGATGCGGCGTTTGCGGAGCCGGCCGCGCGCGAACTTCGTGACCGTCGTGGTCCCGCCGTGCTCCAGGACCCGCGGCGCTTCCGTGGGCTTGTTCAGCTTGGCGGGGCCGACCACGACGGAGTCGCTCGCCCGGTCGTAGCCGAACAGGATGAAGTTGCGGAGCAGCCGAACATGGGAGTGCGGCGGACTTCCGGGCGGCGCGGAGCCCTTCCGCTTGCGGATGCTCGTCCGTGCGACCGTGCGAATGAACGCCCCTGCCTTCGACAGTACCGCCCGCTTGGCCTTGTCGACGGCGCGGACGACCCTTCCACGGTCGAAGAACAGGCTCTTGATCCGCATGTCGATCACGTGGCGATTTCTCCGTTCGCTGGCACCGCGTGCCGGCCGTTCTGCTTGATCCGGGCCATCTCGCGCCGGTGACTGAGCAGCAGCATCAGTCCCATCAGGATCACCTGGCCGACGGGCACGGCGCTGGAGTACTCGATGCCTTTCCAGCCGCTGGCGTCGATCTGGCCGGTGACGTTGCCCTGGCCCGACTGCTGACTACCTTGCGCGGTGGTGTGCGATTCGCCGGCGCTTGGCGTCGGCGCGGCTCGCGCGGGCGCGGGTGGACCCGGCCCGGACATCGACTGCCGCGCGGTCGTCGCCGCGCATCCCGTGATTGCGAGCGCGCAGCAACTCGCTACGAGAATGTGGCGCGCACGCGTCACGGCTGAGCCTCGCCGGGCGCCGTCGCGGGAGTCTGTTCGTCCTTGTTCGCGGGTTGTGGCGGCGGAGCCGAGTCCCGCGCATACGGACTCTGCTCGGTCTTCTCACCGCCGGCGCTACTGACCTGGAGCTGGCCGGCGATGCCCTCGACGCCGACGCTGGCGCGCCCCTCGATGCCGACGACCCACTTGCCGGCGAAGTTCACGACATACGTCGGGTTGATCCCCTGCGCGCCCGCCTGGATGGTGAGCTGCTCGACGCCTTGCGACAGGCCTTGCTTCACCGCGGGGATAATCGCCTGGTCGGCCAGCTTGTTGGCGAACTCCTCGATCGGCGGCTTGGCGTTCAGGCTCGCGCAGCCGGTGACGCACGCGCCGAGCATGGCGAGCAGACTGTGACAAACGATGGTCTTCCGTGACAACATTGCAACACCTCCCTGTGTTCAAACCTGCTCCGGCACCTTGCCGTGCAGAAAGACATCCTTCAGTACCTCCACGCCGACCTTGATGGGCCGCGTGGGCTTGGCGAACGGGTCGAAGTCGCCGGGCTTGAAGGCCCGCGTCTTCTTCGGGTCGCGGTGGGCGTTGGCGATCAACGCCAGCAGCGACGACGTCCGCGCCCATTCATCCCGCATCCGCGCCTGGGCCATCGCCAGCAGCTCGCGGAGCGTCAGCCGGCCGGGTTCGACGCCGATGATTCCGGCGCAGCGCCAGACGAGGGCCCAGCATTCGCCAGCGCTTGTTCGACTACCCTCTCGATGTTCACGCTCTCGATCCGCGCTTCGATCACGTCCCGCGCCCTGTCCATCACGCGCCACGTCGTCGCCAGCACCCGCCCGAGGTTGGCCCGGTCCCTCGGGCTCGGGGAAAAACCCACCAACTCCTCCAGCAGGGCCTTGGTCGCGTGCTCGATGGCATCCCCGGCCATCGCTCGGCCGAAGTCCTCGTCGCTCACGCCCTTGGCATCCGCCTCTGGCTTGCAGACGGCGTACACGACGTCGCACAGCAGAACGGGGTCGCGGATCAGTTTTTCGATCAGCTTGCCCTCGACGATCTCCAGCAGGTCCACGTCGAGCAGCCCGCGGACGCGCTTGACGGCGTCGACGTTGATGGCGATGGTCCAGGTGCGCCCCGCGTTGTCGGTAAACGTCTTCATTCCGATGGCCTCCATGCCTTCGTCGCTTCGTGGCTACGTCGCTCCGTCGCTTCCCCGATCAAATCCAGCTCGGCGGCGTGGTCGAATACGTGACCTTCGCCGTCACCGACACCGTCAGCGCCTCCTCCAGCGCCTCGTTCCGCGAGAAGGCCGTGATCATGAAGTCGGCTTGGAGGCCAGAACCCGTATCACCATCGAGAACCTGGAATCCGATCGGCGCGTTCGTGAGGAACGCGTTCTTGATGGCGGTGAACCCGGCATCGGCCGTGTCCCAGACCATCTCGAACTCGACGGATGCCTCTTTCAGCGTGGCGACGATCGCGCGCCAGCCGCTGTTGGCGCGGGTGGTGACGTCCGCCTCGCCGGTCTCCAGCGAGAGCGTCACATCCTTGATGTTGGCCAGTTCGGTCCAGGCCCCGCCGCCGCCCTGGCCGCCGGTCTTGTAGTTGAGTCGGGCATCCATGCCCAGCTTGATCGCCATTGCGTCACCTCCGTGCGACTATCCTGTGCCGACCACCAATGCCATGTCGCCGGCGTTGCCCTTGACCTCGATCCGCGAAATGTCCACGCCGAAGAACGTGGCCGACACGCCCTTGGACCACAGCGCTGTTGGGCCGCCATCGATCCGCACCTGGAGCGCCCCGGCGTTCAGCGGGCTGGCGATGAGCGTGGCGACCAGCACCGTCCGCGTGTCGGCCAGCTTCTGCCAGTTGGCCGAGATGGTGTACGACTTCATGAAGATGTTCCGCATCGCCGCATCCCGCTCAGAAGCCCATCCCGAAGAATGCGCCCGATCCGCCGCCGTTGCCGCCCGGCGGGGGCGGCACCTTGATCACGCGCCGCGAGATTCCGCCGGTCACCAGCACCGAGTCCGGCGACGTACCCTTGACCTCGATCCGCGACAGATCGACGCCGATCAGCGTGGCCGACACACCCGCCGGCCACAGCACCGTGGGCCCGCCATCCACGCGGAACTGCGCGTTCTGCGCGTTCGTCGAGGCCGTCGTGATCGCGGCGGTCAGCACCGTCCGCGTGGCCGCCAGCTTCTGCCACGACGCCGACAGCGTGATCGAGCGGATGAAGATCGGGGCCATCGCCGTTCACCTCCGCACCCGATAGGTGACGGACAACACGCTGGTGAACACCCGCTGCTGGTCCAGGTGCTCCGGCGCGAAGACCGGCTCGTTGGAGATGGAGACGAACGCCGCCTCGGGGGCATCGTCCAATCTCTTCTGCCGCAGGTGGTCGGCGATCTGCTCGACCAGGTTCACCAGCGCGTCGATTTCCCCGTTGTCCGCGATCTTCTTCTGCACGCCGATGTCGATGGCGCAGTCGAAATACCCATCCGTCCGCGTGGCGTTGCTGATCGTCACCGACTTCGGCACCACCGAAACCTTCAGCGCCGCCAGGTCCGCCAGGTCGAAGGCCGGCTGATAGCGCCGCTCGGCGGCAAGCGCCGGGTTGAACGGCCCGGCGTTCAGGCTGCTGGTCACTGCGTCGGCGATGTCGAGGATCGTGCTCACGGTTGATGGCCCCCGTGCCCGCGCGACCCGCCGTGAATGCCCTCGAGATACGCCACGCGGCGCTCAATGGCCTGGTACTCGGCCCGCAGCGCCCGGGCCTCGACGATCAGTTCGTCCAGCCGCTTCTCGACGTGGTCGAGCTTGGTCGTCACCACGCCCCACTGGACGGTGAACGCCGAGACGGCGATGACCGCCGTCAAAATGACGCCGGCCCAGCGCGAAAGGCCGTTGAACTTTCCGTTGCCTGCGTTCATGGGCCCTCCGTGGCCACGTGCTTCGTGTGAATCCGCAGCGTCCGGCGGTACGGATCGCTGTACCGAAACGGCGGCTCGTTGCCCGGGGCCATGACCTCATAGATGAAGGTCTTCGCGCCGTCGGTCTCGCGCACGCGGTCGCCCGCCTTCGGCAGCGTCTGCACTCCGGCGAGCACCAGGTCGGTCGTCAGCACCAGGTAGTCGCGCGACTCGATCTTGTGGATCACGCCGAAGTCGTCCGCCTGCTCGAACTCGGTCCTTCCGATGGTCGCCGCGACGTCGACGGAATCGCCGCCGCGCTGGTACGTCACCGTCCGCGTCATGTGGCGATTCCGCTGGTCCTCCAGCCACGCCGAACCTCGTTCGAGCACGTCCGTCATCGCGCCTCAACCCTTCATCCCTGCGACAGCAGCACGCGCACGTATCCGCTGTTGTCGTCCGCCGTCTTGATCGCCTTGCCCAGGTACTTGTTGGCCCCGCCGCCGTCGGCCAGGTCGCCGGTCTGGCGCGAGGCGTTCCAATAGACCTTCGTGCCGGTGCGAATCTCGGTCCCGACCCCCGTCGATTTCGGGATGTCGAAGATGCCGGCGATGGTCAGCGGCCCCGGCGTATCCGCGCGGATGTCGCGCCGGGCCACGCCGACCAGCTCGCCCTGGACGATCACCTCGCCAGCGGCCACGTCGTAGGCCGGGATGTGCTCGATCACGCTGCTGCGCTGGATGAACCGCGCCCGCATGGCCCGCCTCCTACTGCGTCAGCCGCACGCGGACGAACATGCTGGTGTCGGGGGCGGTTCGCACCGCCTTGCCGACCAGCTTGTTCGCCCCGGCCCCGTCGCTGGCGGTGCCGACCTTGTTGTTGGCGTCCCAGTAGACCTTCGCCCCGACGGTGATCTGCGTGCCGCTGCCGGTTGCCTTGGGGATGTCGAACACCCCGGTCACCGCCAGCGATCCCTGCGTGTTGGCCCGCATGTTCCGCCGGGCGATGCCCACCAGGTCGCCCTGCACGACCACCTCGCCAAGGGCGACGTTGACCGTGGGCACGAAGTCCACCGACAGCCCGCGCTGTACGAATCTTGCCGGCATTGCTCGAACCTCCTATTGCACCATCCGCACACGGACCGTCGCATCCGCGTCCGCCGCGGCCTTGACGCACTTGCCGATCAGCTTGTTGCCGGTCGCCGTGGTCGTGGCCACGTTGTTGGCGTCATCCCAATAGACGCTGGCCCCGGCGCTGATCGCCGTGCCCACGCCCGTGGCCTTGGCAAAGTCGAAGACGCCCCGGACCGCCAGCGCGCCCAGCGCGTTGGCGGCAATGGGCGTCTTGGCGATGCCGACCAACTCGCCGATCACGACCACGTCGCCCGCCGCCACGGCGGCGCCGGGCGTGTAGTCGATTGCCTCACCGTCATGCACGAAAGTTGCCTGTGCCATTTCATTGCTCCTCGCTACAATGTGCGTAGTCGCCTACGCGCGACCGGAAGGAGGTGGCTGTTGAAAGCCATTTTGAACTTCCGGGAAACACCCCACTTGCGGGGATAACCACAGCCCACCCGCGACCGGTGCGGGGTTGGAATGGGCCTCGAACGATGTGGGCACGCGGCATGGCAAGGCATGGGAGCTGCTTGGGCCCACCCCCGGCGGCTCACTTTTTTGCGCCCATGGATTCATCTGTTTACGCCTGTCCCTTGCTCTTCACGCCGCCGCGTGGCTCCTGGAGCGCGACGCCGAAGTCGTGGTAGCCGCGCATCTGAATGCCCAGGACGTGGAAGTCCGCCTCGGCCGTCTCAATCGTTGGGGACTCCTGGCCGTTCAGGAACGCGACCTCGATCACCGGCAGGTCCGCCGGATCGGCCAGCAGATACCACGCCTTGTCGGAGAAGCCGGTGTACTGCGCGTTCGACAGGTAACGGCTCACCTCGACGCGGAACTTGCCCGCGTGCGGGTTGGCCACGGGGTACTTCGTCGACGCCGTCGTGTCGCGGATCTCCAGTGACTTGAACAGCATCGTGCCCATCGCCGACAGCGACGTCGGCACCAGCAGCACCTGCGGCATGATGCCGATGGGCTTGCCGTCGGCATCGACCTGGTCCATGAACGTTCGCTCGGCCAGGCTCAGGGCGTCGATGCCCAGGGCGGTGTCCACGCCCTCGATGTAGTTGTTGTTGCCGGCCGTGAAGAAGGCCGCGTTGTTCATGAAGACCGACCAGAAGACATCGTTGATCTTCAGACCCGATCCACGCCCCAGTTTGCGCGGGACAGTCGTGATCGCGCCGAGGTCATCGTTGATGATGTCCCGGCGGTCGATGGACAGCAGCAGGCCGTAGGTGTCGGCCTTGTTGGTGTAGCTCTGCTCGCCCAGCGTCCCGTGCTTGAGCTCCCCGCCAGGGGCGACCTTCTCGTACTGGTCCTTGCCGATCAGGCGGTAGCTGGTGACGGTCTTGAAGTCGGAGACGTTGCGGACGGCGGTGATGTTCCGCCAGGTCCGCTCGACGCTGAAAAAGCCCTCCAGCAGGAACTTGTTGGCGACGTTGCTGAGGATGCCGCCGATGTCGATGGTCGAGAAGGCGGCCTGGAGGTTCTGGCCGAAAGCGAAGCGCAGCACGCTGCGGCTGTCGCGGAAGTTGCGGCCGGTGAAGCCGTTGGCCCAGGCAGCCTCGAGCAGAAGCTCCTGCAAGCCGATGCCGCCGCGGAAGCGCTTCGAGGCGGCCTCGAGGGTCTTCTCGTTGTAGAGTTCTTCCACCTTCGTCAGCTTCGCGGTGAGCATGCACGCGGCCTCGAGGACCTGGCCGCCCATTGCGTTCTCGACGGCGTGGATGGCCGGGGCCTTGGGGCGCGAGGCGCGCAGCTTCTCCAGCTCGGTCTTCTCCTCCGTCCAGCCCTCGGCGATGGCCCGCTCCTCGAGGTCGGAGAACTTGCCCGCGCAGATGCGCCGGATAGCGCCGATGCGCTTGGTCTCCGCGAGGGCCTGCGCCCGCAGTTCCGTCACCGGCGTGACTTGGCCGCTCGCCGGACTGGCGGACGGGCTGGCCTCCGTGCCATGCCCGCCCGCCTCCGCCGCGCGCGTCGGTTCCGGCGTCGGCTTGTCCTCGGCCGGCGTGACTTCCGTGTCGTTCAGTTCATCCATGACTGCGTTCTCCTGTTGAACCCTTGACGGGCTTGAGTCTGTCAAGGGTCGAAGGTCCGCCGGGGCGGACTGTGCCGCGATGGTCGCGGCGGTGTTCGTGTCTGCGCCGAGGTCGACGAAGCTGATCTCGCCCAGCACCGTCCGGCGGGCGACATAGACCGGGCCCTCAAAGGTCCGGCCGTTTACCGTGATGCTCTTGCCGTTTCGCACGAACTCGGCCTGGGCGACCTGGGCGCCGATCGAGGCCTGCCAGGGGAAGCCGCGCCGGCCGCTGGCGACCACTTCGCGGGCCGCGGTGGTGTCGCGCGAGACGATGCCCTCGGCGATCAGGCGCCCCGCCTCGACTGCGATGCGCTCGGTGTGCCCGACGCCTTGATACATGCTGTGGCCGAAGCGGACCGGCCGGCGCTGGGAAGGGATCGAAAGCCCTTCCAGGTCGACGACGACCGGGAAGCGCCAGCCCTCGACCCGCATGGGTTCGCCGGTGTAGGCGATCATGCTGAAGCGCGGGATGGCCTGCTCATCGCCCTCCGCGGCCAGCGCCACCAGCGAGATGTTGCCCGGCGTACAGCGCAGCACGATGCGGTCCGGGACCTGCTCGGCGTTCTCACGCGACCTGTCGGGCGTCTGCGTCTTCCGTGACATCGTCTTCATCCTCCGTGTCGTTTTCGTTGTCTGCCGGCGCGGCCGGCGCTGCCTGCTCCGGCGTTAATCCGAGTTCGCGCATCAGCGCCACCTCGCGGGCCCGCTGGCGCAGCTCGCTCTCCCAATCCAGGCCGGCCTTGGCGAACTCGGCGGCCAGCGTCGTCGTGTTGCTGGACAGGCGTGTCGCCTGCGCCGTCGCCTCCTTCTGCGGGTCGACGTGCTCCAGCCCATCCCAGAACCACTGGTGCGGGAACTCGGCGTCCAGCGTGCGGACCGATTGCGGCAGGTAGCCCTCCATCAGCACGGCCTCGTTGAGCCATGCCGTCAAGATGCGGTCCAGGACGACGTCGGCCAGATAGGCCTGATCGATACGGATGGCCTTGAAGAAGGCCTGGTGATCGAGGCGCCCGGAGGCGTAGTTGTAGCCCGAGGAATTCCCGGCCGCGATGTTGAACGGCATGTTCAAACACCGCGCGATCTCGTTGATCACCTCGTGCTTGAAGTCGCCATATACCGTGGTGGGCTGTTCCGCCTTGATCTGGCCGATCTTCCAGCCGAAGGGCATGGTCATCCACGTGCCCCGGTCCATTTCGACTTGGTCCATCGGTTCGACCTGCGAGGCCTCGGCATCCGCCGCGGCATCGGTGTAGATCACGCCGGACGGCAGCGCCGCCATCTCCGCCGCGCCCAGCACCGCCAGCGTGTAGCGCCGCAGCATGGCGAACAGCGACAGCGATGATGTGATTTCGGGAATACCGCGGCTCTGGCCCGGGCGTTCGGCGCGGAACAGGTGAATCACCGACTCGGCCGGCATAATGTCGAAGTCGACGCCCCCGGCCTTCCAGGCGGCGTTGTCGCCAGGGTGCTGCCGAAGAACGTAGTACGCGACCGGGTTGCCGAACTCGTCGAAGGTGATGCCGTCGACGGCCTTCATGTCGCCGCGCGGCACCGGCCACGGCGTGCAGACCTGGTCGGCCTCGATCGGCCGCACATCGAGCTGCACCGGCGCATCGACGCGCGGATTCGTCGCCAGCAGGGCGAACACTTCACCGCTCTCACACTGCGCAATCCGCATGGTCCTCAGCTTGTGGGCGAGTCCCACGGCCTTGGCCCAGCGGGCGAATTCCTTCTCGATGACGCGGTTGGCCTCGGGATCGCCGGTCAGCATCTGGAGCCGGGGGCCGGTCCCTACGACGTAGTTCGCCAGCGTCAGCACGATTCCCTTCGCGTAACTGTTGTTGGCGACTTCATAGCGGGCCCGGCTCCGCAGGATGCGTCGCACGTCAGCGCCGACCGCCGCATTGGCCGACAGGTGATCCGCGTTGGCCCAGTGGCGGCGGTTCTCTTGGGTGGTCTGTGCCGCGTCATACTTGCCGCGCACAACGAGCATGCGGCCGCGCGGCGCATGGGCACCGCCGGTCTTCCGCGAACCAAGTTGTCGCAGCCACTTCAACATGTTCACACCGCTCCCGGCGGGACCACCTTCGTCATCCGCACGCCCAGCCCCTTCTTCGCCGCCTCCTTCGAGGACAGATACCGATCCGCCTCGATCTGGTCCTTCAGGTCGTGCTGCTCCACGCTGCCCGAGTCGCCTTGGGCGCGCTTGGGGCCGGCGGCGTTCTCGCGGATGTTCTCTTCCAGGCCTTCCGCCATTGCATCACCCTTCCATTCGCACCACGAGGTCGCCAGCAACCCCGTGAACCCATCGCGCCCAGCGGATCAGCCACCACGCCCACCACGGCCGGCGGCGCGCGGTGAGCGTGATGACGGTGGACGGGCCGCTACTCACGGGAGTGGTCCGCCACGCGCGCCAGGATCGAGTACGGCCGGCCCGGCTCGGCGATGACGAACTCGCGCGTCGCCGGCTCGCCATCGACCAGGTCGATCTCGAACACCTGGGCGCCGTTGAACTGCAGCGCCGCGTCGAAATCGTTGCGGTACAGCTCCGCCGTCTCGGCGTCGGCTTGGATCACCACCGCCTGGCCGAACGTCAGGCCGGACAGCGGCGAACCGTCGGCGTCGGTGGTGGTCGGCGTCAGCGTGAACTCGCCGCGTCCGTTGGAGATCTGCCGGGCCGACAGCCCGGGCGCTCCGGGAGCCTGAACGTCCATCGTGTCGAGCGTTGCAATCGTGACCGGGCCGAACGACATCGTGTTCCTCCTCGAGAATGCAGACCTACCAGCGCCGCGACCATCGCGCGCCGGCAACAGTGCCCTGACATTGGTTACCTATGCCGCGGCGAGCCCCGCGCACCGCGAAATGCCGGAAACCCTGGGAAAAGCCGAAAATCGTTCCATATGTAGAACCGGACGCGGAGGAGCCGGGGTTATCGTGGTCTCTCGGTGCTTTGCTCAAACGTCGTGATGCGCTTTCCGCAGTGGCGGCATTCGCGTCGCCGGAGAATGCGGCCGCCCCAGGTGCGGCGGGTATAGATGACGCGGAAATGCTCGCACTCGCATTTTGGACAGCGTAGGCCGCGCTGATCGAGGGTTTCGGGGCGAGGCTGTGCGACCT
Source organism: Nevskiales bacterium (assembly GCA_011526045.1). Classification (GTDB taxonomy): domain Bacteria; phylum Pseudomonadota; class Gammaproteobacteria; order Steroidobacterales; genus QUBU01. The sequence continues at coordinate 90,468 of WYBE01000031.1, read as the reverse complement.
GCTCGTTCATCCTCGTGCCCTCTGCAATTCTGAAAGTCGCAGGCGCGGCCGGGCCGCCGGCCGAGCGTCGGTACCGAACAGGACAGCGCCCTGGATCGACGCCGCGACGGCACAGCCGACGATGCAGTCGAGCCAGTGGTTGTCCAATCCCTCGACGCGCAGCTTCCATTCATCGACGGTGCGGCCGCGCCCTTCCGTCTTCACGCGGTACTCGCTCGTGAGGTGTTCGGCGATAAGCCGATGGGCCTCGGGCTTGCGGCCGTACAGCGACAGACAGCCGGGATCGCCCATCGGCACGGCCAAGCGCGCATGCGCGAAGGACTTCCAGTAATTCGTGTCGAACACGACATGCCGCGTGGCCCGCTTGCCGGTGACCACCGGGATGCGCCAGTTCAACCCCACGCGGTCGCCGCGCTTGCGCTTGTATTCCGAGAACGGGATGCTTGAAGCGCCGACGTAGCGTCCGTGCGACGGCATCACGACGCTGGCGTGTTTGCACTGCCGGCAGAACTGATAGACGACGTCCGACGAGCTGCCCCAGTTCGCGTCGATGAGGCAGCGGTCGATCCGCACCATCGCGCCGTCGTCCCGACGCCACTCGCGCCCGAGCGTCGCATCCGTCAGTCGTTCGAGGCCGGCGTAGATCGCGCCCTCCAGGCCGGCGCGTGACGCGGTGCTGGCCAGCGTGCGGCGGATGTCGCGCAGTGTGAAATACGCTTCCTTCTGCTCGGGCTCCGTGCCGTAGTCGATCACGTAGCCGGTGAAGTCGTCTTCCCACGCGGCCACAAGCCAGAAGAGGGCCTTGCCCTGCACGTCGATGAACATGGTCAGCGCCGTCGCGCCCAGCGGCACCTCGCCGCGTTTCAGGCCGTTACCCTTCGCGGCGATCTGGTCGGCGGACAGCAAGTCATCGTCGACTTCGTCCTCGGGCAACGGCTCGTTCTGATACTCCGCCCAGAACGCCGCCTCCCCTCGATCCAATTTCAGGTTTACCGCGTGCTGGATCGCCGACAGCTCGTCGGGATGATGACGCTGCGGCCACGCGACATCCGCGCCGTCGTCCATCGCCTCGCGGTTGGCGCGGTAGAAATCCGTGGCATCGGCGATGCCGCGATCAGCCCGCATGCCCTCGCGCCACAGTTCGGCGTACCGCGCCCACAGCGCCTCGTTCGACGGGAACGAATAGACCATCTTCGTGCGTTCGCCCTGCCATTGCGGGTGCTTGTCGCGGTCGAGGATGCGGTCGGCCAAATCGTCGGGGCGGACGACGGTCAGCGTCATCAACCCCGCGATTTTGCGCCCCGGCCCGGCCAGGCCGAGGATCGCGCCGGCGAGAATGCGCTCGCGCGTCACGCACTGCGAAGGCGACCGCGCCGATTCATCCGTCTGCGGATCGTCGATTAGGACTAGCGACGGGCGAATGCTGGAACCATCGACTCGCTTGTGCTTCATACCACGAATGCGGCCCGTGATGCCGGCCACGCGGATGATCGCGCCGCTGGCCCTGCTGTCCGGCATGGTCGGCAGCACAATCTCTCGCGCCGTCCAGCCGATGTGCGTCTGCTTACCCTGATAGAGCTGGCCGGACGCGCGCTGGTGGATACCTTCCAGCGACCGGATCGGGAAGACCACCTCGGGGATGTCTTCGAGTAGCAGTTCGTTGTTTTCCAGCTCCGCCTTAATCGAGTCGAGCATGTTCGCGGCGTGCTCTTCATCCGATCCGATCAACGCGACGAACTCGCGATGCCCATAGACCAGCGACCATAGGCAGGCAGTCTCGCATAGCGAGGTCTTACCGCTGCCGCGCGGCATGGCCATCGCGAAGAGCCCACCTTCGAGCACGGCCTGCTCGATCTTGGCGACGACTTTCAGATGATCCGCTGACCAGGGCAGGTGGAACGTCTGCGGGAAGTACTGCTCGCAGAAGAAGCGAAAGTCGCGGCTCGCGCGTCGCTTGCGCTCCGCATTCACGACGGCGGGCATCTCGCCGATGTCGCGGCCGGACAGCGACAGTTCGATGTTGCGCTGCCGGGCCCGCTCCTTGTGGGCCTCGTAGCCGGTTAGGCCCTCGGGTTCCGGCTTGGGCTTGTGGCGTTCCGAAACCAACCAGGCGACGTAACGCAGCAGGTCGATGGTGCGCGGATCGGCCGTCGACGTGATCCGCAGCCCGGCGCGCGTGCGATGCCGGTGCAACTGCCGCTCACCGATGACTTCGCCCATCGGCGTGCTGTTGAGCAGCTGCACGAGCTGCGTCGGTCGCAATCGGCGCGGGTCAATCGTCACGGCCCGAGGCCTCCTTCACCAGCCATGCGGCGTACTGCACCAGGTTGATCGTCCCGTCGGCGTTGGTCGGCGCGCCGGCGTCGACGTCCGCCTGGATCATCTCGGACGTCACGCGGGTTCCGCCCGCGGCGCTGAGCAGGCGGGCGGCGTCGGCCACGGGCAGCGCGGTGGGATTCAGGGTCGGCTTGTTAGGTTGGGTAAAGACATCTCCTTGCATTACGCCGCCCTCCTGCCGGCTGCGGGCAGCCGGACCGCCCGCACAGGCAGTCCGTGTGCCTGACATGGCCGAATCTCGCGTCGGTACATGGAAAAGAATCTGCGAATTCCGACCGGAATTGCGGCGAGATTCGCTTGATCCCGTTCGCGGAACTTGCCCTCATGTGGGTGTACGCGATGGGCGTACCCAACGCGAAGGAGAACGAAATGACGCAAACGAACGAGAAGACGATGGACCTGCGAAACCTGCCGGCGGGAACGCTGGTCGTATCCACGCTCGACGGCGAACCGGGCCGGGTCGTCGAGGTCTGCACGCAAAACCGCAGCCGCACGAAGGCGACGTCCTACGTCGTCCTGACCAACGACGGCCGCGAGATCTGGGATGTCGCGGACATCATTCTGCCCCCGAACGACTGAACGAAAGGAGCATCGACCGTGACCATCAAATGCAGAACCAGAGAGTTCAAGACCTACGAAGAGGCGGAGGCCTACGCCAGCCAGCGCGGCGGGGCCGCGTTGAGCATGCCCGGCGGCCGGTATCTGGCGGTCAGCGCCCGCGATTGCGAACGCATCGACCGGGTTGGCGGACCAGAAACGGCGCGCTTCATCGGCCGCCGACAGCGCGGCGGGATTCGCACCATCGCGGTCGGCCGCTGATCGGCCGCCGCAGGAGGAATGACCATGACCATCGAATACCAGGCAATCGAGTTCGAGACGGCCCACGAGGCCATTCAGTGGACCGAGGCCGACGGGCGCGGCGTGGCGATTCTGCTCGACGGCCCGAAGGTCGTTAAACAGGAGGACGCCGACCGACTCGCCGCCGCCGGCATCGAGTTCGCGTACCTGCATGACCACGAGATGCCGGACGGCACGCACCGAATCGTGACCGTTCCCGTGAACTGAGTTGCAACGCCGCGTCGCGTGGACGCGGCAGAACGAGGTCTTTGCAGACAGGAGACGCGTATGAAGAAAGACCAGGTGCATATTGGCGGCGCCTTCGTCGCCAAGGTTTCGGGCAAGCTCGCGACAGTGCGGATCGACGCCGAAAGCCGCTTTGGAGGCTGGGAGGCCACCAACGTCGAGACCGGCCGCAAGGTCCGCATCAAGAGCGCCCAGCGCCTGCGGCGCGCGGTCGCATCCGAAAAGACCGCCGAACCGGTCGCGGCCGAAACGGTGGTCGTCGAGGACGACCGGCCGCCGCAGGCCATCGACGAGCGTCTGGCGGCCGCGCCGCTGAGCATCGTGCCCTACGAAGAGCGGCGGGCCCGCGCCGAAGCGGCCGACGACGACGGGCCGCGATACGACCCGTCGCGCTGCGCGACGCCGCGGTGCAGAGGTACGCCCGTGATGACGTACCTCGAACGCCCGATGTGTCAGGCGTGCTGGGACCGGCACTGCGAAGAAGAACAGTCCAGCGAAGTCAGTGAGAGCGCGGGCGACGCGTGTCGCCCGACCGAGGAACCCCAAACCCCTGTAGAGGAGAATGCGATGTCCAAGAAGAAGTCCACGAGGAAGCAGTCCACCAAGAAGCTGGCCAAGGCCCAGCCCGCGGCGGCGAAGGCCAAGGGCAGCAAGAAGGCCGCCGCGCCGAAGACGAAGGCGACGACGGAGAACAAGCCGAAGCGCGTCAGCGCCCTCGACGCCGCCGCGCAGGTCCTGGCCAAGGCCGGCAAGCCCATGCGGGCCCAGGAACTGATCGCCGCGATGGCCGAGCAGGGCCTGTGGAACAGCCCGGCGGGCAAGACACCGCACGCGACGTTGTACGCCGCGATGATGCGCGAGGAGCGCGACAAGGGCGGCGAGTCGCGATTCCGCAAGGTCGACCGCGGCCAGTTCGAGTACGCCAGGAAGGGGGCGTGAGCGATGACGCCGCGAGAACTTCAGGATCATGTGCGAGACCTGCTCGAGGCGGTCATGTTCGCCCGCGATGACGCCGACGACCCGGCCAATGAGCTGGCCGAGCACGTCGAAGGCATCCGGCAGATCGCGACCTACGACGACCTCGGCATGCTCACCCGCGACAAGGGCCTGGTCATCGAGGCCCGCGACGGCAGCGAGTTCCAACTGACCATCGTGCAGAGCCGCCCGGCCGCGTGCGACGCGCCAGTCGGCGGCCAGGAGGACGAGCGATGACCGCGAACAACAATGGACGTGAGCCGATCGACCCCGTCGCTCAGGAGGACGCCTGTCCGAACTGCGGCGAGCGGGAATCGGACGAACTGGTCTGGCTCGACGACGAGCGCGTCGAGTGCCAGCGCTGCCGCACAGTCTATTGCCCGGGCGCGCCCGCGCAGGAGGATGGGCAGACCGACGCATCGTCCGCGTAGCGCACATCACGAACCCTCCACCAACGCCTCCGCGATGTCGGGGGCGTTGCTCCGGCCTGAAATCCGCTCCGCCTTCCGACCCGTGAACTTCTCCCAGCGCTGGCAAATCACATCGCAATACAGCGGGTCGAGTTCCATCAAAAACGCGCGGCGCCCGGTCTGCTCGGCCGCGATCAGCGTGCTGCCGCTGCCGCCGAACAGGTCGAGCACGTTCTCGCCCGCGCGCGAGGAATACTGCATCGCGCGCACGGCCAGCTCGACCGGCTTCTCGGTCAAGTGAATCATCGCGTTTGGGTTGACCTTCTTGATCGACCAGACATCCGTCGCGTTGTTGGGGCCGAGATAGACGTGCGCCGCACCCTCGCGCCAGCCGTAGAAGCACCACTCGTGGTTGCCCATGAAGTCCTTGCGCGTCAGGACCGGATGCTCTTTGACCCAGATGATCGCCTGCGAGAAGTACAGCTCGCAGGCCTTCAGCACCGGCGGATAGTTGCCGCAATTCGCGTAGCCGCCCCAGATGTAGAACCCGCGCCCGGGCGCGAGCACGCGGGCGATGTTGCCGAACCAAGCGTGCAGCAGCCGGTCAAACTCGTCGTCCGAGACAAAGTCGTTGGCCAGCGGTCGGTCCTTGGGCCGCAGCTTCGCATGCGTCGGCTTGGCGATCTCCGGGCGGCGGGCCAGGTCGAAGCCCTGGTGGTGCGTCAGCGCGTCGGGCGTGCCGAACGACGAGAGCCCCGCGGCGATGGCGTTGTTGCTGCGCGGCTCGACGCGGACGTTGTAGGGCGGATCGGTGTTGACCAGATGAATCACTGCGCCGTCGAGGAGCCGATCGACGTCGGCGGCCCTCGCGCTGTCGCCGCACAGCAGCCGGTGATCGCCGAGCAGCCAGAGGTCACCCGGCTGAGTGATCGCCTCGTCCGGCGGCTCGGGCACGTCGTCCGGGTCGGTCAACCCCTGCTTCACGCCGGGATCGAGCAGCCGGGCGAGTTCATCGCCGTCGAACCCCAGCAGCGACCAGTCGATGCCGGCGTCCTTCAACTCGGCCAGCTCGATCGGCAACAATTCGAGATTCCACTCCGCCAATTCGGCGGTCTTGTTGTCGGCGATGCGGTAAGCCCGAATCTGCTCCGGCGTCAGGTCCGTGGCGACGTGGACCGGCACCTCGGTCAGCCCGAGCTTCTGCGCCGCGCGATACCGCGTATGCCCGCAGACGATGACGCCGTCGGCGTCGACGACAATGGGTTGGCGAAACCCGAATCGCCGAATCGACTCGGCGACGGCGTCCACCGCCGCGTCGTTGATGCGCGGGTTTTTCTCATACGGTTTGATCTCGGCCAGCGGCCGAAGTTCGATGTTCACGTTGACCTCCTTGTCTCGCATCGCGGCCGTTCCGTCAGGCCGCGTCATTCACGGGCGTCGCGGCAACGCGCCGCGCCCCTTTGGCCCCAAACGCCCAGTAACGCCGCCGAGGGCCAACGGGGCGGCCAGGACGTAAGCCGGTACGCCCCGGCGGCGTCCGTTCGCCCACGGCCCAACGGGGCGAGCCCTGGGCCGTCCCCAAAACCGGACAACCGAAAGAAAGTCTGTTTGGGTTCGCGGCTGTTCCCGCGGGCCTCGGCGGCCGAGTCGGCCAGGAAGGAACCATGCCACGTTTCCCCTTTCACCCCCCACCTCGCACATACGCGTGTAGACGCGGGGGTGGACAGCGCGAGGGGGGGTAGAGGTGAACAGTAGAAAGGAGAGAGAGTTGTTTTCTTTTCCTTATTATTATTGCATTTTCTCTCGATCCCATGTTTCACCCTCGTTTCGCTCGTTTCACCGTCTGCGAACCAGCATTCACCGCTCACCGTTCACCTTTTCACTCCAAGAGGCGGTATGACCGCTTGGACGCGCCGGCGCGCGGCACGGTCACGATTTCGATGTCGCCGCGCTGCGCCAGCGTCTCCGTGATCTCCATAAAGTGCTTCGCGTCGATCTTCATCCGTTTGAGCAGCACGCTGTGCGACACCTCGTGCCCGGGCGCATCCCGCAGTTTCTGCATGATCTTGAGGCACTCGGCGTGGAACGGGTTCTCGGCCACGTGGCTGGACGCCATGAAGAGCATGCGGCGCGTCTGGTGCAGCACGAACCGCGAGGCCCAGCGGATGGCCTCAATGCCGATTCGCGGCGCGAGATGGTTTTCGCTGATCGTGTGGAGCAGCGCCAGCTTGCGGACCTGCTCGCTGACCCGGCCCCACACGGTCGTGCCGACCGAGTCGTTCCCTGCTTCGGCTTTCGAATACTCTGCCTCGGCCGCTTCGCGCGTTTCAATGAGCAGACGCATCGCGTCGTCGGTTGCTTCGACGACGGCAGGAACGGGATGCCACTCCTGAAGATTGCCGCGGCCAGGCCGGTAGTCGGCCCACCAACGGGCCGTCTCGACCACGCGCGGCGGCAGGTCGGCGATTCGCGGTTCCTGGCCCTTGTTGCGCGGGCCGGATTCGAGGATCACCATGCGAGCGAAGAAGCCATTCGTGAGCATCCGCTCCGACAGCGCCTCGTAGTAATGGTTCGGGATCGCCGTGCCGAAGACGACCAGGTTGGGTTGGTCGATCACACCCGGCGAGGCCTTGCCGGCCTTGCGCCGCATCGGGAACACGCTGTTCGACGCCGAGTACATCGTCAGCAGCGTGCCCATGACGTTTTCATGTCGAGCGTCCTTGGCCTTGTTGATCGACTGGAGCATCCCGTCGATTTCGTCGGTCTGAAACAGCATGCAGGGGTTGATGAACAGCGCATCCTGCACGCCTTCGCCTGAGGCGAAGCGTTCGCCCAGACATTCGGCCAGGCCGACTTCATGAGCGATCCGCGTGTTGACCTTGCGCGGGTGGTCCTTGCCCGCGGCCGAATGCGCGAGACCCAGCAGGTAGATGTTGGTGCGGTTGTCGCCGCTGTCGCGCACGCGCCGTCCGGTCAGGAACGCCTGGAGGGCCAGTGCGCCGCAGAATGCCATCACCGGGTTCGGGTATGGCGCCGTGGCCAGGCAGTAGTCCATCACCTCGCCGACGAAGCCGGGTATGCGCAGTAGCTCGTCAGGCAGTGGACCGGGATCATCGGGGCGCGGTTCACTCGGACGTTCTGGTGGCGCATCGCGCGCCGACACGCGAAATGCGGACAGGTCGACGTCACCATCGTCCTGCGGCGGCGGCTCGTAAGACGGATCGAGCACTCGTCGCAAATCATGCCACGTGTACGCCTGGCCACGATTGTGCAAGTTGCAATAGGCCAACTTGCCGTCGTCGCCGACCAGCACGGCGATGTCGGAGCCGCCGGTCGAGGCGATATCTGGATTGATCGGGCAGCGCTCGAGGAGCAGCAGGGTCTTGTCGCCATTGCGGCGTTCGCCTTTGACGGCCACGCCGCGGGCCTCGAGCCAGGCGCGAACGCCCGCCGGGGTGCAGTCGAAACGGCCGTTGTCGTCGCCCCCGTTGGCCACGGGGGCCACGACGTTGGCCCGAGTCGCGTCGTCCGGGCCGTCCTTGGCGTCGGCTACGGCCCGTAGGCGTTCCTCGGCAACGGCGGCGAGCTGCTCGGGCGCGGCGATGATTTCGGCGCGGCGGTGGGGGCGGTCTTCCAGCCCGGGCGCGCCGCGCAGGTCGTCGCCCTTGCGCGACATCGTGCCGACGACCTTCACGATCCGGGCAGCGTTGTGTACGGAACGATCAACAGCGACCATCTCGTCGCTGAACCGGACCGCCAGCGCTGCCAGGACGGCCTTTACGAGGCCGCCGTCGTCCGCCGGCAGGTCGACGCGGTACAGCAAGTGGTAGCCGTTCCCGGACATGGCCAGGATGGGCGCGGGCCATCCGATCGACGTCAGGTATTCCGCGATGGCGCGGGCGCGTTCGAGCGCCAACGCCAACTCGCCATTTGTCGAGCTGACGCCGGCGGGCCGGACTGGGTCCACGTCGATCAGCAGCCAGCGCCGGCCGACGATGTCCTTGTCGGTGGTGGTTTCCCGCGCCCGCGTCTTGATTCGATTGGCGGCTCGGGCCAGCAGCGCCGGCGCGACGGGATTCATCGTCACGTAGATGCCCGGCGCGATGCCCGACCGATCCAATTCCGCGATTGCCGCCGCCGCCGCATCCAGCGTCTCAAAAGTGAAGTAGCCCGAGCAGGTGAAGGCGTAACGCGCGTCGCGGCGCTCGCGGCAATCTGGCGCGCGGACCTCGAATACGTCCCCTGGCTGAAATAGCGCCTCGAGGAAGTGGCGAACGACAGCCTGGGAGGCCGTCTGATTCATACTTCTTCCCCGAAAAAGCTGCGGACGCAGTGGTGATGTTGATGACAACGCGGGCACAGCCAGGTCACGTTCAACGGCTCCTGGTAATTCTGATGGTGGGCATGGAGCAACCCACGCTCGCCGCATCCCTCGCACTCCAATGGCTTATGCAACCGACCTGATTTCAACGCTCTCGCAACGGCCCGGTATGCCGCCTCGCGGCCTGGGTGATCCCGCCGGTATCGTGAGTTTCGCCGACGACGGTCTTGTCGCCGATGGGGGCTCGACGCTCGACTACGGTCATAGGTCAGGTAATACTCGTCTCGGACCGTGCGATTGATACGCACGTCGACGCGGGTGCATGCCTTGCACTTATTCAAGTGCCCGTCAGCCATCTGCGGATGACGGTAGAACTCCGTCAGCGGCTTCTCGTGATGGCATTTGAAACAGTTCTTCGTCACGGCTCGATTCCTAAAACGGAACAGACTCGTCACCGCCCGCCGGCACGCATTCGGGCAGACCTTCCTCAGAATCCAGCCTTGGCGGCTTATCACCCAGTCGGTACGCCACGACGCGGTCGAACTTCTCGCCAGCCTGGTGCTCGACCGTGATCGCCCGCGTCGGTGCCAATGCGCCGGCCTCCGCCAGGTCGACAGCCTCGTCGGCCGATGACGGCACCGGTTCATTGGACCGTTGTACCCACCACTGCTCCGCCTTCCGGCGAGGAAAGCCGGTGTGCTCGAAGCAGGTCCACTCGCTGACGTACTGGTTGAATCCAATGCGGTAATCGACGCGCATCGTGCGCGGCGCATCGGGCGGTGCATCGCGCTTGACGTGGACGCAGTAGAAGGTCTCGCTGACCTCGTGCTCGGTCCGCGTGATCTGGTCGGACAGAATCCCCTCGCTGCTCGCCGTCGCTTCGTGCTTGCGCCGGTTGGGCGGCGGGAATTCGTGACCGCACTCAGGACAATTGGCATAACCGGCGGCGATGACCGCGTGGCACTGCGGGCATTCCTTCGCCGGCGCATCGCCGTTGCCGTTCGATGCGGAATCGGTGATGCGGATCGCATCGACGGGACCGTGGCGCAAAACGTTGCCGCCGAAGTCGAGGACCAGGCAGTCGATCTTCCCAGGGTGTAGGCGGAAGCCGCGCCCGACCATTTGATAGTAGAACCCCGGCGACAGCGTCGGCCGCACCAGCGCCACGCAGTCGATGTTGGGGGCATCGAATCCTGTGGTCAGGACGTTGACGTTGCACAGGTACTTCAGTTCGCCGGAACGAAAACGCCGCAGGGCCTCGTCCCGCTCGAACGGCAGCGTCTCGCCGCAGACGAAGCCGCACTCGACCCTGTGCCGCTCGTTCATCACGCGGCAGATGTGCTGCCCGTGGCGCACGCCCGACGCAAAGATCAACACCGACTTGCGGTCCTTCGTGTATTCGATGATCTCGCGGCAGGCGGACAGGACGAGGTTGTCGTCATCCATCAGGTCCTCGACCTCGCCGGCGATGTACTCGCCGCCGCGGATGTGCAGCTTTTCCGTTTCAGGCTTGAGCGCGCCGGCCTTGGTGCGAAGGGGACACAGGTAGCCCCGCACGATCAATTCGCGCACGCCGATCTCGAAGCAGACGTCGTTGAGGATGTTCTCCGGCGCGCAGATCGTTCCCGACTTCATGCGGAACGGTGTGGCCGTCATGCCGATGACGCGGATCGCGGGGTTGATCTTCTTCGCATCCGCCAGGAACGTGCGGTACATCCCCTCGCCATCGGGTGGAATAAGGTGGGCCTCGTCGACGATGACGAGGTCGATGGCGCCGACGTCGCAGGCCTTTTCGTAGATGGACTGAATACCGGCGATGGTGACGGCGTAACCGAGATCACGGCGCTTCAGGCCGGCGGAGTAGATGCCGACGGGCAGATCGGGCGCGACCAGGTGCAGCTTCTCGGCGGCCTGTTCGAGCAGCTCGCGGACGTGGGCCAGGATCAGCACGCGGCCATTCCAGAGCTGCACCGCGTCACGGCAGATCGTCGCCATCACCGGCGTCTTCCCGCCGGCAGTGGGAATCATGACGCAGGGGTTGTCGTCGCGCGTGCGCAGGAATTCGTACACGGCATCGACAGCCTCGCGTTGGTACGGTCGCAATTCCATCAGTCGTCGGCCCTCGCGAAGGCATCCGGGTCGGGGAGATCATGGCGATTGCCAACCGCCGTGCGCGCTGGGGGCGGGCTGCAGATTTCGCAAAATGATTCAACTCGACAGTCCAATCGAAACGCAGTCACCCGCATCGGTGTTTGGCATCTGGCGCAGAAATCGCGGTAGTAGCGGCTGCCTGGTATCCGATCTCCGCGTCGCGTTCCGTCAGGCGCTGCGGGGCTATTGCGATCTACCCGTCGCGTTCGCTCCCTCATGCCGCGACCTCCGTCCCATCCGGCAGGATGCAGCGGTCGTCCATGATCGGGATCGTGTAGAGCGTGTCGCTGCGCCGGCCGAGGTAGCCGAGAATGAAGGCATTGACCCACTCCACGGGCCGGCCCGTGCCATAGAGCGGAACCGGTTTGCACAGACACCCGGCGCTGCGAGCCTGCACGATCTCGCCGGGCGACCAGATGTTCTGGACGATGGAGACCTCGGCGCGGTGCGTATGTCCGTGGATGACGCTGCGCCCCTGGCTGATCTGGAGGTGCTGTCGGGTCGCGTTTCGGCTGTACGACCAGCCATGCACGGCGATGATGCGGCGGTTGATCTCGTAGTGCGGATATGTGCCGCCGACCGAGCCGTAGGGCACATACGCGCATCCCGCGCGACCATTGGTCAACTGGATGCGCGGCGCGAGCATGGAGTAGGCCCCGCGCCCCTCAGCCGTCGCCGCCGCCCAGCGGTCGAGCCGGTACTCGTGATTGCCCTCGACGATCACCAGCCGGTCGCAGACCTTCTGAAGCCGGTCGAGCAGCGTATTGGCCGCGCGAAGGTCGTCGACGTAGTCCGTCTCTTTCATGCCGTACGTGGGTGGATGCACCGAAAACTGGCCGCAATCGAGGAGGTCGCCGAGGCAGATGATCAGGTCCGGGCGCAAGCGCTCGGCGGCGCGGCAGAACACGCGTAAGGCCTTCTCGTTATGGTGCGGAATATGCACGTCGCCGAAGGCCAGCATGGTTGTGCTGTGACGCTTCGCCATCATTCCTCCCCCGCGACCATCGCCGCCGTGCGGGCGTAGCCGGCGATGTCGACCAGGTTGTCGCGCTTGTGGAAGTGGCTCTGGCGGGCCAGCTTGATGGCGATCATGCACAGCGGGATGTCCATCGCGGTGATGGGCTGCTCGTCGCGGAGCTTGCGGGCCAGGATGCCGGTCCACATGTACGCCGCCCGCGCGAAGTCGTCGGCCGGCGCCCCGTACTCGGCGCGGCGGATGCCCTCGGTGATGCGCTTGGCCTCGTCGAGGATGGATTCGTATTGCGGAGGCTCGACCAGCCGCAGGCGGTGGAGCCCGAGGGTCGGCGTCGGCGGATTCTCCAGCGGTCGCAGGGTGACCGCGTCGATGACTTCGCAGCCCAGCTCGCGGGCGACGGCGTACTCCAGCTTGGCGCCGCGTGAATCGTCCCAACCCGCAAGCAGCGCGATCGCCTCGCACTGCGCCAGCATCGCCAAGTCAAGGCGCAGGTACGCCTCGCGTGGCAGGTCTTTGCGGCCGCCGAAGTTCTCCGCGGGGTTGAAGACCTTCCAGCCCGCACGGCCCAGTCGCTCGGCCGCGGCGTGGAAGGCCGCGAAGTTGCAGTCCGGATAGCCGGTCATCGGGCCGGAGACGTAGATGCGTCGGGGTTGAGACATCGCTTCAGTTGTTCTCCGGGTTGACCGCGGCACCGCAGATGGGACAAACACGAAGAGGAAGCGCACCGATGCAGACGTTCAGCTTTCCATCCGATAGGAGCCCGCGCCGGCGCGTCACGAGCAGGTCGATCTGGCTGTCGTCAGCATAGATGCCGGCGTGCTCAAGCGCGTCGAGCACGCCTTTCAGAAGATTGTCGAGGTCCCTCCTGCGTCGGTCGGGCGGAAAGGCGTCCATGCACAAGGCGATGCGGGCGCCGGGCGGCGGTTTGCGAAATCCGCCGCCGGCCAGGAGGGCGCGGACGTCCTCGCGGTACGCCCGGCCCTCCCGGCTGACGAGCATCCGCCCGCGCCACATGCGCCAGTAGTGATTGACGCTCGGCGGCCAGGGCAGCGTGATGGTGGTCATCCATGACCTCGCGATTCATCCATGCCGGCGCGCTCCATCACGCTGCCCGGCTTCCATGCCGATTGAGCCGCCGCTTCAGCGTTTCCAGGGCGGCGCACCGTTGTTGGCGGCAACCGCCGGCGCCCGCGCCGCGGCCGCGTCCTTCTTGGCGTAGCCCTTGATGACGTTGGTCAGCTCGCCGTTGTCATCGCGCTTCTTGTGGCCGACCGTGATGACGAGCGGAATGTTGTGCAGCTCGAGGCTGTCCTTGGGCGCGAGCACGCCGACGGCGCGGCAGATGGCCGACAGTTCGGCCCGCGCAATCTTGACGGTCGTTGCATTCGGGTGGTCGAGATTGAGCCGCGACCAGACCAGCCGGCCCTTGTACTCGCCGTCGATCACCTGAAAGGTGATCTGAAGGTACTGGCCGACGCCCGACTTGGTGGGCTTCATTTCGCTCTCGGTGATCACGGCCAGGTACTTGCCGGCCGGGATGGCCTCGAATGCGAAATTGGGATCGACTTCATTGGCGTTGAATCCGTTCAGCGTTGGCACGGTCAGACTCCTTTCTCAGCGGTTTCAGCCGTCTCAATCAGTGGGTTCTCGCCGCGCAGGAAGGCGGCGTAGATGCGGTAGTCGAGAGGGAATTCGTCCGGGAGGTTCAGTCGATTCTTCGCCACGTGCGCGGGGCGCTCGGTGGTGCGGATGATTCGCTCGCCGGTGCCGATGCCCTGCACGCGCTTGCGGCCGAAACCCTCGTCGGACGTCTTGGTGTGGATCGCGTAGGTCGCGAACAGCACTTCATCGCACCACTCCTGCACCAGCGCCGAAGCCTGTTTGTGCAGGCGCGGCGAGTAACGGTCGTAGGTATCCGTCTCCGGGTTGGCGAAACGCTCGATCTGTGCGTGGGCGATCAGGATCACCGCCATGCCGCGCTCGTTGCGCAGCGCATCGAGACCCTGGAGCACTTCGCGCCAGTTGGTCAGCGCGAAGACGTAGCCTTTGCCGTAGCCGATGTCCTCGATGCTCTCGACGCTGCGCTTCCGGCACACGTCGGCCCAGATGAGCCGTTCAAGCCAATCGACGGAATCGAGGATCACCGTGCGGTACTCGTGCGGCTCGGTGTAGAGCTCGCCCAGCGCCGCGATGACGTCGGCGTACTTCGTCGCGAGGGGAAGGCGCTGGCAGTCGATGTTGGTCAGGCCGTCCTCGGTCTGGATGAAGATCGGCGCCTCGGCCATCGCGCCGAACGTGCTCTTGCCGACGCCATGCACGCCGTACAGCAGCGTGCGGCGAGGCGCGGCTACCGGCCCTCGTTGGACCTGTCCGAGCAGTTTCATGAGATTGTTCTCCTTCGTCGTTCCAATTCGTTCTCTGTGTATCCGGGTCCGGGGCCGCGGCGGTCCCGCCGAGCCCTCCGTGGCCGGGACGCTTCAGCCGTCAGGCCCCGGGCCCGGATTCACAGTCGTTCCACCAACCGCAGCGACTCGTAGCGCGTGAACCAGTCGCCCGTTTCGCGGCAGCGCCGCAGATCGGTCATCGCCTCCTCGTTCTCGCGCTGCGCCTGGTCGAGGACCGCGGGCGCGATCTGCCACACGCCGCAGCGGAACGGCTCGCGCTTCTCGACGGCGGTGATGTGCACCGGCAGGACGTGGCCGGAGACGTGCGCGACCAGCGCGCGGTAGAACGCGACCTGGTGCAGGTAGCCGAAGGCTCGCATCGAAAGCTCGAAGGAGTCGATCTCGTCGGCCGTCTTCAGGTCGACGATCCCGCGATCCTCGATGGGGTTGATCCAGTCGACCCGCGCCTGGCAGCGGTGCTCGGCGTATTCGCAACGCACGACGCCCTCGGCCACGCCTTCACTGAAAAGCTCCCGCGCGAAGACATGTCCGTTGACCGACGCCGCCATCTGTTCGACGGTCGCGGCGTGCGCATCCGAGAGCACCGGCTTTTCCTGCTTTTCCGCCCACTCGGCGAACGCCTTCGTCTGCGAGCCGAACGGCTGGCCGGTCTTCGGATTGATTGGGCCGCCGACGGCGAATTCGCGCTGGTAGCGCTCGCGGCCCTCCAGGATCAGGGCGTGCGCCGCGCGCCCGATGAGGTATGCCGTCGTATCCCGTTCGGGCACCAAGCCCAGCTCCTTTTTCCGGTAAAGGAGCGGGCAGCGTCGGAACTCGTTCAGCGCGTGGGCTGATAGAAAGTCCTTGGCCTTGGCGTGATAAACGTCCGCCGGCTCCCGAACGAGGAATCCGAGGTCGATGTGTCGGTTCATGATCATCCCTGGTGGCGCGACGCCGCTTCCGCTACTCGGAGGCCCGCAGCATCGAGCGCCCGGGCCTCCGAGGACCTTCGCGAGTGGTGCCCTCTCTGGTTACCTATGCCGCGCAGGAGCGCGCTGCCCGCTCAATTGCTCCCGAGACCGGCTTTTTCAAAGTGAACGCGGGCCCGGGCCATCGCATTGAGAACCTGGCGGCGTGATCGGCTGAACGCACGGGCGGCGCTGGCCACGCCGTGCTCGGCCGCGTGGATCAGGACCGCCCGGTCTTCCGGCTGCACGTTCTGCATCGCAAGCTCGACAGCTTCACGCAGTTCGAGCTGTTCGACGGAAGGCAGGGGATAGGTCTGAGTCCGGCGCCGGCCATCCTCTTCCAGCAGGACCGCGCCCAACGTGGTGATGTCGCCATCGCACTCCACCGGCGTGCGTTCCAGGGAAACCGCCTTGAAGGACTCGCGGCGCTTGTCCCGCTCACGGTGGCGCAGCTCCATTCCCACCCAGGTATTGATGGCCTTCGTGACGAAGGCCTCCAGATTGCCCCGCGCCGGGTCGAACAAGTGCGCCTTCTCCAGGAGGTACAGGCGCATGCTCTGCCGGATGTCGTCGTAGTCCGACCGCGAGAAGTCGGACCGTCGACAGAGCTGACGGGCCTTGATGCTTATGAGCGTGTCAGTGAAGGGGTCCGAATCGATGTCGTTGGACTCGGCCATGATTCCTCAAGGCCGGTCCACTTGCTCCCGGACCAGTCAGCGATCACACGGTTGAAGGTCTGTGCCGCGACAACGCGCCGCGAGGAAACACAGGTGCGGTCGTGACTGGCCGGTATGAGCCGGCCGGCCTCGACCGAGGCCCGCGGTGTCGCGGCTGGCGCATAAAAAAGCGGGCCGAGAGCCCGCCCAGATAGCGCCCAAGTTGTTGCTGATAAAGGGCTAACGTCGCTCGATGAATTTTTTTGACCTGTCGCGGCGTTGCGACGCGACAGATCTTGCGACGGATGCCGAGTCTTCATCGGAGACGACGTCGGCTCGCCCACCGTGACGTTTGACCGCCCGGCGGACCTTGTCCTTGTCAATCGGCTGGCCGGTCTGCTCGGTCAACGCGGCCGCCGCCTTGCGATACGAACCGTGCTGCTTGAAGGCCGCCACGTAGGCATCGTCAGTGAGCAGCGACTTGATCTCGGCCTTCACCTGCCTCCGAACCATCTTCTTTCCCGTCGGCCCCAGCGCGATCGCGTCCGCGGATGCGGCGATACGGTCGGCAGCGCCAACGGCGTCGGCCATCGCCACGACATCCAGAACGGGTTGATCGTCGTCCCAGGTCATCACATCACAGAGCGAAATCACCGCCGGAACCGGACCCGGCCAGACGCGGGTATCGGGCACGTTCCTGGGGACCAGCACGATGGCGCGGCCGCCGGCCCCGATATGGGCCGCGACGGCGGGGGCGTCGCCGTCCCGCATTCGCCTCGCGAAGACAATCGCGCGCGTGCTGCTGCTCCCAGGGGGCCAGGCCGTGCGTCCGAGTCTCCACAATCGGTCGGCGACGACCGACTTCGGTCTCCCCTTGAGTCCAAGCGCTGCGGCGAGAACGCTGGCCAAGCCGGCGGGATCGATCTGCCAGCCGTTGCACATCTCCGGCTGGACCTCGACGCGCATCGACTCGGGGCACCAGATGTAAAATCGTTTCGTTCCGTCCGGACCGGCGCGGATCGTGACCGGCTCGATGTGCCCGTCGGTACAGTTGGGGCATGGAGCATGGAGTCCTCCAGGCCCACGGCGAATCAGTTTGAGATGGCGGCATTGATCGAGCGAACCCGGAGGCCAGCGGATGATCTCAGCTTGATCGAAGATTCGCCTATCGTCGTCGGCGGCGGTCAGAATCACGCCGAGCAGGTCAGTCTTCGTCATCATCGGCATCGACGATCTCCCAGAGTTTCAGGCATCGCTCGCCGACCTCGCGCTGTTCGTCGGGCTTGCTCTTGAGGTTGCAGGAATCCGGAACCAGGACGTCGAACGTCAGGGTCGGCTGCCGACCGGCGCCATCGTGCCGGAACTTGAGATGGAAGGTTGCCTGGAGCACGCGCGCTCCGCCAGCTGTGATGATGCCGGCATTGAGCCACCGCTGCATCTTGCGGTAGATGTCGTTGGGCTGGGCCTTGGGATCGGCCTTGATCTCGATGTAGCCGCCGCTGCCATGCGGCGCCAGCCGCAGACGTGCGATCCGGGCCTCCTCGACGCCGTCCTGCGGATCGGTCGGCAGGGGGAAATCGGGGGTCAATAGGTGATCGAGCCGGAACGACGGGCGCAGCGGATCAGCCGGATCGATATCCTCGCCGAGCACCGCTTGACAGAAGGCTGCCTGGAGCGGCTCCCACACCTTCTTGCCGCCGTGGGCAAAGAGTTCCATCGACCCGTCATCGGCGTTGTAAACGAAGACGTTCTCGAAGGCGTAGCGATCCGCACGCACCGTGGGCTCGTCGTCGTCGCCGTCGAACACGAGACGCTTGTCGGGATAGTCATCGAGATAGGCGAAGAAGTAGTTTGAGCCGCCCGATCGCGGATAATGGACCACATGGCAGTGCCTGCCGCGCATTTGCGTCGGGCCATAGAACGAAGTCAATGCCTGCGCCAGCTTCTCACGCATGGCCTGGTCCACCGCGATCTGCTTTCTGGGCAGGCCGTTGCGCCGGTTCCAATAGCGCCCGGCGGCGAGGGCGTCGGCGCGGGCGAACATCGCCGCCTCCTCGAACGCCTTCGGCACATGCAGGTACATCCACATCGCCTTGTCGGCCTTGCTGACCTGGCCCTTGAACTCGTCCGCCCGCTCCGGGCAGCGCCACAGGATCTCCTCCGCGAGCACCGCCAGCCCGCGGTGGTCGGCCAGCTCGTGGATGTCGCGGAGGATGACTTGCACCTCGAGTTTCTGTCGCTCGGGGAGCGCCTGCCATCCCTCGAAGATGGGATCGATCCTATGCTCGGTCAGATCATCCCAAGGCACGCCGGCGAGTTCGCCGCGCCGGCTGAAGAACTCGCGCAGCAGGGAATTGGCGACATGCTTGAGGACCTTTCGCGGATCAAACGGCTTGGCCATACCGATGGCTCCTCGCTCCGCAGATTCCGCGGTCCAGCGCGAGGCGGAGCGCCCGCGTGGCCGCGAATGTTGCCCGGTAGCAATCAGCCCGCTGGGCGGATAGATTGGCACCGGACCGCCACGGCGAGAGGGCGGTACACCCGGCCCCTCTTAGCGATTACGTCGGCGGGAACCCCAGCCTTAACCCGGCTGAAGCGTTTTTCTTCCGCGCCCCGAGTTAAGGCGGTCGCGTAGTCCTGATGGCAGCACAAGGTGGATGCGATGGCAGACCACGAAGCGAAGGTCAGCGATTCGGACATCGCCCTGATGATGGCGATGCAGGACCGGGAGGGCCTGCGCCTCCTGATCGAGCGGTACGGCGGCCGCCTGAAGGCCTTTCTGTTCAAGCGGTTCCGGAGCGTCCTCCAGGAAGGCGAACTGGCCGAGGCCCTCAACGTGGCGTTCTACAACATCTGGCGCTTCGCAGAGCGCTACGACGAGACCAAGGGCTCCCTGCCGTCGTGGTGCATCCGCATCGGACAGAGGGCAGCGCAGAGCATCATCCGTCGGGAGTTCGGCTACCGATCGAAGAACCTCGAATACGACGCCATGTTCGATCCCGCTGGCGATCCGCCCGACGAAGGCGTAGCCGTGGCAGAGGATAACGAAGATGACCCGAGAATCGACGCCCTGCACAAAGCCATCGCGGGGCTGCCGCCGCTCCAAAAGGCCATTATCCAGGCCGACCTGGCAGCTGACGGCCTGGCAGATGCGGGTCGCCTTGCCGAAATCCACGGGACGAGCAAGAACTCGATCTACGTGTCCCGGTCCAAGGCCCGCGAGGTCCTCAAGAGGCAGGTTGAGCAGATCAGCCGTCGGCCTGCTGGCAAGAGGAGATAACCATGAATCATGAAGCAGATAACTTCTGGCAGGAGGTGGCCAAGGGCCTGGCGCGACGGTCAGGCTACGCCCCCCTGACGCCCGACGAAGCGCAGAAGGAATTCGAGTCACTGCCGGATATCAAGCTCTCCGAGGCGGAGATCAAGTCCATCGTCGACCAGGTGACCTCGGGCGAGCTTGCCGTCTGGACGCCGAGTCCGCCGGATGACAACGCGATCGGCTTCGACTGCGAAGCCATCGAGGAGGACGTACTTCAGCTCAATCGCAACGAAGGACAGGCCGACGCAGAAACGGACGAATTGCTGGACGAACTGCGCCGCAAGGCGCTGGAGGATGGAAAGGCCGATGGGCAAGAAGACTCGACTGGAATGGGCGGAGATCAGGAACCGCCAGGACAAGGCGATTGAGCGGGCCGCCGAAGTGCTGGGGGCACTGCGAATGACGGCCGCACCAATCGATCCGCTGGCAGTGGCCGGTAGCGAAAAGCCCCTGCTCTGGGCCATGGGCGCGGATTTCCGGGATCGGTTCGACGGCCAGTTGGAGTACCACCGGTCCAAGGACCGTTTCCTGCTTTTCTACAACACCAAGTATGACATCCGCACGCTGAACAGCGAGCATCACCCGCGCACGCGATTCTCGGTGGCGCACGAGTTGGGACACTACTTCATCGATGCCCATCGCGCGTTCCTGCGGCGCACCGGCAAGTCCCACCCGTCGCGGGGCGAGTTCCTGAGCGACCGGACCATCGAAACAGAAGCCGACGCGTTCGCCGCCGGCCTCCTCATGCCCGCCCGCCTGCTCGCCCCGATGGTCAACGAAAACGAGATGTCGTTCGCGGACATAGAAAGGTGGGCCGGTGAGTTCAACTCCTCGGTGACCAGCACCGCGCGGCGAGCCGTCGAGCTGTCGCACTTCCCCTGCGCCCTGATCGGGGTGCGCGAGGGACGCGTGGCGTTCAGTTTCCACTCTCTGGCGATGATCGATGGCGGTTGCTATCCCCGTCCACGCGGCAGCGATCTGCCGCCGGACGCTCGATCAAAGTGGCAGGCATTCGTGGGCGGCCACCTCTCGAACGACAAGGGGCAGGCGCTCGCGCGTGCCTGGTGCCAGACCTATGATAATGGCCGTGCCGCCGATGCACCCGTCTACGAGTGCTACTACGGCGTGCCGTCGATGCAGACGTTGCTGGTTCTTCTGACCATCCCCGAGGAGGAGCTCTTTCCAGAGACGGATGACGATTGACTGCAACGTGCCCGGATTAGAGACGGCTACCTCTCGCACCTGACCCACCTGAGTCGCCACCGCAGACCATATCCGCCAACGCTGCGAACAGGATTCTGCGGGATTGTGCGGCCAACATCGATGTAGTAGCCTGCCGATATTCACACCGAGGGAAATCGCGATCTGCTGCCTTCTTCGGGATACGAGCATGGCGCCACAATCGAGACGATCAACCAGTTCGCTCATCCGGGCCATCCGGCAGTCCGGGCTAACGATCTACGACGCCCTCGATTCACGGCGCGACCTCTACCTGACGACGGAGGAGCTCCAGGCGGTGCTGGACAAGAGCCTGCGGGGGCTCGATCTGAACTACCCGCTGCGAACGAGGTCGAAAGTCCTCAAGAGCCGCGTCTGCGAGGTGCTCGGCTACCCCGTGCCGAAGTCGTTCAAGAAGAGCAAGCCCCGCTTCCCCGGTCAGGATTTCGACACTTACATCCAGAAGGCCAATAACCTCCAGATCTGGAACGAGGAGGTCTCCCCCACGCGGCGGTACGTGCTGATTCGCGTGGACGACAAGCAAGTCGTAACGGCCGTGAAGGTGGTGTCCGGGGAGGCGCTGGCCCTGCTGGACACGACCGGCACGCTCACGCAGAAGTATCAGGCCAAGAGTGCCGCGCCCATCGTCGGGTCGGTGCTCGTCTCGCGTAAAGATACGGCTCCTGTGGAGAGCGCCATCGCCGGCGGCGCAAAGTTGCTGCGGCTCGCCGATCTGTTCAAGTCGCTTTCCGGGCTGGTAGGCAAATCCTTCCACGACCCTGGCGTCGACCAGGAACGCAACCGGGGCTCACTGGTCCACCAGATGGTCTGCGCCCTCTTCCCCGCCAAGAGCTATCATGACTCGGGGCAGTTCCCGGACGTGCCCGACCAGTTGCTTGAGGTGAAGCTTCAGACTTCGCCGACCATCGACCTCGGGCTGATCAGCCCCGACAGCACGGAGCACCTGGCCGACCAGCCGGCATATCGCCACTGCGACGTCCGGTACGCCGTGTTCTACGGCAGCATCGAGAACGGCTCGGTCAGGATCAACCACGTGGTGCTCACGACGGGCGCGGACTTCTTCACGTTCTTCCGCCGCTTCGAGGGCAAGGTCGTGAACCGGAAGATTCAGATCCCACTTCCAAGGGCTTTCTTTGAGTGAGGAGCGGCCGGCGGTGGCCGCCATCGGGCCGACGGAGCATCCGGCGCCACGCCGAAAGCCTGCCAAACCTCCTCGTCCAACCGAGCCTCCAGATCAAGGCGCGACGATTCCTCCGTCGCATCCAGCAACTGACGGACAAGGCAGATGATCCGCTGCGCCGACGCGGAAGCCAGATCGGGCAACGGGAACTCGCTCACGTACTGCGTGATGAACCGTCGTCGGCCGGCATAGAGCTTGTTGTGGAACTTCGTGTCGTAAAACCGCTCGATGAACGTCGAGTTGGCCACCGCAAGAATCAGTAGCAGCCAGTCCTCGGACTGGCCCGGCCGCAACGTCATCCAGTAGCAGTCGCCGTTGACGATCTGGCCCCGCCGGTCCAGGAAGAAGCACGGCTTGACGGAGATGTCCGGGCAGACCACCTTGGGCTTTGCCCAGTCGGCCGGATCGTGCGGCACCCAGATCTCGTACCAGTGCCGGCCGCCCTCGATGACGTAGGTGCGCCCCTCCAGCCTCGCCCGGTGGCTCTCCAAGTACCGCTCGGCCCGCGGGTACTCCTCCAGCTTGATTGCGGACCGTCGGCCATTGCGGATTTCGTGGGGGTAGAGGACGCGTTTGCGGACGCCCTTGACACCGAGCGGCGGGCTCCATCGCTGCGCTACATGGTGGGTCAGCAGAGGACGGAGCAACTTCTCTTCCGGCCGGCTTTCCTCGTCCAGAACATCCCAGTCATCGCGGATGAACACCTTGTCGGCCGTCGTCTTGATACCCACGCGGATTTCGGCAACGTCGATGAAGCGACAGGCGGTCCTGCTCGCGACCGCGCTCATCCACGCGCTCACGTTCCCGGACGTCATGAACCACGGCTCGGTTCCATCTGCCGTGATCGACAGAGTCCCTTTCTCGATCTTGTAGAGGCCGGCCTCGGCCCGAACCGTGCCATCGATCCCGTCGCGCAAGGCGTCCAGAACGGATGAGCACTCCGCCGCGCCCGCATCGTCGGCATCCTTGTCGGCCAGATACACCCGGGCAAAGTCGCACGAATCAGTCTTGCGGCCCGGCGCGTGCCTGCCGATCAGGATCGCCGGCAGGACCGCCGCCTCAAACAGCTTCGTGTCCCCGAGGTCGAACACGGCCAGAAGATCTAGCCGGTCGTGCAGCAGCCTGCGCATCGTGGCGCCAGCCTTGGTTACCAGAAACCGGTTCGAGGTGAGCAGCCCGATGATTCCACCCGGGGCAAGGACGCTGAGCATCGCCATCGTAAAGGCGTGGTACAGGTCCACCCGGCCGGCCAGACCAAATCGCCGCGCCAGCTGCTGAGCCTGTTCCGCGCCGAGCACCTGCGTTCGCACGTAAGGCGGATTGGAGATGACGACGTCGGCCTCGATGGTCCGCTCCGCCTGCTGGGCAAACAAGCCGGCGTTCATCGAAGGATCGACCGCCGCCAGCGACAGGAAGTCTGTGGCCGACACATCGACCGCCTTGACCCCAAGGCCCGAAAGGCTGCGGGACGCCCCGACCACGGCGTCGTGATCGGTATCGTATCCGACCAGCGTCAGGCGCTCGCGAACCCCATCCGGCACGGCCCGGGCGAACGCTTCGAGAAGCTCGCCATCCCCGCAGGCCGGGTCCAACACGGTCAGATTCCGCCGAGATGTCGGTAGCCGCTGGGCGATCTGCTCAGCAAGGAACGCCGCCAGCTCGGTTGGCGTGTAGTGGATGCCGTTCTTCTTTTCGCGGGTCAGAGCCACCTCAGGGTTTCCTGCCTTGTCAATCTCGTTTCTTCGAGGGGCACTCTTACCTCAACTTTGGGAGGGAGGCAAGCCAGCAACGGAGCAATGGCGACCTCTATTGGTCGCCTGGTTTCCCACGCATGTTTGGCGGCATTCAGCCCAAAGCCGCCGCTGCTCCCGCCAATTCACCGTCTTGGTCAACTTCCGCAGCATCCGCTCGCGGGTTGGGTCGCGCCCTTCGACCACGGGCGGCAGGTGCAGAAGTTCCTCTTGGATGTCGGGGGCCAAGTGCAGCAGGTTCATTATCTGCGTCATGCGGGGTTGAGTGACGTGGGTGAGCCGCGCCAGCTCGGACTGGTCCCGGACCTTTCCCTCGCGGAGCAGCCGGTCGAAGTGGATCGCCAGCGCCATCAGCCGCGAAACACGCGGGACGCGGCCCGGTAGAACCGCCGCGACGCGTGGCTCCGCCTCCGCAACGACCTGGCGCCCGTGATCCCGCCGGACCAGATGCACGTTGCGCCGAACCGTGATCACGCCGCATCCTCCACGTAGCCGTTGTCAGCGAGGTCGCCGCTGGCCAGCGCCTTGATTCCAGTGGGATGGAACGTGACCTCGATGCTGCTGTCGGAGGCGTCGTACTCGACGCGGCCCACAAGGAGACGCACGAGGCGCGCCTGCTCGCGTGGGCTGAGCGCCGTCCACACGTTGTCGAAATCGGCGAACGCCGCGGCGACGTCGGCTTCGTCGACCAGGTCTCCTCGCAACTCCGACAGCTTCGCGTCAATCTCCGCCACGCACTGCTCGGCCTCGCGCACGCGGTCGTTCAATTCGGCGATGCGCGGCGCCGTGGCGGCTCCGCCGTCCCCCGCGGCCACTCGCCGGATGTCCGCGTGCAGCCGGGCCAGAGCCCGCTCAATCTCGCGGCGCTCACCAGTGAGGCGTTCGATTGCCGAGTCCGCCCGGCCCCGGGCCTGGGCAAGGGTCTCGCGCAGTACTGCCGGGTCCCTGCCGAGGCAACGGATCTCGTCGACCACGGCCCGCTCGATCTCGGCGGCTGGGAGCGATCGGCCAGGACATGCGGCCCGTCCCCGCTTCACGGCATTCGTGCACGTGTAGTAGCGGTAGCGCCGGTTGCCGCGTGTCGTGAACGTGTGCGACATGGCGCGGTCGCACGATTTGCAGTAGAGCAGACCCCGAAGCAGGGCCCCGTGGCGGTTTCGGCCCTCTGCGCTCCCATTTCGCCCGTTGCGAAGCAGTTGCTGTTGTACGCGCTGGAATACGTCCTCGGAAACGATTGCCTCGTGCTCACCGGCGTACATTTCATTTTTGTGCGTGACCTTCCCCGCATACAGGACGTTCGTGAGCAGCTTGTGGACCCGGCACTTGTCGAAGGGCAGGCCGCCGCGCTTGCGCCCATCCCGCGTCGTCCACGCCTTGTTTCGCCAGCCGCGTCGATCCAGCTCGGCGGCAACCGGCACGAGCGAGCCCAGTTCGAGGTAGAGGTCGAAAACCTGCCGGACGCGAGACGCTTCGGCCGCGTTGACGACCAGCCTGGGGCTGCCGTTGGACCGGTCCACGTCGTATCCGAGAATCGGCGTGCCGCCGGTCCATTTCCCCTTCTGCCGCGAGGCCGCGATCTTGTCGCGGATGCGCTCCCCGATGATCTCCCGCTCGAACTGAGCGAAGGACAGCAAGATGTTCAACGTCAGCCGACCCATCGAGTTCGTCGTGTTGAAGTGCTGCGTTACCGAGACGAACGAGACATTCTGGCGTTCGAAGACCTCGACGATCTTGGCGAAGTCCATCAGCGAGCGGCTGAGCCGATCTACCTTGTAGACAACAACGCAGTCGATCCGGCCGGCCTCGATGTCGCCCAGGAGCCGTTTCAGCGCGGGCCGGTCCATGTTGCCGCCCGTAAAGCCGCCGTCGTCGTAGCGCTCCGGCAGGCAGACCCAGCCCTCGGCTTTCTGGCTGGCGATGTAGGCTTCCGCCGCCTCGCGCTGCGCGTCGAGCGAGTTGAAGTCCTGTTGGAGGCCTTCGTCGCTGCTTTTGCGGGTGTAGATGGCGCAGCGGACGGTCGCAAGCGTGGAGGCCGTGGCGGCCGCTCGCTTGCGCCGGCTGGCGGGTTCACGCGTTGCCAACGTGGGCGTCACGCCTTGCCCTCCAGGCGGAAGAATCTGAACCCGTTGATGTGCGAGCCGGTGATCACCTTGGCGATGGCCGAGAGCGACCGATACCGCTCTCCCTCGTACTCGAAGCCGTCGGCCAGCACCGTCACGGTAACCGTCCGGCCCTTGTGCTTGCGGGTGATCTGCGAACCGACGTGCGGTAGGCGCGAGTCCGTGGCCACGCGGAATCGAACCGCCTTCGGCGCGACGGATGGTTCGTCACGATCGGCGGTTGCCGCCCGTGGCGGCGTCACGCGAACATCAGCGATGTTGGCTAGTTCCTCGGCGCGCCGAAGGGCTCGTTCGGATAGGCCGCCTTCGACGTTCGCCTGAAGCCGCCACGCGATCCGGCGGATGAGGTATTGGCGATGACGGCTGCGCACCGGCTCGCCGAAGACCTCGACGTACCGCTCCTGGAGCCGGCCGACGGACATCTGCTCCAGGGCCGCGAGCTCTTTCTTCATGTTCAGGCTCATGCGTCGTCTCCGTCGTCCCGCGGCCATAACCCGCGGGTACCGTTGACCACACTGAGCCTCGTTTCGCGGCAAAGCTCAAGGCCAATTTCGCGGCCCGGCGAAGATTTTTGAGCATCGAAAGTACCCGCTGTTTTCATCCTCCGGCGCCACCGGACGACACCCTGGGCCAGGATCGATGCGACTTCGCGCCGCCGATCGGCGGGCGAAAGATGTCCGTCCTCACGATGCTTCGGCATGACGGGCCCCAGGAAAACGGCCGCGCCGGCAACATGCCCGCGCGTTGCCGCCGTCTATGGGTTACCTATGCCGTCGGCGCGCGAGGTGCCCGGAATCTCATAACCGGCGGGTCGGACATGGCGATCACGAAATGTTCGAGGAAGATGTCGCTCGGTCGGGGGAACGCGAAAGGCCCTCATAACCCGCGGGTCGGTCTGTGCGCGAGACTTTGAGACTTTCGGCGGAACGCAAGCGCCGGCGCGGCCGGGGAGGCGTCAGGGTAGTTCGCGGCGGCGTCTCGGGGGCGCCGCCCGCGAAGGGCCGCATCGCTAAGCCCTTGCCAATCCTTGCGCTAAAACGCGAAACGCCGAGGCGTCTCGGCCTCGGTGTTCATCGTTAACCCGTGGGTCGGCGGATTTCGCTACGACCCGTCAACTAGAGGAAACGCGACGGTCTTCAAACCTGAAAATCGGTGGACCAGAGACAAGTTCGGGGTCTGGTTCGCTGCTCGGGATTTCACAACCGGTTTTTAGCCGCGTCTAGCTCGCTTCTCCCAGCAACTCGGCAAGCCGCTGCATGTATTTGTTTGGTGCCATACCGTGAGCCTTGGCCAGCGCCTCAATAGCGTTTCCGGTGACCCTGGTCTCGCCGTTCTCGATCCGGCGCACGGTACGCTCATCCACGTCTCCGATGTCAGATTGTCGCAAACCAACCTCTTCGCGGAGCTGTCGGATCGCGGCGCCGTAGGCCTTGTTGAATGCTTCGCTCCTCTGCTCGGCACGCAGCTTGGCGAGCGGATCGACAGCTTGAACGAACTGTGGCCAACCCATGTGTACGTCGAGGTTCGGCCAGAAAACGAAGTCCCCGTGCTGGTCAATCTCGAAACACTCGCGATCAGCCTCCGACGCATTACAGACCTTCGGAATCTTGTCCATAGGCACGTGAAGTCGCTGAAACAGCGGTGAAACGACGACAAATGTTTCGTCCTTCCAAAAGGCATCGAAAATCGATTCTGATCCAACGCCCTTGTTCAGAACGAGCACGAGGCGAACCAGCAATTTGCGGAAGTCCGGTTCCCGTTGGATGCTTACCAAATGAAGGCGGTCGTCGCTCCTGACATTCAGGCGAGGCAATACTTCAGCGAGACCGTCTGGCTCGTCGTCCACCCATAGCAGAAAGCGTTTCCGCGTTGCGGGAATCTCATGCAAAGTCGATGCATCCATGACCGAAGAAATACCCGTCGTGTTACTCACCAGAAACACCGAACTTGATCGCGGAAGGCTCCGGGGCGTCCAACCCTTGTGGACATGGACGGTCCTGCGTTTCCCGATCACCCTTCGCCAAGAAGAAGGCTTCGCTGATACCGGCCATACCGTGTCATTGACGAGTATGTCGATCTTTTCTTTTTCGCATGTGGTTGACATATAGACCACCGGGTCCTTAATGGCACGCTTCCCATTCCTTCAACAATTCTTCGCGATGCTCCTCGACTCCCTCAATAATTGCTCGCCGGTCTGGCGGATTGATGGTTGCATTCTTGGGCCTGATGTCTCGGAACATTCTGGCTCGGTCCTCAAGAAAATGTACTTTCGCGCTCCAATCACCCGGTCGGCTCGCGTGAAAGTGCGGAGGGTCATGATCTCCGGAGTAGAAG
Organism: Nevskiales bacterium; assembly: GCA_011526045.1. Lineage (GTDB taxonomy): Bacteria > Pseudomonadota > Gammaproteobacteria > Steroidobacterales > QUBU01. The sequence goes on along the minus strand of WYBE01000031.1, from coordinate 62,264 downwards.
ATCATCCGCACCCCCGGCACCGTGAACGCTCTTACTTGTGCCATGAGATCATAAGATTGCGATCGGACATTTTCAAGTATCTACTTTGAAATTATGTCCGGTCGGCCATATTGGCGGTTTTTCCTGCAAGAAACAACGGCCTTTGATAAAGATTATCAGACGGACCTCGTCGAGTCACGAACGCCTCAGGCCAGATTGACCTTGTGGTCGTCGTGGGCGAGTTCGTGGACGTGTCCGGCTTTCACCCCGACCGTCTCTTTCAACGTTTGCTGAAATCGGCCCCTGGGTGAAACTCGCCGAAAACCCGAATTCGGCGATGAGTCCATTCAGCCCGTCGGCGCGCAACATAAGTCCGCCTATGAGACTTGCGAACGCAGGTGCGGCATGGGCGCTGCTCGGGAGTCGCACGGTATCGCGCGCCTGAGACTACAAACGGCCGAAGAAACATCTCATTATCAAGGGTTTGGCCGAGGCAGTCTCAAAGTCTCACGGATGGTGGACTCCGCCGCTCCGGGCCGGCACTTCCACGGCGAGTTGGCCGATGAAGACATTATCGACGCAGTCCAACTTATCGGCTACTTTAACTACAGCAATCGGGTGAAACTCAAAGTGCCACCGATTGAAGCGTCCGCGTGGTTCGCCGATGCAGGCGGACAAGGGGAGCTTCAGTGGGGGGAGCAGGCGCAACGTCAGTTGCGATGCCAGATGCGATAGAGCGCCGGTAGGAGCACCAGTGTAAGGAAGGTGGACGTGACGATGCCGCCGACAACGACAGTGGCAAGCGGCCGCTGAACCTCCGCGCCGGACCCGGTCGCGAGCGCCGTTGGAACAAAGCCCAGTGCAGTGACGAGCGCAGTCATCAAGACCGGCAGAAGCCGCGTGGTCGAGCCGTGAATGATCGCCTCCTCCAGCACTTGACCCTCGGCACGAAGCTGATTGATGAATGTCACCATGACGAGGCCGTTCAGAACGGCTACTCCAGAAAGGGCAATGAAGCCAACACCGGCAGATATTGAAAATGGAATGTCGCGCAGCCACAGCGCCGTAACGCCTCCACTGAGTGCCAAGGGCACTCCGGTAAACACCAGAACGGCCTGGCGCATCGAGTTAAACGTTGCAAGGAGCAAAATGAAAAAGAGCCCCAGTGCCAGAGGAACAACGATCGTCAGCCGCTCACGAGCCGCGACAAGGTTTTCGTACTGCCCACCCCACCCCAGCCAGTACCCCTCGGGAAGTGGTGCCAGAAACGGACGAGCGCGAGGGCCGTCGACTAACCTCCCATCATGGATCCCATCCCGTGGCCGCCTTCATTCATGTGCATCTGCATGGCCTGGGTAAAGGCCATCATTTCGTGAGTGTCGCCGTTTCCGTTCAAGTCGTTGGTGTCATGTCCCACGTAACAGTTGAAAGTGTCGCCACAGTGATAGTCTGTGCCCATGAAGCCGGGGACACACATCCTGTTGTCGATCATTGTTCCATCCATCATGGAAACGGCTGAGTCGCCCACATTCGTCAAATCACCCAATCCTACAATCTCCGAACAGGGCATGTTTATCGTTTGGGTTGTTCCGGCCGGGACAGTTACATCCATCGCCTGCTCGCCAGACCCCAACGGGCTGGACAAATACTGAATGTGGAATGTGCAGGTCTGGCTGGAGTTATTGTGGAGCATCATGGTCATGTGATCGCCCGTGCCGGCTAAGTTGCTTGTACTGTGGAAGCCCATGTGATCCTCCATGCCCGAGCGATAGTCGTTCATGGCCATTCCACCGTAGCCATCGGTGCCGCCGATCAGATTGGCAATGGTGGACGCTTTGCTTGCGATCTCACCGGCGAGTCCGGTTGGCTTACCGAAAAGACTGCTGAACAAGCTGCCCGCCTGATTGCCGCATCCCACCAACGCGAAGGCCCCGAGTACAAGTACGCCGAGAATTCGTTGTGGCGTGTTCATATTGAACTCCGTTGCTGTATCTCGACCAAGCATGCGAGTGCGGACCGACCGCAACCACTAATGGCGATCTTAGCAAACAGCGTGCCAGCGGCGTCGTAAAACTCGTCGCGAAGCGGGAGCGCAAGGAATTGCCCTCTTCGGCGCATGGCAAGAGTTCATTCCACCCCCTCTGGCGCGGTCAAGAACGCTGTTTTCTGGACTTTCGCCCGCAGTAACGTTCCGACCGCAGAATGAATCGCTTCAAAAAAAGGAATGGACCAGACCATCGTGGCATTCCCCCCAACTCACGTCTTCGCGGGTTCCAAATTAGTAATCTGGTCAAAGGTCCACAGGTTCATGTTCTCCTGGTACATCGGCGGCGATTGCAAAATGCACCGCGCTGATGTAGCCTGTGCTAACTTAGATAGTAGTAGCTACACAAGGAGACGAAGTGATCTGGTTGCGATTGCAATTCGTGTACCTGGCCTATGCGATACTCTGCCCATTTGCGCCTGCCGTTGTAGGCACGCCCCTTGGTTTGAGTCAGTCGAGAATAGCACCTTCGACTGAACCGATTGTTACAGATCGACCCGATTTCACAGAAGCGACTGCAACAGTCCCTTGGGGCCATGTTCAGTTAGAGGGCGGGTACACCTTTACCTACGACGATGAACGTGGTCATCGGGTCAGCGAACAGACCGTGCCGGAATTTCTTCTTAGAGTGGGCTTGTCCGACAGCCTGGAGCTTCGTACAGGTTGGACTGGCATGTCGCTCACTGAGGATCTATTCGTAGAGCGTAATGACGCTGGGCGGCGCGTGCATCGCGAAGTCCACGACGACGGTGGCGCCGACCTGACAACAGGAGTGAAGCTTTTGTTGCAGAAACAAAACGGGCTTCGTCCGGAGTTATCTGTGATCGGAGAGCTGAGCCTACCAACCGGCACTGACTCAAAATCGTCTCGTGATGTTGATCCTCAGGTCAAGGGTCTCTGGTCCTATGAACTCACGGAGCGCCTTGGCGTGGCCGGAAACATAAACCTTGGCCTTCCTACCGAAGAGTCCAGGTTTGTGCAGACGAGTGCATCGATATCTCTTGGGGCACGCCTCACGGACCGTCTTACAACCTATGTTGAGTATTTCGGTTTCTATCCAAACCATCCAGGCAGTGACTGCGCGCATTATGTCGACGGTGGAGTTGCGCTCCAGATCAACAGCAATTTGCAACTAGATTTCCGCATCGGCGCTGGACTCAATGAGGAAGCCGACGACGTTTTCACTGGGGTCGGTTTTGCAATCCGTTGGTAATTAGGAGATGGACATGAATTTCGCATTGGACATTCTATTTGGTTTGATTCAGCAGGTGTTTGGAGGATTTTTGACAGGCTTGGTTAACATTCCTATTACGATCCTCTCTGCGATTCTCACGAACGCTTTTGTGCCAACCCAATAAAAAGTGTGCAAGGCCTTGAGCTGTCGCTTCAAGAACCGCACCTCTGGCCGGAATCCGAGAGTGTTTCAACGCGTGCATCAATTGTCCGATGCCAAGCCCGGTAGAGTGCGGGAAGGACTACTAGAGTGAGCAAGGTCGATGTAACAATGCCGCCGACAACGACAGTGGCAAGCGGCCGCTGAACCTCCGCACCGGTTCCGGTCGCCAGCGCCATCGGGACGAAGCCCAATGCGGCGACGAGTGCCGTCATGAGGACCGGTCGAAGTCGCGTCATCGAGCCGTGGATCACGGCCTCCTCAAGCCCCTGGCCTTCGGCGCGAAGCTGGTTGATGAACGTAATCATGACGAGCCCGTTCAGGACCGCGACGCCGGAAAGCGCTATGAAGCCCACGCCGGCCGAAATCGAAAACGGCATGTTGCGTAGCCAGAGGGAGACGATTCCGCCGGTGAGCGCCAGCGGGACGCCTGAAAAGACGAGGACAGCGTACTTGACCGAGTTAAATGTGCTGAACAGCAGGATGAAGATCAGGAAAAAACAGATGGGCACGACGATCATCAACCGTGTTCGGGCGGCGATCAGATTCTCGAACTGTCCGCCCCAAGAGAGCCACGTGCCTGCGGCGAGCTTCGCCTGCTCGTCGATCTTTCGTTGCGCCTCCGTCACGAATGAGCCGATGTCCCGGCCGCGCACATTGCATTGAACCACTACGCGGCGTTTCCCATTCTCGCGGCTGATCTGGTTCGGCCCCTCGGCGATATCGATGGAGGCGACGACTCCCAATGGGACAAAGCCGCCTTTGCCGATTGGTGGTGCGCCGTCATTAGCGGCGGCGACTCTCTTAATGGTCTCCAGCTTGTCCGTGCGCGGCAGAGGGATCGGAAGATTGCGAATCGCCTCTATGTCGCGGCGCATGTTGTCCGGCAGGCGTACAACCAGGTCAAAGCGCCGGTCGCCCTGGAAGACAAGCCCCGCCTCCCGTCCACCGATGGCAATGGCGACGACATCCTGCACGTCAGCGACGTTGAGGCCATAGCGGGAGATAGCGGCGCGGTCGATCTCGATGTTCATCACCGGCAGCCCCCTGGTCTGCTCGACCTTTACGTCAGCGGCTCCCTTCACGTTACGCAAAATGCCGGCGATGGCTTGGGCCGTCGGTTCCATTTTGTCGAACTCGTCGCCGAAGACCTTGACCGCCACGTCGCTGCGGACGCCGGCGATCAACTCGTTGAATCGCATCTGAATCGGCTGGGTAAACTCGTAGTTGTTTCCCGGCAATGTTTTGACCGTCAGCTCGACGAGCTTCAGCAGCTTGCCCTTATGGCTCTCCGCCTTAAGCTCCTCATGTTCATGGCCAGGTCCCTCCTCTCCGTGCTTCTCTTCAGCGTGCCCGCCATGCTGCTCCATCGCCCCCGCCTTCTCGGCGATGAGCTTTTCCAGTTCGGCTTCGCTCCGCCAAGCCTCGGCCGGCTTGAGAATGATGAAGGTGTCGGAGACGTTGGGCGGCATGGGATCGGACGCCATTTCGGCCGTGCCGGTCTTGGAGAAGGCGAATGCGACCTCAGGGACCTGGCTGATGACCTTCTCGACCTCGAATTGCATCTCTGACGATTGTGTAAGGGATGTGCTGGGAATACGCATGGCATGCATGGCGATGTCTTTTTCGTCAAGCGTGGGCACGAACTCCTGGCCCAGCGTAAAGAACAATGCAAGCGATGCCGCAAATGTTGCGACGGCCGCGATGACAACGGGTTTGCGGAAACGAATTGCCGCCAGAACCGTCGGCTCGTAAGCCCACTTCGCCGCCCGCACAAGGAAGTTCTCCTTCTCGTGGACCTTGCCGGTAATTCCAAGCGCGACCATCGCCGGGACAAACGTGAGCGACAGGACGAACGCCGCGGCCAATGCGAATATGACCGTCATGGCCATCGGGTGAAACATCTTTCCCTCGATGCCGGTAAGAGCGAGTATGGGGAAATAGACCGTGATGATGATCGCCTCGCCGAAGGCCGTGGCGCTTCGGACCTGCTTGCTGGCGACAAAGACGACCTCCATCCGCTCCGCAAGTGTGAGCTTTCGGCCGAGTTCGTGTTGTTTCTCCGCCAACATGCGCAGGCAGTTTTCGACGATGATTACGGCACCGTCCACAATCAGCCCGAAGTCGATGGCCCCCAGGCTCATCAGATTGCCGCTCACCTTGCTTTGAACCATGCCGATCGCCGTCAGCAACATCGAAAGCGGAATGGCCAGCGCCGTGATGAGAGCCGCACGGATGTTCCCGAGCATCAGAAACAGAATGACGATGACGAGGATCGCACCCTCAGCAAGGTTCTTTCCCACGGTGTGGATCGTGGCATCGACCAATTTCGTTCGGTTGAGCACCGGCTTGGCCCGGATATCCGGAGGGAGCGTCTTGTTGATATAGGCGAGCTTTTCGTCCACGCCGACGGACACGGTGCGGCTATTTGCTCCGATCAGCATCAATGCCGTGCCGACAACGACCTCATGCCCGTCTTCGCTCGCGCTGCCGCTGCGGAGTTCCTTGCCGACGCGCACGTCCGCCACTTGCCGGATGTGGATCGGCGTTCCGTCTTCGACGCCCAGGACAATGTTCCCGATCTCCTTCTCATCGCGTATTCTGCCCCCGGCGCGGACGAGATAGGCTTCGCCTTTATGTTCGATGTAGCCGGCGCCGACGCTCATGTTGTTTCGCTCAAGAGCGTCAATTACGTTCGCGAACGAAAGGCCGTAGGACACCAGCTTCATCGGGTCGGGCTGCACGTGATATTGCTTGACGTAGCCGCCAATGGCGTCCACGCCGGCCACGTCTTTGACGCCCTTAAGTTGCGGACGGATGATCCAGTCCTGAACCGTGCGCAGGTACGCCGCTTTCTCCAACGCGGTTTCGAGGCGTTCGCCTTCCGGGGTCAGGTACGATCCGTCCGACTGCCAGCCAGGCTGCCCGTCGGCGATTTTGGCTCCCTTGCCGTTCGGATGGTCGTACTCGACCGTCCACATGTAGACTTCACCCAGCCCGGTCGAGATTGCGCCCATTTTGGGCTCGGCCCCGGGAGGGAGGCTCTCTCGCGCTTCCAGTAATCGTTCATTGACCTGCTGCCGGGCGAAATAGATGCTCACGTCGTCGTCGAAAACGGCCGTGACCTGTGAGAAGCCGTTGCGGGAAAGCGACCGCGTCGATTGCAGTCCCGGAATGCCGGCCAGCGCAGTTTCGATGGGAAACGTCACCTGCTTCTCGATTTCAACTGGCGACAGCGCCGGATAGACGATATTTATCTGCACCTGGTTGTTCGTGATATCCGGCACGGCGTCGATGGGTAGATGAAGCAGCGAATAAACGCCGCCTGCCGCCGCCGCCAAGGTGATCAGCACAACCAGGAAGCGGTGATGGATGGAGAAGTGTAGGACTTTTTCAAGCATGATTGGTTATCCTCGCCGCGTCCATGTCTCGCAGTAGACGGAGCGCGTTTAAGACGACGAGCAACGAAACGCCGGTATCCGCCGCGATCGCGGCCCAAAGTGAGGCCTTTCCCAACAGCGTGAGACCGATAAAGGCCGCTTTGACCAGAAGCGACACGGCAATATTCACACGGATTGTGCGGAGGGCGCGCCGAGAATGGCGAATCAACCACGGAAGGCGCGACAGGTCGTCCTTCATCAGTGCGATATCAGCCGTCTCGATGGCGGCGTCGGTGCCGATAGCTCCCATCGCGATGCCGAGGCTGGAGCGCGCCAGCGCAGGGGCGTCGTTCACGCCGTCTCCGACCATCGCGATGGTGCCATATCGCCGCACAAGCTCTTCAACGAGCCCGACCTTGGCGTCGGGCAGAAGCTCCGCGTGGATCTCGTCGATGCCCGCCTTGCGGGCGATGGCCTCGGCGGTCCCTTGGTTGTCGCCGGTTAGCATCACGATTGATCGAACGCCGAGGGACTTCAGCACCGCGAGGGTCTCTTTCGCCTCGGGTCGCACGGAATCAGCGACCGATACGAACCCGCAGACGTGGTCTTCCTCGCCGACCACCACCACGCTGGCGCCGGACGCGGACAGCTGCGAGAGGCGGTCGTGCAATTCGGGCGTCTCCTGGGACCGCTCCTCAAGCAGGGCGTGTGAGCCGATCCAAAACCTCTGTCCGTTCAGCGAGGCCGTAGCTCCCTTGCCAGCGATGGACTGGAAGTCACCGGCGGCGCGTGGTGTGATTCCCGCCGTTTCGGCGTGTCGCACAATCGCGTGGGCGAGGGGGTGCTGGGAGCGCATCTCCACGGCGGCTGCGATCTCAAGCAGTTCCTTCTCCGTGTGGCCGGACAGGGGCACAACCGTCTGGACGCGCGGCTTTCCTTCCGTCAGCGTGCCGGTCTTGTCCAGGGCAATGGCCTGGAGGTGCGCTGGGACTTCGACGTATAGCCCTCCCTTTATGAGAATTCCGTGTCGCGTCGCTGAAACGAGAGCCGCAACGATGGTGACCGGGGTGGAGATTACGAGGGCGCAAGGACAGGCGATGACGAGAAGGACCAGAGATCGATAGAACCACACGGCCCACGGTTGACCGAGCGCGAGCGGGGGGATGGCGGCGATAAGCAGCGCCAGACACATCACTACGGGCGTGTACAAACGGGCGAACCGCTCTACCCATTGTTCGCTCGGTGCTCGACGGCTTTGAGCCTCACTCACCATGCGGATGATGCGGGCGAGCGTGGTGTCGGAGGCAGATTTGGTTGTCTTCACCACGACCGCGCCGTCTACGTTGATCGTCCCCGCGTAGACCTCGTCATCGACTACTTTTGCTACAGGCAAGGATTCGCCCGTAATTGGCGCTTGATTCACGTTCGTTTTCCCCTCGATGACCCGTCCATCGAGCGGAAACTTCTCTCCGGGCTTCACTACGATTTGCGAGCCGATCGGCACGACGGCCGCCTCCATCAATTCCTCGGACGAAGCGTCTTTGATGACGCGGGCGCGTGGAGGCGCGAGGGCCACGAGTGCCCCGATGGCGCGGCGGGCTCTGCCCACGCTCCATTGCTCCAAGGCCAGTGAGACAGCGAACAGGACCGTGACTGTGGCAGCTTCGAGGTATTCGCCGAGAGTCAAAGCGCCAACCACGGCCACGGTCATGAGCAGGTACATGTCCGGCCGTAGCCGTCGTGCGGCAAGCCATGCCTTGGGCACCACAAGCCATCCCCCGGCGATTAGGGCAACGACGTAGAGTGATCGAACCGTAAGAGGGATTTGGCCGGTCTCATGGCCGCTAAGTGCGGCGCGCCATCCCAATTGAGCACCATGAAGCGAGAACGCCATGACGGTGAGGATCGTGCTCAGAGCCACGAGTGCCGTACGGAGGTTATCTTGCTTCGCTTCGAGGATTGGACGTTCCGCCCCATCGGCGACTTGTTCGGCCGACATGCCGGCCTGTTGAACCGTATGAATGACTTCTTCAACCGGAAAGTGTTCACCGGCAGACGTGACAGTCATGGTCGCGGTGACGAGATTGAACGTGACTTCCCTGACCTCTGCGACGGAAGAGAGCGCGTGGCGGAGCGTTGCCGTCTCCTCGGCACAGTCCATCCCGCGGATATGGAAGGTGGCTCTGCCCACTATAGCGCCTTCTCCTGCTCTTCACCCGTCCGGATGCTGACGACCCGCGACAGGTCGATGACAGCGATCACGCCATCATCGGCAGAGCCGGTGTGCGCTGCGCGCCGGATTGCTTCGACAATTCCATCACAGATTTCATCCGCGCAGAACAACTCCAGCTTGGTCATCTTCGCAAAGTAGATCGTCTCTTCCGTCGCCTCGTAGCGCCCCGCGCTTCCACGGCCCCGACCTTGGCCCTGGCAATCACTTACTGTGACGCCTGGAAAATGAGGAAGCGCGTGAAGCGAGTCCATGACCCTTGTCATCATGTGCGGGCGGATGAGGGCCTTTATCTCTTTCATATTTGGGCCTCCAGGTACTTGAAAAAAGCCACAGGCGATGACGCCGGCGCCGTAGAAGGTCCGGTCGGTGGGCATTCAATATGCACAATCGTCCCAGCAGGCGGCAGGCCGTCGAAGCGCACGGTGAAGTTTGATTTTCGGCTGCGCCTGATGGGTAGGTGGGCAGGGAAAGCGCGCTTGGTTGCTTCGAGCGTGCCGCCATCGGGAAGCTGTACGACCACGCGAACGATCGCATCCACGCGCCCCTTTACGCCCGCCTTCCGTCCCACCTTGCCGTACACAACGAGGTTCCCCTCGTCTTCGTACACCCGAAGACGGGAAAAGCTGGCGATGTCACTCGGGGCCAGTTCAAGTCGAACTGCACCACCGCTTAGGGGATCACGACTCAACGCGGCGCAGCCGAACCCCGTGCACATCGAGGCACCGATTACCACCCCGCTGACGAGGCGTCCATTTGCACACGCGTGGAAGCTCGGGCTACGGCTTGTCATGGCCTTTTCCGTGATCGTGCCCGTCGCCTTCCTTGTGACCGGCGTGCGCCTTGCATTCGCCGTGGCCAAGACAGCGCAGTTTGGTCCCCTCGCGAACCCACAGGTGGGCTTCATCGCCTTCGCCGGTGACAAAATACTGGGGTTCGCTCCGTGGCGGCGGCGATTGACCCGTCTGTGCCATCAGGCTGCCCGCGATGGCTGCGCTCGCGATGCCAATCGCGAGAATTGCCAGCAGAACCTTGCCGTTTGTCGTCTTCATGTTCGTGCTCCTATCGTTGCGGTGAAAGAACTCGCGGGCGATACCGCACCGCCCGATTCCTTATGTTCGTACGATCTCCAATGCGTCGTCGCGCCGCCGCCGCCTCGGTCTCAGTGCTCATGCTCCGCCTCGGCTTTTCCGAGTTCCGCTTTCAAAATAAAGGTCCCTGACGCAGCGTAGCGCTCGCCTGCATCCAGGCCCTTGACGATCTCGCTTCGGCTTCCCGTACTTCTTCCGACGAGCACCGGCCGCTTCTTGAACTCGTCGTGCTCCTCGACGAACACAACTGTCTGGTTCTCAATCGTCTGAATCGCCGCGCTGGGAACGACGATCGCCGCGTCCTCATCGGACACGACCAAGTCAGCCCGGACAAACATCCCGGGTCGCCAGCGCTGATCCGGATTGGGCAGAACCACGCGCGCCATGCCCGTCCGCGTGCCCTCCTCGATCTTTGGGCTGACATACGCAATCTCGCCGCGCTGCGGCCTCAGCCCGGCGGCTGTCACGTCGGCCGGAAGGCCGACGGCGACATGGGCCACGTCCTGCGGATAGACCGTGACATCGATCCAGACGTTGCTGAGGTCGGCGAGGACAAAACAGCTTGTGTCGGGGCTGACGACCTCTCCAAGCGTGATGTGTTTTTCGATCACCGCGCCTGCGAACGGCGCCTTGATCTCGTAGCGGGAATAGTCCGTGTCCTTTTCTTCGTGCAGCTTCTCGACCTGCTCCTGCGTAAGTCCCAACGCATGAAGTTTGGCCTCGGCTGTTCGATGATCGATGTCGGTCTCGGCGAGCGTCTGGCGGGCCTTGAGAAGCTCCTCTTCCGGCGCAATTTTTTTCTCGAAGAGCTTTTCGATCCGTTCAACGTTGGCCTTGGCCAACTCGTGGCGCGATGCCGCGGCGAGGTCCGCCGCCTTCGCGTCGGCAAGCTCCCGGCTGTCAAGCACCGCGATCACCTCTCCGGGCGATACGGCGTCGCCAAGGTTCTTTCGCACTTCGCGGACCATTCCCGAGACTCGGGGAACGATGTGAGCGACCTTGTCCGCGTTCAGTCGGACTTCTCCCGGAAGCGTGATCGTCTGCTCCAGTTTGCCCGGACCGGCGTCGGCGACTTCGATTCCGAAGGTGCGTCTCGCTTCCGGCGATAGCCACACCGCTCCTTCTTCATGGCCGCGACCGCCTTCACGCCCGTGATCGTCGTGATCGCTGGAAGCGCTCTGCGTGGAAGCACTGTGCCCGCCTGTGCGCGCCATCCAATAGCGAGTGCCGATGACGCCCACGAGAAGTCCAGCGGCAAGCAAGACAAATTGCCGTACACGGCGCCCCTTCCATCCGGTTTCATTGACTTCAGCCACGGTCAAACTCCTCTAAAACAGGTATGCGGCAAGCAGTTGCCGTGCAAAGTCCACGACGAAGCCCACGAACTGTCCGATTACCGCTGGGGGCGCGCTTGTGTCGGCGTCGCCTCCCTCCGCCGGAAGGCAACCTGCGAGCAACACCACAAGCCCGACCAACTGGATTGGCAGCAACTTCCTGAACGTGATTGACTCATGGCGACACATTGGATTCCTCCTGTTCAGTTGGCTGAGATGCCGCTGCGGGTTGTGTCGTTGACGGCGCTGCGAGGATTGATGCGATCGGCTTAGATACAAGCCGTTCGAGTTCGGCCAGTGCGATGGCGCTGTCGCGCTGGGCGGCGATGGCCTCGCGGCGTGTCGAGAGCAGGACCCGCTGGGCGTCAAGCAGCACGATCAGCGACGCCCTTCCCGCTTTGTATGATTCCTGCGAAAGATCGAGGTTTGACCGCGCCTGGGGCAGCAGTTTGCCGCGAAAATATTCGGCGACCTTTCGCGCCGTCTCTGCTTGGTCCACGCCTTGACTGACCTGCTGCACGACGCTGCGTTCGAGCGCATCAAGCTGGCGGAGCGATTGCTCATACGCGAATTTCGCCTTGGCGATCTGGGCCTGGTTCTGGTCGAATAGCGGAAGCGTGAGATTGAACGCGGGACCGAAGATCGCATCGATCACCTGGTTGCGTTCGATATTCCGCTGTCCGCGCGACTGAATCTCAGGTGCGGTGAGCGAGCCTGCGGCAACGCTCGCGCGAGCGGTGTCGGCGGCGACGTTGCGGCCCGGAAGCGCCCGCCGCTCGGTTCTCTCCAGATAGGCGCCGATGGCAACATCCGGAAAAATCTTTCGATATTCAAGAGCAAGCCGCGCCCGGCTCGCTTCCGTCTCCCTGCGTGCAGCCTGGATGTCCAGTCGCTGGGCCAGTGCAAGTTCAGTAATCCGAGAACCGTTCAGCTGCACTGGCGGGGCGGGCGAAAACGTCGAGGAAAGCACGATGTGCTGCGCATCCCCGATCATTCCGAGCAGCGTCGCTAGGCGACGACGGGCCGTGCTCGAATCCAGGCGGGCCCGTTGGGTCTCCAGTTCGGCGGAATAAAGTGTTCCACGAACGAGATTAACATCAAGCTCTCCTACCGCGCCGGCCTTTTGTCGGTCTTCCGCTGCCTCAAGTAGCTGTTGTGCAAGCCCGAGATTCTCCTGGGCAATAATGAGTGTTTGCTCGGCCGCAATCGCTGAAAAGTATGCGCTCTTAGTGTCAATAGCTGTCTGAGCGGCTTGCCGCGCAAGGTCGAGAATCGAGGCGTCCAGGGCGCGCGAAGCCGCCCGCCTTCGCACCGGAATCTGCCACAGGTCGACAATGTTCTGCGCCAGCGTCGATTGAATGTTGCTTCGCCCTCCGCCCTCCGGGAACGCAACCGAAAGTGCCAGCGTTGGATTGGACAGGAGTCCGGATTGGACCAGCTCGGCTCGGGCAATTCCGACGTTAAGGAAGGCGGCTTGAAGCGATGGGTTGTTGAGCAGGCAGATCTCAACCGCCTCATCGGTGGTGATCCCATCCTTCAACCTCTCGGCAACAGCGGCCTCGACGCTGCCGACAGCATCCGGCTCAAAGACGCTGTCGCTACCCGTCGCGTCTGTGATTTTCTGGCGGGCTGTGGCGTAGTCATTTCTGGGATTGACGGCGATACAGCCGCAAACCAGCGAACACGCGCCGATACATCCACTCAAGATCATCAAATACGTCGGTCTTTCCATGCAAAGTTGACTCCCAAGCGAGCGAAACACGGGCGCAGTCATGTGCCCAGCTCACGGGCAAGGCGTGACGCCGCGTGAGCGAACGATGATTTGTCGCTTGGGAATCAGATAAGGAGAGGAAGCTCAGCGGGCGGGTATGGCCTTCCCTCCCAGAGCACATCGGATGTCTCCGGAGGGCGAAGCAGCGTCGAATCTGAAAGGCAGGTTGAAAACTGTACGAGGAACGCAGAAACGGTGGCGAAACATGGCGCTGCGATATGCGGCACTACGTTCGCCGATGCGTCCTTCGTTGCAACCAACGATGAGCATGGGTCTTGATCGCACTCTGATTCGTGTGAACAGGCATCCTTCTGCCCGCAACCACAAGGGTGCTCAAGAACGCCCGCGATGCAAAGCGTGGGCGCGGCAAGCAATGCCCAATGAGCAAAAAACAGGATCAGCGTCCGTCTCATTCAATCATCATCGGCTGGTGAGCTCAGAACGTCAAGCGGTTGGTCGCAAGGCCCTCCCTTAACGACGCGTTATTGCTGCTGGGGCCACAGTACATTTTTTGGCGAAAGGCTAGAACGGCTGCACGAAATCCTAGAGTATAACGTTGTGGCGCGGGCGCTTCCCCGCGGTTAGGTAGTGCTGCATCCGTTCGATCGCCGCCCCGCGAGCCATTCCCGGTATGGCGCCGGAACACACGGCTCCCCAATCAGTTTGAAGAAAACTTCCTCCGTGGGCGTAGTAATCACGCGCCCGTCCGGCCCATACAGGCCCACAAAGGGGCTGTATTTCGGCATGATCATCGGCAAGCCTCCCTTGCCCGACGACCGGAAATCCAACCACAAGTTCTTCTTCGCGGCCAATTCGTGCAAGCGGATGTTCAGCGCCAGCGGCCCGGTCGCGCAGGCCAGGGCCGCCCCGTAGGTCTCCGGCGTGCAGAAGAAAAGATCCGCCATCAGTAGCGATGGCGACGGCCACTGGGCCCGATGAAATGCACCCGGCGGCAATTCTCCACGTTCGAAGGACCACGGATCGTGGGTCGTGATCAGGATGTCGAGATCGCCCACCTCGGCCAGGCCGCGGCGGATGCTTCCCACGATATCGACTTGAAGCACTCGGGGATCGGTCCGCAGCTTGTCCATCAAGACCAGCGCCCGTTCCATGATGTCGCAAGGGTTCATTGCTTCAATACCCTCCGGCGATTGAGCTGTGGGACGATGAATGGCTCGATGCACTGGATGATCCACTGCTAGAGGCGCTTGAGGATGCGCTGGACGAGCTGCCGCTGGAGGAGGAGGCGCTCGAGCTGAATGACGAGCCACTCGACTTGCCTCCGCTGCCCGATCCTGATCCCGAGCCAGAAGCAGCGCTGGAACTGTTGTGCGCCCAGATGCCGTCGGCCAGATAGACGTTGGTGCCCGGCACGTAGATAGCGACCGTCCTGGCTGGCGAATCGACGCGCTCGACGGAGGCCACGTATTCCTCGCTCAGGTCGTGGCGGATCAGAAAATCTCCAACCTGCAGCAGCTCGACCGAGCAGAAACCCCATTGGTGCTGGCGACGGATGAGCAAGGGATGTTCGAAGGTCAGCTTGATGCGGCCGTTGATGACGAAGAAGCCGTCGTGGTCGCCGTGCCGCACAGAGCCGATGGTCGCGACCACCGGCCTCATCCTTTTCGCGGCATCGGTCCTGAGCCACTCGAATTGCGAGGCATGCTCGGCATCGCGGGCCAGACCTTCGATATCCAGCGACGCGACGAGGTTGCCGGGTTTGACGTCCTCAATGGGAATTTGTCGGCCGTCCGCAAGGCGAATCAGCGTGCCGTGAAGGAAACAGCTTCCGCTTCCAGAGCCACTCGAGCCACCTGAACCGGGACCGCTCGACCCGCCAGAACCAGGGCCAGAGCCGGGCCCACTTCCTGATCCAGGTCCACTGCCCGACCCTGGGCCGCTCCCTGAGCCAGGACCGCTGCCTGAGCCAGGTCCGCTCGATCCGCCGCTGCCGCTGTGCGTTACGCCACTGCTTCCCGGCGTACTTCCGCTTCCACTGCTCGGGCCCGAGCCGCTCTGGCTGCTACTCGGATGTGTCCCCCCACTGCTACCCGGTACGCTGCCACTTCCGCTGCTGCCAGCCGATCCACTGCTGGCATGCGTGCCACCGCTGTGGCTCATCGAGCCGGGGCTGGTGCTGTGACTGCTGGGTTGGCTGGCGCTGCTGCTGTGCGAACTACTTTCACTGCTGCTCGGCGAATACGAACCCGGACTGGTCGAATGGCTGCTGCTCGACGAACTGCTCTCCGAAGAACTGAGCGGGGCGATACCGCCGCCCAAGGGGGCTTCGCCGGTCGCCCAGACGGGTAGATAAAGGTAATACCGTGTCGGGCAATCGCTGCTCATCGCGCGGCCTCCTTCCGAGCAACGGGCTCGTACCAGCCCAGCGTACTGACAGGTTTGCCGCACTCCGCCGACGCGGCAGCAATGGCCTCGGCAAAATTCATCCGCTCGAAGGCAGTCAAGGCACTACCCGGCGAGCAGTTCACCACCCGGAATCCATGCTTCTTGAAATGGGGCTGTAACGCCTCGAAGCGCCGGGTCAGCGAGTCATAGAGGACGTTATTGTGGCGGATGGCGTTGGCGGCGCGGGATTCATCGAAGGCGTACTTGCGGTCCTCGGCCATCTTGAAGTCGCAGCCCAGCAGGTACACGGTTGAAAATCCCAAGTAGTGCAACAGCCGCAGGGCCACGAGCATCACGCTACGCTTGCCGGTGATGCCCAGGGAATCGACGCTTTTTTCATCGTTGCCCCAGGAGATGGAGTCGCCAGTCAGGAACCGCCGGTGGTCGAAATGGTTATTGCGCCGGTAGAACAGTACGCCCGGCATCTGCCAAACGCAGAATGCGCTCGGCCGCATGTGGCCGTCGGTGGTCTGGATACGCAGGCGCTTATTCCAGCAGCAGACCGGCACGAACTTCAGAATGCCGGCGTCCTTCCAGCCGGTGTCGATGAACCGGCCGGGGTCATCGACGCAGGTCCAGAACGTCGGCCGCCAGACCGCCCAGGCATTATTCACCGCCATCGTGACAACGCCCCGGCGATTCAGTTGATTGAGATCGATCTGTTGGAGGGACGGTCCTGCAAGAATTAGGAACGCCGATCGGCCGCGATAAAATCCGGCCAGCGAGATGGAATCGAAGTCGGCGGTATAGAGGCGCAGGCCATCGGGCGTGGCTTTTCTACTTTTCAGCCCCATCTGTAGTGCCGCGATGTCCGACTGATTCTCACGCATCATGAAAACTGCCCCACCACGTACCGACCCAGCGCCCGCTCTTCAGATACAACGCCGATCGATGAAATCCTCTTGATCCACCAATCCAGCGGCCGCACGGTCATATGCAGCCCCTGGCCACTGACCTTGATCCGACTGGGGCGGGTGCTGATTGAAATTATGAAATGCCCGCTGGGCCGGGCGACGCGGCGCATCTCGCGGAAGACGGGATCGACATCCTCCGGAAGCAGATGCTCCAGGGCGTCGAAACTGGTGACCACATCGGCCACACCTTCGAGCAGGCCGGTTTTGTGCATCGGGCGCGGGATGTCTGCCTCCGGAAATGCGAAATCGATCCCCAGCCCGTCAATGCCCAGCCGCCGCAGCTCGCGAATGAAGTCATTGCGGCCGCAGCCGAAGTCTACAAGGAAGCGCGGGCGCAGCTGCTGCACCAGCGGGATGGCCGCCTTGCCGTGATTGGTGGAGCCGTAGGTCGAGCCCGGCCGGGAGGCCAGGATGACGTACTTCTCGCGTTCCGCCTTTCGGCGAGTGTCCAAGTCCATCTTCATGGGCCTGATCCCCCAACCGATTCGGGGATGTAGAGATTGAACTTGCGCTCCTCGTCCTGGATGTCCACCAACTCTACCAGGCTCACGGCCTCGAAGACCCAGGCGGGATTGCCGACGCTGTTGCGCTCGCAGGTCAATTGCACGCAGACGCCGCGTGGGATGGGAATAAGGCGCGGCACGAGGTTTCGGGCGGGCGGGCACTCGGGGAGCACGCCCGGCAGGTCGCAGACCGGACCAAGCCCCAGGAGGCCGCCGAATCCCGGCGCGGGGATGGGTGCATTGCAGTGATGAGCCTCGAACCGATTGATGGCCATGCGCGCCGGATCTTCGACGAGTCCAGTTTTCGAAGTCAGGCCACCGGGGACGGCGACATAACGCAGGTATGTGATGCTCCCGGGCTGGCCATCAAGTACCGCCTCACGCCAGGGATAGCGCCAGCGATTAGATTCACCGGGAATACGCTGTGCCAATCCCAGGATGGCAGTGATCCTGGCCAGCGACGGCCGGCCGAGTTCGATCACCGCCCATTTCTCGCCCAAGCCGGTCTCACGCCAGATGATGGGCGCACCGCCCAGGGGGGCACTGGCCAGCACGGTGGTTAGCGGGTCCAGCTCGCAGGTGGTGTCGCGTTCATCATATATATGTACGCGCGCCGGGGTGATGCCGGTGATCACGCAGCGCCCCACCTCGCCGACTGCGATCGGCTCCTGAGCCACGACGAAGCCCAATTTGGGTGAACCCACCGTGGCGACGTGGCCCTTAAGCGGCGTTCGTGACTGAAACGTCCGTTCCTGATCAGCCGAACCGGGCTCAATGAGGACGCCGCCAATGGCCAGGGCATGATGTGCCTCGATTACGTCATCCGAATCGTTGCGCACCAGGACGATGCCGTTCTGCCGGAAATCGCGCTGGCTCTCCCGTTCCGCGTTGCGTTGCCGCGACTGAAGATCCCGCGCTGCATCGACGAAGGCGTTGTAGGCCGTCGCCGGAATGTTCAGCTTGTCGCCGGGGTGAACATGTTTGAGTGTGGGCATGGCGGCAATAAATCCTCAAATCCCCAATGCGCTGAAATCCCCGTAGGGATAGACTTGTTCGACATAGACCCCGATGGGCTTTTTCACCAGCGCCTTGGCCGCGGCGTCCTCGGCATCGGCATATCGCACCCACAAGTACTCCCAGCCCTTCTTGGAGATGCCGGCGATCTCGCCGATCACCAGGCCGGTGACGTTGGGGCTGGCGGCGAAGCGGTAGTTGATCTCCCAGTCGCCCGCGCCGCGTTTTGATCCGCTCGCCCCGAGGAAGAGGCACTCGCCCTGGGCAAAGCCTTTGAATGCGGTGTTGTTTACCCGGCCGGTCAGGAAGAACAGCGTGCCCTTGTAGGCCGAGGTGACAAACGCATTATTGAGGTAATGTGTCTCCGAGAACTGATACACCGGGACGGTGATATCTACGCCCTCGACGCTGTCGGCGGTGACGCCGATGGCCCCCTTGAAGTTGGGCGCGGTCTTTCCCGGCAGGCCATATCGTCCGACCGTCCCCCGGCTTTGGGTGATGTGTTGCGTGCCGCCGCCGGTATCGAAGGAAAAAACGCTGTCCTCGGTCTGCGGCGAAGAGACCGGCGCGTAGCGGGCGACACCCTCCCACAGCTTGTCCCCAACCGGCTCGATGGATAGGTTGTCTAGCGGCAGAAAGAACAGGCCGCTGCCGCTGACATCGAATTCACTGGGTGCAGTACCGGCCAGTACGTTGCGGGCCTGGGCATCATCGTTGGTTCCGCGAATGACATAGCGCAGTTCGGCCGATGGGTTGTTGCCCATGGTGACCAGCCGGCTCTCGAACTTCTCTGCGATGGTGACGGGGTCGAGGGGCGGCATGGACCTTCCTACGCAAAGCGCAGGCCTCCCGTGGTCGTGGCATCGGCGATGCGCTTGGTGTGCTTGGCGGTCTGCTCGGTGGCGCGGGCGGTACGCTCGGCGGCGGTGCCCGCGCCCAGCCCTTGCACGCCAGCCGGATTGAAGGTGCCGGCGATGCTGATCTTGCGGGCCAGCATGTCGCCGATGCCGGCGAACCGATCTTCGAGCCCGGCAAGCGGATCGCCGATCCTGCGGCGCGGTAGGCCGCCCTGCTTGTCGGCGGTCTCGCGCTCAGCGCGGGCCTTCTTCAATGCTTCATCCAGTTGCTTGCGGGCCTCGGCCAGGGCCCGGCGGGTCTCCTCGAGCTTGCCATCGGTTTGCTCGCCCAGGCGCTTCTCGGCCTCGTCGATTTGCCTCCCGATCTCGGCCAATGTGGCTTCGTCCTCTGCCTGCGCCTGGTCGCGCTGCGACTTGCGTTGCTGTTCCCGTTGGGCCAGCGCGGCCTCGCGCTGCTTATCGATCTCGGCGTTGGTTGCGGCCAGGTCCTGGTCGGCCATCTTCTTGGCGGCCTCGACATCGAACGTGTCATCGAAGAGGCTCCACAGGTCGAGCAGACGTTTCGTTGTCCAATTGACTGCCGTGTTCCAGGCCTTCTGAAAGCCCGCCGTGAAACCGGTCCACGTTTTCGACAGGAAGGCCGTCGTTTCAATCCATGCGACCTCCAAGCCGTGGAAGACTTGTTCGGCCAAGGCCAAGGCACCGAACCACATCTCTTGCGCCGTGGTGAGAAAGACCCGCTTGCCCTGAAGCCAGATGGTATTCAGCGCGCCGACGCCCTGTTGCCAGGCGAGTTTCAAGGACAGCCAAAGGATCTGTGCAGCCAATGAGATGTCACCGGCGGCCAAGGCATCGGAGATCCCGACAATTACCTTGTATACTGTCTCCCGCAGGGCGCGGAACTGATCGCCCAACCAGGCCAGGGCATCCGCCCCCGCACCGCTGACGACCAGCAAAGCGCCACCCAAAGCGACGGCCGCCGAGATTACCAACCCGATCGGCGACACCATCGCCGCCAGTACCGAGCCGACTGCGCCCAGCGCCGTACCCACTCCCGCCGAAAGCGTCGCCAACGTCCCGAACGCCGCCGCGATGCCGGAGACGAGATAGCCCAGCGCAACCAGCGTCACGCCGGCGACAGCGACGGCGGCTCCGACCTTCGCGACCCAGACTACCAGCTCTCTATTCTGCTTGATCCAGTTGGTGACGGTGACGACCGTTCGAGTGATGGCGTTGGCCAGATCGCGGACCGTGCCGGCCAGCGCCGAGCCGATGATGAAGACGCCTTGCTTCAGAACCCGCCAGAGAATGTCCAGGCTATCCGCCAGTAGCGCCGCATCCTTGGCGGTCTGCGTGGATACCGTCAGTCCAAGCCGACGGGCCTGTTCCTGAAAGGCCTCCAGTCCCTTGGCTCCATCCTGGATCATGGGCAGTAGGCGCGTACCGCTCTTGCCGAATATCTCCATCGCTAGCGCTGCCTTGCGCGTGGGGTCGGCGATTTTGCTGATGCGATCGGCGATCAATTTGAACTGTTGCTCTGGTGAGAGTGAGGCGAGGTTCTCGGCGGTCAGACTGAGTTGCGCCAGGGCGTCGGCAGCACCTTGCGATCCGCCGGCCGCCTCGGTGATGGTCTTCTGCATCTTGCGGAGGCCGATCTCGAGGGTTTCCAGGTCCGCGCCGGACAGTTCGGCGGCCAATGCCAGTTCCGACAGGGCCTCGACGCTGACGCCGGTGCGGGCGGACATCTCGTCGAGGCTGTCGCCGACGTTGGCAAAGAGCTTGGCGCTGGCCAGGAGCGGCGCCAGGATGCCGGCGCCGATTGTGGTCATTCGAGTGCCGACGGAACGGAGCCCTTCGCCGAAGGCTTCGAGTCGCTTCTGGGCGCGCTTCAGCCCGGCGGTGAGCTTGTCACTCACGCCCAGTTCGATGAAGGCCCGTCCGGCGCGAATGCCCTGGGTGTTAGCCACGGCCTACCCTCCCTTGACGCTGCCGGCCCACAGTTTGGGCAGTTTCGGCTGCTCCTTTTCCAGTGCGGGCCCCATGTACGGTCGCGCGGCGATGCGAAGCCGGCGCTTGCGGAGCCGGCCACGGGCAAATCTCGTGATCGTGGTGGTGCCGCCGTGCTCCAGCACCCTCGGCGCTTCGGTAGGTTTGTTCAGCTTGGCGGGGCCGATGACGACCGAATCGCTCGCCGGGTCGTAGCCGAACAGAATGAAGTTGCGCAGCAGCCCGACATGAGAATGCGGCGGCGAGCCCGGCGGCGAGGAGCCCTTGCGCTTGCGGATGCTGGTCCGGGCGATGGTGCGAATGAACGCCCCCGCCTTTGATAGCACCGCCCGCTTGGCCTTGTCGACGGCGTCGACCACCGCCTTGCGGTCGAAAAACAGATTCTTGATCCGCATGTCGATCACGTGGCATGCTTTCCATTCTGCGTGATCCGCAGCACCTCGCGGCGATGGCTCAACCACAGCATCAAGGCCATAAGCACGACCTGCCCCACCGGCACCGCGGTTGAAAACTCCAAGCCCTTCCAGCCGCTGGCATCAATCTGGCTGGAGAGATTGCCCTGGCCGGATTGCTGACTGCCCTGCGCCGTCGAGTGCGTTTGAGGCGCACTCGGCGGCGGCAAGGACGACGAGCCTCTCGGGGGCGCGGGCGGACCCGCCCCGGACATCGACTGCCGCGCTGTCGTGGCAGCGCAACCGGTGATCGCCAGCGCGCAGCATCCGGCGAGAAACACATGGCGAGCACAGGTCACAGCTGTGATCCGCCAGGCACTGTCGTGGGTGGCTGCTCGTCGCGATTTGCGGGCTGCGCCGGGGCCGTATCCTTTGAGTACGGACTTTGCTCAGTCTTTTCGCCTCCAGCGCTAGAGATCTGCAACTGGCCGGCGATGCCCTCCACGCCGACCGACGCCCTGCCTTCGAGACCGACCACCCATTTTCCGGAGAAGTTCACTGCGTAGGTGGGATTGATTCCCTGCGCGCCAGCTTGGACAGTCAGCTGCTGGACGCCCTGGGCCAAGCCTTGCTTGACCGCCGGGATGATGGCCTGGTCGGCGAGCTTGTTGGCGAACTCCTCAATTGGCGGCTTGGCATTGAGGCCGGCACAGCCGGTCACACAACTGCCGAGCAAGGCCAAGAGGCTGTGACATACGATGGTCTTCCGTGACAACAACATACAACACCTCCATGTGTTTCAAATCTGCGGCGGCACCATGCCGTGCAGAAAAACATCCTTGAGCACTTCCACGCTCACCTTTGCCACTTTGGCCGGCGCCGCGAACGGGTTGAAGTCGCCGGGCTTATAGCCCCTCGTCTTCTTGGGATCGCGGTGGGCGTTGGCGATCAGGGCCAACAGTGATGACGTCCGCGCCCATTCATCTCGCGAGCGCCCTTCGGCCATGCGGGTTAGTTCAGCAAGTGTGAACCTTCCGGGATCAAGGCCGATGATGCCGGCGCAGTGCCAGATGAGTTCCCAGCACTCTCCAGCGCCTGTTCGACGACCTTCTCGACGTTCACGCTTTCCAACCTCGCCTCGACCACGTCCCTCGCCCTGTCCATCACCCGCCACGTCTTCTCGAGTACGCGCTGAAGGTTCGCCCGATCCCTCGGGCTGGGGAAAAACCCACGAGTTCCTCCAAGAGCGCCTTGGTCGCGTGCTCAATGGCATCGCCGGCCATCGCCCGCCCGAAGTTTTCGTCGCTGACGTTTTTCGCATCCGCCTCCGGCTTGCAGACGGCATAGACAATGTCGCACAGCAGGACCGGATCGCGGATCAGGCGTTCGATCAGTTTGCCATCGACGATTTCCAACAGGTCCACATTTAGCAGCCCGCGCACACGCTTGATGGCCTCGACGTTGATGGCGATGGTCCAAGTGCGGCCCGCGTTATCAGTGAACGTCTTCATGCCTTTACCTTCGTGCCTCCGTGCCTTGCTGCCTACGTGCCTTCCCGATCAAATCCAACTCGGCGCCGTTGCTGAATACGTCACCTTCGCCGTCACGCTCACTGTGATGGCCTCCTCCAGCGCCTCGTTCCGTGAGAAGTTCGTAATCATGAAATCCGCCTGGAGGCCCGAGCCGCTGTCGCCGTCCAGAACCTGGAAACCGATGGCGGCATTGGTCAGAAAGGCGTTCTTGATGGCGGTGAAACCGGCATCGGCCGTGTCCCACACCATCTCGAATTCGACCGTCGCCTCTTTCAACGTGGCGACCGTGGCCCGCCAGCCGGAATTCGCACGGGTGGTGACATCGGCCTCGCCGGTTTCCAGCGAAAGGGTCACATCCTTGACGTTGGATAGTTCTGTCCAGGCCCCGCCGCCGCCCTGGCCGCCGGCCTTGTAATTCAGTCGGGCATCCATGCCCAGCTTGATGGCCATGATCTACCTCCTCACTCGCTGCTGGTGCCGGCGACGAGTAGGTTGTCGCCGACAGTCCCCTTGACCTCGATCCGCGAAATGTCAATCCCAAGGAAAGCGCTACTCACGCCCTTGGGCCAGTTGGCCTCGGTGCCGCCATCGACGCGGACCTGCATAAGTCCTGTGTTGGCCGGGCTCGTGGCGATGGTTGCCGTCAGGATGGTTCGAGTCTCAGCCAGTTTCTGCCAGTTGGCGGTTAACCCATACCACTTCAGGAAGATTTCACGCATGGTTCACCCTCACGATTCAGCGCCCCCATTACCGCCGCCGCCGCCGGCTGTAGATGTTTCGACCTGCGTCGCCTGCGGAAGCATCTGTAGCGGGATAGCGCTGCCGCACACCAGAAGTAGGTCTCCGGCCGCACCGCGTACCCAGAATTTCGAGATGTCCACGTCCTGCAGTGTGACAGACATGCCCGGCCACATGATGCCCACGATCGGCCCGGTGGGCGCCAGTCGAAACCAACAAATGCCCTGGTTGCTTGCGGGAAAGGTTATGGTGACGGTCACGACCGTTCGCACGGCGGCGAGCTGCTGCCAGCCGAAGAACAGGTTGTAGGAGCGAATGAGAATCGGATTCATCCCTCATCTCCGCACGCGGTACGTGATGGTCAGCACGCTGGTAAACACTCGCTTCGAATCCAAATGCTCAGGCGCGAACACCGGCTCATTCGTGATAGAAACAAACGCCGCCTCTGGCGCGCCCTCCAATCGCTTCTGCCGCAGGTGATCTGCGAGCTGCTCGACCAGATTCACCAGCCCGTCGATCTCGGTGTCTCCCGCGATCTTCTTCTGCGCGCCGATGTCGATCTGGCAGTCGAAAAACCCGTCCGTCCGCGTGGCGTTCGTGATCGTCACCGTCTTGGGCACGACACTGACCTTCAACTCGACCAGATCGGACAGATCAAAGGTTGGCTGGTAGCGCCGCTCCGCCTGGACCGGCGGATCGAAAGTGGCTGCGTTTAGGCTGGCCACGACAGCGTCGGCGATTGTCAAGATCGTGCTCATGCGCTACTTCACGACAAAATCGAAGACTGCCTTCAGGCCCACGAATACCACCCCGGCCATGACGCCCCAGAGCTTGCGGTCAATCGAGGCGATCCGCTTCTCCAGGTCATCCAGCCGCCAGAGCACGGCCTTCTTGTACTCCGGCCATCCGTTGTCACCTTCGTGCTCCACTGTCAGCCCTCCGTGGCCACGTGCTTCGTGTGAATCCGCAACGTCCTGCGGTACGGATCGCTGTACCGAAACGGAGGCTCATTGCCCGGCGCCATGACCTCGTACACGAAGGTGTGCGCGCCATCGCTCTCTCGAAACCGGTCGCCGGTCCTTGGCAGTGTCAACACGCCGCCGAGCACCAGATCTGTCATCCGCACCAGGTAATCGCGCGATTCGATCTTGTGGATCGCGCCGAAGTCGTCGGCCTGCTCGAATTCGGTCCTGCCGATCGTCGCGGCGATTTCGACGGAGTCGGTACCGCGCTGATACGTCACGGTGCGCGTCATGTGCCGCTGCCGCTGGTCCTCCAGCCATGCCGATCCTCGTTCGAGCACGTCCACCGTTTTTCCTCAGGCCTCAAGCCCCAAGCCTCATCTCACTGCGACATCCTCGCGCGGACGGTCGTGGCGGCATCCGCCGCATCCGCCGTGGCCTTGCCGATGAACTTGTTCGCACCCACCGTCGCCGTGGCGACCTTGGCGACAGCGTCCCAGTAAAGCTTCGTACCTGCCGTGATGGCAGTGCCCGCGCCGGTTGCCTTGGGAAACTCAAACACACCAGTTACGGCCAGCGCGCCGAGCACGTTGGCCTTGATGTCCAGCCTGGCGATGCCGACCAGGTCATTCAGCACGACCACGTCGCCCGCCGCCACGTCCGCGCCGGGCTTGTAGTCGACCGCATTTCCGTGATGCAGAAACTTCACCAGAGCTGCCATATCCATTCACTCCTTTTCTGGAGGCATCAAACCTCAGATTACGCTTCGCCCTTGACTTTCACGCCCGCCCGCGGTTCTTGAAGAGCGACGCCGAAGTCGTGATAGCCGCGCATCTGGATGCCCAAGACGTTGAAATCCGCCTCGGCGGTCTCGATGGTTGGCGACTCCTGCCCGTTCAGGAACGCGACCTCGATCACCGAAAGGTCGTTGGGATCAGCCAGCAGATACCACGCCTTATCCGAGAATCCGGTGTACTGGTTGTTGGACAGATACCGGCTGACCTCGGTGCGGAACTTGCCCGCATGTGGGTTGGCGATGGGGTATTTAGCGGTGGAGGTGTTGTCCCGAATCTCCAGACTCTTGAAGAGCATGGTGCCCATCGCCGACAGTGACGGCGGGACGAGCAGCACCTGCGGCATGATGCCGATGGGCTTGCCATCCGCATCCACCTGATTCATGAACGAGACCTCGGCCAGGCTCAGGGCGTTGATGCCCAAGGCGGTATCGACGCCGGACAGGTAGTTGTTGCGGGCAACGGTGAAGAAGGTCGCGTTGTCCAGGAAGGTGGTCCAGAAGACGTCGTTGATCTTCAGGCCACTGCCGCGCCCCAGCTTGCGGGGGACGGTGGTAATCGCCCCGAGGTCATCGTTGATGATGTCGCGGCGGTCGATAGTCAGGATCAGGCCGTAGGTGTCGGCCTTATTGGTATAGGTCTCCTCGCCCAGGGTGCCGTGCTTCAACTCGCCCCCTGGGGCGACCTTCTCATACTGATCACGCCCGACCAGGCGGTAGCTGGTGACCGTCTTGAAATCAGAAACGTTGCGGATGGCGCAGATATTTCGCCAGGCCCGCTCGACGGAGAAGAAGCCCTCCAACAGGAACTTGTTGGTGACGTTGGATAGGATGCCGCCGATGTCAATCGTGGAGAACCCAGCCTGGAGGTTGTGGCCGAAGGCATGGCGCAGGACCGCCCGGCTATCGCGGAAATTACGGCCGGTGTAGCCGTTGGCCCAGGCGGCCTCCAGGAGCAGCTCCTGCAAGCCGATCCCGCCTCGGTAGCGCTTCGATGCGGCGTCGAGGGTCTTTTCATCAAAGAGTTCCTCGACCTTGGCCAGCTTGGCGGTCAGAAGGCAGGCGGCCTCGAGGACGCCGCCATTCATGGAGTTGTCCACTTCGTGGATTGCCGGCGCCTTGGGGCGCGAGGCGCGAAGCTTCTCGAGTTCCGTTTTCTCTTCGGTCCAGCCCTCGACGATGGCCTTCTCTTCGATCTCCGGGTAGCGACCCGCACAGATGCGACGAATCGCCGCCTGGCGCTTCATCTCGCCGATGGCGCTGGCCCGCAGCTCGCCGATGGGATCGGGCGGAGCGCTGGCCTCCGTGCCTGGCGCTTCCCGCCCTGCATCACGCGTGACGGTTTCCGGATTGGGGTTTGAGCCGCCTTCCGGCTCCTGTGTTCGTTCCAATTGCGTGTCTTCCATGACAACGTTTTCCTGCTGCTGCGCCGCGATGGTCGCAGTGGTATTGGCATCTGCCCCGATATCCACAAAACTGATTTCGCCAAGGGCGGTCTTGCGGGCCACGTACAGCGGCCCCTCAAAGGTGCGGCCGTTGACGACGACTGATCTCCCCGCGCGGATGAATTCGCTCTCCTGCACGACGGCGCCGATGGAGGCCTGCCAGGGAAATCCGCGCTTGCCGCTGATCACGATCTCCCGCGCGGCCGGCGTATCCCGTGACACGATGCCCTCGGCAATGACCCTGCCTCCTTCGATGGCGATCCGCTCGGTGTGGCCGACTCCTGAATACATGCTGTGGCCAAATCGAATCGGCCGGCGCTGCGATTGGATGGCCAGTCCTTCCAGGTCGACAACAACCGGGAACCGCCAGCCCTCCACGCGCATGGCGTCGCCGGTGTAGGCGACCATGCTGAATCGGGGCAGCGATTCGGGCTGGCCCTCGGCGCTGGCGGCGGCGATGGACAGCTCGCAGCTCGTGCAATGCAGATCAAGGCGCGTCGGCGCCCGCGCTGGTGTTTCAGTCTTCGACATTGCTTAGCGCCTCCTCCTGGCTTTGTTGATCCGGCTTTGCGGGCGCCGGAGCGGTGACCTGCGTGTCAATTCCCAGCTCGCGCATCAGGGCCAGTTCCCTTGCCCGCTGCCGCAGTTCGTTTTCCCAATCCAAGCCGCCCTTGGCGTACTCGGCGGCCAGCGTCGTCGTATTGCTCTGCAGGCGCGTGGCCTGCGCGCTGGCCTCTTTTGCTGGGTCGACATGCTCAAACCCATCCCAGAACCACTGGTGGGGGAATTCGGCATCCAACGTGCGCACCGGTTGAGGCAAGTAGCCTTCAATCAGCACGGCTTCGTTAAGCCAGGCCTTCAGGATGCGGTCTAGGACGACGTCAGCGAGGTGGGCCTGGTCGATGCGGATGGCCTTGAAGAAGGCTTGGTGATCGAGGCGCCCCGAGGCATAGTTGTAGCCAGAGGAATTCCCGCGGGCGATGTTTGACGGCATGCTGACGGGACGCGCGCTTTCATCGATGACTTCGTGCTTAAAGTCGCCATAGGCCGTAGTGGGCTGCTCGGCCTTGATCTGGCCGATCTTCCAGCCGAAAGGCATGGTCATCCAAGTCCCCCGGTCCATGTCGACCGTATCCATCGGTTCGACCTGCGAGGCCTCGGCATCGGCTGCGGCGTCGGTGTAAATGACGCCGGACGGCAGCGCCGCCATCTCCGCCGCACCCAGCACCGCCAGCGTGTAGCGACGGAGCTGCGCGAACAGCGGCAGCGCCGGAGTAATGTCGGGAATCCCGCGACTCTGACCGGGGCGGTCTGCGCGGAAGTAATGAATGACAGCGGCGGCCGGCACCCGATCGTATTCCAGGCCCAGCATCCAGCCACGGGTGTCGCCAGGATGTTGCTTGAGAACGTGGTACTCGAAGGGGTTGCCGAAGGCGTCGAAGACGATCCCATCGATGGTGTTGATGTTGAGCACCGACAGGTCCGGGGTGGTAACCTGGTCGGCTTCAATCAGGCGAAGGTCCAGCTTGACAGCGGTGGGCAGCGCCGGGTTGCTCGCCAAGATGGCGAAGGTTTCGCCGTCGCTGGCCCGCGCCATTCGAATGGTGCGAAGCTTTTCGGCCAGGCCGATGGCCTTGGCCCAGCGCATGAACTCCCGCTCGATCCGCGAATTGGCGTCATCATTTTCGGTCAGCAGCTGCAGGCGCGGCCCCGTGCCGATCACGTCGTTGGCCAGCGTCAGGACGATGCCCTTGGCGTAGCTGTTGTTGGCGACCTCGTAGCGAGCCCGGCTCCGAAGCATCCGCCGCACTTCTGCGTTGGCGGCAGCATCGGCGGACAGATGATCGGCGTTAGCCCAATGGCGGCGGTTTTCGTGGGTGGTTTGGGCGGCGTCGTACTTCCCGCGCACGAGAAGCATGTGCGGCGCTGCGGCGCTGCCGGCCTTGCGCGAACCGAGTTGTCGCAGCCATTTGAACACGTTCACACGGCTCCCGGTGGAACCACCTTGGTCATCCGCACGCCCAAACCCTTCTTCGCGGCCTCTTTGGAGGACAGACATCGATCCGCCTCGATCTGCTCGGTGAGCGGATGCTGCTCGACACTGCCCGAGTCGCCCTGGGCCCGCTTCGGCCCGGCGGCGTTCTCGCGGATGGCGTCTTCGATGGTCGGGTCGTCGGGCATCCGTGCCGTCGCCTCAATTCAGGATGGGCACCATTCGCTGCCGGTGACGTCGCTCGCGTCGGGCAAACGTGTTCACCGCCCGCGCGGCGTTGCGGCCTTCCAGGTGCGCCAGCCACGCTTCTTGAACCGCATCGTCCCGATCCGTCCAAACCACCAGGCGCAGCTCGAGCGCGAGCTCGCGGTGGTCCCGCAGCGGCGGAAGCACGCTGTCGTGGGCGTGTCGAGAAACGCCGTTCATCCAATCTGTACCGACACGAGAGAGTAAGCTTTGCCCGCAAAACTGCCCTACAGGTAAGGATCGTTACGCATATGGAACCAACGGCTTGGCGGCGAGTATCATGCCGAACCGTTACAATGGGTCTGGACAGCTTGAACCTCAGCCCATTCGACGTCCCGGGCGTTAGGCAAAGGCTATCGGCAGACCGCTACGAATCGCAGGTTGCTCTAGAAAACTGCCAGGGGTTTTGAAACGAGTAAGAAGGGATGGACAAACATGATGCAGATGAAAAGGAATCACGGAGTCCTGATTGGGGTCATTATTGGGTTCATTGGCGCCTTCGCCGCAGGTCCCTTTTGGATCGGAACAAACGCGAACGCCCAATTTCCTCAAAAACGGTCCGAACCGAAGGCCGTTTATATGATCGCGAAGCAGTCGGCTCTTGCGGCAGCGGCGGGCGGTGGTCCTGCTGCTGCAATGGTCGATCCTGATTTCTATGTCCTTTACGATGATGGGACAATAAAGAAGACGAATGCAAGAGGCTTCTAATTGATATTTGATGTGATAAAGGGACTGCGGGAACGTATCTACATCAAGCGCCGCTACGACGCGCCGTTCATGCTCACTGAAGGCGCTCAATCGTAGTAATCCGGTGTCCGCAGGCTCGGCACTCTCGCCGCCGACGCAGGGCACCGCCCCAGGTCTGGCGGGTATAGTTCACTCGGAAGTGGCCGCAACCACACTTCGGGCAGCGAAGGCCTCGCTGGTTGACGATTTCAGACTGTAGCGGCGAAGCCGGCTTGCTCATTTTCGTGCCTTCTGCAACTCAGACAGACGCATCCGTCGGCGCGGCGAGGGTTTCGCATCTGTGCCGAACAGGACCGCACCCTGGATGGACGCGGCGACGGCGCACCCTACGAGGCAGTCGAGCCAGTGGTTGTCCAGGCCCTCGACGCGGAGCTTCCACTCGTCGACGGTGCGCCCGCGACCCTCCGTCTTCACGCGGTACTCGCTGGTCAGGTGGTCGGCCAGCAAACGATGTGCCTCCGGCTTGCGGGCGTACAGCGACAGGCAGCCAGGATCGCCCATCGGAACGGCGAGTCGCGCGTGCGCGAACGACTTCCAGTAGTTCGTGTCGAACACCACATGCCGTGTGGCCCGTTTGCCGGTGATGACCGGGATGCGCCAGTTCAACCCGACGCGGTCCCCGCGCTTGCGCCGGTATTCCGAGAAAGGGATGCTCGAGGCCCCGACGTAGCGCCCATGGCTGGGCATGACGAGGCTGGCGAACTTCGACTGCCGGCAGAACTGATAGACCACGTCCGACGAGCTGCCCCAGTTCGCGTCGATCAGGCAGCGGTCGATCCGCACCATCGCGCCATCGTCGCGCCGCCACTCGCGGCCGATCAGGGCATCGGTGACGCGCTCCAGGCCGGCGTAGATCGCGCCCTCCAGCCCGGCGCGGGAGGTCGTGCTGGCCAACGTGCGGCGGATATCGCGTAGTGTGAAGTACGCTTCCTTCTGCTCTGGCTCAGTCCCATAGTCGATAATGAATCCCGTGAAATCGCCCTCCCAGGCGGCGACGAGCCAGAACAGAGCCTTGCCTTGGACATCGATGAACATCGTCATCGACGTCGCGCCAATCGGCACCTCGCCGCGTTTCAGCCCATTGACCTTCGCGGCGATCTGGTCGGCGGTGAGCAGATCATCGTCGACCTGCTCCTCGGGCAACGGCTCGTTCTGATACTCAGCCCAGAACGCCGCCTCGCCGCGATCCAGTTTCAGGTTTACCGCGTGCTGGATCGCAGAGAGCTCGTCGGGATGATGACGCTGCGGCCAGGCGACATCCGCGCCTTCGTCCATCGCCTCGCGGTGGACGCTGTAGAACTCCGTCGCATCGGCAATGCCGCGATCGGCGCGCATTCCCTCGCGCCACAGCTCGGCGTACTTCGCCCACAGCGCCTCATTCGTCGGGAACGAATAGACCATCTTGGTGCGTTCGCCTTGCCACTGAGGGTGTTTGTCGCGGTCGAGGATGCGATCGGCCAGGTCATCGGGGCGGACGACGGTCAGCGTCATGAGGCCGGCGATCTTGCGCCCGGGCCCGGCCAAGCCGAGGATCGCGCCGGCCAGGATGCGTTCGCGCGTGACGCACTGCGATGGTGAACGGGCCGATTCGTCCGTTTGCGGATCGTCGATCAGCACCAGTGATGGACGAATGCTGGAACCATCGACGCGCTTGTGCTTCATGCCGCGAATGCGTCCTGTGATGCCGGCCACGCGGATGATCGCGCCGCTGGCCCGGCTGTCCGGCATCGTCGGCAACACGATCTCCCGCGCCGTCCAGCCGATGTGT
This sequence comes from Nevskiales bacterium, assembly GCA_011526045.1. Taxonomy (GTDB): domain Bacteria; phylum Pseudomonadota; class Gammaproteobacteria; order Steroidobacterales; genus QUBU01. The sequence goes on along the minus strand of WYBE01000031.1, from coordinate 30,725 downwards.
GTCTGCTTGCCCTGGTAGAGCTGCCCGGACGCGCGCTGGTGGATGCCCTCCAGCGACCGAATCGGGAAGACCACCTCGGGGAAGTCCTCCAGCAGCAGCTCGTTGTTCTCCAACTCCGCCTTGATCGAATCGAGCATGTTCGCGGCGTGCTCTTCATCTGATCCGATCAGCGCCACGAACTCGCGGTGCCCATAGACCAGCGCCCAGAGACAGGCGGTTTCGCAGAGCGACGTCTTGCCGCTGCCGCGCGGCATCGCCATCGCAAACAGCCCGCCCTCCAGCACGGCCTGCTCAATCTTGGCGACGACTTTCAGATGATCCGGCGACCACGGCAGGTGGAACGTCTGGGGAAAATACTGCTCGCAGAAAAAGCGAAAGTCGCGCGCCGCGCGCGTCTTCCGCTCGGCATTCACGACCGCCGGCATCTCGCCGATGTCGCGGCCGGACAGCGACAGCTCGATGTTCCGCTGCCGTGCTCGTTCCTTGTGGGCCTCGTAGCCGGTCAGGCCATCAGGCTCCGACTTGGGCTTGTGGCGCTCGGCGACCAGCCAGGCGACGTATCGCAGCAGGTCGATGGTGCGCGGATCGGCCGTCGCCGTGATCCGCAAGCCCGCGCGGGTGCGGTGCCGATGCAACTGCCGCTCGCCAATGACCTCGCCAAGCGGCGTGCTGTTGAGCAGCTGCACAAGCTGCGTCGGTCGCAGTCTGCGCGGGTCAATCGTCACGGCCGGACATCTCCTTGATCAACCAGGCCGCGTACTGAATCAGGTTGATCGTGCCGTCAATGTTCGTCGGCGCGCCGGCGTCGATATCTGCCTGGATCATTTCTGCGGCCACGCGGATGCCGCCGGCCGCGCTGAGCAAGCGCGCTGCGTCTGCCACGGGCAGGGCCGTGGGATTCAGGGTAGGCCTGTTAGGCTGGGTAAGGACAACTTCTGCCATTACGCCGTCCTCCCAGCGGCTGCGGGCAGCCGGTTCGCCATTTCAGGCACGCACCTTGCCTGCGGCCTGCCGCATCCATGCAGTCCGTGTGCCTGACAGCGCAAGTTTCGGCATAAGAAACATGAAAAGAATCTGCGAATTAAGGCCGGAATTCCGGCCACATTCGCTTGATCCCGTTGCCGAGATTTGCCCTCATGTGGGTGTACGCGATGGGCGTACCGAATGCGAAGGAGACCAAAATGACGCAAACCAACGAAACGACAGACATTCGAAACCTGCCGGCGGGAACGCTGGTCGTATCCACGCTCGACGGCGAGCCCGGCCGGGTCGTCGAGGTCTGCACGCAGAACCGCAGCCGCACGAAGGCGACGTCCTACGTTGTCCTGACCAACGACGGCCGCGAGATCTGGGATGTCGCCGCCATCATTCTGCCCAACAACAACTGAACGAAGGGAGCCAACGATGAATCCAAAGAACCACGTCCAAGATTCCAAAGCGATCAGGCTCGACGCCGATCTGCGAGCCTTCCTGCGTGAGGTAGCCAGTGGCCAATGTCTGGCCCTGGCCGCGTGGGCCGCCAAGCTCCTGCGCGCCCAGCAGATGAAGATGGCCGATTTGGAGCGCTGCCTAAACCTGGGATTCGAGTTTTGAAGGAGAACGCCATGACGAACCACGATACCAACCTGACGAACGAAGACAACGGCGGCGACCTGCTGGACACGATGGAAATCAAGAAGGTCGAGCGCCGCCATCTTTCGACGGGCGGGGCCTGGGTGACGGGCACGATGGCCGGGCACCGCTTCGAGGCCCTGGTTTTCCCTGAGCACGCGGAGAACCCCGACTATGAGATTGACGATAGCCGCATCTCGAAGCTGTGGGTCCAGCGCATCGAGGACCACGCGACGGTCTACAACTGGGATCGCGGGGCGGACATCGAACCGGTCACGCCGCTCGCCGCCAAGATCGTCGGCCTGCTGGCCGCGGGTTTGGCGGAATTCATCTACGGCGAATGAGAAGGAGCAACCTCCATGAACAAGATGGACCTCTTCACCCAAATCGCCCATACCCACCTGGGAATCGAGACCTTGGTGAGACGCAACCGCGACAGCCTGGACTTCCACGAGGTGAGCGTGGCGGGCGTTTCGACCGCCCTCGACGCCGCGTATCAGGCTGGCAGGGCCGACCTCCTGGCCGCCGTCGAGGCGCTGCTGGACGCGAAGGACAACCAGATGGAGACGGTCGCGGAATGGCGGGCTCTGCGACGGGCGGTGAAACAGGCTCGCAAGGATCGCTGATACGGAGAACCAACCATGACCATCGAGTTTGAAGCCATCGAGTTCGGGGCCGCCGGCGACGCAATCCAACATTACTACGCCAGCGGCTACGGCGACGTCGTGATCGCCGTAAACGGCAAGTACTACGTGGCCTACAAGGCCGTCGCGGAGCGGCTCGCCGCCGCAGGCGTCGAATTCGCCTACGTCCACGATCACGAGATGCCCGATGGCGCGCACCGAATCGTGACCGTCCCGGTGAATTGAACGAAAACGCCGCGTCGCGTGGACGCGGCAAGGTGAGACCTCAGTACCAAGGAGTAGGACATGAAAAAAGAACAGGTCCATATTGGCGGGACTTACGTCGCCAAGGTCAGCGGCCAGCTCGCGGAGGTGCGCATTGATGCCGAGAGTCGATTCGGCGGTTGGGACGCGACCAACGTCTCGACCCACCGCAAGGTGCGCATCAAGAGCGCCCAGCGTCTGCGGCATGAAGTCGGGCCGGCGCACGCCGCGCCTCAGGAAGACCTGCCGCCGCAGGATATCGACGAGCGCATTGCCGCTGCGCCGCCGAGCATCGTGCCCTACGAGGAGCGCAGGGCCAGGGCCGAGCGTGGGCAACCGGCCAACGCCGCCGATACGGCTGAAGACAATGCGGCGCAATTCGACCCCACACGCTGCGCGACGAAGCGCTGTCGAGGCACGCCGGTCATGACGTACCTCGAGCGCCCGATGTGCCAGGCCTGCTGGGACCGGCACTGCGAAGAGGAACAGCCGAGCGAAGTCACTGATGAAACGGGCGACGCGTGTCGCCCGACTGAAAACCAGGAAACCCCAGGACAGGAGAACGCCATGTCCAAGAAGAAGTCCAACAAGAAGCAGTCCAAGGCCCAGCCTACGGCGGCCAAGGCCACGCGCGCGAAGAAGGCCGCGACGCCGAAGGTCAAGGCAACGGTCGAGCAGAAGCCGAAGCGCGTAAGCGCTCTCGACGCCGCCGCGACGGTATTGAAGAAGGCCGGTAAGCCGATGCACGCCCAGGAACTGATCACCGCGATGACCGAGCAGGGCCTGTGGACCAGCCCCGGCGGCAAGACGCCACACGCGACGCTCTACGCCGCGATGATGCGCGAGGAGCGCGATAAGGGGTCCGCAGCGCGCTTCCGCAAGGTCGACCGTGGGCAATTCGAGTTCGTCGGCTAACCACATTTCGCTCACCCCTCCAACGCCTCCGCGACGACGGGGGCGTTGCTCCGGCCTGAAATCCGTTCCGCCTTCCGCCCCGCGAACTTCTCCCACCTAGCGACGATGACATCGCAGTACAGCGGGTCGAGTTCCATCAAGTACGCCCGCCGCCCGGTCTGCTCGGCCGCGATCAGCGTCGAGCCGCTTCCGCCGAAGAGGTCCAGCACGTTCTCGCCGGCGCGCGAGGAATACTGCATGGCGCGCACGGCCAATTCGACCGGCTTCTCCGTGAGGTGGATCATCGATTGCGGGTTGACCTTCTTGATCGGCCAGACGTCCACGGCGTTGTTCGGCCCGAGGAAGACATGGGCCGCGCCCTCGCGCCAGCCGTAGAAGCACCACTCGTGGTTGCCCATGAAGTCCTTGCGCGTCAGGACGGGATGCTCCTTGACCCAGATGATCGCCTGCGAGAAGTACAGCTCGCAGGCCTTCAGCACCGGCGGGTAGTTGCCGCAGTTGGCGTAGCCGCCCCAGATGTAAAACCCGCGCCCGGGCGCGAGCACGCGGGCAATGTTGCCGAACCAGGCGTGCAGCAGCCGATCGAACTCGTCGTCGCTGACGAAGTCGTTTGCCAGAGGGCGGTCCTTGGGGCGGAGTTTTGTCGTGGTCGCCTTCTTTGGACCCTGTCGCGCCACGTCGAAGCCCTGGTGATGCATCAAGCCGGGTTCACCGAAGGATGACAGCCCTGCGGCAATGGCGTTGTTGCTGCGCGGTTCGACGCGCACGTTGTACGGCGGGTCGGTGTTGACCAGATGTATAGCAGCACCGGCGAGGAGGCGATCCACATCGGCGGCGCTGCTGGAGTCACCGCAGAGTAGGCGATGATCGCCAAGCAACCACAGGTCGCGCGGCTGCGTGATGGCCTCGTCCGGCGGCTCGGGCACGTCGTCCGGGTCGGTGAGACCTTGCTTCACGCCGGGGTTCAGCATGACGGCCAGTTCGTCGGCGTCGAATCCCAACAGCGACCAGTCGATGCCGGCGTCTTTCAGTTCGGCCAGCTCGATCGGCAGCAGTTCGAGGTTCCACTCCGCCAACTCGGCGGTCTTGTTGTCGGCGATGCGGTACGCGCGAATCTGCTCCGGCGTCAGGTCCGTGGCGACGTGGACTGGCACCTCCGCGAGCCCCAGCGTCTGCGCCGCGCGATAACGCGTGTGCCCGCAGACGATGACGCCATCGCTGTCGACGACGATGGGCTGGCGGAACCCGAAGCGCCGAATCGACTCGGCGACAGCATCGACCGCCGCGTCGTTGAGGCGGGGGTTCTTCTCATACGGCTTGATCTCGGCCAGCGGCCGTTGCTCAATCTTCATCGCGTGACCTCCATGTCATCGTTGAACCGGGCCATCCTCGGCTCCGGGGTCGGCCCCCAACGCGCAGAAACGCGGCCCGGGGCCAACGGGGCGGCCAGGACGTAGGTCGGTACGTCCCGGCGGCGTCCGTTCGCCCACGGCCCAACGGGGCGCGCCCTGTGGCGGCCTGGCCGTCGCTCGGCCAAGCGCAACAAACTCTGTCTTGGTTCGTGGCTGTTCCCGCGGGCCTCGGCAGACGCTTGGCCCCGGAAGGAACCATGAAAGATTTGAAGGATTCGATGAAGGATTCGATGGACGTAAGTCGTGGTGAGAGCGGGATGTATATATTGATGATATATATCTTTCAATCTTTCAATGCCACACCTCTCTACCCCTTCGCGCGCGCTTCTCTCTCTTAAGAGACACCTGGGTAGGAAAGATTTGAAAGATTCGACCCGCTTCATGCAGCTCACCGACCCACCGAGAGTTACATATGCCGAATCCTTCAACAATTCTTCAAATTCAAGCCAGCACATACTCCACCTTCGGGCGAGTCGCCGTCGGCGTTGCGATCACCGTGATCTGCCCCGTCTCGATCATGTTGTCGATGACCTCTTGCCGTTCCCGCTGCGTCAGCCATTGCGTTCGTCGGCACAGTTCGCTGCGCCCAATACGGCCGCCCGTCCTTCGAATGATCCGCAAAACGCGTTTCTGTCTGGCGTCGAACAGGCCCTCCGCAACCCATTCGTGGGCGACGAAGAGCATCCGGCGCGTCAGGTACTCGGATAACTCGCAGGCCCAGCGGGCGGCGCTGGCGTTGATGACGGGCGAATCGCGGGCGGCCGAGCATGAGTAGATCAGGGCGAGGCGGCAGGCTTTTTCCTCGGCGCGGGCCCAGAGGGAGCGACCGTCGCTGTCAGGTTTGGACAGTTCGGCATCGACCAGCGCTGCCATGCGGTCGAAAATTGCTCCCGCTTCCTCGGAGTAAGGGATCATCCGAGGCTCGGGATGCTCGGCGCGCAGGTTTCCGCCCGGCTTGAGGTCTGCCCACCAGCGTGCCGCTTCCAGTATCACATCGGGCGCGTGGGTTTCTTTCGCGCGTTGGCGCGGCGGCGTCGTGTCGGCCTCGAACACCAGCAGTCGGGCGATGAAGCCGTCGCTCAGGCTGTCGGCCGTAAGCGACTCGAAGAAATGCTCCGGCACCGTCGTGCCGTACATGCTGACGCATGGCTGGTCGACGACGCGGTTGCGCTTCTTGTCGGCGTAGGCCTTGCCACGAAAAACCGTGTCGGCGGACGAGTACAGCTTCATCAATGCGCCCAGCACGTTGAACAGATGCGGGGCCTTTTTAGGATCGCCGATCGTCCGCAGGAAGCGGCCGAACTCGTCGATCTGAAACAGGATCGCCGGCTGCGCTTCAACAGCGGTGACGAGACCGGCGTCGCTGGCGAGATCCTCGTTTCCCTCGTGCTGATTCAGCCCGGTGTTGAACAGAATGTTCTTGTTTACCTTGCGGGCGTGGTCCTTGCCTGCGCCCGAGGGCGCGATGCCGATGCAATAGACGTTTGTGCGGTTGCCGCGCTCGTCGCGGACCTTGCGTGCCGCGAGTACAGATTGAAGACAGATCGCCGCCGCCAGCGCGAGCACGGCCTGCGGCCGCGTCGCCGTGGACATGTTGTACGCGATGACGTCGCCGATGAAACCTGGCACGTGCAGCAGGTGCTCCGGAAATGGCCCCGGATCGGGCGGCCGTTCCATGCGGCGAGGCTCAGTATCGTCGGTCCGCTCGCGCGGCGCGGGATCGAATGCCGAGAGGTCGACGTCGCCGGCGTCGAGCGATAAAGATGCATCGCGCAGCCACCCGCGAGGTCGCTCGTGCGACTTGTCGGCTGCGTTCTCGACCTTGTGGCGCAGCTCCTTTTCCGACCACGGTGGTACACAGCGCGGGTTGAATCGGTCGAGCAGCAGGTGCAGCGCGACGTCAATCGGTAGCGCGAACCCGTGGACCAGCGCTGTCGCGGCCGCATAGGTCGCGTTGTGACCGCCCTGGCCGGAAATTGCCGCCGGCATGGCGTCCAGGTAGGCGGCGGCACGGCGCTCGACGTCACCGTCGCGGATCGGCAACGTCGCCACGGGCGGCCGCCCAGTTGGCCTACGTTCGCCCTCGTTGGGCGCGTCGCCGTGCCTGGCACGGATGGCCGCCTCCGCCAACGCCCCTACGCACGCCGCCAGGTGGGCGGCATCAACGCGAGTTGGTTCGCCCTCCAGCGCGTCATACGGCTCGCCGGAGGGATGAATGCTCGGCCCGACGAGAGTCTGCAGCCCAGTGGAACGAAGCTCGACGATGACGGTCTTGTCGACGGGATCGCGGTGGCGCGCCGAGGTGATCGCGCCTTCGACGACATACCACCAATGCGACTCGGGTGCGCCGTGCCGGCCGGTCTTTGCCGGCGTCGGCGGCAGGTGGTCTGCGGCAAGCGCTCGGGCCTCAGGACAATCGAGATCGACGTCGACCAATCCACCGCTCGGTTCACCCAGCAGCAGACCGATGTTGCCGCGCCCTTTGAAATGCGCAGGCAGATCATCTTCTGCGAGCCGCAGGCGTTGCCATCCCTTCAAACGCGGCCCCTTCTGACCCGCCGGGATCGGCACGGGCATGTAGCCACGTCGCAGGTATGTCCGCGCGGCATCCAGGAGATCCGGGCCCAGCATTTCGCTCATGACCCATCTCCAAAGAAACTGCGGACGCGGTGGTGATGTTGATGACAGCGCGGGCACAGCCAAATCACGTTCAGCGGTTCCTGGTAATTCTGGTGATGGGCATGGAGTAAGCCAGGATCGCCGCATCCCTGGCATTGGGGCGGCTTCTTCAGGCGACCTGATTTCAGCGCTCGGGCAACGGCCCTGTAGGCTGCCTCGCGTTCGGGATGATCCCGGCGATAACGTGAATTTCGCCGGCGACGGTCCACGCGCCGATGGGGAAGGGACGCTCGACTACTTTCATATTCAAGGTAGTACTCGTCTCGAATAGCCCGATTGATGCGCGTGTCGACCCGTGTGCATGCCTTGCACTTGTTCAGGTGCCCATCCGCCATGCGCGGATGACGGTAGAACTTCGTCAATGGCTTGTCGTGATGGCATTTGAAGCACATCTTCGTCACGGGACACTTCCTAGAAAGGAATCGACTCGTCATCGGCCGTCGGGACGTACTCCGGCAGGCCTTCTTCGGAATCGAGACGCGGCGGCTTTTCACCCAGGCGGTAGGCGACGATCCGGTCGAACTTCTCGCCGGCCTTGCGCTCGACGGTGATCGCCAACGTCGGAGACAGCGCGCCGGCATCGGCCAGCTCGACCGCTTCATCCGCGCTGTCTGGCACCGGCTCATTCGACCGCCGCGACCACCATTGCTCGGCCTTTTGGCGCGCGAAGCCCGAATGCTCGAAACAGACCCACTCGGAGACGTATTCGTTGAAGCCGATTCGATAGTCGACGCGCATGGTTCGAGGCGCATCGGGCGGCGCGCCGCGCTTGACGTGGACGCTGTAGAAGACGTCGGTGATTTCGCACTCTACCCGCGATGTCTGGTCGGACAGAATCCCCTCGCTGCTGGCGGTCGCGTCGTGCTTACGCCGATTGCGCTCCGGAAATTCGTGGCCGCAATCCGGGCAGTTGGCGTACCCGGCCGCAATGATCGCGTGGCACTGCGGACACTCTTTCGCTGGCGCTTCGCCGTTGCCGTTTGCTACGGGACTGGTGCGGAGCTGGTCGACCGGACCGTGGCGCAGCACGTTGCCGCCAAAATCCAGGACGAGGCAGTCAGCCTTGCCGGGATGTAGCCGGAATCCACGACCCACCATCTGGTAATAGAGGCCCGCAGACAGCGTCGGCCGTACCATCGCCACGCAGTCGATATTCGGTGCATCGAAGCCGGTCGTCAGGACGTTCACGTTGCACAAGTACTTCAGCTCGCCCTCGCGGAACCGCTTGAGCAGACTGTCGCGCTCGAACGGCAGTGTTTCGCCGCAGACGAATCCACATTCGACATGGTGCCGCTCGGACAAAACGCGGCAGATGTGCTGACCGTGCCGGACGCCCGAGGCGAAGATCAGGACGCTCTTTCGGCCCTGCGTGTGCTCGATGATCTCGCGGCAGGCTGACAGGACGAGGTTGTCCTCGTCCATCAAGTCCTCGACCTCTCCAGCGACATATTCGCCGCCGCGCACGTGGAGTTGGTCGTAGTCGGGGCGCTGCGATCCCGCCTTCGTCCGCAGCGGGCAGAGGAAGCGTTGCACGATCAGTTCGCGCACGCCGATCTCGAAACAGACCGCGTTAAGGATGTTCTCCGCCGCGCAAATCGTCCCGCTCTTCATCCGGAACGGTGTGGCCGTCATGCCGATGACCCGCAGTTGCGGATTGATCTTGCGGGCGTCCGCCAGAAACGTGCGGTACATGCCCTCGCCGTCCGGCGGAATCAAATGGGCCTCGTCGACAATGACCAGATCGGCCGCCCCGATGTCGCACGCCTTCTCATAGATGGACTGGATGCCGGCGATGGTGACGGCGTAGCCCAAGTCGCGGCGTTTCAACCCAGCCGAGTAAATGCCGATTGGCAGGTCCGGCGCAACCAGGTGCAGCTTCTCGGCGGCCTGCTCGAGTAGCTCACGGACATGGGCCAGAATCAGCACGCGGCCTTCCCAGAGCTGCACGGCATCGCGGCAGATCGTCGCCATCACCGGCGTCTTGCCGCCGGCGGTGGGGATGACGACGCACGGGTTGTCATCCCGGGTGCGCAGGAATTCGTACACGGCCTCCACGGCCTGGCGTTGGTACGGTCGCAGCTCCATTCACCTACGCTCCGCGATCTCCACGATGACCTTGCCCCCGAGCACGATGTCGGCGCGTTCCACTTCCAGCCGCGCGACTTGGCTGTCATCCGCGAACGCGCCGCCGTGTTCGAGAGCGTCAAGAAGGGCCTTTTGCAGGTTGTCGAGGTCGCGTCGCCGACCGTCCGGCGGATGGACCTTCACGCGGACGACCAGAGGGCCACGCATCGGCTTGGCGCGCATCGCCGCGAGGAGCGCCACCACCTGCCTGCGGTAGCGCCTTCCCTCGCGGCTAATCAGCGTCCGCCATCCCACGCGCCGCCAGTAGTGATTGACCGACGGCGGGTATGGCAGCTCGTACACGCGCGTCACTTCTTCCACGGCGCTTTCCCGTTGTTGCCCGCGGTCGCGGCAGGCTTCGGGCCGACGGCATCCTTCTTTGCATAGCCCTTGATGACGTTGGTCAGCTCACCGGTGTCGTCGCGCTTCTTGTGGCCGACGGTGACGACCAAGGGGATGTTGTGCAGCTCAATGGAGTCCTTCGGGGCCATCACGCCGATGGCGCGGCAAATAGCCGAGAGCTCGGCCCGCGCGATCTTCACCGTCGTCGCGTTTGGGTTGTCCAGGTTGAGCCGGGCCCACAGGAGCCGGCCCTTGTGCTCACCCTCAATCACCTGGAAGGTGAATTGAAGGAACTGGCCGACGCCGCTCTTCGTGGGCTTCATCTCGCTTTCCGAGATAATCGCCAGGTATTTGCCCGCCGGTATGGGATCGAAGCCGACGGCGGGATCGACCTCGTTTGCGTTGAATCCGGTCAAATGCGCCATGGGTTATGCTCCTTGCTCAACAGGTTGCTCTTGGGAAACCAACGGGTTCTCGCCGCGTAGAAACGCGGCGTAGATGCGGTAGTCCAGGGGGATTTCGTCGGGGAGGTTCAGCCGATTCTTCGCTACGTGGGCCGGCCGTTCAGTGGTGCGGATGATCCGCTCGCCCGTGCCCAGCCCCACGACGCGCTTGCGGCCGAAGCCCTCCTCGGTGGTCTTCGTGTGGATGCTGTACGTGCAGAAGAGGACTTCGTCGGCCCATTCCTGCACCAGCGCCGAGGCCTGCTTGTGCAGTCGTGGCGAGTACCGGTCGTAGGTGTCCGTCTCGGGGTTGGCGAAGCGTTCGATCTGGGCATGCGCGATCAGGATCACGCCCATGCCGCGGTCATTGCGCAAGGCGTCGAGGCCGGCCAGGACCTCGCGCCAGTTGGTCAGCGCGAAGACGTAGCCCTTCCCGTAGCCGATGTCCTCGATGGACTCGACGCCGCGCTTCCTACAGACGTCGGCGAAGATCAGGCGCTCCAGCCAGTCGAGCGAGTCGAGCACGACTGTGCGGTACTCGTGCGGCTCGGTGTAGAGTTCCGACAGGGCGCCGATGACATCGGAATACTGCGCCGCCAGCGGAAGCCGCTCGCATTCGATGTTGCCAAGGCCATCTTCAGCCTGGATGAAGATGGGCGCCTCGGCCATCGAGCCGAACGTGCTCTTGCCCACGCCGTGGACGCCGTAGACCAGTGTCCGACGCGGCGCCGACGTCCGGCCGCGTTGGATTTGATTGAGCAGTTTCATGAGTTCTCCTTGTTTTTTCGTTTCGTGAATCCGGGTCCGGGGTCGGGCCGGGCGTGTCCTGCGGCCATCCTTGGCGAGGGGGCACCGTCCAACCCCGGACCGGGATTCACAGCCGCTCGACCAGTCGCAGCGACTCAAACCTCGTGAACCAGTTTCCTGTCTCGCGGCAGCGCTTCAGGTCTTGCATCGCCTCTTCACAATCGCGCTGCGCTTCATCGAGGACCTTGGGCGCGACCTGCCAGACGCCGCACCGGAACGGCTCGCGTTTTTCGACAGCGACGATGTGAACGGGCAGGACGCTGCCCAATGCAACTGCAACGACGGCGCGGTAGAAGGCAACCTGGTGCAGATAACCGAATGCCCGCATGGACATCTCGAACGAATCAAGCTCGTCGGCCGTCTTCAGGTCGACGATCCCGCGGTCCGCGATGGGATTGATCCAATCGATCCTCGCCTGGCAGCGATGCCCCGCGTGATCACACCGCACTACACCTTCAGCAACGCCGTCGGCGAATAGCTCGCGCGCAAAGAGATGGTCGCGCACCGCCGCCGCCATCTGTTCGACGGTCGCCGCCTGAGCATCGCTGAGCACCGGCCGGCCCTGCTGCACGGCCCATTCGCTGAAGGCCTTAGTCTGCGAGCCGAAGGGCTGGGCGGTCTTGGGGTTGATGGGTCCGCCGACGGCGTATTCTCGCTCGTACCGCTGCCGACCCTCGAGAATCAGCGTGTGCGCCGCCCGGCCCACCAAGTACGCCGCGGTGTCGCGCACCGGAACCAGACCCATTTCCTTCTTGCGATACAAGAGCGGGCACCGTCGAAATTCGTTCAGCGCATGCGCGGTGAGATAGTCCTTGGACTTCGCGTGGTAGTTATCCACAGGCTCGCGGATCAAGAAGCCGAGGCTAATTCGATCAATCGCCGGCTCGATATTCATACTGCGCACCCTTTTCCGGCCGCGGCGTGCTCCTCGACGCGGCGAACACGAAAGGCGTCTTCTCCGAACTCGCGGCCCAGCAGGCGGGTGAAGACCTTCACAGCGGCGGCGCCGACCTCGGTGGACCCGTCTACGGTGATTGCTCGTTGCGGCTCGTCGAGGTGGTAGGACGCTTCAAGCCGGACGCGGGCTTCGCCGTACAGGCCTTCGACCGCGTACATCGCCAGGTGGAGCGACATCTCCACTTCGGTGAGCGACACCCTTGGTTCAAACTCGAATCGAAAGACATTCGCCGTCACGGCGTTCTCCCATGCGGGCTCGTCGGGGCCATCCCCTCGTTACCTATGCCGTTGGCGCGCCGGCTGTCCGGGTTTCCCGTGGATTCGCCTAACCCCGCTGTTTCAAAGTGCTTGCGGATGCGCTCGATGGCGTGGCGAAGCCGGTGACGCGACATTTCCAGTTCGCGGGCTACTTCTGCCAAAGAGCCGCTTATGAGTCGGCGGCAGATGTTCTGCAGATCCGGCGGTAGTGACTCTAAAACCTGATTGACCGCGACGACCAACTCGCTGCGGCGGGTTTCTTCGTCGCCTTTGCCAAGGCGCCGACCCAGGTCGGCAAATCCCAGCGCATCGCGGAGCGACGTTATGCCGTGATCCTGCGCTACAAAGGTCCGCTCAAGTGACTGCGCCGCGAAGCCGGCGGCCCGCTTCTGCCTCCGGCGATCCCGCAACATCATTGCGATAGCAGACTTGATGACGCGATCAGCGAATGTGTTCGCCGATGCGCGGGTCGGATCGAACAGATGCGCCCGGGCCAGAAGCTGTGCGGTCAGTTCCTGCTCCAGGTCCTCCTGATCGGTCTTAGTGAATCCGGGCTTGCGTGAGAGTTGTTTGGCTTTGAATCGGATCAACGACTTTGCGTATGCGGTCAGTACCGCATCGCTGCGAAATGTAGCACCCATGTGGGCCTCCGGGGGCCGGAGGCAGGGGCCACATGGGTGTCAGCCGATTGGGGCGCGCAGAAAGGGCGCTGGCCGCGATGCAGAGGATTGAGCAATCGCCGCATTCGGCGACACCCAACGACCTCCGCTTCGCGGCCAGTCAGTTAGCGAGTCTTTTCAGTTAATTACGATTCAGGTTGTTTCAGCGAGCCTCAAAGGGCAGCTCTTCCTGCACCACGAGATGGACGGGGAGGCCATCTTCGATCTCGATGCTCACGATGACACCTTCCTTGATGGCCCGCAGCTTCGCGATGAAGTCGCGGTGCTGATCCTTCAGCTTGAAATCATCGTGGACGGGTCGGATGCATCGACCAGTATCGGGGCGGCCGAGCCGATATTTCCGACGGGCGATTAGCCTCGGCGCAAACCGGGGCTCGCCGTCGTCAACCCGAATATTGGTCAGGCATCCGTAGCCGACCTTCCGCACCATCTCAATGAGACGACGCTCACTGGGTTTCAACATGGACATCGTGAGGTCGGCGGCCGGGGGAGCGCGCGGCCGCTCCTCCATGCGGTGTGGATGCATGTTCTTCCTCCTCGCAGGGCAATTCAGCTTGCCCAGCTCTTCCGGATGTCGCAGCGGGTGCGAGCGCATTGGCGATCCAGTTGGGCACAGCGCGCCGATTGGCGCGGGCGCCGGTCGTCTTGTGGTTCGAACGATGAAGAGAACGGGATCAGGCTCGTTGCCGACAGACCGCCGGCGGCAGCGAGCGACTACCCTGTAGAGAGGGATCGGGCGCGCACACTCATCGCGATACTCCTTCGGCGCCTGGGTCACCATCCTTGGTGAGCGTGTCCTTGGCCGCCCAGGCTCGCGATTTATGTCCGGCACCCCATCATCGCGCGACTCCTCAGCGGGGTCGCATTGGGACGGGATCGGTTGGGCCATGCCGGTGGGACGCCGCATGACCGCAGCCTTGTACCCTAAAATATACCTAACATCGGCGCGCAAGTCAAGTGGAACGGCGACTCAATTGCGATTGTTCCTAACTGCAATCAATACATGGGGTTGCTAACCTGGCGCCGCGCAATTAACAGGCTCTCTTACGGGCTACCGAGGTCCGCGTCTTCAAAGTGTTGGCGTACACGATTGATAGCGAGTCGGAGCTGATGTCGGGATATCCCCAGGTCGCGAGCGACGGATGAGGCTGTACCATCGCTGAGTCGTCTGCAGATTTCCCGCAGGTCCGGTGGCAGATTTCTGAAGGCCTCGGTGACGGCAGCCACCAATTCCCCGCGATCTTCGTCGCCGCCATCATTGCCGGTGCGGCGCTGATGATCCGCCGCACTCAGCGAATCCCGAAGTGACTGAAGCCCGAGGTCGAGTTGTACGAACGTGCGCTCCAGCGATTGCGCTGCGAGCCCAGCCGCACGTTTTTGGCGACGACGTCCGCGCAGCATCATCGCAATGGCTGACTTGATCACTCGCTCGGCGAATGTGTTTGCCGAGCCCCGAGCTGGATCAAAGTGATGAGCCTGAGTGAGCAGGTGCGCGGTCAAGTCCTGCTCGAGGTCTTCCTGGTCGGATCTCGTGAATCCGGGTCTTCGAGAGAGTTGACGGGCCTTGAATTTGATCAACGATTGTGCGTATGCGGTCAGGACCGCATCGCGATTTGGCGTGACGCCCATGATTGTCTCCGGTGGGCCGGAGGCAGGGGCGTCTGGGTGTCAGCCGAATCAGCGCGCAGAAAGAGCGCTGGCCGCGAAGCAGAGGGTTGAGCGTTCGCCGGAATCGGCGACACCCAATGACCTCCGCACTCACGGCCAGTCAGTTGGCGAGTCTTCTGTTTACAGTGTTTCCGTACGTTACGATTTGAACGGCGTCAGATTCCCACGTCCTCCTCGACTGTGAGGTCCACGGGCAATCCGTCCTGGATTTCGATGCTCACGACTCCGTCCTTGATGCGACGGATCTTCTCGATCAAGTCCACATGCTGCTGCTTTAGCATGTAATCGTCGGAGACAGCCTGCGTGCAACGCCCTCCGTCATTCTTGCCGAGCCGGTGCTTTCGCTTCGTTTTCACCTTTGCGCCAAGCTCCAACTCGCCATTGTGAACCTGGATGTTGGGCACGGTTCCATACCCGACGTCGCGAGCGATCTCGATCAAACGCTGTTCACTTGGTTTCAACATGCGTTTCGTCAATCCCTTGGTCGGTGGATCGCGCGCCCGCCCGGCATCGCGATGCCGAAAGAGCATTTGAGAACTCCGTTCCTGACGTGACGCATCCATGTCGTTTCGTTGTCCCTGTGCGCGGAATCTCCTCGCTCTGATCCGATGAGGTTCGCCTCGTCAAAAACTCAGAGAAGATCCCGCTCTGTTCTTGTCGCCGGCAGGGCCCCTGGATAGACTTGAACTGTCCAGTACAAGTCCGGGGCTTGGTCCCGGCATCCCGGTCGGCGGCACCGCCGTTGACTCGGGAGAATCAAAAAGCGCCCGGCCTCAGCAGCAACTGGGGTCGGGCGTTTGCATCAAATTGCCAGTCCTTTTTGCCGCATGGCCTTCACGATCTCAGGCAGGTCCATCAACAGGTCCGTATTCTTGATCACGACGCGAATCGGGCGATTGACCTCGAGCGTGAGTTGCCCTTCGTCATATCGCTGCGACACCCTGCCAGAGACCTTCTGGGCGACCTCGGCTCGATCCGCGTAAGATGACAGTCCGAATGCTGCGAGCATCTCGGCTGCTTGATTTCCACCGATGACCTCGAATCCGGACTCCGACTTCCGCTCGCCTGAGGTCGTACTTGTACTGTCGCTGCCTGTCGACTGCGGCGTTGCATGTCGAAGTCGAATCGTCTTGGCCGCGGGGTCCAATTCGCCCTCTATGAGGCCGGCGAAGTGCGCCGATTCAAGGAAGAGGCGCTTGAACCGATCAACCTCGTTGGCAATCCCCAACTTGCCCTTGACGAAATCGATTACATATTCGAGAGGATGGTCCTGGCCCTTGGGACACTCGGCGAACGTCTTGCTGAAATCCTCGTAGGAGAGGAACGCCGTGGATCGGGCCTTGGTCCTCGTGGCCTCGCTTCCCCCGTAAAGCATGTCGACAGCCAGCCCGGTCAGTACGACATCGTCGGCATCATCTTCGGCCAGCTTGTAGAGCTTCAAAGCATCAAGCTTGTTGAAGAATCTTCCCTCCGCTTTCTTGTGCCCGAGCGCGCGGGCGAAACCGTCCTTCGACATGCGCTTGGCATGGTGGTCGATCTTTCTCAGCGCGTCGTCTGCGTCGCGGAGGCTCCAGTAAATGAAACCCTTTCCGTGCTGTCGCTTGCGCGCCGCCTTGGCTGCTTGCGTGATCTCGTCCCCACCAGTCGGGGCTTCGCCGTTCTCTGGTTCGACGTCGTTCTGTGGGTCGTTAGCAACTGCGGTTTCCGGGTCGTTCATTGTGGTTTGCATGATTTGATTCCTTTCGGCGTTTACGCCTTCGAAGAGAGGGTAGCATTGCCCATGATCTGTGTCAACGTGTTTTTTCGGTTGCCGAAAACATTTACGCTGACCGTAAATACTGACTTCTGTTGCCGGTCTGGTCGGGTCGTCAATCTTCATAACATGTTGTGTTGCAATGAGTTATGCGCAACATGAACCAAGTGGATTGTTGAATCTTGCGCATCACGATTCTGTCTTGCTCAATAACTTCTCCAGTTTTTTTCTTGTAGTATTCGGTCTGCGGATACTTATACGCTAGGCGAAAACAAGACCAGTGAAGACGCGTTGTGCTTCCATTGCCGCGCGAAACTGGTCGTGTTCCCGATGTAACCCAAGTGCGTCCATGTACCATGAACAGTGAACAAGGCGAACAAAAAAAAACGCGCAGCCGAGCGCTCAAAAGAGCATGTTCGGCACATCGCGCAGCAGAAAACCAAGATTCTCCAGCCGAATGCGCATGGCTTCCGCCGACACTTCAAACTGGCCGGCGAACGGACGACAGAATCTCTCCAGCGTCGCATTCTCATTCCCCTTTGAATCAGTACTGTTTGTAACGCCAGGCAACTGTTGCACGGCAACCGGATCAAGATTGCCATGCCACGCTTGCCACGCGGACCGCACCAACGCGCGCGGCATCAACATGCAGCCCGCGAAGAAGTCTGCCTGCCACTCTTCCGGCGGCTTCTCCGAGGATCGGCAGACAAACGCAGGCCGACCTCGACCGTCGAACAGCTTCGCCTGGCTCGGATCATCCTGAAAGTGCGTGCGATGGAGCCGCCAGTGACCGACCTCGTGGGCGAGCGTGAACCTGTAGCGGCCAAGCAACGCCGGATTGGCCGATGGATCGAGTCGAACGTCGACGCGCACCTCTTTCTCCGTGAACCAGATCGCACCAAGCACATCGTCGACCGACAGTAGCGCCCGCAGGTCTTCGATGGCGAACGCCAGTTTCAGATGCAACTCGATAACGTTCTCGACCGGCACGGGCGCGGAGACCGTCCACTTGCCCGTCAGCGCATACTCATCCAGAAGCAACTGGGCCTCTGCCTCAATGTCCTTCTCTCGCAGGTACGGAACTTTGAATCGTGTGGATGTCGCCTTCGTTCGCGCCATCATTCACCTTCGTCTTTCATCTTCTTCGCTTGGTCGAGAAGTTGGCGGACCTGCTCCGGCGTCAGCGACTTGGTGGTCCTAAGCAACTCGGGAATCGTATTCGGCCGGCTCTGGATGATGCGTGGCAGATCCTCCTGCACACGGCCCGCCAGCGCGGTCCACTCGTCGATATTCGCGCTGAGAATCTCCGCCATCTTGCGGACACGCTCAGCCGTCGGTGGATCGACGTTGCCCTGCTCGACCTGGGACAGGTAAGTTGGGCTGATGCCGACCAGCTCGGCGAACTTCCGAAGGCTGATACCTTTGGCAACGCGCGCTTCGCGTAGGACTTGTCCGAAATGTTTGCCGGGCTTGTCCGTCATGCGAAAAGCCTCATGCGCGAGCTTCCGTTCACATAATTGCGCTGTTCAACTTTCAAAGCCATTTCCGCTCCACGGTGCGTCTAGGCCGCGATCGGCCAATCCGCGAATAATGCAACCGCCTGTGCCATGAACTGCTCCACAAACTGATCGAAGTCCTCGGCGCGAACCCCACGATTTCGCAGCACACGCTTAACGGCGGCCCGGACTTCGGCCTTCACGTCCTCGCGGTGTGGTTGCGTCCAATCGACCTTCAGATTCCGCTTGATGACCTGTACGACGTCGTGGATCAGCTCGCGCAGAAATACCTGGTCGTACAATCGTTCTGCATTCGCCGCGACTGCGTCGTAGAAGGCAAGCTCCTCCGGCTCCAGGTTCAATGCTGCCGCCCGCTGCTGTTCGGAGTCCATGTCCTTCTTGATCTGGATCAACGACTTGATGACCGCCGCCGCGTCGATCAGTCGGTTGTGGTACTTCTTCAGCGTGGCCTCTAGCATTTCGCGGAACGAGCGGGCCTTGGCGAGATTCTTCTTCTGCCGAATCTGAATTTCATCGCGTAACAACTGCTCCAGCAGTTTGAGGCGCAAGTTCTCCTGCGGCCGATCCTTGAAAGTCTGGAGGAAGTTGTCGTCCAGGATCGACACGTCAGCCTTTTCGAGCCCCGCCGCCTTGAAGATGTCGACGACGCCCTCAGATTCGACAGTGTCGTCCACCAAGTCGCGCACCGCCTGCTCCAAGTCGCGCCGCGGCTTCTTGCTCGGCAGCGCCTTGAGAATCTGCTTACGCACTCGCTGGTAGAAGATGATCTCGTCGGCGAACACACGACAATCGTCCAAGTGCTTGACCAGCAAGAAGGCGCTGCTTAGCCGCAGTTCGGCCGCGAGAAAGCCATCGCGGCGCTCGTCGTCATCAGCCAGGACGCCGTAAACGAAGGCGTAGAGGTCCTCCATTTCGATCTGGGACATTTTCCGCCAGCCGCCGTATTTTTTGTCCGCCGGCAAGATCTGACGAATGGCTTCGATGCACGCCATGAAGAGTGGACGAGCCTCTTCCTCGACACCGGGCGCAGGCTCGCTCTTGCCGCCGCCGCTGGTGTATTTCCCCGTCGCTTCACGTAGATCGTCGCCGATACCGATGTAGTCCACGATCAGTCCGTGCGGCTTGTCACGAAATACGCGATTCACGCGCGAGATCGCCTGGATCATGCTGTGGCCCTGCATCGGCTTGTCTACATACAAGGTATGCAGGCACGGGATGTCCGTGCCGGTCAGCCACATGTCGCAGACGATGACCATTTTCAACGGGTCGTCGGGGTCCACCATCCGCTTCTTGATCAGGTCTCGCTGCACCTTCGTGGTGAGGTGACCATCTCGCGCCCACTCCGGCGGGTCTTCGCCGAGATTCCCGGTCATGACGACCTTGATCTCCGGGCAGTGCGCCAACTTCTTCAATTCGTCGTAGAGCTTGACACAATTCGCGCGGATCATGCAAACGACCATCGCTTTGCCCGCCAGCGTCGCTGTGCGGTCGAGAAAATGGGCCAGCAAGTCCCTGGCCAATTCCTCGACGCGATCCTTCGCACCGGCCGCTGCCGCGAGCGCCGCCCACTGACTCTTGCGGCGCTCCAGGTCCGAGACCGGATGTTCGTCGGTAATCTCCTTCAGCGCCGCGTCGATGTCCTTCTGCCCCAGGTGCAGCTTGATCTGACGCGGCGCGTAGAAGATCGGCACCGTGGCCTTGTCTTCCTGGCTCTGCTTAATGTCATAGGTGTGGATCAATTCACCGAACACCTCGACAGTGTCCGCGCCCGAGAAACTGATCGGCGTGCCGGTGAACCCGATGCGCCGGGCGTTGGGCAGCGCCTCGGCCAGGTAGCGGGCATACCCCTCCTTGAATCCGTACTGCGACCGGTGGGCCTCGTCGGCGATGATCACCAGGTTCGAGCGCTCCGACAGCACCGGGTGCTCGACCTCGAGGATTCTGCCGTCCGGCCCCGTCTTCAGGCGGAACTTTTCGATGGTGGTGAAGATCACCTCGCCGCCCTCGGTCTTCAGCAGCGCCCGCAGATCATCTACGCTCTCGGCGTGCTTCACGTCGCCCACGAGCGCCCGCGCCGCGACGAACTGGTCGTGCAACTGATCGTCCAGATCATTGCGGTCCACTTGGATGACGAACGACGGATTCTGCAATTCCGGCGCACGCCGCAGGATGCCCACAAGGAAGGCCATCGACAAGCTCTTGCCCGACCCCGTCGTGTGCCAGATGACGCCGATGCGTTTGTCCTTGCCCGCCGTAAACGTCTCGATGGTCTTGTGCGCCGCCAAGCGCGCCGCGAAGAACTGGTGGTACTTCGCGCCCTTCTTGGCGATCTTCTCGTTGGCGACCTCGAAGACGATGAAATCCCGCAGGTACGACAGCAGCCGGTCCTTTGGGAACAAGCCCTCGACCAGCGTCTTCATGCTGCCCGTCGTGTTGGGTTCGATCTCAAAGCCATCAATGCTCTTCCACGGGGCGTACCACTCGTCGCTGGCGGGCCACATGCCGTGCAGCGTCGTCACGCCGTCGGACACAACCACCAGCGCGTTGTAGTCGAAGAGCTGCGGAATCTCGTAGCGGTAGTGCTGAATCTGGTTGTAGGCGTCATCGACCGTCGGCTGATCCGAGTATGGGTTTTTCAGCTCGAAGACCACCAGCGGCAGGCCGTTGATGTAGATCAGGATGTCGGGCCGGCGGTCGTTCTGACCGTGGATGGGCAACTGGTTGATGACGCGCCAGTCGTTCAGGCCGGGCCGGTCCCAGTCGATCGGATGAATGTGCCGGTGGGTCTTTTTGCCGCCGGGCAGATCGATCGGCAACTCGATCCCCCGCACGAGCATCTCGTGAAAGGCCATGTTGCGGCGCAGCGTGTCCACGCCTTCGGGCCTGGCGATGCGGGCGACGGCTTCGTCGAGCGCCCGTGGCGGCAGGTCGGGATAGCGCGCGGCGAGGTTCTCGCGCAACACATCCTTCATCACGACCTCGTCATGCGCCCGCTGGATATCCGGCCCCGACTGCCAGACGTACCCCTCCCGCTCCAACCGCTCGATGGTGGTCAGTTCGAAGGTCGTCTCTGTGCCACGATGCCCTGACATCACCCACGCTTCCTTGTGCCGGCGGTCTTCAAGTGGTCGCCACAGTGACCAATGACGATGACCTCATTGCCGTTGGTCCGCTTCGCCTTTGCGAAGTGAACGCGGAGACACGTGTCCGGATCGTTGCCCAACTTGAGATGCGGCGTGCAATCAAGTTCCTGGCCTTCGAAGACAATCCGGCGCATCGCCCGCGCTTCCTTGTCTTGTTTCGTTAACTTCCTCTCCGTCATCGTGATTTCGATGCCGCCGGACCGCTGCCGGAATGCGTCTTCCAGTTTTCCCACATACTGCTGCGTGCCGAAGCACAGGTCGTGCATGGTGGTCGCCAAGTGCCACAGCAGCCGAAACGCATCGGGCATTAGGTCCGCCTCATCGTTGAAGCCGGCTTTTTCCGCCGACTGACGCGCCTCGGGAGTGAACACGATCCTGTTGGGAAACATCCGTTCGATCAGGCCGATAGCCTCGCTCAGCGACGATACAGGGATTCCCCTCTCGGCCGTCAGGCGAACCAACTCCTGGCCCTGACGCGTCGATTCTTCGGCGATCCGCATGCGCCGCTCGGCTTCCTGCCGAAGGTATCGCTCCGTCCGCAGCAGGTTGTCCGCATTCTCCGCGCGCTCGGCGGCCTCGTCTCGTTGTTCACGAAATGCCTTGCTGTCCGCCTCGAGCCGCTTGACCTCCGTGTCGCAAAACTCCACAAAGGACTTGTCTTGCGCGCCTTCCCGCGCCGCACGAAGGGCACTCTCCAGGTGCGCGCGCCGTTCAGCATCCGCGACGTCGTCAATCGATGAAATCGACGTGCCCGTAGTGGGAACGAAGCGACGGGCAAGTCCCTCGATGATCAGGTTCTCGACGACGGGCGCGCCCAGGACCGTGATGTCACGCGCCAGGAAGAAGCGATGGCGGCGCGCGTCGCGCGGCGAGTCGAATTTGAGGCCGGGAAGATAAACGCGGACCATGCCGGGCCAGCATCGAAAATCTTTGGGGATCGTGTACTCCAACTCTTCATCAATCTCCTTCGCCGTTGCCAGGCAGATCACGGCGGTGCCGGCGAGCAACTTCGCCAATCTATGCGCATTCAGAAGTGGATGCCCCGTGTGCCGATCGCCCATGATGAAAACGAGCGGACAGGCCCGTGACGAATCTTCGAGCGTCTTTCGCAGCGTCATGCCCTCGCCGACGGCAAGGGGACGCGGTTCGCTGGCGAGCGCCGTCGCGCCAAGGCGCGCCTCCCACCGATCATCGGCGATCAGGTCCAGGACGATGCCCGGCGCTGCGGGCGTTGGGCTGGCCGGCTCGGCCCCAATGAACCCCGGCCTGATCCAGTGGCAATTCGTGATCGATACTTCCAGATCGCCGGTTTCAAGCCGGACCAATCCGATGTCCGTGCGCCACGTCCGATGGGGAATATCCCGGCACGGATGCTCAAAACGCATGGCCCACAGCTCGGGGGCCGTCTCCTGACCCTTGCCGACGAATCGTTGCGTTTGCACTCGGACGCCGTGGCCGCCCGGCGGCGACCATTCACCGCCGATGAAAAACCACTTGCCGCCGGTGTAGGCGTCGTTCCGCTCCACGCGGTTTCCGACCCAGAATCGCACCAGCCTGACAACATTGCCCCATTCGAGCGGAACATCTTGCTTCGCGCAGAGGTTGAACCTGGCGCGATAGTGGAGTTCGGCATGTCCGGGGGCCATCATGCGGTAGTCTCCTTCTAATCCGACGGTCATTGACCCTCATCTGGCTCGCGCATGACGCCGTACTTCCTTGCCGCTTCACCCGTGATATACACATCTTTGGTTGCAGGCCAAACGTCGTAGTCAACGCTGTGGGTCAGGCTTGCCATCGGGACAGCCAGTACCTTGGCACCGGCACGCATTGCTTTTGCCCACGCAACAGCATTGCCTTTCGACGAAAAGAACCTCGCACAACATTTTCCCTTCATCGTCGGCATACCATTCAACTCAGAAAGCGTGCTGCGGCCGTAAGTTTGCGACTTGTCCTCGAAGATCTCGACTTCATCTGCCGGCAGCCCGCGCCAATAATGGCCGTCTTCTGGATTGTCCGGGTCAAAATCTGCGCTCATAAAGGAAGTCTCCTCATGTCATCTGCTCCACCAGCTTTCCCGCTTGCTGTATCCGCATCTCGCCGGACATCAACTGCGGCAACAGCGCGTCGCGGAGTGTGGCCAGGGATCGTGACTGTCGAATGTTTGCTACGATCCGCTTAAGCAACCGATCAGCACTGGCCTGGAAGCATCGCACCACGTCGGACGACGGCACCACCGCTGGTATCGGGCGGAAATTCGCTTTGCTGATTTCCATGAAGGTCGTGCCGTTGGCGCGACTCTCGATCTCGTCCATGTTCGCTTTCACCCAGAACAAGACGAACAGGTTTGGCGTGGCGCGCCCGCACTTTATTGCAATGAAGCCTTGGTTGACGGCGACAGGTATTTCAGCGACGGCGAGATAACCAACGGGCGCGCGCGACGACAACAGCACTGTTCCCTTGGGCAACAAGCCAGAACTGATCTGATCAAGACCTGCCGAGGTGATCTTCCGCTCCGTCTCGATCAGAACCGGGTCGGCGATATTCGACAAATCCTTCGGCGTGGCCCATGCGATTGTGCCGCCCTCCCAAAATGCCGCGTTTGCCGTGCTTGGCGTCGATCCACCAACGACATCAACCAACTCGCCAATGGCTGCGACTTTCCAGCCGTTCGGAATTGGGCCGATGGCGGAGTCCTGGAAGCGGTCAGGGAAAAGGGCGGCGGTTTGGGCGGACATGCCGACGGGCTTCTTGCCTGCGGCCTTGGCGACCACCGGGTCGAAGTCGACGAACCAGCTCTTGAACAGCGCCCGCGCCAGCCCCTCCAGCGTCTGGTTCATCCGCCGATTCAACTCGATCTTATCGTCCAGGACGCCGAGCACGCGCGCGATCGCCTTCTGCTCACTGAGCGTCGGCAATGTGACCCAGAGTTCGCGCTGCGCGGTGAGACTCACGTAATCCGCCATGTCCGTTTCGCCCTTCCGGGAATCGAGTTGCTGACGGAACTCGTCGGAGCACATGAAGTAGTACAGGAAGCGGCGAGAGATTCGATGCTGGTCGCATACCCGCCAAAATGTCGTCTGCGGAGAACAGACGAACGGTGGCGCATCTTGCGGTACTAGCGCCAGCTTGCCGACGGTGCCCTTGTGAGAAAGCAGTACGTCACCCCCTGCGCCGACGCCTTTGATGATTCGTTTTCGCGCGACATCGTTAATTCGCTGGGCCGAGTCAAATAGCACGTGGCCGCCATCCATATCAGCCGCGCGGATGAAGGCCCACCTACCGATTCCAAATTCATCGGGACGTGGCCGGTACTCGCCATGATTGCCGTCTTCGACGAGTAACCAGCCACGGCGCTGCATATCCATTACTTGGAATTGCTCTCGGCCATTACTTCCCATCGCTGGCCCCTTTGCGTCTGGGTTTTTGGCGCGGGCGTTTCGGCGGCGGGCTCGCCGGCGGCAGTTGCTTCGGCCGCTGTTTGCCGAGTCGTTTCACGTCCTCGACGGCCTTGTCAAAATCACTTGTGGGCTGCTGGGCCTCCAGTTGCCGGCGCTGTTCGTCGTACTTGGCGAACTGCTCGTGGGCATGATCCACGGCCGCGTCATGGCTGATTCTTCCGGCGTGGGTGAGGATGTCGCGCTCGCTGAGGCGCAGGAAATCGTCCAGCTTGGCGATCCAGTCCGCCATGTGCATGACGCGGCGGCTCTTTGCCTGGAGTTCCGCGAAGTCGAGATAGGCCGAGACGATCAGGTTTAGCGCTTCGATCTCGTCCTGCGCGAGGTAATTCTTGGCGACGGCGACGTCGGCCTTGCGGATCGGACCGGTGGGCGCGTTCTTCCAGGAAGTCAACCCCATGTGGGGCTGATCGGCGTCGGCGCGCTGGGCGACGATCTCGGCGGCGGTGTGTCCGTGGGCGGCCCAGTGCATCTTGTTCTGCACGGTCTGAAAGAACCGCTGCGTGACCTCTGCGCTGGCGTCGTAGTCGGCGCTGGTGGCGTAGATGTCGGTGATCTTCTGGTAGAACAGCCGCTCGCTGGAACGGATGTCGCGGATGCGGGCGAGCAGCTCGTCGAAATAGTCCTGTCCGATCGTGCGGCCGGCCTTGATGCGTTCGTCGTCAAGCACGAATCCCTTGACCAGCAGTTCGCGGAGCTGGGCCGTGGCCCACTGGCGGAAGAGCGTGCCGCGCGGCGAACGGACGCGGTAGCCAACGGCGAGGATGACGTCGAGCGAGTAGTGATCGACGTTGCGGGCTACTTGGCGGGCACCCTCAGTTTGAACTATTCGGTAGTTCCGAATAGTTGCCCCGGGCGCCAGCTCCTTCTCGCTGTAAATGTTTGCCAGATGCTCGTTTACGGTCGGGACCGAGACCTGAAAAAGCTCGGCGATTTGGCGCTGGGAAAGCCAGACGGTCTGGGCATCCAGGCGGACGCGGAGTTGAGTCGCCCCGTCGCGGTAAATGAGAATCTGGCCGCTCGGGGCGGATTCATCGGCCATTGGAAACCTCCACCAGCACCTCATTGATGGCGGCATCGAGTTCGCTGGCCTGCTTCATCTGCTCGCGCAACAGGGCCGTCAGGCGCGGCAATTTTTCATCGAACGGCTCGTCGTCGCCATCGGCCTCGGCGGCGCCGACGTACCGGCCGGGCGTGAGCGCGTACTTGTGCTGGCGCACCTCGTCCAGCGTGGCGGCCTTGCAGAATCCGGCGACTTCGTCGGGGACGCCGGTGCGCCGGAACTGGCGGTATGCCGAGGCGACGCGTTCCAATTCGTCATCCGAGAGTTGTTTCTGCTTGCGCGAACCCGGAATCAGGGAGCCAAGCTTGCGTCCGTCGATGAACAGGATTTCGCCGGTGCGCTTGCGGAAGCCGCCCTTGCCGGCGCGATTCTTTGACAGGAACCACAGGGCGCAGGGAATCTGAGTGTTGGCGAAGAGCTGGCCGGTGAGTTGGACGATGCAGTCGACGAAGTCGTGCTCAATCAGGGCCTTGCGCACTTCCAGCCTGGCGGTCTCGCTGTTAGACAGTTCGCCCGTGGCCATGACAAAGCCTGCGGTGCCAGTGTCCTTCAGGTGGTGGAGGAAGTGCATGATCCACATCGTGTTCGCGTTGCGGGGCGACAGGGGCATCTTTTCGCCGCCGACGATCAGACGCGGGTCTTTGTCGGGAATCTTGTCGGCTCCCCAGCCGCGCTCGCCCTTGGCCCCGTCGTTGAACGGGGGATTGGCCAGGATGTAATCGGCCTTGGTCGTCGCGTGACGGTTGTCGCTGTAGGAATTGCCGAGTTCAATCTTGCCGTCGATGCCGTGAATAAACAGATTCATGCGGCACAGGCGGTAGGTGAAATCCTTCGATTCCTGGCCGACGAACGAGAGCTGGCGGTTGTGCTTCGTAAACTGATCGGACTGCACGAACATGCCGCCGGAACCGCAGCACGGGTCAAAGACGACACCGTTGGTGGGTTCGAGCATGGCGACGAGCATGCGGACGATGCTGGCGGGCGTGAAATATTCGCCGCCGCGCTTGCCCTCGGAGTTGGCGAACTCGCCAATGAAGTACTCATACACGCGGCCAATCAGGTCTTCGCCGCCGTGATCCTGTTTGAAAATATCCTTTGAGAAGAGGTTGATCAGGCCGCGCAGATTCTCGGCGGCGAGGTTGGACCCGGCGTAGATGCGCGGCAGGAGGCCGCGGAGCTTGTCCGGGTAGGTTTTCTCGAGCAGTTCCAGGATGTCGTCGAACTTGACCTTGATGTCGTCGGCCTGGGCCTGCTGCACGATGCTTGCCCAGCGCGCCGCTGGGGGGACGACGAACGCGCCGGCGCTGCGGTATTCGTCGGGGTCGTCGAGAATCTGCTTCGCGGCCTTGGGATTCTTTGTGTGGTAGTCGCTCTTGGGGTCGGCGATCAACTTTTCGAGCTGCTCACGCCGGCGCTCGTAGCGCAGCGACAGGAAGCGAAGGAAGATGATCGGAAGGACATAGCGCTTATAGTCGGCCGGCTCGATAGAGCCGCGCAGGTTGACCGCCGCCTGAAACAGTTCCCTGTTCAGGTCCGCTACATTGACGGCACCGGCATCGCTTTCAACCGGCCGGGGAGCCCCGTTTTTGACCCTGCGCCTGGCCATGCGACCTACATCCTCTTGCCAATGGCATCGCCGCTGTTTTCCGTTTACTAAACGGCGTAGGATAGCATAACCCGAGGGTCAATGGCAAGCGCTTTGTTACACACCCAGACGCAGCGGGTGGAATTACTGAACAACCAACCGAATTTCCTGCCAGGCTTCGCGTTGCCGCAGCCAGCTCGGCTCGGCGCAGATTCGACGCATCATCTTTTCATGAATGGGGTTACGACCGCAGGTCAGGCGTGGAAGGGTAAGCACTTCTTCCTGAATATCCGGCGCGAGGTGGTTCAGGTTCATAATCTGCGTCATCCGGGGCTGGGTCACATGGGCCAGGCGGGCGAGTTCGGATTGGTCCATGATATTGCCATCGCGGACGAGGCGGTCAAAGCGAATTGCCAGCGCCATAAGGCGAGAGATCCGTGGGATGCGCCCAGGCTCGGCCCTCTCGGCCGGGCGCGGTGCGGCCGAGACGGTCTTCCGGCCGTGGTCGCTCCGCACGAAATGGACTTTCCGTTTGATAGTGATCACGCGGCATCCTCCTCGGCGCTCCTCGCGGATTTCGCGCCAGCTTCGGCCGCCAGCGCATTGATGCCTGACGGGTGGAATGAAACGGCAAGGCTGCTTTCGTCGGCATCGAACTCGACCTGGCTCACGAGAAGATTGATCAACCGGACCTGCTCACGAGGGCTAAGCGCCGACCAGAGGTTATCGAAATCTGCGAATGCGGCGGCGACGTCATCCTTTTCGATCATGTCACGGCGGTGTTCGCCGATTTCCTTGTCGAGTTCGATCAGCCGCCGGCTGCAACGGGCGAGTTGATCATGTAATTCCGCAGCATGGAGTGCGGTGGTATCGGTGGTCTGTTCGGACGTAGCCAGACGCTGAATATCGCCTTGGCACCTGGCAATATCGCGTTCCAACGCGCGGCGCGCGACAGACGAACGCTCCACCGACTCCTCGGCCTGGGCCCGTGCCAGTCCAACCGTATCTTCCAGAATCTCCGGGGCCTGGCCGATACAGCGAATCTGGTCGATCACGGCACGTTCAATTTCGGCCGCCGGTAGCGATCCGACCGGGCACTTGTGGCGGCCGTTTTTCATGGCGTTCGTGCATGTGTAGTAGCGCCATCGCTTGTTGCCCCGGCTGGCGAATGTGTGGACCATCACGCGGCCGCATGCTTTGCAATAGAGCAATCGACGTAGCAGGGCACTGTGGCGGTTGCGCAGTTCCACGCTGCCGGCGTTGCGATTCTGGTGGAGCCGCACCTGGACGCGCTGAAAGAGGTCCTCGGGAATAATTGCCTCGTGTACGCCGGGATGAATCTGTTCCTTGTGCCGGACCTTGCCCACGTAAAGTACGTTTGTCAGCATGTTATGTAGGCCGCACTTATCGATCGGCAGGCCGCCGCGGGATTTGCCGCTGCGTGTCGTCCAGAACTTCGAGCGCCAGCTGCGCCGCTCCAGCTCGGCCACGACGGCAAGAAGCGAGCCATGCTCGAGGTACATTTCAAAGATCTGGCGGACGCGCGTGGCCTCGGCCGCATTGACGATGAGTTTCGGGCCGCCATTCGACCGGTCCACGTCGTAGCCGAGGATCGGCGTGCCGCCGGTCCATTTGCCCTTCTGCCGGGATGCGGCAATTTTGTCGCGGATGCGTTCGCCGATGATCTCGCGCTCGAATTGGGCGAACGAGAGCAGGATGTTCAGCGTGAGCCGGCCCATCGAATGGGTCGTATTGAAATGCTGGGTGACGGAGACGAACGAAACCTGGTGCCGTTCGAAGGTTTCCATGATCTTGGCGAAGTCCATCAGCGAGCGGCTCAGCCGGTCTACCTTGTAGACAACAACGCAGTCGATCCGGCCGGCGTCGATATCAGCCAGGAGGCGTTGAAGCGCCGGCCGCTCCAAACTGCCGCCGGTGTAGCCGCCATCGTCGTAGCGGTCCGGAACAACGATCCAACCCTCGGCCTTCTGGCTGGCGATGAATGCCTCGGCAGCCTCGCGCTGTGCGTCCAAGGAGTTGAATTCTTGCTGAAGCCCTTCGTCGCTGCTCTTCCGCGTGTAGATCGCGCACCGGATGGTCGCAACGCGAGATCGGTCCGTGCTCGATCGGCGGCGGGCCCCAGGTGCGCGGATGGCAGTTGCGGCGGTCACGGCTTGCCCTCCAGTGCGAAGAACCGAAACCCGTTCATGTGCGAGCCGGTGATGGCTTTGGCGACCGCGCTCAGCGAGCGATAGCGCTCCCCGAGGTATTCGAAACCGTTATCCAGAATTGTGACGGTGATCGTCTTGCCCTTGTACTTGCGAGTGATCTGCGAGCCTGGCCCTGGTACGCGCGGATCGGACATCGCGCCTACGCGGACCAACTTGGCCGTGGTGCCGGGGCGTACCACGTCGCCCACCGGCGCCCACCGTGGCGGCGTAACGCGAACGTCGGCGTCGTTGGCCAGTTCTTCGGCCCGGCGTCGGGCCCGTTCAGAAAGTCCGCCTTCGGCGTTCGCTTGGAGCCGCCAGGCAATGCGACGGATCAGGTACTGGCGATGGCGGCTGCGGACCGGTTCACCAAATACTTCTAAGTAGCGGTCCTGAAGCTGCCCAACAGTCATCCGCTCCATCGCCGCCAGCTCTTCGGCAAGGTTCAGTTTCATGCATCGTCTCCATCATCCCGCAGGCGTAACCCGCGGGTACGCTCAGACACACTGAGCCTCGTTTCGCCCGAAAGCTCAAGGCCTTTTTCGCCGTCAGCAGGAGATTTCTGAGCATGCATGTTTTTGCCAGTCCTGGCGATGTGGCGGAGCCGTAGAACGCCTCGGGCGAGAATGGCGGCGATTTCGCGTCTGCGTTCTGCCGGCGACAGGGGATTCGCATCCGTGCGACGTGACATGTTGGTGGACTCCAGGCAGCCACATCCCGTCGCCTCATGCGACGTATTGAGCTGCTTGTCCACCGTTACCTATGCCGTCGCGACATGCGGTGTCCGCGCGTTTGTTTAACCGGCGGGTCACAAACAGTTTTTCTTGAAGACCGTGAAATGCGCGCAATCGAGCCACAACATGCGTTAACCCGCCGGCGCAACCCGGCGAGAGACACAGAGACTTTCGGTCGAGGCGGGCCGTTCCGCACGGCTGCGTGGGCGCGCGGCCGCCGGTACGAGAGACGCCGCCGCTGACCGACCGGCGTAAACCCTTGCCACGCTTGGCGTAAAAACGCAAACGCCGGCACGTCTCGATGCCGGCGTCTGCTGTTAACTCGTGGGTCGCCGCGGTTTGCGGCGTCCGTTTCACTAGCGGGGGCTGGACTCGAACCAGCGACCTCCGGGTTATGAGCCCGACGAGCTACCAACTGCTCTACCCCGCAGCATGTGTCAGGAAGATAGGCGCGCGGGGCGGCGGCGTCAAGGCGCGGGCGA